>JAVKCM010000119.1:0-69285 GCA_040222735.1 Fuerstiella sp. | reverse complement strand
GGGGGGCGACCCCCCCCAAAATTTGTGTGTGTTGGGGGCTGGTGTGTGTTGTGGGATGTTCTCCCGACCTGCCCACACGCCGGACCGAAGGTCTCCCGATCCCCGTCACGTCCGGTCTGTCAGGCCGCTCCTCGCATCAATAACAGACTGGCTGGTCGCCTTTTCGCTCCGCGAAAGGCTGCAACAATTGCCCGGACACTGCCAATCAGGCGTGTTCACGGTCATGGAGACCTGCGGTCATCTGTGTGGGACGGTCGGGAGACCGTCCCACAACACGGTGTCATCTGTGTGGGACGGTCGGGAGACCGTCCCACAACAACAAAAGCGGCCGCAGCTCATTTCTGAGCGGGTCACTTCTTCGGCCGACCCCGCGAGTGCAAGGCATGTTCGAGCTTCCGCCGAACAACCGATTGCGAAATGAGCTGTGTCCCCTGTCTTGCTTCCGCGGGGCGGCGGGCGTGAGTCACCGGGGTGTGAGGTGCACGGGAACACGGGAAGTAGTATTCAGAGGCATGGCCACGCTCGTAACAAAGGCATGGGCCGGTCAGAATGTCTGGTCAGCATGAATCGGCAGCGTCGGGAAGAGCCCGTGTCCCACATGGCTCTGAACATTTCCGACGGCCACCGAATGACAACCAGCATTTGCATGCTGAATGCAGATGCCAGCGGCCGGTGCCGGCAGGGCGGCCCGGTGGTTGCTGCGAACCTATTGTTCGGAAGGTAAACAAAATGACACGAACTCCGCTTCTGTGCCTCGTGATGCTGCTGATTGTGATGGAGTCGTGTGGCCAAGCTGGCGGCGATCCGCTGGTCGTGACGACCGCCATGCACCATCTCAGAAATGCCGAGCCGCGGGAATGGGATAGTTTTCCGATCGAGGCGGATTCCACGGCGCTTGAGTGTGTCTTTCAGGCGGCCGCCAGTCAGGCCGAACTGACGCTTCGACTGCGGCAACAGGACGTCAAGCAGGCGTGGGACATCCGCCTGAATGATCAGAATCTTGGGCGGCTGCACCGTGATGAAAATGCCATTGATGCCTGCTGGGCGATTCCGGCCGGCACGCTGGTGGATGGAGAAAATCGACTGCTGGTGTCCTCTGCTGCGAAGCAGGGCGACGATATTCGGGTCGGGCAGATTCAGGTTCTGCCGCACAACCCGGTCGACTATCTGGGGCAGTCACGGCTGACGGTCACCGTCCGCGACGAAGATACCGGCGAACTGACACCGTGCCGGGTGACGGTGCTGCACGACGACCATCTGATGATGACCAGTGCCGCATCGAACGACGACATGGCGGTGCGGCCAGGAGTGATTTATTGCCGCGGTACGGCTGAGTTCGGTCTGCCGCCCGGGACGTATCGAATCGTGGCGGGGCGCGGTCCGGAATTCAGCATTGATCAGCAGCAGATCAGCCTGGCCGCGGGCACCGGCCAGTCGCTGGAACTGACAATTCGACGGGAGGTTCCGAGTGACGGGCTGGTGGCATGTGATACTCATGTTCACACGCTGACGCATTCCGGACATGGTGATGCCACGGTGCGGGAACGCCTGCTGACGCTGGCCGGTGAAGGCATTGAGCTGCCGATTGCCACCGATCACAACAAACACATCGACTATGAACAGCTGGCCACAGAACTGCAGGTCAGACGCTGGTTCACGCCGGTGATCGGCAACGAAGTGACGACAAAGATTGGTCATTTTAATGTGTTTCCTGTGGCGTCTTCCGACGTTCCGGTTCCGGACCACACGCCGGACAACTGGTCTCAGATCTTTGACAACATCTTTGCCACGCCGGATGTCTGCGTGGTGATTCTGAATCATGCCAGAGATATCCACAGCAACTATCGTCCCTTCGGGCCGGCGCATCATCTGTCGCTGACGGGACAGAATCTGGACGGCTGGGATCTGAGGGCGAATGCCATGGAAATCATTAACTCGGCCGCCCAGCAGACTGACATGATGCAGCTGGTGCGCGACTGGATGGGGCAGCTGAGTGCCGGTCGGATGCTGACACCGGTGGGCAGCAGCGATTCGCATGACGTGGCGCGCCATTTTCCGGGGCAGGGGCGGACTCTGATTCGATGCGACGACAGTGAGCCCGGAAAGATTGACGTCGCCGCTGCCGTCCGCAGTTTTCTGGCCGGGAAGGTGACGGTCAGCTGCGGACTGATGGCCGATATTCGTGTCAATGATCTGGCCGGCTCCGGCGATGTCGTGCCCATGGCGGACCACTATCGCGTTGTTGTGAACGCGCTGGGGCCGTCGTGGATCGAGGCCCGCCATGTGGAAATCTTTGTTAACGGACAGTCGGTTCACACGGCCACCATCGATGAACGGCAACGTCGTCAGCCGGGAATCAAAGCCACTGTATCGGCCGATCTTCCGATTCCTGCAGGTCAGGATTCGTTTGTGGTGGCCGTCGTGCGCGGCCCGGGCGTGACCGGGCTGCACTGGCCCCTTGCAAAACCATACCAGCCGACTTCCGAGTCATGGGTGCCTGAGTGTATGGCGGTGACCGGAGCCGTCTGGATTGACGCCGACGGAGATGACCGCGTGACGTCTGCCCGCCGCTACGCCGAACAGATCTGCGAGGCCGCGGCCGGAGATCCGAACCGCGTCGTCGCACAGCTGGCCGTCCACGATGCGGCCGTGGCCGTGCATGCGGCGTCGATTCTGCACGACGGAGACAGCGGCCGATTCGTAGCACACGTGCTTCCAGCGACAGGCACTGGTCCGTCGCAGGTTCGACGGGCCTTTCAGGAATATCTGGCCGCCTGGCGGGCCTCAGAACGAGCACGTGTGCAGCGTTGAGCGGATTTGTGCCGGAGCAGCACCGTCGGTTTTCGCGACTGTGATCGTTGGTTTCAGGTTTCAGGTTTCAGGTTTCAGGTTTCAGGTTTCAGGTTTCAGGTTTCAGGTTGCGGGTTTCAGGTTGCGGGTTGCGGGTTGCAGGGAGAGTTGTCGCACTTGTTGTCTGGTTATCGGTCGGTGTTTCCGATGGCGAACAGCATTTCAGCCCGGTTGTCTCGCTCTCCGGCCGCGACGCGCAGGTAGATGCGGTTGTC
The DNA here is from genome assembly GCA_040222735.1 of Fuerstiella sp. Classification (GTDB taxonomy): domain Bacteria; phylum Planctomycetota; class Planctomycetia; order Planctomycetales; family Planctomycetaceae; genus Fuerstiella. Next base: position 66,220 of record JAVKCM010000119.1, on the reverse strand, counting down.
GACGACGGTCGGAGTGGCAAACGATTCCGAGCCCAGCTGATTTCTGGCGATGGCCTCAAACTGCTGCGGGTTTGCTCGGTAGACAAAAAAGGTACCTTTTTCGCTGCACGCATAAATCGTATCCCCGACCAGCACCGGCGAGGCGGACACGGGTCCCTGCAGCCGCTGTTTCCACATTTCACGGCCGGACTTCGCGTGCCAGCACCATGCCACGCCGTTGTCATCCACGGCATACAGATAGCCGTCGTGAATCAGCAGCGACTGTTCGTAGCACTTGACGCCGTTGGTCCACAGAACCTGTCCTGAACCATCGGCTTTGACAGCCACCGTTTCCTTTTTCGGAAATCCACCGCTGGCATACACGGTATCGTCGTCCCACACAACGGTGCCGCAGGTGGCCATGGTCAGACAGGGTTGGCTCCACAGGGGCATTCCCGTGGCGGGATCATAAGAAGCGATCATGTCGCCTCCGCTGATCAGCAGCTGATCGCGGCCAGCGACATGAGCCACGATCGGAGAGGCCCAGTTCAGCTTCTGTGGACGGTTCTGTTGCCAGACAATCTGTCCGGTTTTCGTGTTCAGCGCCTTGATCCAGGCGACTGTGTCTGAGTCGCCGGACACAATCAGTGTGTCGTTGTACAGCGTCGGAGACGCGGCATAGCCGTATTCGTACTGTTTCGGCAGAAAGCCACCGACATCGGTCTGCCAGATGATATTGCCCTTCAGATCCAGGGCGACGGCTTCCACCTTGTTGTGATGGCAGAACGTGGCATAAACCTGCCGGCCATCACTGCAGGCGGTGGATGAGGCGTGTGTGTTCTTGATATGTGTTTTGGGAAATCCGCCTCGGCTGACAACGGTGCCCCACAGCTGCTTTCCGGTGCGACGATCGTAGCCGAAGACTCCCTGCTGCTGGCCGCCTTCGTCGGCGCTGGTCAGCGCGATCAGTTCGCCGACAACGATCGGAGATGAGTGTCCTCGGCCCGGCACAGCGGCCTTCCAGACCACGTTGCTGGTTTCATTCCACGTCACGGGCACGTTCTGCCCTGCCGCGGCGACGTTGTTGTGATTCGGGCCGCGCCATTGATTCCAGTCGGCGGCCGGAGCCGTGGAATGAAGAAAACAGAGCGACAGGACGGCAACGCAGCGTTTCATCGAAAAGGTCCGTGCTGAAACAGGAAATAAAATTGCTGAATCAGCGATGCCGATTCAGAGGTGAGAGTCTGGCCGGTGGCCGATTTTAGTCAAGTCAGGCGGCGCGCCGGACGCTGAAACCTGATTCCTGCGGGGGTGGGCGACATCCAGGTACGATCTGTGTTGAAGGGCGACGTCCCGGCCGCATCGCCGGCCTGCCTGATACGCTTTCGCCGGCGAAGGACGATGCCTCGGCAGGCAGTCGCTTGCCGGGTCACATTGGCCGGGTCACATTGATCAGCTTGCAACTACCGGGCCGAATTCGCCCGGCCGGATTGACCGGGCCGGATTCCGGGCGGCCCCGCTGCAGCGGTGGCAGATTCTGCCGTCGCAGAGCACCAAAACGGCCGTGTATGGGATGGCGCATCGCGGCACGGAATTCTTTTTTGAATTTGACCGACACCCGGCCGCGGTACCCGTGTTGAAGGGAAGTGGACGAAGACTACTAAGCCTTTACGTTTACGATGGCATTCTATAAGTGAGGAAACCAGGCCGCCCTGCAACGGCCGAATACTCGGTTTGACTGACAGAAGAAATCGCTGTTTGTGAATCAGTCTGCCCCGTCTTTGAAACTTCAATGTCCCTGTCCATCAGAGACCTTGCGGCGTTTCAGCGGAGCATTTTCGGTGTCGAAGTTGCAGGTGTTTATGGATCTTTTCAAAAGTTGTCGGCGTCGGGGCGCCGTGGGCCCGCTGAGCACACTGCTTGTTCTGTCTCTGGTTCTGTGGTCGGTTTATGCGAAGTTTGGTCACACCGTGAGCGACGCTCCGGCGCCTCCGGTGTTATCAGAAACGCGCCGCGCCGTGTTGCGGTCGGACTCTGGTTCTGCTCCGATGCAGATCGGACGAACTCGCTGTGATTTTCCGGCCGGTCCGTGCATTGTTCTGCATTATCCGGAAGTGCCGACAAAGATCGACGCTTTCGATATTCTTCGCGGCGACGATTTCGGGGAAGTGGTTTTCAAGCCGGGAAATGTCTGGTACGCCGGACAGGAAGACGGATATTGTTCCTCTACCTTCAACTGCTGTACGTTTGCCGTCTGCGACTATGTGGGGCTGACCACGGCCGACTGGATCGCGACGGACCCGATGGCTGACGGGTTTCCCACGCCGATCGCGGTGATCATTGACAGCTATGCCGACCTGATCTGCGAATACAGCATCAGGGAAGCTATTGATCTTCAGGAGTTTTTAAAGGACGGCCGACTCAGGGACAATGACGTTGTCTGCTTTGAGCGGGCATCCGCGGAATCTGATCCGCTCAGACGTCGGTTTACTCATGTCGGGCGGGTGCAGCATCACAACGGTGTGAATCGACTGCTCAGCAAATTCGGTCAGGGACCAATTGCCCGGACCAATCTGCGTTTTCCGTACCGCATGTATCCGGGAGCCGATCTGATCCGGGTGTATCGATTCCGAGCCGGGGAATCCAGGCCCGAGTCGCGTCTGCCGGGCTTCAAGTCAACTGATATCAGCGTCACGGTACCCGGTTCTGTCTGAGAGTGCAGGGCCGCCCGTGCTTCTGCACATCAGATTTTTCTGGTCAGCCCGGCGACGATTTTTCTCAGTCGCCGCCGAACACCCGACCTGAGCGCTCCGACTGTCACCAGTGCCGGTACCAGCAGCCACGTGGGTCGGCCCGTCGGCGATGTTTCATCCACAGTTCTGATGTCGGCGACGTCGCTGGCGGACGCCGTGCGGCGCAGATTTCCCTGAACGGATGGCTCAGTTGTCAGCCCGGATCCGGTCACCGCCTCCGGGCTGTGACTGGTCACCGTCTGGAACGATCGAGGTTCTGACAGAGCTGGTATGCCGGGTTCGTTTTTCGCGTCTGCGGAGGCCCGCGTGAGTGTGAAGCCGAGCTGATTTGTCCGGCTGCAGGCGTCCACTGCTTCCACGGTGTTTTCGGCGTCTTCGGGGTCGCCTGAGTCCTCAATGCTGTCGGCCATCTGGAACGATCTATGCCGTCCAACGGCTCCGTCGATTTCCGGTGGAGGCATCGTTCTGCCGGACGCCGGTGATTCGCCCGCAGCGTCTCCTGTGTGAAAGATGGCTGCGGAGGCGAGGGGGACAACGTCAATATAGCCACCATCTTCCGCAGCAGCGGTCGCGCGGTGCGGCGCCACAGCCAGAACGGTGGCCGCCTGAGGAAGCGGGACAAAACTGTCCAGTGGATAAGTGTCCAGCATCTGGTGGTCCGGTGTATCGCCAAAGGCTTCTGGCTGATTGTCGACATCCGCCGGTGCCTGTTCCCGCCCGAATTCAATCAGGGTGTTTTCTGCGGCTGACGAGCCCGGCTGGAACAGCGGTGTCACATCAATCAGACCGCCGTCCGGTGCCGGCACGTCGCAGAAAGGGTCTTCGAACTTACCCGGATGAACAGGAACACCGACCGGATCCAACGATGGCCGGAGCCGACTGGCAAGTCGATCCAGTGTGGCGGTCAGTGACTCCCGGCCGGACAATGACTGAGCGCCGGGCAGCGTCATCCCGGCCGCGAGGTCCAGGGCCGGCAGTGCCGAATGGCTGTCCTGATTCTGATCCGCCAGCGTTGCGGAATGCACGGCTCGCGCCAGCCGCAGAACATTCCGGCCCGGGGTGCCGGCGGACTTTGTTACGGCAGCGACGAGCAGGGTTTCCGGAGGTTCAGGTGGCGCCCCATCTTCGACGGCGCTGAAGTCATCCCGGAAAATCAGATCTGAATTCAGCGGCAGAACCGCGTGGGATTCGACTCTGGACGTTTCCCTGTACTGCCGGAGCGACAGGGCGTCCGTTGTTGGTGCAGAGTTAGTTGGTGACCAGCCGGTCGGTGCATATTCCGACAGCGAAACCGAGGGCAGTGAAACCGATGGCAGTGAAACTGCGGACAGGGACGCGGCGGACAGGAATTGTCGAATTTCCAGAGGCTGGGCGGCGGCACTGACGGCTTCCCGGAGACGACGACGGGAGTTTCGCCGGGGCCGGATCATTCGAAATGACCACATGGTAAGGTGAATCCTGACAGGTTGGTTCGATGTTAGTTCGATGAAAGAGGAGCAGGCGACGAGCCGGGGGATGACAAATCGTGAACGGTGGCCAGCAGCGTTGCGAACCGCTGGTCTGACTGAACATCGCGGAAGGCCAGCATGTCCTGTTCGGTCAGATGTGTCAGGCCGGCGTTGATGGCCAGCTGCAGAGAGTCGGCGGCCAGTTTCAGGCAGTCGTCAGCGGTGAGACCCGCGGGCGATGTGGTCTGGCGGGGCAGCAGCTGGCTGGTGAGTGTCAGTTCACGGGCGACCGACAGCAGACGTTCGGGGTTACCGGCGGACAATTCCTGGCGGCGCAGAGCCATCCGGACGGCGGTTTCCGGTTCGTTGTTGTGTCGGGCCATTCGTCCGGCGTTGAAGCAGGTCCGGCTCAGAAACTCCTTGACATCCGGGTTGTTCGGCGCCAGCTTCAGTGCTGCTTCCTGCCAGGTCATTGCCATGCGGCAGGCTTCGGCGGCATCAGCGTGGCGCTGTGTTTCTTCCAGCGACATGGCCAGGTTGTTGTAAATTCCTCCAAGGCTGCCCAGACAGCCGACGTTGTTTGGTTCGGCGGCCAGCAGTTCCTGCTGATAGGCGGCGGCACTGCGAAAGGCTTTTTCGGCCAGTTCCGGCTGCTGATTTCGGGACAGTGCCAATCCCAGATTATTGTGGCTCATGGCCAGATCGCGGCGATGTGAAAGTGATTCGGGAGCCTGACGGGAAAGCTGTCGCTGCAGTTCAATGGCCGCCTGGTACTGTTCGACGGCGGCTGACGGTTGCTGTCTGGACGACAGAAATGCTCCGTAGTTGTTGTGTGCGAGCGCCAGGTTGCTCTGGAATTCGGCGCTGTCCGGATTCAGTTCCAGCAGTTGCTGCATGGTCGCGATGGCGTCGGCATAGCATTGCCGGGCGGCGGCCGGATCTTTTCGTTCCAGCATTGCGGCCCGGTTCGCGGTCGTGGCCGCCAGATGCTGCAGCAACCGGGAATCATCGGGTGAGTCAGCGGCCAGTTCGCGCTGGATGGTCAGCGCCTGTTCATAGCAGGAGGCTGCTTCATCGATGCGGGAAACCTGATTCAGCAGCAGGCCCAGGTTGTTCCATGTGAGTGCCAGATCTCGCTGGAAACGTGGCAGGTCGGGATGGCGGGTCTGCAGCTGTTTCTGAAGTTGGAGGGCATGTCGATAGCTGGATTCCGCCTCCTGTGTCCGTCCCAGGCGGAACAGCAGCAGGCCCTGGTTATTGCAGCAGACGGCCAGGCTGGCCCGATGCGTGATATTGTGCGGTTCGTCCCGCACCAGTTGCCTCAGCACCTGGCAGGCTCGTTGTTCTGCGACCAGTGCGTCGTCCAGAGAACCGATGTGTTCTGTCAGGGCCGCCATCTTGCTGTAGGTGGTGGCCACATCCGTTCTGAGTTCAGAATCGCTGTCAGAATCTTCCGCGAACTCACGGTAATACGTCAGCATGTCCTGCAGCAGGGAATGCCGCACCTGTTCTGCACCATTGACGTTGGCCAGCTGTTCGGCAACGCGGGCGCCCACGTGATCCAGAATCTCGCGTGCTCGGCGATAATTCTGCTGAGCACGTTCGTAGTTGTGTTCAGAAGCGGCCAGAGCGGCGTCTGTTCGAGTTGTTTCCTGGTACAGCAGCAGCGTACTGACGGCGGAGCCGACGGTCAGCACCAGCAGCAGGGTGACCGACCACGCGACCGTTTTTCGATGGCGACGTGCCCATTTGCTTGCTCGGTCTGACCATGACGGGCGGCAGGCCCGCGTGGGAAGACCGTCCAGAAATCGCTGCAGGTCCTCAGCCAGCTCCAGCGCCGTCGAGTATCGCTCATCACGATCCGGGGCGATCGCCTTCAGAATAATGTTTTCCAGGTCCACCGGCAGATCAGGCTGCAGCCGGCGTGGTGGAACCGGCTGCCCCAGTTCAATTTCATGCAGCAGTGCCGCTCCGTCCAGATCTTCAAACACCGGGTGCAGCGTCGCCAGTTCGTACAGCGTTGCTCCCAGCGAATACACATCCGTCCGCTGGTCCACCAGAGCTGAATCCCCGCGGGCCTGTTCGGGACTCATATAACGCATCGTTCCGACGACGTCTCCCGTCCGCGTCAGACTGCGGTCTGAAGCGCAGCGAGCCAGTCCGAAGTCGGCGATCCACAGATGCCCGGCAGCGTCCAGCAGCAGATTGGAGGGTTTCACGTCGCGATGAATTACGCCGTATTCATGAGCCGCGTGCAGTGCCGATCCGGCCTGAATTCCCAGCCGGGCAATGTGTTTAATTCTTGATTCCGGATCCCGGAAGCTGTCCAGCAAATCTGAACGACGGCTGGCAGCCTGTCCGGAATCCCGGCTGTCACGGAAGCTGCCAGGGTTTTCGGCCGCGTTCTCCGGCGTCGAACGAAGCTCCTGGCGGGCATCGCCATGGTCTCCGGACAGCCACCTGGTGCTGCGGTTGTCTGATTCGTGGTCTGATTTGTCCTCAGCTGTTGAGCCAGGTGTGATGGTCAGATGACGAATAACGGCATCCAGCGGGTCACCGTCGATCAGCTGCATGGCATAGAAGTGCACGCCGCGATCATACCCCACCGCAAAGACCGGCACGATTCCGGGGTGGTTGACCTGAGCGGCGGCCTGAGCTTCATTCTGGAAGCGCGCAATCTGCCGAGCATCCAGCACCGACGCAAACGGCAGCACCTTGACGGCCACGCGGCGTCCCAGTGACAGCTGCCATGCCTCGTAGACAATACCCATGCCGCCGCGGCCGATTTCCCGGATCAGCCGGTAATCACCCAGCTGCCGTTTTTCCGCTTCACCGTGGACACCTGGAAACACCGCGTCGCCGAAGCCGCCGCTGGCGGCGCCCTGTAGAAATTCCAGACTGGCCAGATGGCGTTCAATCTGGTCGGCCAGATCGGGATGGCGGGTCAGCAGTTCCTGGCGACAGGGCGTCTCGCCTGTTTCCAGAGCGATCAGGTAATCGTCGAGGATCTGTGTCAGCCGGTGCTGCTGTTCCGGGGTCAGTTTTGATTCTGTTGAATACGAGTTGTCCGAATGGCTGCGACCGGCCACGGTCGTCGGCCATCCGGAATCGGGACGCCGAATCACGTCGGTATCTGCCAGATACGGAGCATCATTGGTCATGGACCATCTCCCTGCCTTCGACAAGTTCACGGAATCTTTCCATGGCCCGCAGCCAGAGCATGCGGACCGCGCCGGGCGTTCGATCCAGCCGTCGAGCCACGTCGTCGAACGACAGGCCCTGCAGATTTCTGAGAATGATGACTTCGCGATGCTGATCAGAAAGGCGAGCCAGGTGATCGGCCACCAGGACTCCTGTTTCGCGGCGCTGAGCTCCGGTGCTGGGCGATGAAACCGGTGACGGCGGGAATTGTTCGAAGCCAGCCGCCGACTGTGCGGAATTCGACGTTACCTGCTGCAGACGAATCTCACGGCGGACATCGCGCTTGCCGGTGTGCCAGTGCCGTTCCACGGTCTGCATCAGATTGTTGATCAGAATCTGTCGCAGCCACGCCAGAAATTCCCGGTCGGTGCGCCCCTGGAAGTTCTGGAAGTCACGGACCACTTCCAGCACAGTGTCCTGCACAACGTCCGAGGCACTGACGCGGGCCCGCAGGCGATGCCCGATGCGGGCGCTGGCCAGCTTCGTGAGGTAGTGGCGATAATACTGCAGCAATTCCGCCAGACGGTCGGTTCTGCCAGCCCGTGCGGCACTTAGCAGCGCCTGCGGAGGAATAACGGTGCTGCTGTCCTGGCCGGGCGGCCTGATCATGCTGGATTCCACTGATCACATCCTTGTTTCACGGCAGACGAAACGCCCCGGTCAGTCATTCGCGGGGGCAGGGCGAGCATCGAATCACAGACCCGGGTGGCCCGACATGAGTTCGGGGGTGAGGGTGTGAATCACTGCCTGTTCGCTCCATCGACCCGGATTCTAAGAATCAAATTCTGAAAAGTGCAGAGGCAAAACGAAAAATTCGACACGATTCTCCATGACGTCGCGAGCACCTCTTCCGGCCTGAACACAAATGCTGCGGCCGACTGGATTTCTGAATCATTCGGGCGATTCGAAGAAAATCTGCAGAAATGCCATGACATTCGGCAGTGAAATTCTGCCCGGGATAAAAGCAGGGTTTGTGCCGCTGCTGGTTGATCGGCCGACGGTGAAATGCACCAGACTCGGCCCATGGCCTTTTCATTTTTTGCGAAAGTACACCCATCCCATGCTGGTTCTGTCACGCAAGCGAAACGAAGAATTTCGGATCGGTAATTATATCGTGATTCGCGTGGTGCGAATTACGGGGTCACGGGTGTCGCTGGCCATCGACGCTCCAAAGGAATTTCACATCCAGCGAGGTGAAATGCCCGAGTATTCGTTTGAGTCGGAAGCGACGACGCGCCCTCGCAGCCGCCTCACGGCGACATTCGGCAACGCAGAGCGTGAATTTCCTGAGTAACGCGGGATCAGCGGCAGAACTTCAGACAATGACGGGCGCGCGTCATTCGACCGAAAAAGACTGCCGGCCCGCTGCGCGGACCTGCGTTCTCAGGCGACGCCGCACCATTTTATTCCCCTCTGGCTTCCGATATGCTGCGGTACAGATACATGACCGGTGGCAGGTGGTGAGGCAGATGCGGATAGAATGCGGGTGACAGCATGAGCAGAATTCTGGCTGCGGCGGGGTTGCTGATGATTTTCGTACAGGATTCCGGCGCGTCAGATCGGCCGACCGGGCGCAGTTTTGCGACGCGTTCCGAAGTCATTGCTCGACACGGTATGGCCGCCACAAGCCAGCCCCTGGCCACGATGGTGGCGATCGATATTCTGAAACAGGGTGGCTCGGCCGTCGATGCGGCGATCGCCGCCAATGCCGCCATCGGACTGATGGAACCCACCGGCAACGGGATTGGTGGCGACCTGTTTGCCATTGTCTGGGATGCCAAAACGCGCCAGCTGTACGGACTGAATGCCAGCGGGCGCTCGCCGGGCTCGCTGACGCTGGAAGAATTTCGCGGCCGCGGGCTGAAATCAATTCCCGCATTTGGTCCGCTGCCGGTGACAGTGCCGGGGTGCGTGGACGGCTGGTTTGAACTGCATGGCCGGTTTGGTCGCCTGCCCATGAAGAATATTCTGGCACCGGCGATCCGCTATGCGAACGAAGGCTTTCCCGTTTCCGAAGTCATCGCGGCCGGCTGGCGGGGCAGCCGGAAAACCTTCGAAGAATATCCCGGCTTTCTGAAAACATATTTCCCGGACGGGAAAGGCCCGGAAGCCGGAGATATCTTCCGGAACCCCACGCTGGCAGCGACTCTGACCCGGATTGCGGACGGCGGACGAGACGTGTTTTATGAAGGCGATATTGCGAAAACGATTGCTGCCTTCATGCAGCGGCACGGCGGATACCTGACTTACGAAGATCTGGCTGAGCATACGTCCGAATGGGTGCAGCCGGTTTCCACCAGCTACCGTGGTTACGACGTCTGGGAACTGCCTCCCAACGGGCAGGGCATTGCCGCGCTGCAGATGCTGAATATCCTGGAAGCTTATGATCTGCGGGCGGCGGGCTTCGGCAGTGCGGATCATCTGCACTGGTTTACGGAAGCCAAGAAGCTGGCCTTCGAAGACCGTGCCCGGCTGTATGCTGACATGCACTTTGCGGATGTGCCGGTGCAGAAACTGATCTCCAAAGACTACGCCGCCCAGCGACGCTCGCTGATTGACGACCAACAGGCAGCCCGTGAATACCCTGTGGGGCTGCCTCATGCGCTGGAAGAAGGCGACACCATTTATCTGACCGTGGCGGATAAGGACCGCAACATGGTGTCTCTGATCCAGAGCAATTATCGGGGATTCGGCAGCGGCATGTGTCCGGATGGCCTGGGGTTCTGTCTTCAGGACCGAGGTCAGCTGTTCGATCTGACGCCGGGGCGGTTCAACACCTATGCTCCGAAGAAGCGACCTTTTCACACGATTATTCCCGCGTTTGTGACCAGAGAAGGTCGGCCATTTCTGAGTTTCGGCGTCATGGGCGGAGCGACTCAGCCGCAGGGGCACGTACAGATCATTTTGAACATGATCGACTTCGGAATGAACACGCAGGAAGCCGGCGACGCGCCTCGACTGGTGCATCAGGGTTCCTCACAGCCGACGGGCGAGCACATGACGGACGGCGGCACGCTGGCGCTGGAAAGCGGTTTCAAAAAGAAGGTGCGGACGGAACTGGAGGCTCGTGGTCATGTGCTGAAGGCGGCTCCGGGAAGCTTTGGCGGCTATCAGGGAATTCGCTACGATGTCGAACGTGATGTGTACTACGGCGCCTCAGAGTCGCGGAAGGATGGGATGGCCATCGGTTATTAGAAATGGATCCGCAGATTGCGCCGATTTTCACAGATGCGGAATTTCTTTGCTTGGTGTCAGCGTGCCGCCGGTCCGGAGTAATCAGGGTGTGACCAGCGAAGGTCATGGCGAGTACCGACCGCTGGCACAAGCAACCGTTAAGAAATCCCACGTGCCGCCTGTCTAAGTTGTCTTCGCGCCGGCACACCGCGGTTGTGCTGCCCATACCGGGCCTCCGAGTAATCGTAGGGTGGTTGGTCGCCTTTTCGCTCCGCGAAAGACTGCAACAATTGCCCTGACACTGCCAATCAGGCGTGTTCACGGTCATGGAGACCTGCGGTCAACTGTGTGGGACGGTCGGGAGACCGTCCCACAACCCAGTGGGACGGTCGGGAGACCGTCCCACAACCCGGGCACACCGCGGTTGTGTTTTCGCGGCACGGTCTTTCGTGGGCGACAAGTCTGATGACGGGTTTCGCGGGTCTCGTTATGCTAGGTGAGGTCTCATCGTTTCATAAAGGAGTGCCCTGATGTTTGGATTCAATGCCTGCTGCCTGTTCAATGGCCGACGCACGCTGGTGGCCGCGATCGTCGCCGGTCTGATGGTTTCCGTGCCGGTATCCAGCTGTCGGGCTCAGAGTGGTGAAGACCTGGCGAAAGGCCTGTTGCGAGCGCTGATCGAATCGCAGCTGGAAAAATCGCGGCGAAAAGGCAATCTGTCGGATCCGTTTCAGAACCCGAATACACCGGAAAACCGGCGTCCGCAGCGCACGACCCCTGAGATGCAGCAGCTGCGTCCGATTGCGGCCACGTTCGCTCAGGAAAGTGCAGCTCTGACCGCACTGCTCAGTACCGATGCCAGACGACACTTTGAAGCTCGCCAGCTGTATTCCGACTCCATTGGTCTGCAGGCGGCAGCCGCAGCCCTGAATCAGCAGGTGGCTGCCCAGTCCAGCCACCTGGCCGTTCTGGACGGATTCCGCGAACTTAACAGCCGCTGGACAACGCTGCATCATCAGCTGCAGCAGAGTAAGGTGATCAGTAATCAGACCCGCTCGGCCATGAAACGACTGGCTGACCTGGACACTCAGTACACTGCCATCCTGCAGATTCAGGAACAGTTCGACAGCGCTCAGCTGATCCGCGAAGCCTATTCGCTGTCCACGTATCTGCGCACGCTGGTGGACGATGTCCGTGATGCCTCGTACCGCACGAATGTGGACAAATCGGTGGTCCGAAATCTGGGGCGGGTGAGTCAGAAGGCCGAGTATTTTGCCGGGCTGGTTTCAAGCGGAATGCAGTATCGGACGATTCGGGCAGAATATCAGGATCTTTACAAACTGTGGCAGGCGGTTGAGCAGGAACTGACGGGAGTCAGCGGGCACGCCATCGCCCGCGGCATGCGCCGGGTTCAGGATTCACATCGAGCCATTCATGAATTGTTGCGACTGGAAATGGGAATTGATCGCAATCTGGTGCTGCATCTGGTTCACGAGATCAATCACGAACTGACGGGGCTGTTTGCGACGATCACGCTGGAGCAGCTGATGTTGCTGCCCGAGCGAGACGCTGTAGCTTCGGCCGCAGATGCCGTGCTGGGCAATGTCCAGAATCTGGATGACCTGGTGCATCGGAACGAAAGCACTCAGGCGATTGCTGAGGCATGGATTTACGCGGATGAAGCCTGGAATGTACTGGCGTACTATCTGGAACCCGTCAGAAACCCCGACGCTCAGGCGACGCTGCAGTCTGTCGCTCGAACCATGGATGCGTTGAAGCGGACGATGGGGATTACGGTATCATTCGACCGCAACGCCCTGGTCCAGTCGGCTTCGACGCTTGAGAACCTGGCCGTGCAGCTGTCGGCCAACATTCGTCGGTGGCACGGTCACCCGGGAAGTCACAACCGGGCGCTGCCGAACATGGCGCAGAATCTGGTGGCGCAGTGTCACAGCCTTGAACAGGCGCTGGCAGCCGGACGCGACCCGGCCGTGTGTCGGAAGGAATGTGATCAGGCGGTGAAGCAGTGGCAGCAGATTCGTCCCGAACTGGATAAATGCGACACGGACGAACGTGAAGCCATCCGGCATATCACCGCCAGCTTTACTCCGGAACTGATTCGACTAAGAACCATGCTGGGCGAGTAACCGCGGCGTCCAGCCGCAGTGCAAAAAATCGTATCTGTGGCTTTCAGCCGCAGCCAAAACCTAAACAGCCCACGGCCGCCAGCCTCACCAGGGATCAGCCCGGATGCCGGCCGGCAGCGGGTTCTGAACAACGTGGCGGCAGTCTGCTGCCGCCGCCGCACAATACAACTCGATGCCCCCCGGACCGCTTCTGGTGGATGGGTGGATCACTGGTGGATGGCTGATGTCTGACAAAGTTCGTCTGATCACATTTGAGCGGCTGCCGAATCCGGTGAGTCCCGATCTGCCGGAAACGCTGGCACAGGCGGTCGCGGCCCTGGCTGAAGAATGGACGGTCTTCGAAAGTCATTATCTGCAGCAGCCCGGGATTTCTGGTATTACGCAGCCCTTTGATGACTGGTCTGCGGGCTGCGATCTCAGGGACCGGTTCAGAAGCGGGCAGCTGTCGGGCGTCGGGTTTCGCAGCCGGGTGGAATCGGCAGAATCCGAGGCGTTGCCGGACTGGATCTCATGGGAAACACCAGCGGCTTCCGTCGGCGAGCTGCTCTGTCCCTCGGCAGAAACGCGGCAGCGGATGCAGGACGCTGACTTCTGCTGGCTGCACGTCGCTGAGTCAGTCGATGAGTCCTCGGTGGGTTCCCTGAAGCAGGTCGTCGAACTGATCAGCAGCTGGTCTGCCGGTCCTCGGGACCTGACTCTGATCACGGCGCTGCACGGGACAGTGGCGGACCAGCAAACTCCGTTTGCGTCGCTGTTGTGGGAGAGTCGGATTCGAGTTCCGTTGTGGATGCACGTGGCGGACCGGCCGGCCGTTCGAGTTCCGATCATCACGGGAAGCTTTGACATCGCCTGCACGATAAACAACGTGCTTTCCGGCCGATCATCGTCGTCGGCCGAGTCGCCCGCGGTTGATGCTCCGCGGGATCTGGTGCAGCTCTCCGATTTCGTCGGTTGCCGAATGGAGCGGGAGATTCTGATTCGCCTGGACCGGCACGAGGCTGTTCGTACCAGTGACTTTCTTTTTGTGCAGCAGGATCCGGCAGATCACGATGATGCTGCGGTCCGCACTGAAAAATCCTCAGCCCTGTACGCCAAGCCGGAAGACATCTGGAATGTGAATGATGTATCGGGTGAGTACTTCGAGGTGGCTGAGCGATTTCGACAGTCCCGGCATCCGACCGTTTCGTAACGTTTAGATTGTGCCTGTTTCATTTCCGTTGGTGCTGATTGTCCGTCGCTGTGGCTTCCAGCCGCAGCGCCACCGGATCCCGTGTGGGACTTGAAAGCCGGTACGAACTGCGGCTGGAAGCCCCGGTTACGTTTGGCAATGCCCGGCTTGTGCCTGTCCCGTTTCCGTGTCCCGTTTCCGTGTGTCCCGGCCGGCTGGGTGGTCTGCCTCGGTTGTGCGGGCGTGTTGCATTCCGGCATCACCTGTGTTGCCGGAAAACCACGTGTTGTGACAGAACGCATCGTGTCGCAATCGTCCTGACAGGAATCGTCGGATCTGCTGGAAAACCCTGTCCCCGGCCGCATTGACCGGGAAGAATCGAGTCACATCCGGCACCTTTCTGTCTTCGCTCGGACCGCACTGTCTTCAATTCGAAATCGGATTGCGTTATGAAGAAAAATACCAGCCACGATCCTGCAAAGATCGAATCTCTTGAACCCATGATTCTGATGTCTGCGTCGGCGGCAGATATTTCCGGGACGGACGGCGATGACGTGCTGATCGCGTTTTTCAACGGCCAGACCGCTGATGGGGGCGATGGCAACGACGTACTGATCGGTGTCGGCGGCAGCAATGTGCTGAAGGGCGGCGACGGCAGCGATCGTTTCATCACCGTCAGCGGCGAGAATGTAATCGATGGTGGCGACGGCGATGACACTCTGCAGTTTCTGAACAACGATGTCGGTGAATTCGACATCATTGATCGCGGCAACGGCATCATCGAAATCAGCAACGACCAGCAGAAGAACTACGTTTCGAATGTTGAAGCGGTCCAGTTTCTGGATGCCCTGTATCTGATTGACCAGCTGGTGGATGACAATGGTCCGAACCATGCTCCGACCATTGTCGATCCGGATGGCAGTCACATCATGGTCGACGAAAATCAGACCTTTGTTGTGGATGTCAATGCCGAGGATCTGGACGGTGACGACCTGACCTATGCCATTGCGGAAGGTGCCGACTCAGCATTGTTCACGATTGATCCGCAGACCGGCGAACTGTCCTTCATCAGCGCACCTGATTTTGAAAACCCGGGCGACGAAAACGGTGACAACGTCTATGACGTGACCGTGGTTGTGTCTGACGGTCAGTCCACCGTGGAAAAGACGCTGTGGGTTGAAGTGAAGGACGTGAACGAAAACGGTGGCAACAATGCTCC
Source organism: Fuerstiella sp. (assembly GCA_040222735.1). Classification (GTDB taxonomy): domain Bacteria; phylum Planctomycetota; class Planctomycetia; order Planctomycetales; family Planctomycetaceae; genus Fuerstiella. Next base: position 51,131 of record JAVKCM010000119.1, on the reverse strand, counting down.
GTTCTTCACCAATGTGGAAGAAGGTGAGATCGTCACCGTTCCGGAAAACACCACGCTGGTGGGTGATGCCGACGGCACGGACCCGGACGGCGATCCGGTGACGTATTCGATCGTCGGTGGGGCCGATGCGTCGCTGTTCAGTGTTAACGCTGATACCGGCGTGGTTTCCTTCGTGAATGCTCCGGACTTTGAAACCCCGGGAGACGCGGATGGCAACAACGACTACCAGATCAGATTGCGGATCTCTGATGGCAGCCTGTTTCAGGATCGCAATGTCACGGTGCGGGTAACGGATCGTGAAGAAGGCAGCAACCGAGCTCCCTTCTTCACCAATGTGCAGCAGTTTGAAACGGTGTGGCACCGCGAGAATGTGAAATTTGTGGGTGATGCGGATGCCATTGATCCGGACGGCGATACGCTGATCTTTTCGATCGTCGGCGGAGTCGATGCATCAAAGTTCGAAATCAATTCGCAGACCGGCGAGCTGTTCTTTGTGAATGCCCCGGACTTTGAGAATCCGACGGATTCGAATCACGACAACTTCTATGAATTGAAGCTGCGGGTGTCTGACGGACAGCTGTCGCAGGATCGACTGGTCTACATCAACGTTGAGGATGAGAATGACGGCAACGGCTGTCCGGATGACTATTACGGACATTATGGTCATCACAGGAAGCATGGCCACCACGGCAGACACGACGGGTACGGTCATCACGGCTACGGTTGTGACAATGGATACGGAAGCTATTGAGAGGCACCGTCAGATGGTGATGGTCGCTGAGTCGTAAGGGGTCGGGAGACTTTCTCGGCCATACCGCTGCGACTTAAGTGAATCTGGCGCCCGAAAAAGACTCCCGCCCCCTGTTTGCCCCCGGCTGTCTTCCGTGGATGTTTCACTTCTGCAGATCAGTGGCCGAAAACGTCTCTGCTTTGGGGAAGCCGATCTGCCAGTGTGCGGTGATCTCTGCCGCTCCGACAAAATCATCGGCTCCCAGCAGCAGTGACGGGTCCTGGTCAAGACGCTGCCGGGCATCCACGCAGACACGGACCAGATACCGTCCGGGTTGCAGCGGGAAAGCGTCAGCGTCCAGAGCATCCGGCTGGTCTGCCCCGGTTTCTGACTCGTCGGCGGTGAATGGGGCTTCGGCGCGTAACAGAAACAAGGGGCCGTTGACCATCCGTCTGGGGGTAATCAGGCTTTGCGTGAACGCGATCGGTTCGGCGGACCAGCTGGTGTCATCTGCGGTGCGGGCATGGACAAACAGCTGAACCGTCGTCAGGTCACCCCAGGCTTCCGGCACGTCTTTCATGCGCAGGACGCGCTGTGTGGGAACCCAGTTATCCGCGGGCAGTTCATCAACCGATGAATAGGTTCCGCCCACGACGTTCGCGTAGTCCTGAATCCACGTCATGAACGACTTGTAGGACTGATCGTTCACGTGGATCTTCAGGCCGCCCATATGAGACACGGGGTCTGTTGACGACGGTCTGGCGAAGTTTCCGTCATCGTCCTTTGATGGCAGCTTCGCGGTTGGCTTCAGAATCAGCAGGCTTTTTGACGGGTCGTCCAGATTGATCAGCGGGTAGCGACCGGGAATTCTGCGACGGCTGCTGGCGATCAGCTGACCCAGCGTGGCTTCGGGCGTCTGCTGAAAGATGTTCATCTTCAGGCCGAATTCCTTTACGAACTCAGCCTGCTTTTTTATCATCGCCTGGTGTTTCGGATTGTCGGCGTCCAGTTCATGAGGCGTGTGGCACGGAAAGCATCGCATTCGCTGCGACCAGATATTGCGGGCGAAGGATTCCACCACGCGGCTTTTCCGAGCATGACGGACGACTTCCACCGGCTTGTCAGGGCCGACCGTGGCGGCTTTGGTCAGTGTCAGCGTTCGCAGTTCGGGATTCTGACAGCAGGCTTTGATCCAGCTCGAGAATGCTTCGAATTCGGCCTGCCGTGTCTTTTCGTGAAGTCGCTGGGCGGTCCGGTCGGCGTCTTTGTCACCCATTCTGATCAGCGTCAGAATTTTCGATTTTTCGGGGGCGTCGACATCCACCAGTCCCTGTTCCCGAAGTGCGACAAATGTTTCGGTGTGGGACGGCAGGATGTAGTTCTTGATGTCGACAGACGACAGGTGGCACTGAACGCAGCTGGACGGCCTGGGGGATCGGAAGATCGGCATGATGCGATCTTCGAACAGCTGCAGAGCGGCATCAGGCGGGTCTTCGGCAGCGGCCGAAAGAGCACACGGGAGTATCAGCTGGCAGGACAACAGAGAACACAACACGAGTTTCGTCATCTCAGTGCTCCATCAAATTGTGTGCGGGGCTCACATCGGCGGTGCGAACTGGTCATGATACGGCATACCGATGCTTCTGGCACGCGATCGGCCGGCAACCTGCGGTCTCAGTGAAAAACATTGAAGTCCGGGTGACAGTGCGGATCTGCGAGTGGCGGGCAGAACAGGTTGCGGGGCACAGCCGCGGCTTTGGCGGTCGGACCGGGCTGGCGTCCGGCGGACAGGTTCGGGTAACCCCGGAAATCACAGGTTTTTCTGAATTCCAAAGCTCGCCGGGCGCCTTGATTCTCAATATTTCCTGGTTTGATATGATTCCGCCGACTTTTGCGTCGTATGTCTGTACGGGCGGGAAGTCGGTTTTTTCATCTCTGACTGCGGCGAGGGCCGTCAGAAATTCAACCTGTTACGACGGCATTTCGATGCCGGAGAATCGCATGCCGGACGCTAATACGGAAGTCTCCTCAGAATCCATTGATCTGCTGCACGATGCTCAGGGCCGACTGAAAAACCAGATCGGCCGAATCATTGTCGGTCAATCGGACGTCATCGACCAGTTGTTGATTGCGTTGTTCAGTCGTGGTCACTGTCTGCTGGAAGGTGTTCCCGGGCTGGCCAAGACACTGATGATCAGCACTTTGTCCGAGTGTCTGTCGATGGCGTTTTCACGCATTCAGTTCACGCCTGACCTGATGCCGGCGGACATCACCGGCACCGATGTGCTGCAGGAAAATCGGGACACGGGAGAACGCGAATTCCGATTTATTCCCGGGCCTCTGTTCCACAATGTGGTGCTGGCGGACGAAATTAACCGGACTCCGCCCAAGACGCAGGCTGCGCTGCTGGAAGCGATGCAGGAGCGGCAGGTAACGGTGGGGCAGACCATTCACAAGCTGAACGAACCGTTCTTTGTGCTGGCGACGCAGAACCCGATTGAACAGGAAGGCACGTATTCTTTGCCGGAAGCGCAGCAGGACCGGTTCATGTTCAAGGTCTTTGTCCGCTATCCGTCGTTTGAAGAAGAACGTCAGATTGCGCGACAGACGACGTCGGATGTCCGTGTTGAAGTCGAACGCGTGCTGACGGCCGAGCAGGTGCTGGAGATTCAGCACGTGGTGCGTCAGGTGCCGGTGACCGACCATGTCATCAACTACGCTCTGGCCATTGTCCGGCAGACACGGGTGGGCGAGCCTGGTGCGCCGGACTGGATCAACGAATGGCTGGGGTGGGGAGCGGGGCCTCGAGCCGTGCAGAACCTGCTGCTTGGTGGCAAGGCACGAGCGTTGCTGCAGGGCCGCACGCACGTTTCGACCGACGACATCAAGGCGCTGGCGGCGCCCGTGATGCGACATCGTATTACTCCCAACTTCACGGCCGAAAGCGAAGGCATTACGTCGGACAAGGTGATTGAGCGGCTGATTCAGGAAACTCCGGACAAGGAAAGCGAACTCACGAGTGACCCACGACTTGGAAAGATTTTTGCGGCCTGACGAAATCGCGAAGATTTCTCGTCTGGAACTGCGGGCTCGAAAAGTTGTCGAGGGGTTTGTTTCCGGATTGCACAGAAGTCCGTATTTCGGCCAGTCCATTGAATTCGTGCAGCATCGGGAGTACGTACCCGGTGACGATACGCGCCGAATCGACTGGAAGGTCTGGTCACGCACCGACCGTTACTATCTGAAGCAGTTTGAGGAAGACACGAACGTACGTGTGGTGCTGCTGGTGGACGGCAGTGAATCCATGCAGTTCGGCTCAGGTAAACTCACCAAGTTCGACTATGCTCAGACCGTGGCCGCTGCGCTGGCCATGCTGATTCTGAAACAGAATGATTCTGTGGGCGTTGGTCTGTTCGATTCAAAGATCCGGTCCATCATTCCGTCCAGCAGTCGGCACAATCATCTGCAGGCGGTGCTGCAGGGCCTGTCGGCCGAAACGGCGGGCGGGAAGACAGACATGATCGGCGTGCTGCGGAAGGCGGCCGAGGTGATGTCGCATCGCAGTATTGTGATTCTGATCTCCGATCTTTTCTGTGATCGCGATGCGCTGTTCAAGGGGCTGAGTCTGCTGCGGCAACGGAAACATGAAGTGTTGATCGTGCACACGCTGGACGATCAGGAAGTGGATTTTGATTATTCCGGCACGCTGAGGTTTGAAGGGCTGGAAGACAGTGGTCGTCTGACCTGCGATCCTGCTGCGCTGCGTGACGGTTATCGGGCCGCGGTTCAACAATTTCTGGAAACAATCCGCCGGCGCTGTGCCGGCAGCCTGATCGACTATCGGCTGACGCGGACCAGTGAACATCTGGACGCCGTGCTGTCGCACCTGTTGAATTTTCGAATCGGCCTTCGAGGAAAATAGTGAAGCGGTGGCGGCACACCGCGCAGAACCCGGATTTCACCCGGGCCGTCACTTCCCCGCCTCCGCAGCCTGCCCTGAACCCTGAACCCTGAACCCTGACACCTGACACCTGACACCTGACACCTGAAATATGTCCTGGCTAACGCAGTATTTTCTGAATCCCGGTTTTGTGCTGCCGGGTGCTGCGCTGGCTTCGGTGCCCATCATTATTCATCTGCTCAGTCGGTTGCGGTACAAACGAGTTCGCTTTGCCGCGATGGAATTTCTGCTGCAGAGTGATGAGCTGAATCGGCGGCGCCTGATTATCGAACAGCTGCTGCTGCTGTTTCTGCGCGTGCTGGCCGTGCTGCTGATCATGCTGCTGCTGGCCCGCCTGGTGCTGGATCCTTCACGGCTGATGCTGCTGCGGGGAGCCACGACTCATCACGTGCTGATTCTGGATGATTCACTGTCGATGCGCCAGCTGGTGGATACTCAGACAGTATTCAGTCAGGCTCAGGCGACCCTTGAAAAAATGCTGTCGCAGCGGGGCAATGCAGTGGGATCACTGCGGGTCACCGTCATGACCATGACACAGCCCGATCGTCCTCTGGTCACGGACCGGGCGCTGGACAACGCACTGGTTGAGGAACTGTTGCCGCGGCTGGGCAATCTGACGTGTTCTTACAAGGCGGTATCGCCGACCTCGGCGCTGGCCGCCGCGGTGGATGTACTGTCCGGGGACGGTGGTGTGGCTCCTCAGGTTCATGTGCTCACGGATCTGCGGCGGTCAGACTGGACCGGTCAGCCGGACGTGGTGCAGGCGCTGGAATCGCTGGATGCGATTGATGCGCAGGTGAGCCTGATTCAGGTGTCACCGAAGTCTGCTGACAACGTTGTGCTGTCGCAGTTGTCGGCGGATACTCTGGCGGTGGCGGCCGGCGTGCCATGGCGGATGAATCTGACATTTCGCAATCACGGTGAGAAAGTTGCCGGGGGGCTGCGGGCGACGGTGTCAATCGATGGAAATGCGCTGCCGGTGAAGGTTCTGGTGCCGGATATCGAATCCGGGACCGAAATACAGCTGGCTCACGACATCAGCTTTCAGACGCCGGGTCAGCATGAAGTTCAGGTGCAGCTCGAAGACGACGCGCTGCCGGAAGATAACCTCCGCTATCTGGTGGTCGATGTCACGGACAAGCGTTCCGTGCTGATCGTCGACGACGACGCTCGTCAGGAAGACGCCGGCTATGTCGCAGCCGCTCTGAGTGCCGATCCTCAGCTGACCGGACTGGCGGCCGAAATCCGGCAGGCGTCGGCGCTGACGACCGAGAAACTGGATGCCTATGACTGCATCTACCTGCTGAATGTCCGCGAACTGCCGGCGGACGCAGTGCAGCTGCTGAAGGATTACGTCGTGACGGGAGGAGGCGTCGCGTGGTTCCCCGACGAACAGGCCAATACAACCTGGTACAACACCACGCTGCAGCGTCCGGACATTGGTCTGTTTCCGGTGCCGCTGTCGGCCGTCCAGTCGATTCCGGCGACTCAGCAGGGTGAGGAGCCGCAGTTTCAGCATCCGGTGTTTGATCCGCACCCGATTTTCGCCATCTACAATATTCCCGACAGTCCGTTTGCGGATCTTGTTCAGATATCGCGATGGTTTCAGGTGTCATCAGAATGGTCCCCCGACAGCGCTGACAACGTGCGTGTGTTAGCGCGGCTGAAAAACGGCGATCCACTGGTACTTGAACAGGCGGTCGGGCAGGGGCGCGTTCTGACTTTTCTGCTGTCAGCCGGACGGCGCTGGAGTAACTGGCCGGTATCACCGGCGGCTCCCGGCTACGTGGTGATGCATCTGCTGATGCATCAGTATCTGCAGAAGGCCGACAGTCTGGTACAGGTTCGGGAACTGGGGGAACCGGTTCGCTTTGAATGGCCGGTAAGCCGGTACACGGAATCGGTCGAAGTCTTTCTGCCGGAAGACAATACTCAGGAAACGACGGCCACATCATTTCTGCGCCTGCAGGCTGCTCCGATGACATCAGCGGCCGCAGCGGTTCCCGGATCATTACAGGACAACGATGCTGCGGGTCCCGATCCGCCGAACACTGATCCGCCGAACACTGTTCCCTCGAATACTCCGCCGCCGGGGACGGCGCTCCCGAATACCGTGCCGCCGGCTGGAGATTCAGAAGGACGGCTGGTGGTGACGATTCCTCAGGCGGATCGCCCCGGCGTTTACCGCATCAAGCGGTTTCAGCTGGATGGCGAGAGTGAAGATACCTGGCTGGCTTTAAGTGTGTCTGCCACGGAAAGCGACCTGACGGTGGCTGAGGCCGGGGCCGTTGAACAGCAGCTGGAAAGCGGTCACGTGCGCGTGATCGCGGCGGATATTGCGGGTGAGTTGTCGGCCAGTGATGCCGGTCGCGAACTCCGCTGGCTGGTACTCGGACTGCTGCTCGCCGCGCTGGTCTGTGAACAGATTCTGTCGCTGCACATGAGTTATCACCCGGAGGTGAAGTCATGATGCATCGTTTCCTGCCCGGGCTGGCTCAGGTGCAGACAGAGGCCTTCCGCACGACCGAGCTGGATCTGCCGGAATCCAGTACGGGTCTGCTGCTGCTGGTGGCCGGTCTGGCGCTGCTGTGTGGAGTGACAATCTGGACGTCGCTGCGTGATTCTCGACTGCTGAAGACGCCGTGGCGAGTCACGCTGCTGCTGCTGCGCAGCGTGGTGCTGGTGCTGGTGCTGGTGGTGTTGCTGAATCCCCGGCAGCGCACGCAGACCTCCCGGATTCAGAAGTCCCGGGTGGGAATTCTGGTCGATACATCGTTGTCGATGGCTTACCCGGCAACAGAAAACGGGACGGCGGACAACGGGTCCGCAGACGGCGGAACATCAGACAGCCGAACATCAGACGGTGGATCATCAGACAACGCGGCCGCGGGAACCGGGACGGCGGTTCCGGCTGGCGAACCTGTGACCCGGGCCGAAGCGGTCCGAGCGGCGCTGGTTGATTCCGGCCTGCTGAAGAAACTCAGCGAAACGCACGCGGTCTCAGTCTACAGTTTCGATTCCACGCTGGTTGGGCCCCGCGCCATTATTTCTGATCAGCAGACGTCCTTTGTTATTGACGAAGAAAACTCGGAATCGTCCGTGGATCAGGATGGTGCCAATGGACAGATCTCGGCCGGCAACAGAGTGGCAAGGGTTGATCTTGCCGAATCGGGCGAACGTTCGGCGGAAGAAACCGTGCAGACGTGGCAGCAGATTCTTCAGCCCGAGGGTACGGAAACGCGTCTGGGCGAATCGCTGCATCAGCTGATCGGGCAGCTGGCCGGGCGTACGTTAGCCGGTCTGGTGGTCATTACCGACGGTCGTTCAAACGTGGGGCTGGATGCGGAAGTGGCACGGGACCGGGCGGAACGCAGTGAAACGCGGCTGATCACCATCGGTGTCGGCAGCACGCGTACTCAGGCCAATCTGTGGGTGGCCGGGATGCAGTCGCCGTCGGACGTACACCGAGGCGATCCCTTTGATGTGTCTGTGGTGGTTCAGGGCAGTGGAATGGCTCAGCAAAGCGGGCTGGTTCGACTGTATCAGCAGTCCGGCGGCAGCGATGGCAAGGACAGGCGGCAGATCGCTGAGGCGGCATTTGAGCTGACGGACGAAGGGATTCCCGCGGAAGTCAGCTTTCAGCAGCAGCTGAATGTGCCCGGGAAGTACGAATACGTGGCGACGGCCGAACTGCAGGACGGAGAGATTGTCGAGCTGACGCTGGATGACAATCAGCGTCGTCGGGAGGTGGAAGTCACCGATCGCAAACAGAAGGTACTGCTGATTTCGAGCGGTCCGATGCGCGATTATCGTTTTGTCCGCAACATGCTGTATCGTCACAGCGGCATTGAATCAGATGTCTGGCTGCAGACCATCAGTGCCGATGACATCGGCTTTGTGTCGCAGGAAGCCGAAAAGGTCCTGACTGAGTTTCCGAAAACAGAAGCCGAACTGTTTGAATACGACGTGATTGTGGCGTTTGATGCCAACTGGGCGCTGCTGTCATCTGATCAGCAGAAGTTTCTGAATCGCTGGGTAGACGAACATTCCGGCGGCATTATTTTTGTGGCCGGCGAACTGTTCACGCCCGAGCTGGCTCGGGATGCCGACCGTTATCGCGACATTGCCGTGCTGTATCCGGTGCTGTTGAACCGGGTGTTGTCGGAACTGCGCGTGACACAGCGAGCGGACACGGCGTGGCCGGTGCTGCTGACGCCGGAAGGTCGCACGACGCCGTTTCTGAAGATCGCCGACGCGACGGGAAAGTCGGACGTGGATCTGTGGAAGACGTTCAGGGGGATTTATCGTTCTTATCCTGTTCGTGCGCTGCGTGACGGGGCGGTGGTGCTGGCGGAATACGGAAATCCGCGGGCGCGGACCCAGTCCGGACAGCCGCCGTTTCTGGCGACTCAGTTTTACGGCAAGGGCCGGACCATGTTCGTGTCCTCGGCCGAAACATGGCGACTTCGGGCGATCAGTCCCGAGGGGCATCAGCGGTTCTGGACGGGCATGATCCGTGAAGTCGGGCAGGGGCGTCGCAATCGAGGTCGCAGTCGCGGCCTGCTGTTGCTGGACCGGACTGAAGTCTCACCGGGACAGACGGTCACCATCCGGGCGCAGGTGTATAATGCGCGGCTGCAGCCGCTGCAGCGGGAATCCATCCCGATTTCGATTGTGGATGCTGAGGGCCGGCCCGTCACGGTGCCGAATGAATTGCGCAGCGATGGAGCCCGGCCGGGGCAGTTCGTCAACACGTTTCGGCCGGCTCGTCAGGGCGCGTATCGCATCACGGTCCCCGTGCCGGAATCCAGCGATGTGCTGCAGGCCGGTCTGGAAGTGGTGCTGCCGAATCTGGAATCAGAAAACCCGTCACAGGATGTTCAGCTGCTGACCCGCCTGACGCAGGATACCGGCGGTACTTACCTGTTGCTTAGTGACGCCGCTGCGGCGCTGCCCGCACTGCTGCCGGATCGCAGTGAACCGGTGATTGTGGACGAACAGCTGAAGACATTGTGGGACCGGCAGTGGCTGATGTATCTGATGATCGGTCTGTTGAGTCTGGAATGGGCGCTGCGTCGGGTTGTCAGATTGTCTTAAGGATCAAACGGAAAATTACTGTCGCGTCGAACACGTGGCGTAGGCTTCCAGCCTGCGTTTTTCTGCATCGCAAGCTGGAAGCTTGCGCCACTTGTTTTCCGCTCGGTCTTAAGGATTCAGAACCGAGAATGATCAGGTCATATGTTCAGTCCGCCGTTATTCGTCGTTCAATTGTTTGTCTGATGATCGCAGTGGCGGTTCGGCAGGGGCCCTGCTGCCTCGGACAGACCTCGCGCATCGCGTCAGCCTTCAGTGCTGCCGAGGCTGAGCTGCTGCTGAAGGTGCACAATGGCGAACGCACCGCGGCCGGGAAACCGCCCCTGACGTGGGATCCCGATCTGGCTGCTGAGGCTCAGGCCCATGCTGCCCGGCTGGCGGCCGCTGGCGGCGGTCTGATGCACACGCCCGGCGGCACGCTGCAGCGTCTGAATCAGGGTGAAAATCTGTTTGCCACCAGTTCGCCGAATCGGGAGCAGGCGGTGAACCACTGTGCCGCCGACTGGGCGCGTGAAAAGATCAATCGCTCAACCGGACGCAGTATCTATGTGCCCAACATGACGTATCGACAGTACCAGAGCAGATATCCCGGCAAGGTATTCGGCCACTGGACTCAGATGATCTGGGGAAAAACTCAGAAGCTGGGTATGGGCATTGCACAGGTCCGGACGGGTCCGCGCCGAGGGGGTTATGTGGTGGTGGCGCGTTACTTCCCGGGCGGCAACAACGTCAGCCAGGCACCGTAGCGGCACGTGCCGTCCGGGTACCTGGAAACGGTCGATCAATAACTGACTGGTTGGTCGCCTTTCGCTCCGCGAAAGGCGACAATAATTGACCAGATACTCCTTAGGCTTAAACGGAAAATCCCTGTCGTGTCGAAACATGGCGCAAGCTTCCAGCCAATAGTATTCGGCACGCCGTCTGCTCAGGTGCGCCCAGCCGTCCGTCCGGATGCTTCTGTATGACGGACTTCCAAGTCCGTCATTGGCGAAACCGGCCATATTTCCAACGCGCCTCGCAGGCCGGCGTACGAAAAATTTCGGTATCGGGACAGGCTCCCAGGTTCCTGCACAGAGGAAAGGGGACAGTCACAATACTGTTCGCTCTTGGGCACAGAGGAAAGCGGACAGGCACAATACTGTTCGCTCTTGGGCATCGCAAGCTGGAAGCTTACGCCACTTACTTTTCCGCTCGGTCCTTATTGTCCGGATGAGTATCGTTCAGATGGATCCGTCATTCTCCGCGTGACGGTTCATCGCGGGTGAGCGGCTGTTCTTTTGCGAGCAGGGCCTTGATGCGGGCTCGATCGGGCAGGGCGGATCTGTTTCCGACCTGCTGGCACTTGAGTGCGGCTGCTGCGGCCCCGATACGCACGGCCTCGACGATGGATTCACCGTCCAGCAGCCCGGCCATGACACCGCCGCAGAACACATCTCCGGCGCCGGTGGAATCGATGGTGTTGACCGTGAAGGCCGGTACGTGAATCACGCGGTCTTCGACAAAGACAACGGCGCCCTGTGCACCGCGGGTGCAGACCGCCGCTCCGGCGCCGAGCTGCAGAACTCGCCGACCGGCATGGACCACGTCATCCGTGTCGAAGAATTGCCGGGCAAAGCGTTCAGGAAAACTGAAGACGCTGGCCAGGGGAATCAGGGACGCTGTGGCTTTCTTCGGCGAGCCGGCATCCACCATGATCCGGCCGCTGTGGCGTCGCACGGTGTCAGCGGCCGCCATCGCCAGCTCACCACCGGTGCCGTCCAGGTGCAGCCATCGACAGTTGGTCAGCGCCTTATGGTCAGCTTCGGCCAGCTGAAAGCTGTTCCACGTGGCCTGATGGGCCACGATGGTGCGGCTGCCGCTGCCCCTGGTGATCCACACGTGAGCGAATCCGCTGTGGCGGTGTTCTGAACGGCAGTCGGGGGAAAAGCCGATCCCCGTGGTCGACAGGTCGTGTTCGATGGCATCGCCTGCTGAATCGTGTCCCCAGGGGCTGATCAGCCAGCAGCGGTGCCCGAATCGCCGCAGCACGGCCAGGGCCGTCGGCACGGGGCCACCGATCTGGCGGCGTACCAGGGTGGCATGTTCTTTTTCGTCTTCGGCCGGGATTCGTTCCAGAAACATCTGTTCGTCCACGACGACAGAACCCAGCCCGACCACAGTTGCCTGATCCATAGCGATATCTTGCCCGAAGTGCCGGGATGCCGTTGTGAAACAGCTCGAAAAACTTCATAAATCAGCGATACTGTACTGTGGCACAGCGGCACTGCAGAGGGGATCAGGCCTGTTCAGACAGAATATTCCCGCGGCTGCGTCTGGTATGGGACAGACTGTTACAAGTCATGGCAGATACAGGTCATGGCAGGCCCTCGAGAAGAAATCGTCATGTCGGAAGCTGTCCCTCAACAGACAGATACGCCGGTGCCCCCGACCGGAGCCATTAGCCGTCTGATCTCGACCCTGCGATCCGGCGTGCGTCGGTACGCCGCTATGTCCGGGGTTCTGTTTCTGCTTTCGGTGGCGGCCGTGGTGTACTGGGTTACCAGCGGGCTTGATGCCGGCTGGTTTGCTCTGCAGCGGCTGGAGTTACCGTCTGGTCTGCGGACCGTCGTCCTGGTGGCAATGCTGTGTGGCGGCGGCTGGCTGCTGATTCAGCGGCTGGCCAGACCGCTGCTGCGGCGGACGGACGATGCCGAACTGGCTCTGCTGCTGGAACGGCGGTTTCCGGAATTTCAGGACCGCCTGATAACGGCTGTCGAGAACAAAGCCGGGTATCCCGATTCAGGCGAACTGGCTCGCGGCATGCTGGACCGCACCGTGCGTCACGCCGATTCCGTCGCCGCCGGTGTTTCGGCGGATGCCGTGTTCAATCTTCAGCCGCTGCGCCGGCAGGGCTGGATAGCGGGGCTGCTGGTATTGTCCGTGGCGGGGACTGCCGTTGCCAGGCCGGGAGCGGTGCAGCGGTGGTGGAAAGCATTCGTTCTGTGCGAGGACCGCTACCACATTCGCACCACGGCGCTGGAATTCAGCGTGATCGCGCAGCCGGGAGATCGTCGGTTGAGTTTTCGGGAGACCGAAGATTCGCTGCGTTACCTGCATCCTCGGGGAGCAGATCTGGAGCTGGAAATGACGGTTCCCGACGGCGTTTCAGAAACGGGGCGGGCCTGGGTGATTCCCGAAAGGGTTCGCGTGGACGTGATTCGCTTTGATGGCAGTCGCAGTCGCACCTACGTTTCACCGAGTTCGGATCGGACGTTTCGATTTATTCTGACACGGCTTCAGGAGTCCGTGTCGATTGAAGTACTGGCCGGTGATTTTCGGACCAGGACACCACTGCAGATCGAAGCCGTGACGCCGCCGGGCATCGATACAATGCAGGCCACCTGTACGTACCCCGAATACACGGGCTGGAATCAACTGCGTGAATCGGCGGTGCCGATCATGGGCAGCGAAGTTTCGCTGCCGGTGGGGACTGCCTTCGAACTGTCAGTGACCGCCAACAAGCCCCTGCAGTCCGTCCGGATGGTGACCGATTTCTTCGAACTGGTCGGCGACCGACAGGCCTCAGACCTGGTCGTTCGTGAAGGTTACCGAGCGTCTTATGCCGAAGGGGTTCCGTTGTTGTCTGCCGATGGAAGGACAGCGACGGCGAAGTTTCGACTGGTGATGGCGGCCGGTGAGACGGCGGCCGATGACGAAGCAGCCGATGGTGCGGCTTCCGAATCTTCAGAGACAGCGACGCCGGAAACGGCTTCCGCCAAGGCGACCGGCAATTGGATGCCGGTGCCGTCGAATACGTCGCTGCGATTCTTTCTGCATGACGAAGACGACATCATTTCGTCATCCCCCGAATCACTGCGGATTCGAGGAATTCCTGATCAGCCGCCGGTCGTGGCCACGCGGACCAGCGGGGTTTCGAACGCGATCACGCGAAACGCAATCATACCGATGACCGGTGTGATCCAGGACGATTACGGTCTGGCGACGGCCGGGTTTCAGTTTATCGTGGACGATGACACGCAGTGGCGTCCACGTCCATTCAGGTCGCCATGGACGTCGGGGGTGACGGAATACACGCTGGGTGATCCGCAATCCGGCCGGCTGGAACGCTTCGATGTTCAGCCGCTTCAGCTGACTGAGGGACAGACGCTGGCGCTGGCGGTGACGGCGACGGATGGGTGCACGATTCCGCAACCGAATACCGGGCGGGCGGAACCGATTGTCTTCCGCATTGTCAGCAACGAAGAACTGCTGTCGCTGTTGTACACACGAGAACTGAATCTGCGTCGGCGATTTGAAGAAGTCATTGATCAGCTCGAACAGATTCGTCAGGACCTGCAGTTCCATCAGGACGTGGCTCGGCGAGTGGCTTCGGCGGCGCCGGGCGAAGTCAATCCGGATGACCTTGCCGGGCTGGGGACCAGTGCTCGCTTGAACGGCGACAACCTGCGGCGCCAGAACAATGAACTGCAGTCGATCGTGGAAGGCTTTGATGAGATCATTCAGCAGTTGCTGAACAATTCCATTCCGCCTCAGCAGCTGGCTGAGGACATGAGACGCGATATTGTGACGCCGATGCGGCAGGTGACCACCGGTCTGATGGTCGATGCGGATCGTGCGCTCAGCCGATTTCGAGTGGCGGCTATGTCCGGGCCGCCGGACCCGGAACTGGTCACTGAGTCTGCTCAGCAGGTTTCCCGCGTGATTACGGAACTCAGGCTGATTCTGGAGAATGTTCGCGACATGGCGGAATTCCACGAACTTTTTCAGGAAGGCAAGTACATTTACGAAGATCTTCTGAGGATCTGGGGAGAAACCCGCGAACTGCAGAAAAAGAGAGCTATCGAAAAGCTCAGGCTGCTTGAATAATGATAGTAACCCGCGCCGGGTATTCCGCGCCGGAGTCCGAAGGGGCTGACTTGATGCGACGACTCAACGATAATCTTCCATCGCCACGGCGGCGGAACTTCTGGTCTGTCATCCTGCTCGCCGGGATCGGGTGGCTCACCGTCGCTCCGGCATCGGCCTGGCAGGTGCCGGCGTCCGAAGGTGAATCGGCGGTTACAGACAACGGCCCGGCCAGTCCTGATTCCTTGAAGGACGACGCGCTGGCGATCAGTGGTCGATACAGCCGGTTTGAGCGTCTGTTGTCGCAGATGGCCGATCTGCTGGCCCTTGAAGATCCGGAACGCGCTGAACTGCTCCGGCGGGCGATCAGCCAAAGTCGTGAGCGGGCGATCGGGACCAACATCGACGCCATCGCCGCACTGCTCGCGGACGAAAGTCTGGGAGATGCGATTGAAAAGCAGGAAGCGTCGGCGAAGGCGATGGAAGCGCTGCTGAAGCTGCTTCAGAGTGAAGATCGGCGCAGTGCGGTGGAAAAGGAACGCGAGCGTCTGAACAGTATTCTCAAGGATGTACGGAACACCATCGCGGCGGAACGAGCCGCCCGCGCGGCTGCTCAGAATTCCCGCTCGCCTTCCAATGCTGCTCCTCAGCAGCAGAAGGCGCTGAAGAGTACCGACCGTATTCTGGATGACGTGAAAAAGCACGACGACGCCCAGTCCGGTGAATCGGAGTCCGGTGAATCAAAGGATGGTGAATCAAAGGATGGCAGGAATGGCGAGGGCCAGCAGAAGCCGTCAGAATCGGGCACGCCGGGCGGCGACGCTGAGGCGCCCGAGGACGGGAAACCGTCAGAGTCAGAAGATTCACCGTCTGGTGAAAAGGGAGCTGAAGACCCGAAGTCGGGTGACCCGAATGACGACGGCAAACCGGCAGAAGAAGGCGGCAAGCCCTCAGACAAGCCGGGCGACAGTCAGGACAAGCCGGCTGACGGAAAACCCAGCGAAGGTGAATCTGAATCGGGTGGCGAATCGAAGGGCGAGAAATCTGAATCCCCTGGCAAGTCGTCCGCTCAGGGGCAAAGTCAGAATTCCAGGCCCGGCCAAAGCGACCAGGAACAGGAACAGACTCCGGGTCGCGAACAGCTGGAAGCGGCTCGAAATCTGATGCAGCAGGCGCTGGAACAGTTACAGCAGCAGGAACGGGAAGAAGCCGTTGAGAATCAGGATGAAGCGATCGCTCAGCTGGAAACGGCCGCCAAAGAGCTGGAGGAACTGCTGCGTCAGCTGCGTGAAGAAGAAAAAGAAATGATTCTGGCGGCTCTGGAAGCGCGTTTTCAGCGTTTGCTGGCCCTGCAGACTCAGATTTACGAAACCACCGTCGATCTGGCCACGACGCCTCGAAAAGACTGGCTGGATACGGCGGTCAGTGAGTGTCGGGAACTGGCCCAGCAGCAGGCGGACCTGACGCGTGAATGCAGCCAGACCACAGCGCTGCTGCGTGAGGACGGCACTTCTGTTTCGATTGTTGTGGCGGTGGAAGATATCGAAGTTGACATGGCCACGATTGCGGGTCGGCTGCAGGAAACCAAGGTTGGCACGTTGACGCAGTCGATCGAAACGGACGTGATCGAGGCCCTGAAAGAACTGATTGAGGCGACTCAGCAGGAAATGCAGGAAATGAAGTCCGAAGAGCGTCGGCAGCAGCAACAGCAGTCGCCGGAGCAGAAGAAGCCGCCGCTGGTGGAACTGATGGCAGAAATCCGGGTGCTCCGGTCACTGCAGCTGCGGGTCAACAGACGAACGCGGCAGGTCCACGATCTGACACGGGAAGGCGACCCGTCTGAGGTACAGGACCTGCAGGACCAGCTGATTGAACTGGCGGGTCGACAGGACCGTCTGCGGGAATCAGCGCTGGAACTGGCGGAACGAATGGAGAAGCAACGATGACACAAAACCTCCGCAATTGTTCAAACCGCCTTGTTCGGTTTGTTTCGCCGACACGGCCTGCCGCGCAGATTCGGGGCGACTGCCGACGACTGCCATGGTTGTGCGTGCTGGCGCTGCTGTGGTGTCTGGGCGGCGTTGCTTCGGCGGGGTTGGTCCAGCAGCCTGATGCGCCTCAGGACCCTTCTGCCGAGCAACCGGCATCCGGAGAGCAGGCGGTGCAGCCACCTGTGGCGACGGCGCCGGATCCCGGTCTTAACTTTGTCAGGATGCCGGCCGATCAGATTCGTCCGGAACTGCTGACATGGCTGACGACGGCGGGGGCGTCGTCCGAGATCACAGCAAAGATCAGCGAGGTCTGGTCGGATGATGATCGGCTGGCACGTCTGACGGGTGAAGAACTGCTTGATCTGCTGGTGACATCGTTTGCGGAAGTGGATGTGGCGACTGAGCGTCTGGTTGAAGAAACATATGGGGCCGGGCCGGTGCAGGGCGTCATTTACGACGGGATCCGCAGTGCCACCATTTATCGCCATCAGGTGCAGCAGTATCACGCGCGGTGGCTGGTGCAGCATCGCTATTATGACGAGGCTCTGCCGCTGCTGACGGAACTGCCGGCTGAGGACGTTATCGACCCGGCCGGGCTTTTGTTCTATCGCGCGCTCTGTCAGTCTCAGCTGCTGCTGCGGCGGGATGCCATCAACAGTCTCACGCTGCTTCTGCACTATACGCTGGATGTACCGGATCGGTTTCGTGTGGTGGCCGAAATGCTGCAGAAGGACCTGGCCGGGCAGAAGGATGACGGTATGGACCAGGTGGCGCTGCTGATGAAGGATGTCGAACGGCGTCTGGATCTGGGGCGTTCCGGAGAAAAAACACAGGAACAGGAAGAGGCCGTTATTGCGGCTCTGGACAAACTGCTGGAAGAGCTGGATGAACAGAACCAGCAGCAGAACAGCGCGGGCGGATCCGGCAGCTCGCAGCAGAATCAGTCTGGTACTCAGGGGGCGTCGCGAAGTCAGATCAAAGGCAGTCCGGCCGCCGGCGAAGCCGACCAGAAGGATCTGACTGAGACCGGAAAATGGGGGATGCTGGATCAGCAGGCGGAAGCTCAGGCGCGAGAGCTGATTCGGCAGAAGTTTCCTCCGAATTTTCTGGATCAGATCGGTCGCTACACCAGGAAGCTGGCTGAACAGAAAAAATAGTGAATCGGAAACCGTCTTTAGAGCACCGTCTGCAGAGCACCGCCTGCCAGATGGCCGGAAAGGCCGGCCGGTGGCGGCCGTGTCAGAAGGGGTTTTGCTTGCGGGAACAGCGTGTCCGACTGTTTCCGGCCGGCTTGCGAGTGGCTCGGTATTGAATTACAAGTGATGGGCGCTTCAGGCAGACGGTACCGGAAAGAAAAGGAGTAGATTCGTTGATCGCAGTCATCAAGTTCCTGACCGTCTGGCTGACACTGATTGATGTCCGCGTGACACTGCTCGACCAGGCAACGGTGGACGGTCGTCTGGTCCGGATTACAGCGGATCAGATATTCGTCGTCGACCAGGCTGGCCAGGAGACCTCGGTCCTGCTGGCAGAGACCGTCGACATCCATGTGAATGGCACCGCGGCTCAGCCCGTGGAACCGGCATCGCCGGACCAGGCGGTTCGGCTGGTCGATGGTTCAACGTTTTCTGTTTCCGAATTGTCGGTTTCTGCGGAATCCGTTCAGGCCAAATTGGCAGAGGTGGGCACGCTGCAGATTCCGCGGACGGCGGTCCGCGCCATCCGGCTGCAGCCTCTGCAGGACAATCTTGCGGCTCAGTGGAATGCTTTTCTGCAGAGGAGCAATTCCCGGGATCTGATGATCGTGCCGAAACGCGACGGAGAGGGACTTGACTTCCTGTCCGGCGTCGTCAGTTCTGTCGGCCCGGAGAAGGTGCCGTTTCTGCTGGACGGTGATGAGATTCCTGTACCGCGGTCACGTGTTTTCGGAATCGTGTTCGGGGCGACGGAAAAAGAAACGGGGTTGCGGGGCAGCACCGCGGTGCCGCTGGCCGGCGGATCGCTGTTGAAGGCCGTATCTGTTGGTTTTGAAAACGATCAGCTGAGCGTGGAATCGTCGTGGGGTCAGCAGCTGACCGTGGCGGCCGAAAAACTGTCACACATCGACTTCAGTGGCGGCCGGATTCACTACCTGTCTGATCTGGAACCGCTCTCTGAACAATACTTTGGTCTGGATCCGCCGGGGCGTGAGTGGGGACCGCTGTTCGAACAGGATCGAGCGACCCGGACGGGCCTGTCCCGGCAATGGAAGATGTCACGCGATTCCTTTCCCAACAGCGGACGGCCTCCGTTGTCGCTCCGCAATCGCCGCTTTGCGAAAGGCCTGTGTCTGTTTCCCAGTGCCCGGGTCGAATATGCCCTCGACGGAAAATATTCGGCATTGAAGGCTGTTGTGGGAGTTGATGATGAGGTTGCCTATAATCAGCTGAAGGGAAAGCCGACCAGTGCGGTTGAACTCCGGGTGGAGGCTGATGGTCAACAGGTATTTCAGCAGCTGATCGGAGCTCAGGACGAACCGCTGCCGCTGGATCTGAATCTGACGGGGGTGAACACGCTGACCATCTTTGTGGAATTCGGCGATGGATCCAGTACCTGCGATTACCTGGATATTGCTGATGCACGGTTGTTGGTCGACACGTCTTCGAATTAGGTCACGGCGGTCGTTCCGCAACGGTGTTCGGCGTTCAGTGTTCAGGGGATCGGTGGCCAGTGGGGCAGACGGCGGTGGTGTCGGCATCAGGTTATGTTCGGATCAGCGTGTGACGGGGCACGGGTGTTCGGAACAGAGATGAGATGAATTACAGCTTCCGCAGCGGCGGGTGCCGATTGTTTGGTGTCCGGATACCGGGAAGTGTCAGAGTGGGAATCAATGATGCAGCAGTTTTCGGCCGGGTCTGAAGTCGGCGACAGCGACAGCAACAGCGGAGCCGGGCCGGCGATGAGACCGATGCCATCACCGGGGCGTCGCCGATCATTGCTGTCGGGGCGAAACACTCGCCCGGTGTTTGGCGTCGTGTTGTTGTGGCTGGCCGTCTGCCTGGTCGTCTGGTCGGGCAGTGGTCCGGCGACGGCGGATCTGCCTGAAAGTCTGGTGGCTCGGCAGCAGCAGAGAATACAGACGATTGAACGCATATCGCCGAGCGTGGTCTGTGTCATGCCGCCGGGCGGGCAGGGCGGCGGCTCGGGTGTGCTGATTTCTGCCGACGGCTATGCGATCAGCAATTATCATGTGACCTCCGGTTCCGGCGACTTCATGAAGTGCGGTCTGAACGACGGCAAGGTCTACGATGCGGTTATTGTCGGGATTGATCCGACGGGTGATGTGGCCCTGATTCGCCTGCTGGGGCGCGACGATTTCCCGTTCTGTACGCCGGGCAACAGCGATCTGGTCAGGACCGGAGACGAGGTTATCGCGCTGGGAAATCCGTTTCTGCTGGCCTCTGACTACACGCCCACGGTGACCTGCGGTATTGTCAGCGGTGTGCATCGCTATCAGTATCCGGCGGGCACATTTCTGGAATACACAGACTGCATTCAGATTGATGCGTCCATCAACCCGGGCAACTCGGGCGGCCCGTTGTTTGACATCGACGGAAACTGGATCGGGATCAATGGCCGGGCATCGTTCGAAAAACGCGGGCGTATCAACACCGGGGCCGCTTATGCGATTTCCGTCAGACAGGTGCTGCTGTTCATTGATCACCTGAAATCCGGACGGATTGTGGATCACGGGCGAGTTGGGTTTACCGTGCGCACGTCGCCGGAAGGTCTGGTGGAAGTGGAACAGGTTTCGCAGCTGTCGGAAGCGTGGCGCCGCGGACTTCGGCAGGGCGACGAGATCGTTTCGTTTGCCGGCCGTTCGCTCAGCAGTGCCAACGACTTCAAGAATATTCTGGGCATCTTTCCTGAAGGCACACGATTGCCGCTTGCCTGGCGAGACTCAGAGGGCGTCCGCAGAGTGACGGTCCGGCTGCAGCCGCTGCATGGCTTTGATGAAGCGCCGCCTCTGCCTCAGGAGCGTCAGTCGGAACCCGAACCTCGCAGACCGGGAGACGGGGACGAGCAGGATCCGGAAGATCAGTCGGAAAAGAATCCCGCTGAGAAGGACCCGGTGCCTGACCAGTATGCTCATCTGTTTGAACGACGAAAGGGTTTTGCCAATTACTACTTCAATCGGCAGCATCAGGACCGGTTGCTGAAACCCATGGCGGCACAGACATCTGCCAGTGCGAAGGATCAGCGAGGCAGGTGGCTGCTGCAGGTGAAGCTTGAGACTGAAGCCGGGCCGAAAACAGGTGAACTCGGAATCGGCAGCGATGCGGCATGGCTGCAGGTGGACGGGCTGAATTCCGCTCTGCAGTCCCGCACGGATTATGATCCGCAGAATGAACCAGTCGAATTTTCTGGACTGCTGGCCGGGATGATGCAGTGGCACCGGATGAGCCAGAATGATCAGACGCTGTTTTCGGAAACGGTGTACCATGGATCAGAGAATCTGCTTCCGTCCGGTGACCACGTGGATGTGCTGATCACTCAGGACGGAGTCATCACGTCTCGCTGGTATTTTCAGGCGGATGTGCCGTGGCCTGTGGGTGTGGACATTCATCTGAGTGCCGGCGAGGACGAGGTTCGGCTTCGCTTCCGCGACTGGCGCATTGACGGCCCGCTGCCCTGTCCGGGGAAGATCGGCGTCGTCGACAGCGACACGGAACAGATCCGCTGGATCGGTGTCGAATCAGTTCGAGTGAGTGTCGGGGAAGAAGCCGGTGCTGCGGTCTCGCAGTCACGTAGCGAGGTGTCGTCGTGAGATTGCTGTGTGTTGTGTTTCTGATTGTACTGGTCCCGGGCGGTGCGTCATCCGTTGCCGAGCCGCCTGATATTCATGACGTGGTGGAAGCTCAGCAGGAAACGGTGGTGAAGCTGTTCGGAGCCGGCGTCGGTAATCTCGATTCGTACGGATCGGGCGTCCTGATTTCGGAACAGGGGCACGTCGCCACGGTCTGGAATCATCTGATCAACACGGGCTTTCTGACGGCGGTGGTGGCGGACGGCCGCCGCTACACGGTCCAGGTGGTGGGTACCAGTCTGGAACACGATCTTGCCATTCTGAAGCTGAATTCGGATGACGACGAAACATTCAGTTTTGTCGACTGGAAAGCGTCTGACGAGGCACTGACGGGTGAGACCGTGCTGGCATTCAGCAATGTGTATCACGTGGCCACGGGCAACGAGCCGGTTTCGGTGGTGCATGGAGTAATCGCCGGGAAGTCTTTGCTGAAGGCCGGATTCGGCAGGTGGCAGTTTCCGATCAGCACTCCGGTCTACATTCTTGATGCGGTGACCAACAACTCGGGAGCGGCCGGAGGACTGCTGACCAGTCAGGATGGTCGGCCGCTGGGCCTGCTGGGACGTGAGATCCGGCATCGGGACACCGACATGTGGGTCAACTACGCTGTGCCGTTTACCACGCTGCAGCCGGCGATTACAACGATGCTGGCAGGGCGGCGTGTGCAACCGTCGGCTGCGACCGGCGATGACCGGAAGATGCTGTCGGACCGTGTTCTGACGTCGGCATTCGGGCTGACGCTGCTGCCCGGTGTGTTGAAACGGACGCCGGCGTATGTTGACCGTGTGATTCCGGATTCCCCGGCGGCCGCAGCGGGTCTGCAGCGAGGTGATCTGGTGTTGATGGTGAACGAGGACGTGATCCAGTCCGTCAACGATCTGCGGGCGTCGCTGGCCGGTTTCCGCAGGGGGCAGCGCGTGACACTCACACTGAATCGCAACAACAGCCTGCAGGTGACTGAACTGCGGATTCCCTGACGGCACCGCCGACTGCGGTCTGTCGCGGCAGCGACGGTTGAAGTTATGCGACGGTTGAAGTTATGCGGCGGTTGAAGTTATGCGGCGGATGAAGTTGTGCGGCGGATGAAGTTGTGCGGCGGATGCTGACGACGCCGCACTGGTGGAACTGATGAAGATGATAGTCCGGCTGGCTGCCGGCCCGGTCAGTTTGGTTCCATGGGCACAAACATGCGTCGTTTGGCCTCGAAGGCATTTTCTTCGGCTTCGGTGGCCAGTCGTTGAAATTCCAGCTGGCTGCGGAGGCCGGGTTCATCGGAGCGGACGGCCATTTCGTAGGTGCCATCCAGTGTGATCCGTCGCGCCTTGACCGTATCCTGCATGCAGATTTCCAGAATCTCAATGGCGCGGCGCTTGCACTCGTCATCCAGAATCGGGACCAGCAGTTCGACGCGTCGATCCAGATTTCGAGGCATCAGGTCAGCGCTGGAAATCAGCACATGATTCTCGCCGCCGTGCAGAAAGTGGAACAGTCGGGCGTGTTCCAGGAAGCGATCGATGATACTGACCACTTCAATATTTTCGCTCAGCCCCGGCACGCCGGGTCGCAGGCAGCAGATGCCGCGGACGTTAAGTCGGATTCTGACGCCGGCCTGCGAGGCCGTGTACAGAGCGCGGATGATGCCCGGGTCCACCAGTGAATTGAACTTCGCGGTGATCGCTCCTTCCAGGTTATTGCCGGCCCTTGTTGTTTCAAACTGAATCAGTTCCATCAGGCGTTCGCGCAGGCCGATCGGAGCGGATTCGATCTGCAGAAACTGCTGCAGCTGAGAAAAGCCGGTGGTGGCATTGAACCACGCGATGACATCCTGCCCGAGTTCTTCGTTGCAGGTCATATAGCTGATGTCCGTGTACAGTCCGGCGGTGGATTCGTTGTAGTTGCCGGTGCCGAAATGACAGTACCGCTGAAATCCCTGCGGTTCCCGGCGGACCACCACACAGGCCTTGGCGTGTGTCTTCAGTCCGCGGACGCCGTAAATGACCTGAACACCCGCCAGTTCCAGCTGTTTGGCCCATTCGATATTGCGGGCTTCGTCGAAGCGGGCCTTCAGTTCCACGATGACCGTGACATTCTTGCCGTTTTCTGCGGCCCGTTTCAGTGCGGCGACGATGGGGCTGTTGCGGCTGGTGCGATACAGCGTCTGTTTGATGGCGACCACATCCGGGTCCACGGCGGCTTCTTCCACCAGGCGGACCACCGGGTCAAAGGATTCGAAGGGGTGATACAGCAGTCGGTCGGCGGCTGCGATGGCATCGAAGATGGGCTGTGACGGTTCGATACCGACGGGGGCCCGGGCCTTCCATTTCGGATAGGTGTGCTGTTCGCTGCCTGGCAGGTCCGCCAGTCGCATCAGGTCTCCGAAGCCGGCCGGGCCGGGCAGTACGTAGACATCACGGCCCGGAATCTTCAGCAGCTTCTTCAGAAACGCCAGCATGGGCACGGTGACATGATCTGAGATCTCCAGACGCACACAGAAGCTGTCTTTCCGTTCCTCAAGCACATCTTCCATTTCGGCCAGCAGGTCGATCCCGTCTTCCTCGCGCACGCTGAGATCGGCATTCCGGGTGATGCGGAAGGGGACGGTGGAGACGATTTCTTCACCGGGAAAGAACCGCTGGACCAGCAGGGCGATGACATCTTCGCCCAGCACGTATTCGTGTCCGCCATCGGTGGGCAGGGTAATGAATCGCAGATCTGACTGACCGAACGGGATCACGGCGTAGCGATATTCTTCGTCGTCGCCGGCTGGTGCCAGCTGAACGGCAACGTTGATGGTCCGCCCCATCAGCAGCGGGAAACTGTCGGGATTATGAATGGCGATCGGCGTCAGGATTGCAGTGACCTGTTCTTCGAACAGCTGTTCCACGAACTCAGACTGTTCCTGAGTCAGTTCCGTCACATGTCTGCGGCGGATGCCGATGCGATTCAGTTCGGGTTCCAGCTGAGTCAGATAGATCTGGTACTGGTCCTCGACCATCTTCTGAATGCGGGTCGAAACTGCTTCCAGCTGAGCCCGCGCGGTCATGCCGCCGGGATCAACGCCGGCGTCCCCGCGACGGATCGCAGTTCTGAGGCTGCCGATCCGGACCATGAAGAATTCATCCAGGTTGGAGGCCGTAATTGCCAGAAACCGCAGCCGTTCCAGCAGCGGAACAGAACGGTCGGCCGCCTCATCCAGGACGCGCTGGTTGAATTCCAGCCAGCTGAGTTCACGATTCATGAAGAGCGGAGCGACGGTGGTCATGAGCAGGATGATCTTGTGTTCTTAAGGAGCGACATGAACGGGATGAACAGTGCCGGGCGACGGACGGATCAGGTGGCGCTTTCGCGTAACAGCACGCTGAGTCCGAACACATCCTGAAACAGGCCGGAATTCTGTCTCAGTTCAAGCTGTTCCATCGACAGATCTCCGGTGCGTCCTCGGGCGCGGATCACCAGGCGATTCTTTTCCACCGTACAGTCCAGTTCGCGGATGCGGCGGCTTCTGGAATGAGCAAGGCAGATGGCGACTCTCAGAATTCCGGCCAGCCGCGACAGAATCACGCGGCTGTCACGATCCAGTCCGGCAAATTCCTGATGGCTGGGTTTTGGTGCGGCGCGGCGGTGGTAGCGAGCCACCATGGACGCCAGTTTGTGGTCATTGGAATTCAGTCCGAAGATTTCACTGTTGCTGATCAGATAAAAACTGTGCTTGTGGTAGGCAGAGGTGTTGATGAACAGCCCGGCTTCATGCAGCAGAGCGGCAACGTACAGGATGGTTTCGCAGCGGATATCCATCTGATGTTCGGTGTGAAGAGCCCGGAAGATCTGAGTGGCCAGATTGGCGACGTGCTGGCTGTGATCGAGGTCGACCTGGAATTTTCGTCCCAGTTCCTCGGCCGACCGGACAATCTGTTCCCGAAAATCCTCAGACCAGTCGGCCGACTGCAGCATGCCCTGCAGCAGAGCGTCGCGGAGGTTGAATCCGGTGACCAGCAGATGATCCGTACCCAGCATCTGTCCCATGCGGACGTTGGCCAGCAGCGCGGGAACCAGTGTTTCCGCCTGTGACAGTTCAAGGTGATGATACCGCATGATCTGCTCGACGGTCAGGTTCGACAGCTCTGTGGTCAGCCGCTGCAGCTTCCGCAGTGACACCCGCACCACGTCGGAGGCCGCGATATCCACCTGAAGTGCGCGGGCCGCGAACCGGACGTCGCCGCCGAGGGCCAGCAGTGCAATTTCGCCGTGCTGCGGGATCACATCCCGCAGCTGCTCAAGCGTGCGGTCGATCTGCCCGTTCATGATGTTTACGGCCTGATCCCGGGCCGCATGGTACTGTTTGATCATCTGCTGCAGCCGCAGCGATCCGAGCTTGTACGACTGCGAATGCAGAATATTCTTGCCGCGCAGCAGCAGAATCTCTGTGTTGCCGCCGCCGACCTCCATCAGCAGCGTCATCGCCTCACGAAGATCCGGTTCTCGCTCCAGACGTGGGCGGATTCCCAGATAGGTCAGTCGCGCGATTTCGGCGTCGTCAATCAGGTCGACTGCGAAACCGGTGGACGTGTAGATTCGGTCCAGAAATGCCATCCGGTTGGCGGCTTCACGCACGGCGCTGGTGGCCACCACGCGGATGTATTTGGGATCCGTGCACTGATATTCTTCGAGCTTGCGGCGATAGCTCTTCAGCACGGCGACACACTGTGACAGGGTCTCACGTCTGATTTCACGCTGAGTGAAGGCGTCCTTGCCCAGGCTGACCCCCCGGACCAGCTGTTCCAGAATCCGCACCCCTGAGACCCCGTCGGTTTCGCCGATGGCCATCCGGATTGCGGACGTTCCCAGTTCGATGACTGCCATCGGATAGACGGTTCCGACAGACCGGCGGGATTCGGTGGCAGATTCAGTCGTTTGCGATGTCCGAAGCATGACGATTCCGGAAGAGGGGCTGGCCGCGGTCCGATCCGACGGTCTCTTCACCTGTTTTCAGCCCACGAGTTCAGGACGTCTGTGTTTCGTCCGCTGCCCGGAGATACGCTGTGTTGAGCGGCCGCCGGAAAACACGCCGAACGGTCGCCAGGAAAGAAAACTGCGGGATCACAACAATGTACAAGGGTCTGGATATAGTCTGAATACGCCGAAAATCCACGAAACTGAGAAAGCGAAAAGGTCACAATCGAACATCATTCGCTGCGAACACTGGTCTCCTGGCGAACCCATGCGGCCGCACCCGTCGCCGTGGAATAGTCTCCCAGTTCTCCGATTTTGATGGTGTAAACGTCACTCAACGACGGCAGAACATTTCGGCGGGCACCCTTCTGAGCCTCGGTCAGATACAGTTTGGGCATGGCTTCAGCCAGGCCGCCACCGATCACCACGATGTCCGGTGCAAGGATGTTGACCAGAGAACCGATGCCGCGGCCCACCTGTTCGGCCGCGCGGCGAACGATTTCTTCAATGACCTTGTCTCCGGCTTCGATCGATCGGGCCAGCGTACCGCTGCGGATGTTGGCGATATCTGTGCCGGCTTCCTTTGCCAGATGCGGCGCCTTGCCCCGAAAGACGGCCTTGGCGGCTTCTGCCGAAATCGCCAGTCGGCTGGCCAGCCCCTCCAGCGTTCCGACCGGACCGAGACCGGCGGCCGGTCCTTCCGTCGCCATCTGCAGAAAACCGACCTCCATACACGACGCACGTCGGCCGCGAAAAATCCTGCCTTCGTAGACACAGCCACCGCCGATTCCTGTTCCCGGAAAGACGCCCAGCACGCAGCGAGCTCCTTTACCGGCTCCTGACGAATATTCGCCAAACACGCCGGCATCCACGTCGTTGCAGATTTCTGCCGGGCACTTGAATTCATCCTCCAGAATCTGCTTCAGCGCCACATTCTTCCAGCCCAGGTTCGGCGCCTCCAGAATCACACCTTTTCTCAGGTCCAGCGGCCCCGGGCATCCGGCGCCAATGCCCCGGATGGTCGCCCCTTCGGCATTCGCATCCGCCAGTGCCATACGAATGGTTTCGATCAGGCGGGATGGGTCGACTCCGTCTTTCCCTTTCTCGCGTGTCTTGCGACGCTTTTTGCCGATCATTTTCAGCTGTTCGTCAAAGACCACCGCCATCATCTTGGTGCCGCCCAGATCGAAGCCGATCCAGACGTTCTGCGGTTCGTCTGTCTTTGGTGCCTGCTCAGTTTCTGCCACCAGGTCGTGTCCCGTTTGGTGCGGATTGTGAAATTACTGCCGGACGATTGAAGCGCAAAGAATAGCAGGTTTGCCACCGCGGCGTCACTGATTTGTCGGCTCACTCACAGATCCCCGGCCGAACGGCTACACTCCGGAACATCTGTTCCGTTTTCACCAACGATCGGGAAAAGACGCCGGAAGCTTTTTGATAAGAGCCGGCACCGCAGGGTGTTTTGCACCCGGGGTTTCCACGCCTTGTCCCGGCCGGATATTCAGTACTGGTGGCTGCATGAACACCAATGAACTGAGGCAGATTCAGACGCCTCTGAAAGCTTTGTACACGGAATCTCCGGCAGAAGCACTCGCAGAAATGCGCGCCTTCGGCGTCGTTGATCTCAGTCGTCTGAGCTGCCGCGTCAAGACACCGTTTGCCGACTCCGGGATCACCGAGTCGGGCCTGCACCCCAAAGCGGGCGGAGACGGGCGCACAGCGTGTTCCGGGGATATGCTGCTGCAGTCGCTGGTGGCCTGTTCCGGAGTAACCTTCGCGGCCGTCGCCACGGCCATGGAACTTGAGATTTCTGCGGCGTCGATTGAAGCTCGCGGGACCATGGATTTTCGTGGCACCCTGGGTGTGGATCGGAATACGGCCGTCGGGCTCACGTCTGTGGAGCTGATTTTTGACGTGGTTTCGTCGGAAGCGGATGACCGGATCGACAAGCTGATTCAGCTGACCGAACGTTACTGCGTCGTGCTGCAGACGCTGCGACACGGAGCGACCTGTTCGGCAAGGCGTGGTTCTGTCACAGACGCTTCTTCCTCACCGCAGTAAGTTGGCCTGCAGACCGTCTTCGCGGTATAATCGGAAGCCAAACGGCGGCCGAGTTTCCACTGCTGACAACCGGGGCTGCACGGTGTTCAGCGTCAAAGCCGGGTTGTGATCACCGGCTGAACTTCACCGCGTGAAGCTGACCGCGATCGTGGCGGCTGGGTCGCAGCGTTACTTTCTCTACTTGAAGATACTTGTGCCATGCGACTGTTGGTTCCAGCGACGTGGATGCTTGTGTGTGTCAGCGGCCTGGCCGTTTGCGCGGCACCGCCGTCGGTACGTTATGCGACAGACATCCAGCCGATTCTGGCGAAGAACTGTTTCGCCTGCCATGGAGCCGACGAAGCGGCTCGTGAGGCACAGCTGCGGCTGGATATTCCGGCCGATCGCCATGACCTGGATTCGGCGGCCGCTCGGGCGGTGGTGCCGGGCGACCCGGGCCGCAGCGAGCTGATGATTCGTATCACCAGTTCGGATCCGGACGTGGTGATGCCGCCACCCGGTTCCGGACACACGCTGACGAAGTCTGAGATCCTGCTGCTGCGACAGTGGGTGGAGGCCGGGGCTGAGTACGAGGCTCACTGGTCATTTGTTTCTGCTGTTCGTCCATCGGTACCGGCGGTCAATGACGGCGGCTGGTGCCGCAACGATGTGGACCGGTTTGTCTGGCAGCGACTTGCTGAACAGGGATTGTCGCCGTCGTCCGGCGCGGATCCTCGTACGCTGGTGCGCCGGGTGTATCTGGATCTGACCGGGTTGCCGCCGGCTCCGGAGGCCGCCGATGCGTTCGCCCGGAATCCGTCGCCACAGGCCTATGAAGCGATGGTGGATGACCTGCTGACTTCGCCGCGGTTTGGAGAACGGTGGGCAGCCATGTGGCTGGATCTGGCACGATATGCCGACACCAAGGGTTATGAGAAAGACCAGCCTCGAAACATCTGGCGCTATCGGGACTGGGTCATCGATGCGTTCAACCGCGATATGCCGTTTGACCAGTTCACCGTGGAACAGATTGCGGGTGACCTGCTGCAGGACGCGACGATGGAACAGAGGCTGGCGACGGCCTTTCATCGCAACACGATGACCAACGATGAGGGCGGTACCGACAATGAGGAATTTCGGATCGCCGCCGTCAAGGACCGCGTGGACACCACCGTTCAGGTCTGGATGGGACTGACCATGGGCTGTGCCCGATGTCACTCACACAAGTATGATCCGATCAGCCAGCAGGAGTACTACCGCTTTATGGCGTTCTTTAATCAGACTGAGGACGCTGATCGCCCGGACGACAGTCCGCGTTTGCCGACGCCGACCAGTGAACAGCAGCACCGGCAGGCTGAGCTGTCGACTGAGATCACTGAGTTGCAGAAACGGCTGAATGAAATCACGTCGGAACGGACCGATGAGCAGCAGCAGACATTGCTGCAGGCCTTCCGCGCGGTCCATCCGACGACGGCTCCGCTGGCGAAGCGTCTGAAGGAAGCCGAACAGCAGCTGGCGAAACTGAACGCCGACATCGTGCAGACGCCTGTGATGCGTGAACTGCCGGCCGCGCGCCGACGCTCAACCTTTGTGCATGTGCGCGGCAATTTTCTGGAACCCGGTGAAGAAGTGCAGGCTGGTTTTCCGGCCGCGTTCGGCGACCCGTCCGGCCTCGGCAATCGACTGGCGGTAGCGCAGTGGCTGGTGTCCGACAGCAATCCATTGACGGCCCGAGTGATGGTGAATCGCGTCTGGAGTCGCTTTTTCGGTCGGGGACTTGTCGAAACGGAAGAGGACTTTGGCACTCAGGGAGGCCGGCCCACACATCCGCAGCTGCTGGACTGGCTGGCGGTCGAGTTCCGGGATACTCATCGCTGGTCCTTTAAACAGCTGTGCAGAACGATTGTGATGTCGGCAACCTATCAGCAGAGTTCCGTGGTGACGGATACGGCCGCGTCGAAGGATCCGCAGAATCGATGGCTCAGCCGTGGTGCGCGGTTTCGATTGTCTGCGGAAGCTGTCCGCGATCAGGCGCTGGCCGCCGCGGGGCTGCTGTCAGACCGCATCGGCGGACCATCCGTCATGCCTCCTCAGCCGGACGGCATCTGGCGGACCACCTACAGCAGTCTGAAATGGCAGACTCCTGAAAATGAAGACCGGTACCGACGCGGACTGTATACGTTTCTGCGCCGGACCAGTCCGTATCCGTCCATGATCACCTTCGACGGGACCAGTCGCGAGGTGTGTCAGATTCGCCGCATCCGGACCAACACCCCGCTGCAGGCGCTGATCATCATGAATGACCCGGTGTATCTGGAAGCTGCCGCGGCGCTGGCGGAATCCGTCGGTTCACTCACGGACGATGACTGTTTGCGGCAGATCTTTCGCCGCGTTCTGATTCGGCCGCCTGGCGACGAAGAACGGGTGCAGCTGCAGCAGGTCCTGGCCGACAGCAGAAGTGAATTCACGCAGCATCCGGAGGCTGCGGCGAAGCTGCTAAAGGCAGCGAACCGACCCGCGGTACCGTCTGAACAAAGACCGGAACTGGCCGCGCTGACCGTTGTTGCCAGCGTTGTGCTGAATCTTGATGAGACCGTGATGAGACCGTGATGAATCCCTGGCGGTTTCGGGGTCACGCGGCTTCGGTCAACGTAGCCCCCGGATAACGTTTGGTGATAAACAACGTGTGCTGAAAACAGTGTGTCGTGAAAACAGTGTGCGGGCAGACGTCATGGTCGCCGCCGCGACAGAAACAGAACCGGAAACAGGAACACCGATGAATCCTGCCTGTCAACAACTGCAGTATCAGACCCGTCGCCACCTGCTGACAACTGCGGGGCTGGGTGTGGGGGCGCTGGCGCTGCAGAATCCTGGTGGCTTCGGGGCGGCTGCCGATGCTGCGGGGCCTGAAGCCGATCCGACGGCACCGAAGTCCGCGATGCGCGAGGCTCGGGCAAAGTCTGTGATCTATCTGCACATGGCCGGTTCTCCTTCGCAGCTGGAACTGTTTGACTATAAGCCGGCACTGAAGAAGTTTCACAATCAGGACTGCCCGAAGCAGTATCTGGAGGGAAAGCGCTTCGCATTTATTCGAGGTGTCCCCAGGATGCTGGCGGGGCAGTTTGAGTTTCAGCAGCATGGTGAAGCGGGTCAGTGGATCAGTCAGCTGCTGCCGGAATTTTCGTCGGTGTCAGACGAAGCGTGTGTCATTCGCACTGTCCACACGGATCAGTTCAACCATTCACCGGCGCAGCTGTTGCTGCATACAGGCCAGCCCAGACTGGGAAATCCTTCGATGGGATCCTGGGTGACGTGGGGGCTGGGAAGTGAGAATCGCGACCTGCCGGGCTTTGTGGTACTGGCTTCAGGCGGCAAGACTCCGAGTGCGGGCAAGTCACTGTGGGGTTCCGGGTTTCTGCCGACGGTTTATCAGGGAGTGCAGTGTCGCACGTCCGGCGATCCGGTGCTGTATCTGTCTGACCCGCCGGGCCTGAGTCGCGGTCTGCGCCGCAGGACGCTGGACGCGATGCGGGAACTGAACCGGATACAGTTTGAAAAAGTACGGGACGATGAGACTCAGACGCGGATCGCTCAGTACGAACTGGCCTTTCGCATGCAGGTCGCCGTGCCGGACGTCATGGATATCAGCAAAGAGCCGAAGCATATTCTGGATCTGTACGGGGCTCAGCCCGGTTATGTGTCGGCGGCTGAGTCGGCAGACGATCCTCGCGTGCTTTATCGGGGTGATGACCCGACGTTTGCCAACAACTGTCTGCTGGCGCGACGGCTGGTGGAAAAGGGCGTGCGTTTTGTGCAGTTGTACGACTGGGGCTGGGACCATCACGGCAGTTCGCCCGGGGAATCCATTGACGAAACACTGCCGATCAAGGCACGTCAGATCGACCGGGCTGTTGCCGGACTGTTGCGGGATCTGAAGCAGCGCGGCCTGCTTGAGTCAACGCTGGTGATCTGGGGTGGCGAGTTTGGCCGCACGCCGATGATGCAGAATAATGTGAATAAAGAGCTGAAAAAGGGCTTTGTCGGCCGCGATCACCACCCGTACGCTTACACGATGTGGATGGCGGGTGGAGGCGTCCGAAGTGGCGTTTCGTACGGTCAGACTGATGAAATCGGCTACTATATTGCCGAAAATCCGGTTGGAATTCGGGACCTGCAGGCCACGATTCTGCATTTAATGGGTCTGGATCCTTACCGTTTCAGTTACAGTTATCAGGGCCTGCAGAATCGACTGATCGGGCCGACGGACGAAGGAAAGGTTGTGCAGGGTATTCTTGCCTGATGGTTCTTATCTCACGGCAACACATTCACGGAGACGCGACATGTCCAGCGACAGCATCGATGAAGAAGCCCGGATTAGTGAGGAACGGCTGAGCGACCAGGCCGCCGAAATTATCTGCGGCTCCATTCGGGAACTGGCGGGGTTAAAGCCGACAGTGATTGCTCTGCCTCGTTCAGCGACCGTGGCGGATGCTGTTGATGCCATGATTGAAAACAAAATGGGTGCTGTGCTGATTGTCGAAGACGGTCAGCTGTTCGGCCTGTTTACAGAACGTGATATTCTGACCCGCGTGGTGGCGGCCGAACGCGTGCCGTCGCAGACTCCGATTACTGAGGTGATGACGACCTCGCCGGAATGTCTGTCGTTTGATGATGAAATTGTGTTTGCTCTGAACAGAATGACCGTTGGCGGGTTCCGCCACGTGCCGATTCTGGATGAAAATGGTGTGCCGACGACCGTGGTTTCGATGCGAGACGTGGTGGAACACATTGTTTCCTTTTATTCGAATGAGGTGTTCAATCTGCCCTCCAGCCCGGGTGAAGGCGCCTTCAGTCACCGCGAGGGGGCGTGACAGGTCCCGCCGGGGTCCAAACGCAGCCTTGCCTTTTCTGACCGGTGTTCTAATATTTTTGCAGAAGTCACACGGGTGACTTCGTCCATTCCACCGACGCTTTTAATCAGGTCGCGGTCGACTCTACCGGGCTGCGTCACTTTGGTCGAACACCGTGATCGAAAACCGTGGCCGAACCCAGTCACCGTTGTTGTTCCGAAAACACTGCTACTGAACGAATCTGTGCCGATACCGGTCTGCGGCTGTCGGTTGGATTTCCCGCCCTATGAAATATCGCCTTCTGTTTGATAAGTGTGTTTGCTCGCTGAGTTTGTTCTGCGTCCTGAGCGCACCGTCCGCATTATTCGCGGAAGAAACGGCCGGTTCGGATCCCCTGCATTTCGCCCGTCAGGTCAGGCCGTTTCTGGAGACTCACTGCGTGGGCTGTCACAGCGGTGACGACGCAGAAGCCGGGATCGCCTTCGACCGCTACAAGGATTCTGCAAATATTCAGCAGGACTATGATTTGTGGGAGAAGGTTCTGCGGCTGATTCGTGACCGCCAGATGCCTCCGGCGGATGAGGTCCAGCCGACGCCGTCTGAAGTCATCGATATTCTGGAGGCACTAAATCAGCAGCTGGCATCGTTCGACTGCTCGGCCGAAAGACACCCGGGTCGCGTCACGCTGCGGCGTCTGAACAGGGCCGAATACAACAACACCATCCGGGACCTGGTCGGACTGGAACTGAATCTGGCTGACGAATTTCCGTCAGACGATGTGGGCAACGGCTTCGACAATATCGGTGACGTGCTGACCATTCCGCCGGTGCTGCTGGAAAAATACCTGGACTCAGCCCGGCTGATTGCTCAGAAGGTGTTCGAGGACGACCAGGCGCGACGGCGGGTGCTGCGGCACGAGGCTAAATCTGATGATCAGATGGTCGAAGTGGCTCGCCGAAACATGACTGAGTTTGCTGAACGGGCGTTTCGTCGGCCGGTGACGCCGGAAGAGCAGGATCGACTTTTTCAGATCATGAAGTTTGCGTGGGATCAGGACAGCCCGCCGGAAGTCATTTTTCAGACGACCATCGCGGCCGTGCTTTCCAGTCCGCACTTTCTGTTTCGTGTCGAACGTGATCCCACGGCCGATGATCCGGACGGTATCCGATCGCTGGACGGATACGAGCTGGCTTCCCGGCTGTCCTATTTCCTGTGGAGCAGTATGCCGGACGAAGAACTGTTTCGGCTGGCCGGAACCGGTGAACTGACAAAGCCCTCGGTGCTGCAGGCTCAGGCGATGCGTATGCTGGCTGACCCGAAGTCCCGCGCTCTGATCGACAATTTCGGCGGGCAGTGGCTGCAGCTGCGTGACGTGGCCCGGCTGCAGCCGGATCCGGAACTGTTTCCCGCGTTTGATGACGAACTGCGCCAGGCCATGCGTCAGGAAACGGAGACCTTTTTCGAACACCTGATGCGTGAAGATCGCAGTGTCCTGGAATTTCTGAACGCTGATTTCACGTTTGTGAACGAGCGTCTGGCTCAGCACTATGGAATGACGGATGTGTCCGGCAGTCAGTTTCGGAAGGTCTCGCTGATGAACGGGCGACGCGGAGTGCTGACGCATGCCAGCATTCTGTTGCTGACTTCCAATCCGACCCGGACGTCACCGGTCAAACGCGGCAAATGGATTCTGGACAACATGCTGGGAGAACCGCCGCCTCCGCCGCCTCCGAATGTGCCGGAACTGGAAGCCGGAGCCGAAACGCTGGGATCTTTGCGGGAGCAGATGGAGCAGCATCGCTCTAACCCGGCCTGTGCCGTCTGCCATGTGAAGATGGATGCGCTGGGGTTCGGCATGGAAAACTTTGACGCCATTGGCATGTGGCGGGACCGTGACGGTCGGTTCAAGGTGGATTCTTCAGGAGAACTGCCGGGCGGGCAAAAGTTCAACGGAGCCGCGGAATTGATGCAGATTCTGGTCGAAGAACAGAAAGGCGAATTCCTTCGCTGTCTGTCTGGTAAGATGTTAACCTATGCGCTGGGCCGCGGGCTCGTGTCCTACGACCGCTGTGCCGTCAACGAGATCGTGGCGGCCCTGCAGCAGAACGATAACCGTTTCAGTGCCCTGATCACGGCGATTGTCGTCAGCGAACCGTTCAGAATGCGCGAAGCGAAGTAGACGGCGGACTGACGGATCCGGGTCCCGTGTTCGGGCCGGAGCGTCAGCGGTCGCAGTATGAATGGTGCACCGCAAGCAGAATCAGATCCTACCTTCCCTCACCTCATGAGGACCGATGATATGGCTGTCTCACAGATGTTTTCCCGCCGTACCGCGCTGCGTGGACTGGGTGTTTCTCTGTCGCTGCCGTGGCTGGAATCGGCTGCACCATATTCACTGGCCGCGAGTGCAACTGCGCCGACGCCGCCGCAGCGAATCGGATTTATTTTTGTGCCCAACGGAGTCCATCTGCCGGACTGGACGCCGGCTACGGAAGGCTACGGCTTTGAGCTGCCGTACATTCTGCAGCCGCTGGCTCCGGTGCAGGATGACCTGCTGGTCATCAGCGGCCTGACTCATGACAAGGGCCGGGCCAACGGTGACGGTCCGGGCGACCATGCTCGCAGTGCATCCGTGTTTCTGACCGGAGCACAGCCCCGGAAGACCGACGGAGCGAACATTCGTTCCGGTGTCTCGGTCGATCAGGTGGCGGCTCAGGCGGCCGGCAGCGCCACGCGTTTTGCCTCGCTGGAACTCGGCTGTGAACCCGGTCGCAGTGCCGGAAACTGTGACTCCGGATACAGCTGCGCCTATTCGTCCAGTGTGTCGTGGGCATCTGAAATGTCGCCGCTGGGCAAGGAGACCAATCCTCGGTTTGTGTTCGAACGTCTGTTCGGCAACGGCAAGCCGCGTGAAATGGACCGCAACAAACAGCGGCGAGAGGCTCTGAAGAAAAGCATTCTGGACTTCATCGCCGAAGACGCACGGAAGCTGCAGACGCAGCTGGGCCGCAACGATCAGCGCAAGCTGGAAGAATATCTGACGGGTGTCCGTGAAGTGGAACGCCGCATTGAACTCACGGAAGATCAGCCCCAGTTTTCCGCCGACGTGGATTATCCGATTCCTCAGGGCATTCCCGGTGACTACGGCGAACACATTCGTCTGATGTGCGACATGATGGTGCTGGCGTTTCAGACAGACAGCACCAGAATCTCAACATTTATGTTTGCCGATGCCGGCAGCAACCGCAGCTATCGTCCGATTGACGTGCCGGACGGTCACCACGATCTGTCGCATCACGGCGGCAATGCTGAAAAGCACGCCAAAATTCGCGAGATCAACCGCTTCCACGTGGCTCAGCTTGCTTACCTGCTGCGGAAAATGAAGGCGACGCCGGATGGAGATGGCAATCTGCTGGACAATTCCATGATCGTCTACGGCAGCGGTCTCAGCGACGGAGATCGGCACAACAACGAAAACCTGCCGGTGCTGCTGGCGGGACACGGCGGCGGGTCGGTTGATCCGGGGCGTCACCTGCGCGTCCCGACCGAAACGCCGATGTGCAATCTGTTTCTTTCGGTGCTGGATCGGTTCGGAACACCGGCCGATTTCGTGGGTGACAGTACCGGGCCGATGTCCGGTCTGCAGATCTGATCAGAAAAGGTTTCCGTGCAGATGCATCTTTTTCTTCAGCCCTGCCGCGATATCGGTACGTCCCGCCTCAGGCCGGTGTTTTCCGTTTCCCGCGCGGCCGCCCATCGGCTGCGGCCGCTGACTTTCGGATTTGTGCCGCTGTCCGGCTGGCTGATTGCGCTGCTGGTCATGGTCAGCTGCACGGCTCGGATCAGCGCTCAGGATGAAGCACCCGACGTTGCTGAACTGGCTCAGACACTTCAGAACGGTGAGCTCAACGAACGCCGAGACGCGGCTTATGCGCTGGCTGCGCTGGGCCGAGGGGCTCAGCCCGCGGTTACTGCGCTGATTTCAGGATTGCAGGACAGGGATGCACAGGTCTGGACTCAGTCGGCCGTGGCTATCGCAAAGATTGGGCCGGCGGCAGTCGATGCCGCACCTGTTCTGATCGAAAGCCTGGACAGTCGAGATGATCAGAAACGTTATCGTGCGGCGTGGGCGATCGGAAAGATCGGTCCCGTGGCCATGCCGGCGCTGCTCAGGGAACTGGACAATGACGATGCCCGTCGGCGGGCCGGTGTGGCTGAGGCGCTGGGCTGGATGACGTCTGATCCGACGGCCGTTCTGCCGCTGCTGAAACGGGCGCTGACGGATCCCGACGAATACGTCTGCCAACGGGCAGCCGTATCGCTGGGCCGGCTGGGAGATCCTGCGTCGGCCTTGTTGGGCCAGGCGCTGGAAAGCGAGCACGCCAGCGTTCGAGCCGTGGCCGCACAGAACCTGGCAGCGCTGAGAATGATTCCGCCAGAGTTTCATGAAACTCTGGTGGCCCTGACCGAAGATGCCGACGCAGCGGTGCGGGCGGCTGCCCTGGCCGCTCTGGCGGGGACGGAATTCGACCGCGACCGCCTGTTACAGCTGATTGGTGAGGCGCTCGGCGATGAAGCTCCCGTGGTGCAGAGCGGAGCCGTTCTGGCGCTGAAGAAACTCGGGTCGGATGCCGAAGACGCCGTTCCGCTGCTGGTGCGGCTGCTGTCTGAGGGAAATACGCTCCAGCGGTCGTCTGCGGCATTTGCTCTGGGCGCAATGGGGGCAGCGGCGGAATCGGCGCTGCCGGATCTGATCATCGCTCTCAGGCGGTCCGAAGATCCGTCTCAGATATCACGGGCGATTGCCCGCATTGGTCAGGTGGCAGTACCGGCACTGCTGGCAGAGTCGACCGACGATCCTGAAATCGCGGAACGCATTGCGATCACGCTGGCCGCCATCGGTCCGGCCGCAGCCTCTGAACTGACGGCGGCGCTCGGCAGCGATCAGGTTCAGACCCGGATCAGTGCGGCGCAGGCTCTGGGACGAATGCAGCCGACTCCGGAAGCTGCGATTCAGCCACTCACAGAATGTCTTAATGCACAGGACGCTCGACTGCGTGCGTCTGCTGCCCGAGCCATTGCCGGGGTGCGCCGGCCGACCGAGCAGATCACCGCAGTGCTGCTGAATGCAGCCAGCGACAGCGACGCTGCCGTGCGGGCCGCCAGTCTGTTCAGCATGGCGGCCCTGAAGCTGCCCGCTGAGACGGTGCTGCCGACTTTGTCTGCCGCGTTGAGGGATGACAGTGCGGAAGTTCGTACGCAGGCGGTTGCCGGGCTGAAACAGTTCGGGCCGGAAGCAAAGGCGATGACCGCCGACATCGTCCGCACGCTGCAGGATACGTCTCCGATTGTCCGGGCCAGTGCCGCGGAAACGATCGGCAGTCTGGGAACAGAAGCGGCCTCCGCCACGGACGATCTGTTGCGTCTGCTGCAGGACAGTGATCTGAATGTTCGCGCCGCGGCCGCGGCAGCGCTGGGGAAAGTCAGTGCCCCGGACAAGCGTGTGGCCGGCCAGCTTGCTGGTCTGCTGCAGGACGACGATGCCGATGTGATACTGGCGACCGTCGAATCACTCACGACCATGGGGGCAGAAGCCGCCGCCAGCGTGGACGCCGTGGTGGGTCTGCTGAATCATGACCGCGTCGACCTTCGAATTGCCGCCATCGGGTGTCTGGCCGCCATTCAGCAGGATCGTTCAAAATCTGTTCCACTGCTGATTGGTGCGTTACGGGACAGTGACTGGACCGTACGTCGAACGGCGGCAGAAGCGCTGGGCGATATGCACGCGGATGCCCGAGCGGCCGTGCCGGTGTTGTTCGGAATGCTGGAAAGCGAAGTTGATACCAACTCGGCAAAGAGTGCTCTGCGAGAGATTGACGCCGCCGGCCCCGAGGCACTGCCTGTGCTGATGGCCGGCCTTGAATCCGAGGATCGTCGTACTCGCTATTACGCCATGTTTCTGATCGGGAAGATCGGTCCGGAAGCCAGCGAAGCGCTGCCGCTGCTGACCAGGCTGCGGGATGAGACCGAGAGTGATCGCTACAGAGACATGATTCAGAAGGCGATCGACGAGATCACCCCGGCCGCAGATTCGAAACCGGCTGGTGAACAGCCCTGACGGGTTGGTTGGCAGTGTCTCGTCTTTCAGGAAACAGGCCGTCCTTGCCCGGCAGGGGAATGCCGGCCGGCGTCGCCGATGTCTGCGGCCGCCTTTCAGCCGCCTGAACGACTGTCCTTCGTTTAGTCGGCGAATCTGTTTACGTCGATGTTTTCGCGCCCGAATTCAGCTGAATCACTTCTGCGCATTGCTGATCGTCGCTATGTTGAACCGGGCTGACGGATGGGTTGACGACGATCAGACCAGTTTCTTTTTCGGAAAGTGATCAGCGATGCGCGTGCCGAAATCTTCTGTTGTTCTTGTTCTGTTGTCGCTGATCGGGACCGCGGCGGCCGCGGACCGTCCTAATCTGGTCTTCATGATCGCCGACGACTGTACTTACCTTGATATGCAGGTATATGGCGGACAGGCGAAAACACCGAATCTTGTGAAACTGGCCTCTGAAGGGCTGCAGTTTACCCGGTGTTTTCAGACGGCTCCGATGTGTTCGCCGACGCGCCACAATATCTATACGGGAATCTATCCGGTGAAATCCGGAGCATGGCCCAATCATACGTGCGTCTATCCGGGAACGAAGTCGATCGCTCACTACCTGCAGCAGGCTGGTTACCGAGTCGCCCTGTCCGGCAAGACTCATATTGCTCCTCGTGAATCGTTTCCATTCGAATACGACAGCGACTTCCGGACGGCCGACCCGGGTGCGGCGGCACCGTATCCGGCTATCGACAAACTGGTGGCTGAATCCACGGCCGCGGGCACGCCCTTCTGCCTGTTTGCCTGTTCAAATGAACCTCATACGCCCTGGAATAAAGGGAATCCCGAGGCGTATCCGCCTGAATCGCTGAAACTGCCGCCATCGTGGGTCGACACATCGGAAACACGCCGGCAGTATTCCAGATATCTGGCTGAGATCACGTATTTTGATGCCCAGTGCGGTGCTTTGCTGCAGCTGCTCAGACGACACAACGTGGCGGATAATACGCTGGTGATGGTCGTTTCTGAACAGGGGTCGTCCTTTCCGTTTGCCAAGTGGACGTGTTTCGAGCTGGGCCTGGCATCCGGAATGATTGTCCGCTGGCCGGGTCGGGTTCAGCCGGGGACTCAAACCGCCGCTCTGGTTGAATATTGTGACGTCGCGCCCACGTTTCTGGAGGCCGCCGGACTGGACTGCCCGGAAACCATGGAGGGTCGATCCTTCCTGCCGGTGCTGCTGGGGCAGAAGACGGAACACAAGAAGTATACGTTCGGCATCCACACCACGCGTGGCATCATCAACGGTTCTGACGTCTTCGGCATTCGCAGCTGCGGTACAAAGACGCATCGTTACATCCGAAACCTGCACCCGGAGGTCACTTTCACCAACGCCGTGACCAGAACCGACCGAAGTGAAGAAGGGATCTGGGGGTCATGGATGGCTCAGGCTGCCGAGGGTGACCAGCACGCCGTTGCGATGACCCGAAAGTACCAGCATCGTCCGGATGAAGAGCTGTACGATGTTGTCAACGATCCGCATTGTCTGCAGAATCTGGCCGAT
This sequence comes from Fuerstiella sp., assembly GCA_040222735.1. GTDB lineage: Bacteria > Planctomycetota > Planctomycetia > Planctomycetales > Planctomycetaceae > Fuerstiella. The sequence goes on along the minus strand of JAVKCM010000119.1, from coordinate 10,172 downwards.
GATCCGAAACTGGCTCCGGTAATGGCTGAGTTGTCTGCGGAGCTGGATGCCTGGATGACGTCTCAGGGTGACCACGGCCGCGAAACGGAAGCGATTGCTCATACCCGCAAAGCCGGATATCAGAAAAAACAGGGCAAAAAGAAGAAGAAGAAGGACAGGTGATGACCACCGGCCCGGTGTCTGTGGTGGCCGATCATCCGCGAAACGCTCAGCGGTGAGCGGTGAGCGGTTTAGTGGTGAGCGGTATGAATGGCAGAATCAAGAAGAAATTTACTTCAGGATATGGCAACATGATGTGGAAGTTGACGAGTACTTTGGCGGTCGGCGCAGGACTGTTGATTACGAGCACAGGCTGCAGCAGTCCGGCGGGAAACATAGACGCGCCTCCGGTGCGTTCTGCTCAAAGTGATGCTGGCCAGGATGGCTCGGTGCAGCCGGCATCTTATGGTCAGAATACCGTGGTGACGTTCACCGATGACGAAGCTCTGCGATACGATACCGGTGCGATGGATCCCGACGCGCCGACGGAATTTCAGACTACCGATTCCGGAATCCGGTACCGTATTCTGCGGAAGTCGGACGGTCAAAAACCGACTGCCAGCAATTCCGTCACCGTCCATTACCGCGGCTGGCTGGACAGTGGTAAGGAATTCGACAGTTCCTACCAGCGGGGCGAGCCGATTTCGTTTCCTTTGCGCGGCGTGATTCCGGGCTGGACCGAAGGAATGCAGTTGGTGGGAATCGGCGGCATGATCGAACTCTGGATTCCGCCGCGACTTGGCTATGGTGCTCAGGGATCCCCGCCGGCGGTGCCACCGAATGCCACCTTGCACTTCGTGGTCGAACTGCTGGAAGTGAACTGATCAGCCGAAGAAGGCCACTGACATGACGGTGGCCGTCAGCTTCTGGGCCGCCAGAAATCCGAACAGCAGCAGGCACAGCATCAGAATTGTCTGACTTAGTCGGCCGTTGCGGAATTTCGTCCGGCGGCCATCGGCTGTGAGCGGCAGCAGCAGCAGCGCCAGAGCAAACATGGGCAGAAACAGGGCGCCGGTGACGCCAGCGACCTTCTGAATGGCTGCCAGTGAAAATGGAAGGCACAGGGCGGGCAGTGTGCCCAGCAGCACCAGCAGCACGCGGTAACGCCGCAAATCGGCCACCTGATCCGGCCCTGATGGCACATCGGGCCCTGATGGCACATCGGGCAGCATTTCTTCGATCAGTGCCGGTACGCTCTGCCAGACACCCAGCAGACTGCTGAAGACGGCTCCCCACGCACCAAGACGAAACAGCCAGCCGGCCAGCGGCCCCCAGTCTGCCAGGTGTGGCTGCATATCATCGGCCAGCTGTGTGATCAGATTCGCGCCCGACAGCGTAGGGTTCACCGGCAGGCGACTTCCCAGAATCACCATGCTGATTCCGAATACCGCCGTCATCAGGTAGCCGGCCGCGAGGTCGATACGGCACAGGTTCAGCGATGTTTCATCCCGGCGGCCTTTTTCACGAATCCAGCTGCCGTAACACAGCATGGTCAGAGTGCCGCCTACGCCGGCCATCAGGGTCATGGTCCATGCGATGCCGCGGCCATCTGCGTCTGGAACAGAGGGAAAAACAAGCCCCCGCACCACCTCCCCCCATGCCGGAGCACTCAGGACGGCGACGGTGACGACGGTCAGAAACATCAGCGCGATGCAGACAGCCATCAGTCGTTCAAACAGCCTGAAGCCACCGATCAGAACCAGCAGGATGGCGACCATGCTTTGCAGGCACCCATGAATAATGCGGCCGGTGGCGGTACTGCCGATCGGCAGAATGGCCTGAGCACATTCGCCACAGGCCGACATCAGCATCCCCCCGATACAGAAGGACCAGACGGCGACGTACGCCAGAAACAGAAATCGAACAACCGGTGCGGAGGACCGAAAGACTCCGTCGGACACGCTGAGTCCGGACTTCAGCTGCCATCGCGCCAGACCTTCGCACAGGGCATATTTCAGAGCCGCACCGACGATCACGACCCACAGCACGGCCAGCTTCAGTTTCGCGCCGGCCAGAGCTCCGCCGGCCAGGTCTCCGGCGCCCACACCGGTGGCCGCCACCAGAATTCCCGGGCCGATCCATTCCAGCAGCGAACGCGACGAACGGCGTGGCGGTGCACCGGCATCGTTTCCATCGTCAGGATCTGATTCAGGCTTCATGGTCGCGGGCCGGAAAAAGAGCGGGCAACGCATCAGAAATACTGTGTTTACTGACTCTGTCTGCCATCTTCAACCGCAGGGCCGGCCATTCAGCTCGGTGCGGTGGTGTCCCGATTCTGATCAGCGTGACGGAAACCGCGACGCCCCTGCTCGAACCGGTCGCGTTGTCTGCAGTAAACGACGGTCACTGTGCGGACGCGGGCTCGGGTTTGCCGGTTTGAACGGCAGAAACCGATCTGACCGGCGATAGGCAAAGGTCAGCGTTGACGCCTCCGGACCTGCGGACTGCAGTGTTTCCGTATATCCGAAGAAATCCAGGACAACGTTGGCGTCGCGGGGAACGGGTGGCAGCTGTCGCGACAGAAAAAGCAGTGCCTGATCCTGGTCCCGGATCAGTGACAGAATCTGCTGGACAGACATGACGGCTTTCGGATGCCGCTTGCGCAGGTCATCATAAAAGGCGCTGCGAATGGGGCCGGCAAATGGATCTTCATACTTCACGTGTTCGGTCACCGTAAAGATGCCATCGACAATCTGAGTAATCCGCAGATCTTTGTCCGGAGCATCTCGCTGCCAGCAGCGGATCACGTCGGTCACGGTCGACCGTTCGCACTGTCCGAAGTAACCTCCCAGACAGATCGCGTGCCTGACGCTGCTCAGGTTCAGATCGATATGACCGACATCGGAACCAACAAAGGCCGTTGGCTTCCGGTCCCTGTACAGATACAGCCAGGCGGGATTGTTGTCGTTGTACCGGTCGTGCAGATATAGCACCGGCAGCCCCTGCCGTTTCATCCTGGCCACGACCCGGTCGACGGCGGGCTGCGTGACACCCAGCGGGTCAAAGTGACGCGATGCGTGGGTCAGCAGCGCCAGAGCGGGCTCGGTCAGCTGCAGATCCTTCGGTTCAGTGAAACGCGGGGTCCACTGATATGCTTCGAATGTTTCCACATCGGGCATTCGAAGAGAAAACACGGCAAGGATGACCAGGATGTTGGCCATGGGAAGGACTTTGTCAGGTTCGGTGCAGGTTCGGCAGTTGTTGTCGGAAGGGAAGTATCGCCTGGTCACGAAGCATACCACGATCTGCCCGCGATGGGGACCGAAGCGTTCCGACCGCGTACCTTAGGGACCGCCGGCGTTTTCGGGGTTCTCGCTGTCCGCCCGCCGACGAACGTCATCGTTTGCGACGGACGGATTTGTCCATGTTGGTGCCACCCAGCGGTTCTCGCATTCGGGCACGTCGTTCCCGAATCTTTCCCCGGATCACGCCCAGCACGCGCTGAGCTCGCTGAGTGCCATTCTGTGTGGCGCCCTGCAGAGCTGCCTGCATGGACTTCTGCAGATTCACCATGTCCTTGCGATAGCTTTCGAATTCCCGCCGGATGTCTTCCAGATCACTGCCCGGCGCCCGAGGTTCGATCACCTGCTTATAAGTCTGTTCCATCCAGTTTCGTCTGCCGGCGGCACTGGTCATCCCGATGTCAAAAGACTTGATCTCTCGATGGCATTTGGCAGCCATGTCCCGAAGCCAGCGACGAGCATCGTGCCAGGCATCGCGATCTTCCCGGTCTGCCGCCAGTCGCTCGTCCGGAGCCAGTTCGCGGTCCAGTTTTCCAAGTGATCCCAGCACCCCGGCCAGTTTCTGCCGCAGTCCGGTCATCTGCCGTTCCATCTGAATGCTGCTGCGCCAGGCCGATTCAATCCGTTCGAACATCATGCCGTCGGATGTTGCCTGGCTGCTGTCAAACGGCGGCAGGTCGTCTGTTGTCAGGCCGTGAATGTCTGAGTTTGTCGCCTCTGCAGATTCCGGATACGACATCGGAGCGGCTGGCTGCGTCATGATCGGCTGCGTCACGACCGGCTGTTCCAGAATCTGGAAGCTGAGTTCGGGCCTGCTGTCCGGCGACATCGGTGGCAGCGGATGGTTCAGAAACGGGCCGATCACAGCGGCCGGCTGCCACTCGGCGCCAAATGTGGAAACCGAATGCAGCAGCATGGGGGGCACGCCGACAGCCATCAGCAGATCCGCGATCGTGAACGGCGGACCGGCCGGGTAAGCAGCTCGCAGGTTCTCTGGTATGCTGACCATGAACCCGTGACTCAGGTGCTGAGGTCGATACCAGACCCACAGCGACAATCCCGGCAGTCGCGGGATCGGCAGTGGCTCCCAGCTGGTGGAGGCTGGACGTTGAAAAAAGGGGACGTGCACCGCTGGCCTCGACGTTTCGCACCAGGACAGACATGATCAACTCGATTCCCGGACGGGAGTGATTCTATACTATGAGTCCACACGAAGCTCCGGATGTCTGTTGAAATTCACATTTGTCAGAAGTTGGCTCCATGCTTTTACTTAGACTCTGTGCTGTGGTTGTTGTGTTGATCGCCCCGGCATCGCTGCCGGCCGCCGATCGTCCCAACGTACTGTTTATCGCCATCGACGATCTGAACGACTGGGTCGGATGTCTGGGCGGACATCCTCAGGTGAAGACCCCGCACATCGATGCGCTGGCAGAGCAGGGCGTCAATTTCACCAATGCTCACTGCCAGGCGCCGATCTGCAACTGTTCACGCGTCAGTATGCTGCTGGGCAAACTGCCGTCGACGACCGGAATGTACTTTCTGGCTCCCGACTTTCGGGCGGTCGACGGCACTCGTCAGGAAGTCACGCTGCCGCAGTATTTCCGGAATCACGGCTACTACACGTCGACCTGCGGCAAGATCTTTCATGGTCGGGCGGATCCACAGTCCTTCGACCACATTGAACCGACCAGAGGCTGGCGTCGCGGAATCGAAAAGCTGCACTACACCGTCCCGAAGTCTCATCCTTTGTGGGACTGGGGACAGGTGGATGTTCCGGATGAAAAACAGCGTGACTACATCACGGCCGACTGGGCGACGCGGGAACTGCCGAAGCTGGCTCAACAGGATCAGCCCTTTTTTCTGGCCGTGGGTTTTCATCTGCCCCACGTGCCCATCTATGCGTCAAAAAAATGGTTCGACCTTTACCCGCTGGAATCCGTGCAGCTGCCGGCGGTTTTCGCCTCGGATCGCAACGACCTGAGCGAGTATGCTCAGCTGCTGACTCTGAATCCGACCGGGCCCCGACATACATGGATGGTCGAACACGATGAATGGAAACATGCCGTGCGGGCGTATCTGGCGGCCAACAGTTTTGTCGACAGTCTGGTGGGGAAGGTCCTGAGCGGCCTGCAGCAGTCCGGAGCGGCCGACAATACGATCATCGTGCTGTGGAGCGATCATGGGTTTCATCTGGGTGAGAAACTTCGCTGGGCAAAGCGAACGTTGTGGGAAGAAGCCACGCGCGTCCCGCTGATCGTGGCCGGGCCCGAAATTCCATCCGGAAGGTGTTCGCGAGCCGTCGGCCTGATCGATGTCTTTCCCACGCTGACCGAACTGTGTGGGCTTCCGGCAAAGTCGGATCTGGAAGGCCGGTCGCTGGTTACTCTGCTGCACGATTCCACCGCCGACTGGCCACACCCGGCCATCACCACGTTTGGACCGGGAAACCACACGCTGCGCACGGATCACTGGCGCTTCATTCGTTACAGTGACGGCAGCGAGGAACTGTACGACCACCGCGCTGATCCCTTCGAGTGGACGAATCTGGCGCCCGTCTCGCAGCTCAGTGAGCGGTTGAAACAGTTCCGAAACCAGCTGCCGACGGATGATGCCGATCCACTGCCTGGCAGCCGAGGTTCTGATTCGCCATTGTATGGTGAAGGTGAAGACGTGCCGCTGCACAAACAGCTGAAGAAGTGACCGTGCGAGCACCGGGCCTGCATCTGCTGCTGCGTATTCAGAGAACTGATCCATCCGGGGTGATCGCGAGTCTGGTCGGAGTTGCTGGAACTGGCATTTGAGGAAAACGACCGTGCACGACACGATGAATCCTTTTTCATACGGATCCACGATGAATCGCTGCCTTGTTCTTTCCCGCGCACTGGTGCTGATTCTGTGTTGTGCCCCGCACATCGCCGCAGATGAACGTCCCAATATTGTCTTCCTGATGGCTGATGACCAGAGCACGTATTCCATGGGCTGCTATGGAACGCCGGCAGCACGGACGCCCCATCTTGACCGTCTGGCAGAAGACGGCATCGTCTTCGACAATCACTATGTGACCACGGCGATCTGCATGGCCAGTCGGGCCACCGTAATGACAGGGCTGTTCGAATATCGTACCGGCTGCAATTTCGAACACGGCGCACTGCTTCAGAAATTCTGGGCACAGTCCTGTCCGGTGCGGCTGCGCGAAGCGGGCTACACGACGGCGTTTGCCGGCAAGTTCGGGTTCGAAGTCACTGACACGCCGGGAAAGAAAGGTGTGCTGCCGGAGCACGACTTTGACCGCTGGGGGGGCGGTCCCGGACAGACGTCGTACGATACAAAGAAGAACAGGTCGATGGCTGAGTATGCGGCCGGGTATCCGCATTCTACCCTTTCGTACGGAGCCTTTGGACGCGATTTCGTGATGGCTGCGGCTGCTGGTGAGCAGCCCTTTTTTCTGTCCATCAGCTTCAAGGCACCACATCACCCGGTGCAGCCGGATCCGAAATTCGATGACGTATACCGAGACATGAGATTTTCAAAGCCCGGGAATTTCGGTCGTGAGTTCGGTGAACACTTCAGCAAACAAAGCCGTCAGGGGCGGCAGTACGAACGCTTTCACAGCTGGAACTACAGTTCCGACTACGATGGCGTCATTGCGAAGTATTTTCAGCAGATCTACGCCATCGATGTCGCCGTGGGCATGATTCGAGACGCGGTCGCGGAGGCGGGCGTCGCTGAGAAGACGGTGTTTATCTACACCTCTGACAATGGATTCATGAACGGGTCACATGGATACGGCAGCAAGGTGCTGCCGTACGAGGAATCATCGCGGGTGCCGCTGGTCATGTACGACCCTCGTCACCCGAACAGCGGAAAAAAACGGCGCTGCAGGGCGTTGACCGGAAACGTCGACTTCGCTCCCACGATTCTGGATCTGGCCGGGCTGCCGATTCCTTCAGGTCTGGACGGCCGCAGCCTGCTGCCGCTGTACGATGACCCCGAAGCCGCCATTCATGACGTGCTTCCGCTGATCAATGTCTGGGGACCGCGTCAGGTTCACAGCCTGGCCGTTGTGACGGTGAACTGGAAATATATCTACTGGCCGTACGCCGACAATGATTTTGAGTCAACCGAGGAGTTGTATCATCTGGCTCAGGATCGTCTGGAGCTGCAGAATGTGGCGTCTTCGGCGCCAGCGGATCTGCAGCGACTGCAGGCATTCTACGATGCCGCCGTGCAGGACTGGCGGGAACGCGCGGTCCCCTGTCACAACTACCAGCCCTTCGGCACAATCTTCGATCGCCGGAAAGCCTGGCCGGAAAAAGCCAGGGCCTACAACCCGAAAAGATAACCGCTTGTCCTCCAACAGCAACGCCGCAACCGCCCCGTCCACCGCGCCCGGGCAGGGGCCTTCTGAAACACCGGGCGGCATGCCGTCGCTCCCCTCAATTGTTTCGCCTGAACGGCGAAACAATTTCAACCCCGCCGCCGCGGGAGCGGCTGTGGAATACTACATGTTGCCTTCAGGTCGGTCGCGCAGCATTCTTAGAACCACTGAACAAATGTCAGTGACGGTCTGACAGCGGGTCGGGTATAATATGTTCGGGAGACGGGAAGGCCCGTGGGGCCTGAATTGGTTCTGAATGGACAATCGGTGGTGCCGCTGTGCAAATGCGCTCATGTGCGACGCCTGACACATGTCTCTGAACGCTGTCCGTGATGGCTAATGGCGGTACTGCTTTGGTGAAGTCGCTGAACGGAAGAATGGCAGTCGTTGCCGCGTCGCCAGCGCCGCATGCCAGCGCTAACGTTTTTCCTGCAACAGAGTTGCGGACTTTGAAGGCGGAAGGAGCGAGCAAAGGTTGTTCGGAGCGAGTTCGACGGCCTGTCCGGAATAGATACCAAAGTGACTCAATCGCAGACACTTGCCGACAATACGGCACGACCTTTGCTGAAGCCTGTCGGCCAACAACAGGTTTCTTACACCACACCTTATTCAGCGGACAATTGAAAGCCTCTGCGGCTTTCGTCAACTTCAGGAAAGTAATCACGAAAATGCCTCATTCAAAGACAATCGAAAACCTTCAGCGCGCCCTGTCGATGGAACTTACTGCCATGCACCAGTATCAGCTTCACGCCTGTGTTCTGGATGATTGGGGTATGGGGCTTCTGGCAAATAAAATGCGTGAGGAACTGCACGAGGAACTTGGGCATTCAGAAGAATACCTGGTTCGCATTCTGTTTCTGGAGGGCGATCCGAAACTGACGTTTCAGAAGACGCCCGTTCGAGCGACGTCGCTGAAGCAGATGTTTGAATCCGATCTCGCGGACGAAAAAGAGGCGATTCAGTTTTACACGGCGGCATCAATTCAGGCGAACGAGGATCACGACATCGGAACGCGGCAGCTTTTTGAACGGATCGCCATGGACGAAGAGGGACACGCAAGCTGGCTGGAACTGCAGCTTGACCTGCTCGAACGGATGGGTGAACCAGCCTATATCGCCAAGCACATGCCACCGAGTGTGGCTGACTAAAGCATTCCTTAGTGGCTACCGGTTGAACAGGAAGTGGCAGATATCGCCGTCCTGCACGATGTAGTCCTTGCCTTCGATGCGCATTCTGCCGGCCGCGCGAATTTCCTTTTCGCTCTTGTACTGTTCAAGGTCCGACAGTGAGTAGACCTCGACACGAATGAAGCCTTTCTCGAAGTCGGTATGAATCACACCGGCAGCCTGCGGGGCCGTGGCTCCGACCGGAATTGTCCAGGCGCGGACTTCCTTTTCGCCGGCCGTAAAATAGCTCTGCAGGCCCAGTGTTCGATAGGCCGCGCGGGCGACGGTGCCCAGAGCCGGTTCTTTCAGTCCCGCAGATTCCAGCATTTCGATGCGGTCTGCGTCCTCCAGTTCAGATAATTCTGCCTCAAACTTCGCACAGACCGGAACGACTTCGGCGCCGACCGTCGCCGCGTGTTCGCGAACTTTCCGGACCAGCGACCCTTCGCCGGCCACATCGCTTTCATCCACATTGGCGATGTACAGAACTGGTTTGGCGGTCATCAGACCCAGGCCTCGCACAATTCTGGCTTCACCCGGGGTGAATTCCAGAGTCCGCAGCAGATTGCCGGCGTCGGCATGTGTGCTGCAGCGTTTGATGACGTCCACGCGGGCCTTGGCGTCCTTGTCGCCGCCCCGGGCCGCGCGTTCCGCCTTCGGCAGGGTATTGCTGAGCGTTTCGAGGTCAGCCAGCAGCAGTTCGGTCTCGATCACTTCGATGTCTGACAGTGGATCGACATCGCCCGACACGTGTGTCACATCCTTGTCTTCGAAGCATCGCACCACCTGCAGAATTGCGTCGACTTCGCGAATGTGGCTCAGAAACTTGTTGCCGAGCCCTTCGCCTTTGCTGGCGCCTTCCACGATTCCGGCGATATCCACCAACTTCAGCACGGCGGGAATCACCTTCTGAGGCGGAATATAGGTGGTGATTCTGTTCAGGCGGTCGTCCGGAACACTGACGATACCTTCGTTGGGTTCGATGGTGCAGAACGGATAGTTGGCACTCTGAGCCGCCTCGGACATAGTCAGCGCATTGAACAGAGTACTTTTTCCAACATTCGGGAGACCGACGATTCCGGCTTCCATGTTAATGTGTCCAGGATGTGGTGGTCAGAGGGTAAACGGTAGTAATTCAGGATGCCGCCAGGTGACGTATTTCTGCCCACCGGACGGACGCCCGGAGCGTGTCGCCCCGGCTGCGGTGTGTGTGCTGCGGCTGGAAGCCCCAGCTACGGTGTGTGTGTGCTGCGGCTGGAAGCCCCAGCTACGGTGTGTGTGCTGCGGCTGGAAGCCCCAGCTCCGGTGTGTGTGCTGCGGCTGGAAGCCCCAGCTACGGTGTGTGTT
>JAVKCM010000118.1:0-21597 GCA_040222735.1 Fuerstiella sp. | reverse complement strand
CACCGTCGAAAGATTTTCTCCCGCATGTCGACGGCCACTGAAGAACAGTGCGATCCGCGCACCGTCAAGTGTGGCAACCACGCCTGATGTAAACAGGCCCGTGCGATCAGGATCCTGGTCGTCTTCCTTCGGTGGTTTCTTCCTGAATCGCTCCCCCATCAGTTCCAGAATTCTGCGGGCAACACGCTTCTTCAACGCGTTGTAATCCAGCTTCAGCACCGAGGCCGAGCGGCTGATACCTTCCGCGCCAGTCCTCGTTTTCAACAGCACCGCGGAAGCGGTGCATCCGGGAGATTGCTTGTGGAAGTCGGACAACGGCACACTGAAGTGATGCGGCAGGCAACCGCGGTCTGTCCCCAACGACCGCCGTACGATTCATCTGGCCCCTCACTATGGTCACTCGGCGCGAGGGCATTCATGGTCCACCCCTGAAGGTGGCTTCAGTGAAACTCGCTCGAGTTGCGCAGGATCAGTTACGCATCCTGTCTTCGCTTCCGTCTGCTGAAACCGATCATGCCCAGTGCTCCGAGGCCGAACAGGGCGAGGCTGGAGGGTTCGGGGACGCCGGTGGTCGCCAACAAGACATTGTCCATTCCGAAACCGTCGCCGCCCGATGGTACAGAAAGAGTCAATCCGGTTATTGTCTCGCCCGGGTCCAGGGTGAAACCAAAAAATGCAACTCCCGTGCCGATCGATTGTGCCAGCGTTTTCGCACCACTCTGAGTGGTGAAGTTAATGGTGGTAGCACTTCCCAACTCTTTGAACGTCGCACCAAATGCCGTAATTGGTGCATCGAAGGCAATCGATGCCGTGGTCACGCCACCCTTAAGAAAAAAATGTGCAAAGGTCGAGTTGTTGACATTTGCAAAACCTCCAAAGGCGAATGGGTCGGCATCAATAGTGTTTTGAGTGTTCAGGTTCTGATCAGATCCGGAAGATGAAAGCGTAAACGGACCAACATCGAATGAACTGTTGCGAAATGATTGGTCTGTCGTAAAGGCGTTGAAATTCTCAGTGATATCCGCGGTGCCACCGATTGCAGTTAAGAACGCCGACTCGCTAGTGAATACATCTGCCTGCACATGCCCCGCCATCGCTGCCAGCATCAAGCCAGCCAAAAACCGTAGCTTCATAATTACCCCCCCCCTTGAAATCTTCACTCATTCTGCACTGCTAATCACTCACCAACACGCTACGCAGTCGTCCCTGGGGCCGCAAATTCTATCAGCAAACAAATTACACCGATTCTTATATTATCAATATGAGAAAACGAGCAGGCCGTTCTTCAATCGTGGATCTGAGCCATTCTGTTCACTCACGGACAACATTATGCCGACTCCGTTCATCAACCTTAATGCGGGCGTCTTTTTTCCGCTTGCTGGAACTCACGAAAGAAGGCTCGTGAGCTTCACCTGAACACGCGCTGACTCGAACTATCGCCGCACGAGTCACCTCGGTTCTTCATCACACTAATCTTCGTGCGCCCGACGAATTCAAAGCTCCATGATTATGCCTTATCGAACTTGTCGTTGAGCACTCGAATGACCGACTCTACATTCATTGGCTGGTCGTCCGTGTCAACGACTGAAATGTCGCCGGATCCGATCGCGGCTGTGAGTTGTCGCCCGATCTTTTTCGTGGCGAACGAAGCGCCGGCAGCAGCGCCAAAAAGAAGCCCTGTCACAAGACCTGTGCTGATCCCGACTCCGACCCCAGTACCAAAACCAGCGGCCAGAAGGAACGGTAGCTGTGATGCAATCATTTGTCCGTATTCATTTCGTTGTTCGCAATTCAATGGCCAGCATTGAACCGCAGTGCGCATTAACAGTCGCGACATTTCAGGGGCATAACGTCGTCGAAAACGGGGCCGACGCTCAGAACCTATGGCTTCAAATCCCGTGTCATCGGCGGCCCCCATTCACGGCTGGGTTTCGTCAGTCATGGCGGATGCATTGGGGGTGCAGGTTCCCTGTACGAGAGCGAAGGCCTTCCAGAATACCAACTGTGACTCCGACTGATCAAGTACCTGGCGAGGGCAACTGCGGGGAGGCAACAAGCGGTGGGGAGGAAGCCTGCGACTGGCCTTTCCGATTCTCGGTGGCGGCGATGCAGACGCAGTGCTGGAACCGGCCGTAGCAGGCCCCCACAGCATAAAACCACGGCACCGCGTCGTCTTGCCTCCTTCACGGCGATCCGCGATGCCAAACCATTCCTTGTCCTCGACCGCGCCACGCAGTTTGCGGGCATCCTGTTTGTGGAAGTCCGAGAACGGGACGTTGAAGTGGTGCGGCAGGTATGCCCGATCAATACACTGACATTTGGTTACCGCAGAAATCTTCTGCGACAGTCCGCTCAGAATTTTTCAGGCAACGACTGAAGTTCCCTTGCTGCGGCACTCACAGTCCACAACAACCGCCGCTACTGACCCTCGCGAGTCCACTTAAGTTTTGGGGCCCGGTGTTTCGAAAATTGGGGTCCACTTGAGGCCACCCCGCCCGGCGAGCCGTGCACCGACGGTGGCTTGATGTGGCTTGCATCGGCTTGAGCAATCCCGGCGTGGCGCAAAAGTGTCACCTCAAGTTTTCAACCGCATCGTCCGGGAGAAACAGCGGCAGCTCCAGCATCGCCTTTCTTGATTTCATTCCCCCAAAAAAACATGTAGCGATGGTCAATGTGAGAATGGAAATGTGACGGAGCAAAGCGAACTGATTCATTAGCATTTACCTTTAGGGCAGGGCGGCGGAATAACACTAAGTGGAGGGGGCTTCAGCCTGACTCAGGGCCAGGTGTGCTGCGACGTCATCGTCGCTCCGGGATCAACTGGGCTTTTCGGTGCAGGTTTGACTTGCCAGAGATCGACAACGAACTCCTGTCAATCAAAGGAAGTCACGTCACTCTCGGAGGGGGTGCTGTAATGTCGGCAACTTCTGCTCATCAAAGTAAGTTGCTGCGACACATTCACGAGACTTCGCACGCTGAGAATCTGAGCCGTCCAATTGTTGACAGTTGAAGTACGTGTACGCAAGGGTTCTCGTGCATTTTCCGCAGGCAGCTTCGAAACCGCAGAGATCGTCAGTAGCTTTCCGCCTGATCAAATACAGCATTTCGTATAGTCGGGGACCATTGAGACAGGACCTTGTAAGAACGACGGTGCCCTGCCGTGGCTTCGGCAAGCAATGCGAGGCACTGATTTGTCATCTCAGTTTTTCCACTGCATTCCGGCTCCATCGGATCGAGTACGCCAAACTTCGTCTCGAACGTGTCCTCAGCCATGTCCTCGGATCGGCAGTGCTGTAACTCGGGTGGCCGGTCCGGATACCCGGCGTCCAGCAGTTCCCGCAGCACGTGCTTCCGGCACTGGCCGCTCCTTCATCATCTGTCACTCGGACACTCACCGGATACACATTCTCTGCCAGGTGGTGAATCCGCAGTCGGCGGATCAGTGAGGTCGACCGATTCGCCGACTGATCGGCATCAGCGGAAATCGATCGAGCTGACCGTCTGCTCCGATGATGATCAGCGTTCGATCATTCTCAGACAGCTGCATCGACAGACACCGGTGGCCGACGCGGAACAGCGTAAGCAGTTCCTGACGTGCCGGAATGCTCCACACGACAACATCGCCTGAGCGACCGCACGTGAACAGCGTTCGCTCGTCCTGACTGATCGAAAATGCAACCGGGCGACTTCCGGGATGAACGCCCAGCAGCTGCGGATGTTCGTCCTGCCGCCAGTTCCACGTGCGAATCGATCGATCGCTTCCGATTGAGATCAAACAGCTTCCCTGCTTTATGAACGCCAGATCACTGATCGTTTCCGGATGATGGTCCCGCGAGCGGGCCAGTTGCCTGCCTGAATTCACGTCGACAATCACCGTGTCGTGGGCGTCGTTATACGCCAGCAGTTGACCATCCGGTGAGAGCGCGGCATTTTGGTTGTTGACGACAGAGTGCTGCCAGACGGTGTCCAGTGACGGAACATCACACACCATCACCAGATCATCGCGGCGACAGACCACGGCCAGCCGGCTGCCGTCTGCGGAAAAACTCAGGCGGTTCACCAGAGGCCGGCCGGGCAGCTGCGATATGCGGACCTCAGCGTTGGCCTTGACTGTTCTCAGGGCAAGGTGACCCTGTGCGCCGCCGGTTGCCAGCTGCCGTGTGCCGGGAACGAAGCTGATGGCCGACCACGGAATTCGGTCGGCAGACTCTGCCAGCGGATCCGTCTGTCCGGACACCAGTTCATGTGTCACCAGGCCCTGCTCCGTCTGACAGACCAGAATTCCGGCATCCGGAGAAATGGCGGCGACCTGAGACCTCAGATCAGGAACGCGGGACGGTGACATTCGGTCGGCACCTTTATTCCGGTGCGTTCTGGCCACACGGCCGTCCTGACCGGCGGAAATAATCGTCCGATCATCGGCCGGACTCAGACTATAGATGCGGCCCTTGTGTGGTCGGAACTGTTGGGCGGAGGCAGGCGGCGAAGCGGATTCCGCTGCCGAGTTCAGGACATCACCGTGCAGAGGCAGCACATGGACGGCCCCGGCGCGGGTTGCCACACACAATTCACGGCTGTCGGAAGTCATTTCCAGACTCTGGATGCCATCGCTGAAGTTCAGCATGGCGACCTGCATCCAGTCTGCCGTCGACGTGACACAGACTTCCCCGACAATGGATCCGTCGGCAATCAGCCGGCCATCTGCAGAAAAGGTGACACTGCTGAGGCGACCTCCACGCTCAGGACTGAGATAGACGCGTGTTCCCTTCATCCAGTCCCAGACCGACAGCCGACAGTCACTGGAGACACAGGCCAGCAACGTGCCGTCCGGCGACAATGCCATGGCTTCCACCGCCCGGTTGTGCCCCGAGAGCTGGTGCAGCAATTCGCCGGTTGACCGACGATAGACAGCGATTTCGGCCAGCTGACCACAGATGATGACAAACTGCTGGTCCGGAGTCATCAGGGCGGCATAGGCTTCGGCATCCGGGCTGTACCGCAGCACCTGCTGCGGGATCAGCGCAGGAAACGACCAGAACCGCACCGTGCCGTCGTCGCCCGCCGTACAAACGGTGTGTCCGTCGGAGGAAAACGAGACGTCGTTGACCTGCTGCTGCCCGGATTCAACCGATCGAATCACCGCCAGTGTTTCAGCGTCCAGCACGTGCAGCCAGCCGTCCGCTCCTGCGGTCACCAGCCGGCTCTGATCCGGACTCGGACACACGGTGTACAGTGAATCGGGCGAGACCGAACTTGATGTGGAAGCCCCTTTCGCTCGGTGATACAGGTAATGCCATTCGATTCCTCGCAGCTCCGGCTGATCCGAGTCTGCGGGCGGCATCCGTTTCAACAGTTCAAGAGTCTGGGCGACATCGCCTTTTTCCAGAGCTCGGGCTGCCAGTCGAATGTCTGCGGCGTACAGCAGGTTTTCTGAACGCTGACGTTCTGCCTGAAACCGCTGCAGCCGGTCTTCGGCCAGACGTTGTGCATCGATGGCGCGGTCGCGCTGCACCAGTGCCAGTGCCAGACCGAATGTCAGCGACATCATTACCAGCAGAGCGGCGATGGCCACACGGCGATGTCGCGACACTGTTTTCTTCAGGCGATACACGGCTGACGGCGGCCGCGCGGTGACAGCTTCACCCCGCCGGAATCTCTGCAGGTCCTCGGCCAGGGCGGCGGCGGAATCATACCGCCGGCCGCGTTCCTTTTCGATGGCCTTCATCACGATCCAGTCCAGGTCGCCGCGCAGTTCCCTCTGCCGCCGGCGCGTCTCAGATGGTGCGGGTCGGTGGCCAGCGGGGCCGTCGGCGGGGGCTGCTGTGGCGATTCGCATGCTGGGACGCAGCACCGGCGTTTCCCGAATGATGTGACTGATGTCTGCGGGACGGGCATTTTTCAGCATCTCGGTTTCGTAGGGCCCCACGTCTGTCAGCACTTCGTACAACAGAACTCCCAGCGAATAGACGTCTGACCGCGTGTCGATATCGATGCCACCGAATTCGGCCTGCTCCGGGCTCATGTAGCACGGTGTTCCGACCAGCTGGTCGTGACGCGTGTGCAGCGTTTTGTCCGTCAGTCGCTGCTCTACGGCCTTGGCGATTCCGAAATCAATCACCTTGGGGACGGGTGTTCCGTTGCGGTTTGTGACCAGCACGTTGGACGGCTTGAGATCGCGGTGGATGATGCCTTTCTGGTGAGCGTGCTGAACAGCACGGCAGACGGAAATCAGCAACTGCAGTCGCTCATCAGTGGACAGCCGCTCACGCACGACAAAGTCCGTGATCGGCAGCCCGGGAACATATTCCATCACGAAAAAGGGTCGTTCCCGGTGCGTGCAGCCGACATCCAGCACCCGCGCGACACACGGGTGATCCATCAGAGCCAGTGCCTGCCGCTCGGCCTCAAACCGGGCGATGACACTGCGCGTATCCATACCCGGCTTGATGATCTTCAGCGCGACCCGTCGCCGCACGGGATGACGCTGTTCGGCAAGGTACACGATTCCCATGCCGCCTTCGCCGATTTCATCCAGCAGCCGATAGGGTCCGATCGTCGTTTCGGCAGAATCTTTGTCCGATTCTGCCGTGGCATCAGCTGCCATGTCGACTGTTTCGAGCAGTCCACCGGATGCTTCGTGGGCCTGCAGCAGCGCCTCCAGCCTCCGACGCAGGGCGGCATCGCCACGACAGGCTTCATCGAGGTACTGATCACGGGCTGCTCCGGCATCGTAACTCAATGCGCCGGTAAACAGCTCCTGTTCGCTGGCAGAGCGGGTTTTCATCACTAAGGCTTCGCACAGGTGGCTATTAGTGTCGTTGCCTGAAGTGCGACATCTGTGGTCAGAACGGACCGGGAATTTCGAAAGAAAAATGAGACCGCCAAAGATTTGTCGCTCGGCCGTCCATCGCGTCAGGTTTCTGCAATCTCACAGCGGACCCAGGCCCGGGCATACAGCCATTTCTTCTTGGCCGTGGATTCAGGCATTTCCAGTGCCGCAGCGGATTCCATCATCGTCAGTCCGACAAAAACCCGCAGTTTCAGAATCTGAGCCGCCAGAGCATCAATGTCGGAAAGCCGATCCAGGACTTCGTCACAGGCCAGCAGTTCTTCCGGCATGAGGGAAACAGATGCCAGCGTCTGGTCCAGAGGCACCTGTTTCCAGCCACCCCCGCGTTTCAGCCGCCGTCGCCGCCGCGCATGATCGACCAGAATCCGCCGCATGGCTTCAGACGCCGCGGAAAAAAAATGAGCCCGTCCGTGAAACTGAGCGCTATTCGTTCCGGACGCCAGATGCACATAGGCTTCGTGCACAAGAGCGGTGGCGTGCAGCGAATGATCATCGCGCTCGGCTGCCATTCGGGCTGCGGCCAGCTTTCTGAGCTCGTCGTAGACCAGAGGCATCAGTTGTTCCGCCGCGCAGGAGTCTCCTGCTCCGGCGGCCTGCAGCAGTGGTGTCAGCTCACCCATGAAGATTCTTCTCAGATACCGCAAGACAACTCTGGTACCATCGTACGGAGCCACAGACCTGCTGACAATCAAACATCGACTTCTGCCGGAAACCGGGTTTCTATGGTCGCGGTTGCCCCGGACCCCGGTCGCCGGTCGCCTTATTGGATCCGCGGTCACTGCTGGTCGCAGCCTGCGCGGCGGCGCATGTGCGGCCGCTGCCGGTATTCCGCCGCGAAAAACCAGATTCCGGCGGGCGCAGGTAATCAGCGGTCGTCGTCTGACCTGAACAACGCGTCAGACCCCTGAACGGACACTGCCCTGATTCCGGATCAGGGCGGCCAGTTCTTCGGTGCTGAGCTTCGCTGAGGCTTCTGCACCGCTCAGGACACCTTCGACAAGATCCCGCTTGTCTTCGTGCAGGCTCAGAATCTGTTCTTCAATCGTGTCCTTCGCGATAATGCGATATACCATCACATGATTCTGCTGACCGATACGATGAGCTCGGTCGGTAGCCTGATCCTCGACGGCCGGATTCCACCAGGGGTCCATGTGAATCACATAGTCAGCGGCGGTCAGATTCAGGCCGGTGCCACCGGCCTTCAGAGAAATCAGGAACGCGTCCCCTTCTCCGTTCTGAAATGCTTCCACGCGCTGCTGTCGGGCCTTTGGCGTGGTCTGGCCGTCCAGATACTGGTAGCTGATGCCCCGCTGGTCGCAGGCTTCCCGGATCAGGGCCAGGTGAGACGTGAACTGGCTGAAGATCAACGGTCGGCTGCCGTGTTCCTTCAGTTCTTCCAGCTGCTCCATCAGCATGGTCAGTTTGGATGAACCAGCCGTCCAGTTTTCATCAATCAGTCCGACATGGCAGGCCAGCTGTCGCAGACGCGTCAGCAGCTGCAGCACCTTGAATCGCTGGTCGCCGGACAGTTCGGTGTCTCCGAGTTCATCCAGTTCGCCCACAGCGGCCAGCCGCACCTGATCGTAGCGGCGTCGTTCTTCCGGCGACAGTTCGATCAGCAGATTCGATTCTGAACGATCGGGCAGATCATTCAGGACCTCTTTCTTGGCGCGTCGCAGGACAAAGGGTGAAATCACGCGGGACAGTGCCTGCCGCCGCTCGTTGTCGTTTTCCTTTTCAATCGGTCCGGCAAACTTCTTTCGGAACTGTTCCCATGAACCCAGCACACCCGGCGAAATGGCCCGGAAGATACTCCAGAGTTCACCCAGATGGTTTTCCATCGGTGTTCCGGTCAGGGCCACTTTCCATTCGGCCCCGAGTTTCCGGATTTCCTTTGCCGTCTTGCTGTTGCTGTTCTTGATGTTCTGCGCTTCATCCAGCACCAGAGTGCCCCAGTGGATGGACTGCAGCAATTCTGTTTCCCGAAGTGCCAGGCCGTAGCTGCAGATAATGACATCACCTTCGCTGGCCGAAGCAATCAGTTCGGCTCGATCTGCTTCGCGCAGCAGGCGGGGCGTCAGTGACGGAGCAAACCGGCGGCATTCCTGTTCCCAGTTGAAGCCCAGCGACGTCGGCGCGATCACCAGAGCCGGGCCGGATTCCAGTCGCTGCAGCAGGACGGCCAGCGTCTGCACGGTTTTTCCCAGGCCCATGTCGTCCGCCAGGATGCCACCCACACCCCATTCGGCCAGTCGGCACATCCAGCGAAACCCTTCAACCTGATAATCACGCAGGTCACAGTTCAGTGAGGCCGGGGGATCCGGATTGATCTGTTCAATCGACCGGACCTTCGTCATGCACTTCTGCCATGCCTTATCGGCTTCGATGTCCAGTGCCTGGTCTTCGATCGCCGAAACCGCCATAGCGGCCGAGGCATCCATCTGCAGTTTTCCGCGACTGTCGTTGGTGACATCCGCCAGTCGCTGCAGTGTGGCTCGAAGTTCGTCGGCAATGGCGGCCCATTTGCCGGGCTGCAGTTCCACAAAGCCAGCCAGCGCCGAGGGAGCCCGGAGCCCGTGCAACAGATCTCTGAGTGGTACTTCCTGATCACCGACCTGACACATGCCGTCCACACCGAACCAGTCGCGCTGTCGCGATACCTTCACGCTGACATTGGCCGTGGTAAGTCGTCCGACAATGTCAAACTGCTGAGCGGAAGCCCTGTGCCAGATGATGGTGAGTGTCCCGTTGTCGACCATTTCACCTGCGAACGTCAGCAGCTGAACCACCTCATCCGCATCTTCCACCTGCCACGTCCAGTCACGCACGGATGGAAATCGTGCCAGCGACAGTTCTCGGGCGATCCCCTGGCATAGCTGTCGTTCGCTTTCCGCGTTCCGGACGTACTGCACCGGGCGATCGTCCAGGGTGTCATGACGGCGCATCAGCCCCTCACCGGGCAGCACCAGCATCTGCTGCGGTTCACGAATGCAGACGGTGGCGTCCATGGCGCCCGATTTCTTCATCTGCAGCAGCAGACAGGGCTGGACCTCGGCCGGCAGTTCTTCACCACCCAGCGACGGCGGCAGCGCGACGGGAACCACACTGCTGAGCTGCTCAAGGTGCTCCATCAGCAGCTCGCGATGATCGGTTGCAAAGACGACGTAGCTTTCTGCCAGATGTCGGCAGAGCTTTTTCTGTTCCGGCGTCATGGGAATCCATGTGACGCGGGACAGTTTTCGGCAGACCACGACCGCTCCGTCTTCCGCGGTGATGATGAGACTGGAATCGACTTCGCCCCAGCTCTCCGGTATTCGCAGTACCGAAGTCGACAGACGCCAGCCACCCTCGATGTCTATGACGGATATTTCAAACGTGCTGACATTCAGTTCAGCCGGTTCTTTGTCCAGCAGAAAACTGTCACTGCCGGCCAGTGCCGGCAGAGCGTCCTTCAGTGACAACTGATAGTTGGGATACCACTGCAGCCTTTGTGTCCTGGATTCGAGCGCGCGATCCGCTTCAGACCAGCAGTGTCGCGGCATTTCCATGAACCCCTGCAGACTGATTTCACGTCCTTTGGTCCAGCCGCCGTTTTTTTTCTGCTTCTGGCGGATGGGTTTCAGCGAAACGTCGGTGTGGCCGTACGCCGTGTTGACGCTCAGATTCCAGGCGACGCGTTCGATATCCGGAACATCCAGTTCATCCAGCCCCTTTGTGTGGACAGGGGCGACCGGTTTCAACCTCCCGAGCATCCGCAGCGCGGTGTCGCGTTCTCGCTGCTGCTCTTCTGCCACAGGGTCTGTCAGTTTTGCTTCCGGAAACTTCTTCCGCAGTTCTGAGTCGGGTGTTTCCAGCTGACGCATTATTTCCTGCATCAGCTGATAGCTGTGGACGCACATACTATGCCCACAGCTGCATGCCACCCCGAAAGTCTGTTGTCCGTAGTTGACCGTAAACGACACTCGACGCATATTGCCGCGGTTGGCAATGACCAGCGCCTCAATAAGACCCTCCGGATCAACTTGCGTAAACTCAAAGGTCGGCGAATTTTCTTCGGCCTTCTTCCTCACCAGTGGCTTATGGGCCACAAGGCAGGAATTTGCCGCCCCCAGCATGTTCGGTACCAGTTCAGCCGGCGGGGGAATATCGTCGTCGTCGTCATCATCAAAGATATCCAGGTCGAGTCCGTCCAGGTCAATCAGCCGGTCAACAAGGTCCGGGTTATTCAGCCGGGCGGCAAGATCCGGGTGTCTGCGGAGCAGCTTTTCCACCGCGGTGGACTGGCGTGTGCGGGGGGCGGAGACTTTCCTGTTTTTCTTTCGCCGACGTGCCATCAGTTGTGATTCCCTTCGTCAGATGAGATTCCATTCGGACCTGTCGCCATGCGACCCCCAGAGGACGCGACCATTCTATGATTTCACGCGGTTTCTGCACGGGGCAGATCACCTGATTTTTTATCGATTTTTCGGTTTGCACGCCTCTTTTTTCAGCGCACGATGGATTTCACGGGCCTGCCGTCGACCGCCAGAATCTGTGAGTTTGTCAGCGCGTTGCCGAAGCGATCAAAATCCCTGAATGTCCAGACCACGCGCTTATCGCGGTCCACTTCGATCAGCTGAGGGTTGTCGGGCCCGGCATGACAGTTGCCAATCAGAATATTGCCTCCGGGAAGGACCTGCAGCGATGTAACCCAGGCCAGCTGAATGCCCGGCAGATCGTTCTGATGCAGACTCCACACATCCTGCCCCGCCGGCGTGACTTCGATCACTGAATGCCCGTTTCCTGTGCCGATCAGCGTATTGCCGTTTTTCAGGCGAATCGCGCTGAAGCATTGGTTGCCGAAGGCCTCCGGTCCATGGCCCGGCGCCGGCCGGCGGCCGAACAGCGGGACTCGATATTCCCAGACGATTTTTCCCGTGGAATCATATTCCCGCACGGCCGCATCACTTTCGTGGCACACCAGATAATTGCCCGACTCCAGTTTGCGAACCAGCCGGGTATCTCGGTGCGGACTGGGGTGTTCGACCTTCAGAGGAATCCATGTGACGATGGCGCCGGCGCTGTCCAGTTCCAGAATTCGTGAACGGCCGGATTCCACGACCATTGTCAGTCCGTTCTTCAGTCGCTGAAAGGCGTGGATTTCGATCCGGCGACCGGCATTCCCCGGTGCGGCAGCGGCGTCGTATTCCCAGACCACGCTGTCAGTGGCCGGATCCACTTCCAGCACGTGAGTCCATGAATCCTGGAACAGCACGTTGCCATTCGGCAGGACGTGCAGATCGTGCAGCGGACCGATGGTTCGTTCCCAGACGATGCTTCCATCTTCGGCAATGATGGCGATACGGTGCTTTGACGAATCAGCGGCGATAAAACGTCGCGTGGCCGCCTCAGCGGCTGACGCGATGTTCGACAGGACATGAACGGCGACCAGTAAAACAGCGATCCGAATGGCGTACTTCATTGAAAGCTTCCAGATTTAGGATGCAGGGCAGCGACGGAGTGGCCGGGCGAACGAATCGGCTGGGAATTCTGCGGGCATCGTTGAACGAATGTCGCAGCGACTGCTGCCGGGGCCTTGATGATCCCGCAGCCGGCTGATCGCTGTCGGCCGCCGGTCATCGATTGTCGCACTCATTCGCCGCTTTCCACAAGTCAGCCAGACTACCAATTCGCATCAGTGGGTCGAAATCATCAGGCGGTGCTGGCATACTTTCCGGGTGATTGACCATGCTGCAGCGTGCAGAAAGCAGACTTGCAGGGTCCGCCGACACCGCCATTCGTGATGAACCAGGCGGGCTCTGCGTGATCACAGAAGCTGATTCTGGTGTTCCTATCGTCAAATCGTTTTTGCAGGAGAGTTCAGATGTCGCTCGCTACTGAATCCGGTTCGTTTGTGGCGCCCGCTGTTCGTCAGACAGGAATCCTGATCGGAGACGAGTGGCGGCCATCCGTCAGCGGCAGGACCTTCAAGACCATCAACCCGGCGACGGAAGAAGTCATCTGCGAGGTGGCCGAAGGCGATGCAGAAGACGTGGATCTGGCCGTTCATGCCGCCCGGTCGGCCTTCGAATCCGGACCGTGGTCCAGGATGGATGCCCGTGACCGAGGTCGCCTGCTGTTGAAACTGGCCGACCTGATGGAACAGCACCTGGACGAACTGGCGGCGCTGGAAACGCTGGACAACGGCAAACCGATCAGTGATTCCCGCGCCGCAGACCTTCCGCTGGCGATCGACTGCCTGCGTTACTACGCCGGCTGGGCGGACAAGATTCACGGCGAGACAATTCCGATTCGAGGCGACTATTTCTGCTACACGCGGCGTGAACCGGTGGGAGTCTGCGGTCAGATCATACCCTGGAACTTTCCGATACTGATGGTGGCCTGGAAATGGGGCCCGGCTCTGGCGACCGGCAATACGATAGTGATGAAGCCGGCCGAACAGACACCACTTAGCTGCCTGCGCCTGGGCGAACTGGCGCTGGAAGCCGGCTTCCCACCGGGTGTCATCAATATCGTCCCGGGTTACGGTCCCACAGCCGGGGCCGCGATCGTCAAACACAGGCTGGTCGACAAGGTGGCGTTCACCGGTTCCACAGAAACCGGTCAGCGAATCATGGCCGACGCCGCGCTGACGCTGAAACGCACCACATTTGAACTGGGTGGAAAGTCTCCGAACATTGTCTTCGCCGACGCCGACCTGGATGCCGCGATTTCCGGTGCCGAGTTCGGCCTGTTCTTCAACCAGGGACAGTGCTGCTGTGCCGGCAGCCGACTGTTTGTCGAAGACGCGATTCACGAGGAATTTGTGGAACGTATGGTCGCCCGTGCCAGT
Organism: Fuerstiella sp.; assembly: GCA_040222735.1. GTDB lineage: Bacteria > Planctomycetota > Planctomycetia > Planctomycetales > Planctomycetaceae > Fuerstiella. Next base: position 7,915 of record JAVKCM010000118.1, on the reverse strand, counting down.
CAGCGAGTGCTGGGAAATCCTTTCGACGGCGAAACGACACAGGGACCGCAGGTCGACCGCGAACAGTTCGACAAGATCATGCGGTACATCGACAGCGGCAACCAACAGGGAGCCAATTGCGTGACCGGCGGCCAGCGCGTCGGAAGCCGCGGCTTCTTTATTGAACCGACCGTGTTTACCAACGTTTCCGACGACATGGAAATTGCCCGGGAAGAGATCTTCGGACCGGTGATGAGCATCCTGAAGTTCAGCGACATGAACGAAATCGTCACCCGGGCCAACAACACGACGTTTGGTCTGGCCGCCGCCGTCTGGACAAAGGATGTGCAGAAGGCCCACAGGATTGCGGCGAGTGTGCGAGCCGGCACGGTCTGGGTGAACTGCTACGACGTGTTCGACGCGGCCGCTCCGTTTGGTGGCTTCAAGATGAGCGGCATCGGACGCGAATGTGGCGAAGCCGGCCTGCACAACTACACCGAACTGAAGACGGTCACCATGAATCTGGGTGGCTGACACGATGAAGGGGCGCGTCCGGTTCTGCGAAGAGGCCGGACGTTGCTACACCTGTGAACCCCCCGAAAACGACAGTTTGCTGTGGCCGCCGCGGAAATTCGTCGACAGCAGGCCGTCGGTTCGGGTGTACGGGACGCGCATCTGCGATCTGCCGAGGCTCTCGCGGCATGATGGCCGGCGGCTGGACAGTGCTAAGGAGCGTCCGGTCAATTATTGTCGCCTTTCGCGGAGCGAAAGGCGACCAACCAGGCAGTTATTGATCGAACGTTTCTGAGCGATGCGGCAGCTTATTCCGGTGCTGTGCCACTGAGTGCGTCTTTCATCGACTGCATGGATTCACGGGCGAACTGCTTCTGCTTGTGCCGCACGTATGGATAACCGAGCCGCGCGAGTAGCTGATTCGGTCGCGAAAATGCGAAGATTTCGTACCACACCGAATCGTCTTCCTTCCACGTCACCTGAAACCGTTCTTCGCCGGATTCGGCATGTTCCGGCAGAGTGCCGTAGGCATAGGTATACCTGCGCAGAGGTTCGGTTTCTTCGACAACGTAGACGATGCGACACGCGTTCAGGACCCAGAGTCCGAGAGCTCGGGCGACCGTCGCCACGGTCTGGCCGGAATCGGGTGGAGCTTCAGGTCGGTGCAGTTCAATCCAGCTAAACCGATAGTGCTGCCACAACTGCAGGGCCTGTTTCGCGGCCTCAAACGTCTGCCGGCCCGACCCGAGACAGATCTGATTCTGATCGATGGTAAAGCCCGCCGGATGATCGGTGTTCCTGGTCGTACCAACACCGGGGTAAGCAACTTCAAGAGCAGATTGTGCCTGAAGGAAATCTTCGATCTGAGTCGCGTCAGGTTTCCGGAGCAGAAACATCAGTGCTTTTTCTGAAAGACGGCCAGCTGCAGCAAATGGTCACTCAAGGCAAACGATGTGGAGTCGTCGATGTGCAGGCGAAACGCTGCTTCGAACAACGGTCGTATTTCGACGGTCCTGTCCGCGATCGGCCCGGCCGCCATGATGTAGTCAATCCGCCATTTGGGGATGTCGGACCGCATCGTCAGACCTTTACCCTTTCCCACCGCGGTGAAAGTATCCACCCAGCCGGCCTGAATCCATAATCGATACTCTTCGGTCTCGGGTCCGTGATTCAGGTCGCCGATTAACAGCATAGATCGCCCCGCGGCCAGATCCTCGTTCATCGATGCGATCATCGCCCGGATTTCCTGCAGCCGGATCGTGGGGTCCGCGGTGGGATACAGATGCGCCGAATGGACGATCAGAGATTCACCACCTGGCATCGAAATAGTGGCCCGGCCCCAGTGCCGAGTGAACAGTTTCTGCGGAAACGACGGCGGGAAACGGGCATAGCAACCTCAAATTGCGGCGATCAGTGTCGGGGAACGGAAGCAAATACGGTTGCCGGATTATATGCTGATGGCGCGTAGACTGAACAATGCCGACGATCGGCGGCGAAAAGGCGGGATGAAAACAGTATCAAAGATATGTGCCGGCCATCCTGCACCCAACTCGAATCAGGAGAAGTCTTAACCATGCGATTCATGCCCATTCTGTTGGCCGCCGCGGCCTGCCCGAGTATTTGCGCCATCGCCGACGACACAGCTCAGTCCTCACAGCGACTCAACGTAGAGGTGCCGGTTCAGATGAACTATCTGTTGTATCTGCCGGAAAACTATGACCAACAGGCCTCATGGCCACTGGTATTGTTTCTTCACGGGGCCGGTGAACGGGGTGATAACCTGGAACTGGTTAAGAAACACGGGCCTCCGAAGCTGATCGGCGAAGGAAAACAGTTTCCCTTCATTGTGGTATCGCCCCAGTGTCCGGAAGGCCTGTGGTGGGAACCGATCGAACTGTCAGCACTGCTGGACCAGGTCATCCGGGATCACCATGTGGACAAAGATCGAATCTATGTCACCGGTTTAAGCATGGGCGGTTTTGGTACATGGCGACTGGCGGCCTACGCGCCGGACCGACTGGCGGCGATTGCTCCGATCTGCGGCGGTGGTGAACCGTACTGGGCTCGCCGTTTTTCTAATCTGCCGACGTGGGCCTTTCACGGAGCAAGGGATACGGGTGTGCCTTTGGAACGATCTCAGGAAATGATCGATGCCATGAAGCAGAAAGGCGGGCAGCCAAAGCTGACGGTGTATCCGGAGGCCGGACACGATTCGTGGACAGAAACCTACAACAACCCTGAGTTCTATGGATGGCTGCTGGCGCAAAAGCGAAAGCCGGCGGCAGAATGAACTGGTTGCTGTTGATCTGACGTTCAGTCTGCGACGCCTCTGAAATTCAGAGTGCCGGCGACACCCGAAACGGGTTCCGACAGTTCTGGCCGTCTGCAGCAGCTCTGGGCGGCACGCGGCAATCGTGAAGATGGCGGTTCATCGAGATGGCCGGATGCCCGCCGAACCGCGATCTTTCAGCCGGGCCCGGCGTGATGATGTGCATGGGCCGAGGCGGCAGGAGCGTTGTTCGGGTGAGCCTTGCCCAGTGTCATCTGGACCTGCTGTTCTACCATCGACCGGTATTTTCCTCCGGAGGCCATCAGCTGATCGTGACTGCCGGTCTGAGTGATCCGCCCGTGTTCGATCACGCAGATCAGGTCAGCTCCGGCAATCGTACTCAGTCGATGTGCGATCACGAATGATGTTCGGCCGTGCATCAGTTGCGACAGTGATTCCTGAATCAGTCGTTCACTGTCCGTGTCCAGGTTGCTTGTGGCTTCGTCCAGGATCAGCAGTTTCGGATCGGCCAGAATTGCGCGGGCGATCGCCAGTCGCTGCCGCTGTCCGCCGCTGAGGCGGACACCTCGTTCGCCGATGACGGTGTCCATCCCGGCGGGCATGCGGTCGATGAATTCGGTGGCGTTGGCGGCGTCAGCCGCGGCCCGGATGTCTTCAGGCGCCGCATCGCGGCGCGCGTAGGAAATGTTGGCGGCGATGGTTCCGTCGAACAGAAAGACATCCTGTTCGACCACGCCCAGCAGGGTGCGAAAGGATTCCACGTCGTACTTCGTCAGCGGAATCCCGTCCAGCAGTACCTGCCCGTGAGTCGGGTCGTAGAACCTGGCCACCAGATTGCACAGTGTGGTCTTGCCGGCTCCGCTGGGACCGACCAGCGCCACCGTCTGTCCGGCGGCGACCTTCAGGTTGACGTCCGACAGTGCGGCCGTTTCGGTGCCGGGATAGGTGAACATGACCTCACGAAATTCGACATCGCCTCTGACGACATCGCGGCTGGTGCGAATGGATTCCGACGTGGAGATCATTTCACGCGGTTCATCCAGCAGATCCAGCACGCGATCCAGGCCGCTAAGGCTGTTCTGAAACTGGGTCGCGCTGTTGGCCAGCGTCGCCAGCGGCTCCAGCAGCATCAGCAGGTAGACCAGAAACATCATCAGATCACCGACCGTCAGAGCTCCCTGCAACACGCGCAGCCCGCCGTAGGTCAGCAGCGCTGCACTGCTGATCGGGATCATGGCTTCCCAGATCATTTCGACAGCCCGCATCCACCACCAGGCGTACAGTTCCTTGCGAGCCATCAGATTGTTTTCCGTCACAAACCGACCGGCTTCGCGGTTCTGCCGGCTGAAGGCACGGACGATGCGGATTCCGGCAAATGCTTCCGTGGCCCCCGCATCAATCTGTTCGCGCTGTTTTCGGATGGCGCGAAACTGAGGACGAATGCGGGCGATCCAGGCGCGGTGAGACAGAAATACCAGCGGCAGCAGAAAGACGGCTCCCAGCAGCAGGGTCCAGTCAACCCACGCCAGCACCAGAAAACTGCCGACCAGCTGAATGGCGGCCCGCCACGGGTTGTACAGCAGACCGAACACCAGCTCGCCGACGCTGCCGCCGTCTTCACGCAGGATTGATGCGACCCCGCCGGATCGAATGTCCTGCACGCGGTGCAGCGGCAGGCGGATGGCGTGTTCAAACACGCGTCGACGGACATACAGTTGAATATGTTTGGTGATCTTCGTGGCGTACCACCGGCCACAGATGTGGACAAAGATCTTCAGCAGCGAAACGATGACGACCGTCAGCACGGTGACCATCAGTAAGGTCTTCGGATTTGTCAGCTGGGGAAAACGGCTGGCGATGGACGTCGGCAGCGGCTGCCCGGTCAGGACGTAATCCACCAGAAACTTGGTGCCGGCGGGAGGAATCAGGGCCAGCAGTGTGGCGACCGTCAGCGAGGCAAGAATCCAGATGATCTGCCAGCGAAACGGTGACAGCAGCTGAAAAAACCGCCCGATCAGGTCTCGAGCCGATCGCACACGTTCTGCCCGCGGCCGGACATGGCCACTGGAATGAATGCTGCCGCCCGGCAAATTTCCTGCCCGGACGCGTTTCCGATACGAATCGAAGCGCGCTCGACTACTCGGCGATGGCAGCGGACCGATGTCCGGTCCGAACGGATCCTGCGCTCCGTTGTTCGGGTGTTCCGGACTCGGCTGTGGAACGTGGTTGGTTTTCGTCATGGCTGATTGTAAGCGAGGGCCGGATTCGGTCGAGCGTTGTCGGGCCGATTCCTTCGACTCGCCGCAGATCCTCAATGCCGCGGAACGGGCCGTTCAGCTCGCGGTCGGCCACAATCCGGTGTGCCAGAGCCGGGCCAATGCCTTCCAGCTGCGTCCATTCGATCCAGCCGGACTTGTTGACGTCCACACGAAACAGATGAAAATCCGGGCTCCGCTGCCATGGCAGCGGATCTGGCTGATCGGTCACCATCCACAAATACTGCCCCGTCAGAATCACCAGAAAGATGGCGCCGCTCACCAGCAGAAACCTGCGGTCGCTGTCCTGCTGACCGAAGGGCTGGCCGGGGTCGGCAGAATCGGGCTCTGTTCTCGAAACATGGCTCTGTGAGCCTGCAGACGATGCGGGCTTCGGCGAATCCGAGGTGGTTTCCGGCAGCAGAGTTTTTGGCATGCTGTCCTCCCTGTGGAGATTTTTGTTGGTGTCCTTGGGGTGTTGTTAAAGAATGGCGTGCGTGGGATGCTTCGTCAAGCAGCCGTAGAGGACCTGGCAGACGGAACCGCAAAACATGCCGGCTGTCGGCCGCCGGCTACCGGACGGCGGCTGGAGGCCGGCAGCGGTCAGAATGCCGGAAATCTGCCGTTGCCTGCAGAATGGCACACCAAACGCTGTTGAAGGCCGAAAACGGACGATAGACTCTGCCCCGGCTGAAATCCGATCGGCCATCAGACCTTGTGCATCAGATTCCGGAGCTCTATTGGCATGGCCGTTGACCTCGCAAACGAGACCTCGCAGAAATCCTTTTCCGACCTGGCAGAGATTGTCCTGAATGGCGGTCAGATCACCCGCGAAGACGCTCTGAGCATTCTGCAGGCCGACGATGCGCAGCTGCTGGGGCTGCTGGATGCCGCTTTTCAGGTGCGTCGTGCTCATTTCGGGACGTCTGTGCAGCTCTACTACCTGAAAAACGCCAAGAGCGGTCTCTGTCCCGAAGACTGCAGCTATTGCTCGCAGGCGAAAGGGTCGGAAGCAGCGATCGACAAATACCCGATGTTGAACAAAGAACGCCTGCTGGACGGTGCCCGCAAGGCCTTCGACAGCAAGGCTCGCACGTATTGCATCGTGGCCAGCGGTCGAGGCCCCTCAGATCGGGAAGTGGACCACGTCTGTGATGTGGTCCGCGACATTAAGCAGGAATTCGGCCTGCACATCTGCTGTTGTCTGGGCCTGCTGAAGCCCGAACAGGCCGCTCGGCTGAAGGCCGCCGGAGTCGACCGGGTCAACCATAATCTGAACACCAGCGAACGATTCCACGACGAAATCGTCTCCACCCATACCTTTCAGGATCGACTGAAAACACTGGATACCTGTCGCGATGTCGGTCTGGAACTGTGCGCCGGCATGATCGTGGGAATGGGAGAAACTCAGGAAGACGTGGTCGACGTGGCGTTGAAACTGGCTGAGCTGCACGTGGCCTCCATCCCGATCAATTTTCTGATTCCCATCGAAGGTGCTCAGCTGGGACGACCGGTTGATCTGGATCCCCGCTACTGTCTGAAAGTGCTGGCCATGTTCCGGCTGACGAATCCGAAAACCGAACTCCGGATTGCCGGCGGGCGTGAAGTCAACCTGCGGAGCATGCAGGCCATGGGGCTGTATCCGGCCAATTCTATGTTTGTCAGTGATTACCTGACGACACCCGGCCAGGCGGCTCTGGAAGACTTCCGGATGATTCAGGATCTCGGCTTCGAAATCACGGCCGGCGATTATGAATCTCAGCAGCTGCTGGAAAAGCTGCGCGAGCCGTTCAACACCTGCGACAGCGGCCCGACGTACTGCTGCGACTAACAGAACCGCCAGCCACAGCCTGCACATCGTAGCTGGGGCTTCCCGCCTTGTCGTTACCCACAGATTCGGGGTCGACACCGGTCGTTATCAGAGAACTCAAGAGTGAGCCGAGTGCCGTCAGGCACCGGGCCGCTCACCGGCTGGCTTCTCGGTGTGACGTTGAAATCCATGGAATCGTCGCGCCAGTCCCCTTTTGGCTCGGGTCAGGAAATGGGACTGGCTCCGAACGGCAAGCGAGTCCTACCTTTGGCCGTCCTTCGTTCGGTGCCTGTCCCATTTCCGTCGCGTCCCGTCTCCGTAGCTGGGGCTTCCAGCCGCAGCGCCACCAGATACTGTGCCGCCAAGAGGGGACAGGCACGACGGAGGCCGCCCGTATGCTGTGTCCAGGTAACAGCGGCGCCGTCGAGTCAGTCGCCTTTTGGCTCGGGCGAGGAGAATGATGCCTGTCCCCTTTCGGCCCCCTTTCGGCCTTTGTACGACGGACTTCCAGTCCGTCGGGTTAGCGCAAACAGCCCACCACCAGCCCGAATCGGGAAGACGAAGAGAATGATGCCTGTCCCCATTCGGCCGGCACGACGGCGGCCGCCGTCCCCATTCGGCCGGCACGACGGCGGCCGCCCGGATGCTATGTTCAGGTAACACTGGCGCCGTCGCGCCAGTCCCCTTTTGGCTCGGGTCAGGAAATGGCGACAGCATTGTGCCTGTCCCCTTTCAATCTCCTTCCGATCAAACGACAGCATTGTGCCTGTCCCCTTTCAATCTCACCCCAGCCCGAATCGGGAAGACGAAGAGAATGATGCCTGTCCCCCATTCGGCCGGAGACCTGCGGTCGATGGTGTGGGGCGGTCGGGAGACCGCCCCACAACGGGAGTGCGTCCTTCGTTCGGTGCCTGTCCCCTTTCCGCCCACATCGAAAAGTTGAAAAAACAAGACGCCTGAATCGCCGGGCGTTTTAACGTCTCGCCTGCCCGGGTTCACGCTGCGCTGTGTGTAAACCCCGCCGTCCAGCACTACCAGATTCCCGCGGCGACACCCCCCAAATCGCGT
>JAVKCM010000117.1:0-21134 GCA_040222735.1 Fuerstiella sp. | reverse complement strand
ACGCAATTAACCCGGGCGGGGGCGTTGGCTTTACCGCATCCCCCCCGGCCCTGCTGCTCTGGCACCGGCTGATTTTCGGTTTCGATTCCTGCAGAGTCTGCTTTCAGCCTGCGAAAGACGCCGGACATCATGGCAGGCAGGATGCTGAACCTGCTTCCCAGCCGTTGCAAAGCACTACAGGCTCGCAGTTATTCCTGAGACTTGCTCGCTTCCGTAGCCGCTTCTTCCGCAGCTGGCTCTTCCGGGGCTGGCTCTTCCGGGGCTGCCGGTGATTCCGTGGGCGGAGTATTCAGAGACTCCGGAACAACGGTCGGAGGCTGACTGCCCGGCGGGCCGAAACCTCCGGGGCCGGGTCCTGCGCCCGGAGGTCCTCCCATGAAGCCCATGGCCGACTGCTGCAGACCGGCCACTGCCTGATTGAACTGTTCCTGCGTTTCCGCACTCTGCAGCGGTGTGAGAATTCCGGAAACCATGCCCGTGGCCATCGCCACCTGCATTCTCATCTGTCCCATTTGCGCCGGCAGCTCGGCCAGTCCCTGCTTTGCGTCGCTGACCTGCTGATCCCAGTTTTCGGCCATATCTTTCGGCAGCCATTTGCCGTCAACCTTCACAAACTCCTGTTCCTCTTCCTTCCCGTCCGGTGAGGTCATTTTCAGTGTGGCGGTGGTATCAGTGGATGTCACTGTTTCGATCTGAACGGCGTCCAGTGCAGCCAGCCCGACGGGGCCGGCTGCCGGACCGGTCGGAGCCAGTCTGGCCATCGCATCGATCTGCTTCACCAGCGCTGAACCTGAGGTCTTCATGAACTCTCCGCCGTCAAACTGCTTCAGTTTTTCCAGATTGCCGGTGCTGTCCAGAATAGTCTTCAGCAGTCCGGCCACATGGCCGACAGATTCCTTCGCTGCTTCAGGATTTTCGCTTTCGGCGATCGCGGGATGGTTCACGATGAATTCCTGTTTGTCGACCAGCAGCTGGTGCACGTTGCCCAGCAGGCTCATCACCTGTTTCCAGACCTCTGCATCCATTGAGGCCCCAAAGGTGCGGACGATGTCATTGATGTCTGTCTGATAGCTGGGGGGCAGCGAATTCCATGCCACCACCGGCTGACCATTTCTGACACCATCCATGATGTAGCGGACCGTGGCCTCGGCCGAATCTTCTTCGGGGGCAGCGGCGACCGTCTCTTCGCCAGCCGGCGGCTTTTCTTCCGTGCCGCAGCCAGCCAGCAGGGCCAGCGGCAGCAGAAGATGAAGTAGTCTTTCCGGAAATTTCATAACAGATTTCTTTCTTTCCAGGTGAGGTAAACGGCCGCCATGGCCGAATGGTATGGCCTGCGGGTTGTCCGCGAACATTTGGGGATTTTTCCAGCGGGATCGTAGTTTTCCTGCGGCAGAACGATAGTTGTTCGTATCGGGATTCAGGCAATTGCAGGAAATATCCGGCGTTTCGGAAGCTGCATCGACCGGCCGGCCGGTACCCGGTACGTCCCTGATCGCTCGCGAGGACCTTTGATCGGCGATAAAGTGCGGTACAACAGTCGCTTTGCCAGAGCTCGATACTGCGACAAAGCACCATTTCCCAAATACCGTCTTGGCACATCTCTTTCATCTCATCGTCAGATCCTCACGTGTTTTCAGGTTACCTCCTCAGTCTCAGACTTGCCGTCGTTATGCCGGAAAATTTCATCCCGGAACTTTCTGCGACGCGGCTGCTTCCGACGGACAACAGTGTTTCCGCGGCGATGGCGCTGCTGCAGCAGGTCCCGGCCTTTTCTTCTCCGTCATTCAATCTGCCGATGCTCGGCATGCAGCTGCTGATTGCCACGTGGATCTTTGTGCTGGGAACCTGTTTCGGAAGCTTTCTGAACGTCGTCATCTATCGTCTGCCCGCCGGATTGTCGCTGGGCAGGCCGAAGTCACGCTGCCCGCGCTGTGAAACTCCTTTGGCCGCACGGGACAATATTCCCATACTTGGCTGGCTGCTGCTGCGCGGACGCTGTCGTTACTGCCAGCTTCCGATTGCCGTGCGCTATCCACTGATTGAAACTGTTTGCGGTGCCGTTTTTCTGGCATTGCTGTTTGGCGAGCTGCTGACCGGCGCCTCAAATCTGCCGCTGCGACATCCCGACCATTTCCACGTGAATCCGGGATTCTGGCTGGTGTGGTTCGCCAAATGGGATCTCACCGGAATCTACCTGTTTCACTGCCTGCTGCTGACAACCGTGCTGGCATTGACCATGATTGGCTACGACGGTCATCCTCCGGTGCGAAAGCTGCAGCGATTCGGAGTCCTGTCCGGTCTGCTGCCTGGTACTCTGTGGTTTGAACTTCGTCCGGTGCGGGCCGCCATCTATTCGAATTTTCTCTACGACCTGAACGCCGGTTTCCGCTGGCCGGATCCGTTAAGCGGAGCCCGTCACATGATCTGGACGGGCGTTACAGCCATCGGATTCCTTGATGGATTCATCGGTCTGGCCGCGGGTTTCCTGGCCGGCAGCCTGGTAAAGCTGCAGATGAGGACTGCAAACGGTACAGCCCCCCCGTCTGCACTGGCCATTTCGTCTGCGTTTGTGGTCACCGGTGTTTTTCTGGGCTGGCAGGCCGTGGGCATGCTGCTGCTGCTGACGCTTCCGGTTCTGGCGCTGGCCGCCGTCCTGGTCAGCCCGCCGGACGAATCCCGACTTAAATACGCGGCTCCTGGTTTCTTCGTGCTGCTGCTGATATTTCTGCTCACGTGGCAGAAACTGGAATGTGCTGCGTGGATGATCGGGATTTCCGGGTTCCAGTTCAGTCCGCTGACCTGGTGGCAGGACTGGCTGCTGACACTTGGTGGGCTGAGCCTGCTGGCGGCGGTGACGGGCGCCGTCCGGAGCAGGACACCAGGGGCTGACGCTGATGCTGACCAGCACGCGCCGGACGCCTGAGCCGTTGTCTGGCTGTTTTCGAATTGCGGGCAGTTGTGGACCGCGTTTCCATTAAAGAACGGCCCCATTTCACTATGCTGTGGCCGCTCGATCGGTCACCGCCATGCGGCGCCTGATCTCAATTCGCTGATCCTCGGAATTCTGAATCTGTCGTTACGGGAAAGAACAGTTTTATGGGTTGTCTGGACGAACAAGTGGCCATTGTGACCGGTGCCGGTTCAGGAATCGGACGGGCCGCCGCCAGGATGCTGGCCGCTGAGGGTGCCACTGTGGTTGTTGTCGGTCGCCGTGCGGAACCATTAAATTCAGTGGTGGAAGAAATCAGTTCCGCCGGCGGCAAAGCCATTGCTCATCCGGCTGACCTGACCGACGGCGAGGCTGCAGCCGGTGTTGCGGAATTCACGCTGAAGACCTGCGGCCGCATCGACATATTGGTGAATAATGCCGGATTTTCTTCCAAAGTTCGTTCCATCCGATATGTTCAGCCGGACGAATGGGACGCGGTCTTCAAGATCAACATCGAAGCTGTTTACCGGCTCACTCAGGCCTGCCTGCCGGACATGCTGGCCCGCGGCAGCGGAACAATTGTCACCACTTCATCCATGGCCGCGCTGAAACCCGGAATTCTTGGAGGCTCTCCCTATTCCGCCGCCAAGGCCGCTTCACTCAACTTTTCAAACGGCCTGAACAGCGAACTTCGATCGGCGGGGATCCGGGCCACCGCCATTATTCCCGCCGAAGTCAACACGCCGATTCTGGATGGCCGCCCCGCACCTCCGGATGACGAGGCCCGTCGTCTGATGATGCAGCCGGAAGATGTGGCTCGGTGCATTCACCTGGCAGTCACGCTGCCGGGGCGGACCGTCATTGAAGAAATTGTCGTAGCCCCCACCATTCCCCGTGACATGTCCGAAGAAATGGAAGTGGCCCGCCATGCCGGGGCTCCCGGCCACTGATGCCTTCTATTGCACACCAGCGTCCATGAGACCCTGCAGCGGGTCGGGAGTTCTGGCGTGCAACCCGCCCGACTGATTTCCTGCCCGTTGTTCGAAAGTCGCCGATGCACAGTCTTGCTCTGCTGAAAGAACTGATCCCGTTTCCGTCCGTCAGCAGTACCTCCAATACCGAGGTCAGCCAATGGGTGGAACATCAGCTGAAGATACTGGGATGCCAGACCGAGTGGCTGGAATACCAGGACGAGAACGGTGTCCGGAAGGCCTGCGTGGCAGGACGGAAAGGTCCGGACACAGGTCGCGGACTGGCCTATTTCTGTCACACCGATGTCGTCCCCGTGGATTCGTGGAGTTTTGCCGGCAGCGGCCCGTGGTCGCCCTGCCAGACCGATGACCGCCTGTACGGACGCGGATCCTGCGATATGAAAGGGTCACTGGCCTGCATGCTGGCGGCCGTTGCCTCGCTGGAGGCTGAATCGCTGAAGGAGCCCGTCTACATCTTCTGCACGGCCGATGAAGAAATCGGACTGAAAGGTGCCGGCAGGGTAGTGGCGGATTCGGCGATGTATCGGGAGGTCGTCAGCCGCCAGAGCCGCGCCGTCGTGGGCGAACCAACCCTGCTGGAAGTGGTGCACGCCCACAAGGGCGGACGAGCCATGAAGATCACGTCGATCGGACGAGCCGCCCATTCCAGTACCGGCAGGGGAATCAACGCCAACTTCGCCATGATTCCCTTTCTGGCGGATGTGCGCCAGCTGTGTCTGGACATCGAAGACGATCCGGCATGGCAGGACGATCGCTACACGCCACCCACGATCAATCTGAACCTGGGTATCAACGACCACTCGCCAGCGATGAATATTACGGCGGCAAAGTCGATCTGCACCATCTATTTCCGCACCATGCCCGGCATCAATGCTGACGCGCTGGCCGAACGGATTCACGAATCCGCTAAACGCCATGGGCTGCAGCTGGAAACGATCTTTGCCACAGAGCCGCTGTTCACGGATCCCGATTCTTCGTACGTCCGCGAACTGCTGGCCATCACCGGCACGCCCGCCTCCCGCACGGTGCCCTACGGCACCGACGGATCCTGCTTCCAGGAAATCCGGGACATCGTGGTTCTGGGCCCCGGCGACATCCGCCAGGCACATACAGATGACGAATGGATCGCACTTGATCAGCTGGAACGCGGCACCGACCTGTACACCACGCTGATCAGACGCTGGTGTCTGGATTAGCATGAACTGCGGCTGGAAGCCCCAGTTACATTTGGCTATGAAATGGCGAAGCCCAGGATGCCATCGAACCCGGCACACCGGGTGAACAAGGCTGCAGATGGTCAGCTCCGGAATAAAACAGATCGACCCGGAGACAACGGGGGGTGGTTGGAGGCAGAACGATTGGAAGGTCAAACGCATTAAGCAGGGAACCCCACCGCGGGTCAACTTGTCGGACGATTGCGGAAGCAGCCTCCCCATAGGGCCACGCACGAGATCGACGGCACCGGGGTGGAGGTCAGAGCGCTCGTATGAGCTTTGAAACGGGGTAACGCCCGTGGAGCAAAGGGGCGCAGGAAGATTGATCGGGAAAGGACAGGCAACTGGAAACAAAACCTGACTCAATGGTGCCGCCGAGCAATCGGGCGACACGTAGATTTTCAGGAAACGACCTCAGCCACTGGGCATGGACGGAACCGAGCGTCTGGACGAACCCGATGTTGACCACACTCGAGCACTCGAGCGTTCGAGGAGGCAAAACGCCTTCTTCGCGGGGCAGGGGCTGTTCAGTCTGGCAACAGCCCCTGCTCGTGAAAGTCAATCTGCCCGGCAGTAACAATCAACTGGAGAGCCGGATGCGGGAGATCCGCCAGTCCGGTTCGGAGGGAGGGGAGTCGCAAATCAATGCGACTTCCCTACCCCTATCGTTGCCCGTCCCGTTTACTGTACGTTCCGAGGGGGTCGGTAGCCCGGACATTCCTGTCCGGGACCTGTCTGATCGCTGGCGTAGTTCCAGTCGCGTTGCCTGTTCGCCCCGGGATGGTAAGACAGTCGAAGCACAACGGTGCCGAGTTAAGGTTGTGCGGCTCTGGCCGTGAGCCGGCGTCCGGCGAAGGCGGGATGATCCGGCGGGTACCGGACGGCTCGAAACATCGCAACGCCGTGCAGCGGTCCCGGTGCGCTGCCCGGGGCAGGGGCGGCAGCCGGTGCCGTCGTATTTGTGGCGCCCAGGTAGTTCCAGAAGTCCCAGACAACGTCGCCGTCTCTGGTCACTTCAAACACATGACCGTCTTCGCCCGAGCAGATCAGTGTGTTGCCGTTGGGCAGTCGCTGGGCTCCTGAGACCCGCTGCGAATACAGTTTGCCGGGCGCTTCGTACCGCCATACCAGTTTCTCGGGACCGTACGGCTCATTCGGGGGCAGCTGGTAACGGCCGTTCGCAAGCAGCGGTGGCGTCAGTTCGTCCACGGTCGAAAACGCGCGATTGTCGCGGTCGCTGCCGTTGTTGAAAATCAGAATATTGCCGGCTCCCGGCAGCCCGGGCGGAATCCAGTGAGGATCATGCTGCCCGAACAGGACCTGGTCGAACGGCGTACCGGCGAAATAGGCGAACGGATTCCCCCACCGATACAGCAGATCTCCACCCCGTCCGCGTTTTCCGCCGGTGCGTCCGGCGGCTTCCTGAGTGGTGGTTCCGTGATCAATCACCCAGATTTCGTCAAACGTGCGGCCACAGACCAGAATCTGGTCAAGAGCGGGGTGGTAGTCGATGGAGTTCATATGAATCCAGTCCGGAATCGGCCGTTCAACATAGTTCAGGTCGATGCGTTCCGGGTGATCGGCCGGAGATCCGTAGTTCGGTTTGTCCTGGTCGAACGCCTGTACCAGATGGTCCCAGACGTGCCATTCCCAGACGACTTCACCCCCCGTTGGCCCCACCGGTTTGATCTCCAGCACGACTTCCGGCCACAGTGCACCGCCGTCAAGTTTTGCCGGGTCGCGACCGGCTTCCAGTGCCTGCTGCCGTGTCTTCAGTTCCCATGCCACCACCAGCACATTGCCGTTGGGCAGGGGTTCGATGTCGTGATGGGTCAGCCGCTGATTGTCAGAGACCACGTAATCCCACACCAGATTTCCGTCCCAGTCAAATTTCTGGATGCCCCCGGCCGGGCCGCCGGGGACGCTGAAGGTATCATTCGGGATCTTTGCCGTTCTGATCAGACTGCCGTCGTTCAGCAGGTAAGCAGCCTGACTTGGGCGGCGTTCGGTTGTCCATGAGTGCACTACCTGCCCGTCCATGTCGATCAAAAAGGTCTGCTGTCCGCCGAACGGGGCAATCAGGGTATAGCCGGGACTGGCGGCAGACGTCTTCAGCACCACGCCGCGGTCTGCCGGTTGCGCCTGCAGATATTTTTCCTGTACCAATGGGCTCAGAAACAACAGCATCAGACTTCCAGCCGCTACGCTCGTACGCATCAGACGGGTGCCTCCATCAATTCTGGTTCATTGGTTTGTGCCATCGGTCCGTTCAGCAACGGCAGCCAAAGGACCGGCCGTGGCCAACGATTCGGTAGAGCTGTTTTGCGGCAGATCATCGTTCCGCCGCTCAGCGGGCAGCAGAGCCCCCGGCCCGGCTTCAAAATCTGTGTCCAGAGTGTACCATCCGGGCAGGTCGCATGCGATCAGCAGCGTAAACAGAAGGTGACAGACATCATGCTGATGGAAGGCCGGATGACGGCGGAAGAATTTGCCCGACGAAAACACGAACTGCCGGAAGCCGGGCGTTGGCATGAACTGCATGAAGGCCAGACCGTGCTGATGGAGCCTCCGGACGACGATCATGGCAACACCGTGCTGAACCTGTCTCGCGCCCTCGCCACATGGTTTCGGTCGCGGCCGGAGCAGTCGGTCGGTTATGCGTGCCACCAGATCGGTCTGAAGGTCACTCGTGAGCCCGATACGGTCTATTGTCCGGCCATCAGTTTCTTCGATGCCGGCAGTCAGTTCGGCGAATCAGAAAAGGCGGTTGCCGACATCCTGCCGCGGCTGGTGGTGGACATCGCCTCGGCAAACGACCGGCGCCGCGACATGCGTCGGCGGACCCTGGCCTACCTGAAGGTCGGCGTGCAGACCGTGTGGGTGCCGGATCCGGTGAAGAAGGAAGTCCTGGTGCTTGCCGCCGGGCAGCACACGCTGTCGCTGGGGCCTCGACAGACCCTGCACGGATCCGAAGTCCTGCCGGGTTTTCAGATGCAGGTGTCTGAGGTTTTCGTTCAGCCGGAATGGTGGACGGGCGGCTTCCGTCCGCCGAAAACAGACTAACGCGAAGCACCATTTGTGAGACCGGATCGGACCGTCGCAGCACGTGATCCCTTCGATTGTTCTGCCGCGAAGTCAACCGGCAGTCTTTATTCCTTTGTGCAGTTTAAGTTCCTGCCATCCCGGAAGAACACCACTCCCAGATGACTCTGAAAATCACCGGTTTCGAAACATTCGACCTTCGCTTTCCCACCTCGCAGCAACTGGACGGTTCGGATGCCATGAATCCGGATCCCGATTATTCCGCCGCGTACGTGGTGCTGCAGACTGATCGTCCGGACCTGACCGGACACGGCATGACATTCACCATCGGACGCGGCAACGAACTATGTGTCGCCGGCATCCGGTCTCTGGCCGCGCTGCTGCAGGGTGTCAGTGTCGAATCACTGATGGCCGAGCCCGTGACGCTGTACCGTCGGCTGACGGGAGACAGCCAGCTAAGATGGGTGGGACCTGAAAAGGGCGTGATCCACCTGGCGGCTGCCGCCGTGATCAACGCCGTGTGGGACCTGTGGGCACGTCTGCAGAACAAACCCGTCTGGCAGCTGGTCTGTGACATGTCGCCGGAACAGTTCGTCAGCTGCGTGGACTTCCGCTACATCACAGACGCCCTGACACCGAGCCAGGCCGTGGAACTGCTGTCGCGTCAGCAGAATACCAGGCAGCAGCGGATCGAAGAACTGTCCGATTCGGGCTACCCCAGCTACACCACTTCCGCAGGATGGCTGGGATATTCTGACGAAGCGCTGCGGCAGAAGTGCAGTGATCTGAAGTCCCGGGGCTGGTCACATTTCAAAATCAAGGTGGGACGCGACCTGACGGACGATATCCGACGCTGCCGTGTACTGCGTCAGGAAATGGGAGACGACGCGTTCATGATGATGGACGCCAATCAGGTCTGGGATGTTGATCAGGCGATCGACTGGATCAGACAGCTGTCCGAATTCCGACCATGGTTCATTGAAGAACCGACCAGCCCGGATGATATTCTGGGACACGCTGCAATTTCCAAAGCGGTGGCCCCGATCCGCGTGGCGACCGGAGAAATGTGCCACAACCGCGTCATGTTCAAACAGTTTCTGCAGTCGGGCGGTATGCAGGTCTGTCAGCTCGACAGCTGTCGGCTGGGGGGCGTCAACGAAGTGCTGGCCGTCCTGCTGCTCGCAGCCCGCGCCAATACACCTGTCTGCCCGCACGCCGGGGGCGTCGGTCTGTGTGAATACGTGCAACACCTGAGCGTCATCGACTACGTCTGCGTGTCCGGAAGCCTGACCGATCGAGTCACTGAGTACTCGGATCACCTGCACGAACATGTGGTGCATCCGGTGACGATGAAGCACGGTCGGTACATGCCACCACAGGATGCCGGTTACAGCGTCGAATTCACAGAAACGGCGATCGACCGGTTTTCAGTCACCTAGACGCCAAACGTCGCTCAGAACACCTGTTCGCAGAGGCCAACAGCCGAACCTCGCGTGCACCACACCACTGCCGCCCAAAGAAAAAACCTCCTTCTGACTATCGTCAGAAGGAGGTTTAGGTCTGTTTTGCGTTGAGACTCGTTCGGACGTTTCCCCTGGGACCGGAAGTCTCGGGCATTTCCACTCAAACGAGTCAGTTCTCAACACATATCAGACCTCTGAATTCCAACAACCGACTCACCACGGGGGCGAGCGGACAGCATTGCCGTGCCGGGTAAACCCGCGTTCGGGTTTCACCCGACCGGGGGAACCCCACCCATGCTCCTTCATCGGGGATTCAGCCGCTTGTTCCGCCACAAATTCGACAAGAATTCATCAACGTTGAGGAAAAACCTGCGGCAAATTCTGCTGCAGGTTCCGCGGGCGACAAAATTCCTTGAAAAATTGCGATCTGAGCCTTCGGCCTGCGGTGGGATCTGCCGCTGCCGCCGGTTGGCAAGCTGACCGTAACTGCACATGTGTACATGTGTTGTTGGCTATAGGTGTTTTACTTCTTTGGCACTTTCAGTTCAGCCAGCAGACTGACCAGATCTTCGCCGTGAGTGTCGGTGCGAACCTTCTTGTCGATATGGCGAATCTTTCCGTCTTCGCCGATGACGAAAGTCCAGCGTTCCGGGTTGGCTCGTCCTTCATGAACCACGCCGTACGCTTCCGCAACCTGTTTTCCCGGATCACTTAGAATCGGGTAATCCAGTTCCAGTGATTTCGCGAACTCGGTATTGCGGTCGACTGTATCGCAGCTTGCCGTAAAGTATTTCACCTCATACTCGCGGATGGCTTCGCCATTGGCGCGGAAGGACTTGCATTCTTTGGTGCACCCACCGGTAAATGCCTTGGGAAACCACGCCACCACCACGGTTGATTTGCCGTGGAAGTCTGACAGTTTGTAGGTCTTTCCGTCACTTCCCTTGAGTTCGAAGGCTGGTGCTTCGTCTCCGACTTTCAGATCCCCTGCTTCAGACATATTCATTGCTCCGGTCAGCAGCACGCTGACAATTCCAGGTACGATAAGTTGTCGCATGTTAACTGTGTCTCCTGATGGAAGTAGGCAGCTCGGCGAGCCGCACTGATTCGTCACGCGATCATTGTGGCCGAATGGGTACCGATTTGACCAGAGACTGCCTGTGCGGGCCGCTGCGAAATCATAAATTCGCTACCATTGGCAGCGACGACGACTTCTGGCCGACAACCGGCATCTGCCATCAACACCAGCTGACAGGGCCGTCCTGACCATTCACATAAATGATTCCTTTGTTGAAAAACGGACCCGTGCGAAAAGATCTGATTGACTGCAGCATTACACGAAACCGGGAAACAGCGGGTCTGACCGAATCTTATCAGCCGCATCGTGAGATGGTGATGCGACTGATGCGGGCCACGGTCGCGGACCTGTGCGGGTCTGCCGAGGGCCGGTGTTCGTCCGTCGTGTTGCTGGGGGCTGGTAACTGCCTGGACGTCGATCTGCCGGCACTGTCCTCTTTGTTTGACAGGATTCATCTGGTGGATGTGGACCGGGCCGCCGTCAGCGACGCGGTGGCGGCGGTTGAACTTTCCTCGGACCGCATTCAGATTCATGCCCCGGTTGACATCGCTGAACCGCTGCTGTCGCTCACCAGCCGTGATTTTGAGCCGGCGGAAAACAACCGGGATCACTGTATTCAGGTGCTGCAGCTGCTGGCATCGGAAAACGGCGTGGCCGAAGTACCGGAAGCAGACGTGGTTGTCTCACTGTGCGTGTACAGCCAGATCCTGGATGCGCTGCAGCGACTGATTCCGGTCGGGCACCCGACGTTCGGTCATGCCGTCAAATCGGTTCGGATGGGGCATCTGCGGCGGATGCTGAGCATGCTGCGTCCCGGCGGCGTCGCCGTGTTTGTCACGGATGTTGTGTCTTCGGACACCGTACCTGATCTGCGGACCGCGACGTCCGACAGTCTGCCGGCTCTGGTCCGTCGGTGCGTCAACGACCAGAATTTCTTTACGGGGACAAATCCGGCCATGATTCTGGCCGATCTGAACATGCTGTCCCGCCTGCCTTCCGGACCGGATACCGTGCATACGATTGATCCCTGGCTGTGGCGAATGGGGCAGCGGACGTACGCGGTTTATGCGATGCGAATTCAAAAGAAACCGCCGGTGATCGAGGAATCACCGGCGGTTTCGCCAGACTAGTACCTTGTCGCTGTGGCCGCTGCCGACAATCAGTACTCCATTTCTTCGCCGGAATCCTCGACCGCCGAGAAGGTCGACTTCACAACCTGCCGAATGGTTCGCTGATCGCGTTCCTGAACCAGCTTCTGCAGAGCATCGTCGAACGACATAACCCCCTGATCGCCGTCAATACGGCAGCGGAGTGCCACGGCGTCCTGTTCGGCTTCCTTGGGGCCAACCACCACCATGTAGGGAATCAGGTCCATCTGTGCATCGCGGATCTTGGCCTGCAGCTTGGCGCTCTGCAGGTCCGTCGTCACACGAAAACCCGACTGGCGAAGGCGGGCTGCGACGTCGCGGGCATAGTCGTCCGACTTCTCACTCAGCGGCAGCACACGAATCTGTTCCGGAGCCAGCCACAGCGGAAACGCACCGGCGAAATGTTCAATCAGCATCCCGACAAACCGTTCCATGGAACCGAAGGGCGCTCGATGAATCATGACCGGCCGGTGTGGTTTGTTGTCGCTGCCGGTATATTCCAGCTGAAATCGTTCGGGCAGGTTGTAGTCCAGCTGAACGGTCCCGAGCTGCCATTCCCGGCCCAGACAGTCCCTGACCATGAAGTCCGTCTTCGGGCCGTAGAACGCGGCTTCTCCCGGCGTTTCGACGAAGTCGAGGCCTTCCTCGGTGAGTACTCTGCGCAGCGTTTCCTGAGCATTCTGCCAGAGTTCTTCAGAGCCCACATACTTGTCTGAACCGAGGTCCCTGGTGGACAGCTGCACTCGGTAGTCTTCCAGTCCCACGGCTTCCAGAACGTATTTCACCAGTCCCAGCGTGTCCTTGAATTCCTGCTCCACCTGCTCCGGAGTACAGAACAGGTGAGCATCATCCTGAGTCAGGCCGCGCACCCGCAGCATACCATTCAGTTCGCCCGACTGTTCGTGGCGGTAAACGGTTCCGAATTCCGCCAGGCGAACCGGCAGGTCTCGATAGCTGCGGGGGATGGCTTTATACATCTGCACGTGATGCGGACAGTTCATGGGTTTCAACAGATAACGTTCCTGCTGTTTTTCCCACTTGCGCAACACGGCCCGCTTTTCGTCCGCGGATCCGGTCAGCGGGAAATCTTCCGCACTGAAGCCCAGCACCAGAGCCGCGTCCAGCAGCTTCTGTTCTTCTTCCGCGGTCGGCGGCTGCAGGTCGTCATCCTGAGGATCCAGGCAGTGAATCCAGAAGTCGACGAGCTGACCGGCCGAATGCCCGAACAGTGGGGCAAACTGCGACTCGCGATAATACGGAAAGTGACCACTGGTCTCGTACATCTCGACGCGGCCGATATGAGGCGAATACACGGGTTCGTAACCGCGTCGCAGCAGTTCGGCCTTGATGAAGTCTTCCAGCGTTGCACGAATGGTGGCGCCTTTGGGCAGCCACAGACACAGCCCCTGTCCGACATCCGGATTGATGGTGAACAGCTGCAGGCGACTGCCGAGCACTCGATGGTCACGTTTTTTCGCCTCTTCCAGCTGTTCCAGATAGGCCTTCAGTTCCTTCTTGTCGAAAAAGGCCGTGCCGTAGACCCGCTGCAGAGATCGATTCGAAACGTCGCCCTTCCAGTGTGACCCCGCGACACTCAGAATTTTGAATCCCCGGATCAGTCCGGCATGAGGAATATGAGGACCTCGACACAGATCCACAAACTCACCCTGGCGATAGAAGCTGAGCGTTTCGTGATCCGCCAGCCCCGTCCTGATGTGTTCGACCTTCAGTTCCTGCTTCAGGTCCTGGCAGAACTGCAACGCTTCTTCACGATTCATCAGGAACCGTTCGAACGGTTCCCCTTCCTTCACGATCTTTTTCATTTCCGCTTCGATCTTCGGAAAGTCATCCTCACTGATCGGTGTGGCCAGATCGAAGTCGTAATAGAACGTGTTTCCGCGGACCGGGCCGAACGCCAGACCGACTCCTTCGTACAGCCGCATGATCGCCCGAGCCATGATGTGAGCACAGCTGTGCCGCATCACCGCGGCGGCGGCAGGGTCCCGAGTCGTCAGCAGCTGCAGCGGGACCGGACGCAGATCCGTCAGTTCGGCCAGCGGACGCATCGCATCGACGGTCTGACCGTCAATCAGGGCTGCCGCGGTCGCTCGTTTCAGTCCGTCGCTGATACCAGCAGCGACGTCCAGAGCCGTAGCGTGATCTTCTTTTTCCAGAACAGTACCGTCAGGAAGCTGTACCTCAATCATCGAATCATCAAATCCATCAGACGTCAGACGGGCAAGGCGACCGCAACGAATGGCCCCCTTCTGTCGGCAACAAAACGCAGCTCCGCCTGACTGAAAACGCGTGTTATAACGGAGCCGAGAAACCGCAGGGAGTCATTTCCCGGCGATTCACCCTGAATTCTCACGCCGCCCCGGCAAAAACGCAGCGTTTTTACTCCCCACACCCGCCGCACCGTGTCCGCTGCTGAACACCAGGCATGCCGAGAAAAGAGGACCATGCTCAGAATGCGGAGGGACGGGGGCAGCCGCGGTGTGTCCCCTTTCGGCCGCACAACACGGCACAGTCCCGTCCCGCCGTCCCGCCCGCCCCGCGCTGTCCCGTGACGACCAGGCTGTATTTCCGTAGCTGGGGCTTCCAGCCGCAGCAAGACGTGATACCGAGTGGGACTCAAAGCCGGCAGAAACTGCGGCTGGAAGCCCCAGCTACGTTCAGGGACGCCCCGATTGTGCCTGTCCCGTTTCCGCCCCTGATTGACTATGTCCGAGTCTATCAATAACGCCCGGCCCGCAGTTTCTCTGCGTTCTGCCGTTTCAGAAGAGAACCGCAACCGATGGCGATGCGAGCCGTCCGGGTTCACGACCGCCCGAAGCGAAACAGGCGGCGGAAACTAAACCGGCTGCCGCTACCTTTCTTTGAGTCCGCGGGCGTGGCTTCTGCGTTATGTTCGGTACCGGTGTTTGTCGCAGTGCCGATGCCGGTGGCGGTGCCAGTGCCGGGAATGTCCAGCGGGACGAAGCTCATCGGCGGCGACGAATCCGGATCGCTGGCCTGCGGGGAAGCATCGTCCAGAGGCAGCGGTCGCGGCGCGGCAGGCGGCTCACTGGTCCTCCCGGCGCCCGGATAATCCTGCAGGTCAAACGATTCTTCAGCCGCCTGGCCGGAATCGTCGTAGCGGTTGACGTTGCCGTTTGCCTGCAGACTCTTCGGATAACATTCCGGCTCAAAGTGCCGACCGAACGGTCCGATGGCGGCAAAACGTTCTTCGCTGAAGACAATACCGTGGGTCTCCAGAATGGTGCCGGTTTCGCGTTCCAGAGCAGCCAGCGTCGCGTTGTACTGCGTCAGCGAAGATGCTTCCGACGACACGGCGTTGCCCCAGTCGGTGATTGCCTGCAGCACATTCAGAAAGATGGCTCGCCCGGCGGCTTCTTCCGCAAACTGCACTCGGAGGTTCACTCGCGCGGCTTCACGAGTTTCTTTGAAGGCCTCGTACTGTTCATAGAACTGATCCAGGTTTCGCACATTCGTGGCCAGCGTGTGTTCGGTGGCATGCAGTCCCTGCTGGATGTTGGCCCGATCGCGGCTGATCAGCAGCTCACGAGATCGGGCGGTGGCCCGGGCCTGCCGCAGTCCGAGCGGGACTTCAAAATTGATGCCCATCGTCCAGGCGGGATTGTCGTCGAGTCCGGAACCGATGGTGCTGCCGTTCAGCATCTGACCGGTAATACCGTTCCAGCGATGGACCGCGACGGCGTCGAGCGAAGGTCGTGACTGGTTATTGGCCTGAAGCAGTCGCTGTCGATCGGCGTGCAGAATCAGATGCAGTTCCATCAGATCCGGGCGACGGGCCTGAGCGGTCTGCACCAGCTCGGCCCAGTCAAATTCAACGCGATCTCTGGTCGGCGGCGTGGAAGGCACCAGACGTGTGCCGTCCTCGGGCGGCAGTCCGAGCAGATTTCGCAACGCGGCCTCACGTTGAATGACGCTGCCCCGCGCACTGACCAGGTTGGCCTTGAAGTTCGCGTAAGCCACACGCGGCTGGGCGACGTCACCGATATCCACCAGATCTACACGAAACTGAGCTTCCACCCGGTCCAGTGCCGCCTGTGCCTGTTCAACCTGCTTCTCACGAGCCCACAACTGGGTGCGGGCTTCGACCAGCGACCAATAACCGGCGATGACGCCTCGCACCAGTTCCTGAACCGAGTCCTTGAACTGAAAATAAGAACGGTCCAGCTCCAGACGTGCGATAACAATCGGCGCTTCATTGGCCGCTCGGCCCGCCCCGGCCAGCAGCGGCTGCGTATAACTGAGTTCGAAGGCCGGGCGGTGCACGGGACTCAGAGCACCCACGCCACCGACACCGTAGTTCCAGTTGTTGCGGAATTCCAGCGCCCCGCGCCCGCCCAGCCGATTCGTTTTAGACAGCCCGGCCGCGAGGTCGTTTCCACCGGTTTGCGACCCGGTGATCAGGGCGGCCAGCGGATCCGCCGGATCGAGCCGCGTGCCGGGAAGCTCTGTTTTTCGCCAGCTGCTGTTTGCCGAAAACACCGGATCGAAGCGGGCGACGGCCTGATCAATGGGCGTCGTGGCGACGGCAGTGTCATAGATGGTCCGCCCCGATGTGGTGGCCGATACGCCGGTGAGTACGCGAATGACTTCGGCGTGCTGCAACGCGATGCGGATGGCTTCATCCAGCGGAATCAGACGTTCCCGCAGATACGCGTCGTCAGATGCCACGGTTACCGGGACCGCTCCGGGCGGACGCCGGTACTGCACGATGTCCTCTTCGCGATGCCGGAAGATTCGGTGCTGTTCGTCAACCGACAGCTGAGCCCGGATGGTGCCCGGACAGCTCAGCAGCAGAATTCCGAACAGGCAGACGGCGGCCATGCGGCAGCGGTCGCGTCCACCGACGCGGCCGTGCCACAGGAAGGCCGTACGAACACCCCGCCGGGGCGCATCCCTGCGTGGCGTGATCTTCCGTGATCGACGGCTTGAGGTGTTCATGTTGTTCGTCATCGACCATCTGCAGCGAAGACTCTATCTGTCAGTGGCCTGACTTCTCTGCCGATCCGGACTGTTTCAGTTATTCCTCCGTTTCCATGGCATGTAACGATTGGAAGGCTTCGTCAAAGGACTCGGTATCCGTCTGTATCCGCCCATCCTGCATCACCAGAATTCGCTTTGCGTGCTTTGCCACGCCCAGGTCGTGAGTAACAAGGATAACGGTTATGCCGTTTTGTTCGTTCAGGCGGCGAAACAGGTCGATGACCTCCCGGCTGGTTCTTGAATCCAGGTTTCCGGTCGGCTCGTCACCCATCAGAATCGACGGAGAATTGACCAGTGATCGGGCAACGGCCACACGCTGCTGCTGACCACCGGACAGCTGACCCGGGTGGTGGCCGAGTCGATCGGCCAGCCCCACCATCTCCAGCATCTCTTTCGCACGCTGTTTGCGCTTTCTGGCCGACAGACGAGAACCATACAGCAGCGGCAGTTCGACATTTTCCAGAGCGGATGTTCGATTCAGCAGATTGAAGTTCTGAAACACAAAGCCGATGTGTCTGTTGCGAATACCGGCTCGGGCGTTCCGCGACATCGTGGCCACTTCGGTTCCCTGCAGCAGGTAACTTCCGGATGTCGGGCGGTCAAGACAGCCGAGCGTATTCATCAGAGTTGATTTGCCCGATCCCGACGGCCCCAGCAGCGCGACAAATTCTCCCTTGTCGATGTTCAGGGTGGTTTCCAGCAGCGCATGGACGCGGACCTCACCGAGATCATACGTCTTGCAGACTTTATCGAGCTGAATCAGAGCCATCATTCGTACCGCAGGGCGTCAATGGGGTCGAGGCGACTGGCACGCCACGCGGGGTACAGTCCGAATACCATTCCCACGACGGCCGCAAACACCAGCGCCACGATTGCTGCGGGAATCGACACCACCACCGGCCAGTCCGAACCCGGACTCAGTTCGTTGATCAGAGCCGTAATTCCCATGGACGCGGCGACTCCCAGTGCCATCCCGATCGCTCCTCCGAAGCAGGACAGTACCACGGATTCGATCAGAAACTGAATCAGAATATCTCGTCCCCGGGCCCCGACGGCCATTCGAATACCGATTTCCCGTGTCCGTTCCGTGACCGATACCAGCATGATATTCATGATGCCAACACCGCCGACCAGCAGCGAAATGCCGGCGATCGATGCCAGCAGAGCCGTCATGATGCCGGTCACGGTTCCCATAACCCGGGAAATTTCTTCGCTGCTGTGCACCTCAAAGTCGGGATCCTGTCCCGGAGCAATGCCGTGTCGATCCCGCAGCAGCTGGCTGATTTCACGAGTGGCCGTCTGTACCAGATGAGGTTCCCGGGCGGCAACGACGATGGCATGCACATCGTCGAAGCTGGAACCCTGAATACGTCGCTTGACGGTCGTGTACGGCATCAGCAGAACATCGTCCTGATCTTCACCGGTCAGCCCCGCGCCCTTCTTCTCAAGGACGCCGACCACGGTGAACGGGATGTTGCCTACCCGAATGGATTCGCCCAGCGGATTGGTCGTCTGAAACAGTTCCCGTACCAGAGTGTGGCCGATGACGCACACGCGACTGCCGGACTGCAGATCCTGTGGACCAAAGAAGCTTCCGGCCAGAAGCGGCCACTTTCGAATGGCCAGATAATGGACGCCCACTCCGAACATTTCCTTTGGCTGCCAGTTGTTGTTGCCGCGGACCACCGGACGCGTCGCTCCCACCATCGCGGAGACCGCCAGGATCGAATCCAGTTCAGTGCCGATCGCGTCAACATCGGATTCCGTCAGGCTTGGAGTGCTTTGCCGGACGCCGTTCCGGCGTTCCGTGCGGGCCGTCACAAACAGAAAGTTGGTCCCGAACGACTGCAGCTCGTTCTGAACCAGCTGCCCGGCACTGCTGCCGATCGACACCATGGTGGTGACCGCTGCGATGCCAATGACGACTCCAAGGACCGTCAGCCCGGCCCGCATTTTGTTGCGGCCCAGAGCTCGAATGGCGACGGATACGGTCAGGAAAAAGTCCATGCAGGTCGGTTCGTTCTGTCGGTGTCGCGGCTCGCCGCGACACCGGAAATGATCACGAAAACGGCACCACGCCTGTTGCCGCAGCACATGCCGCCATGGTTGTGCCGCCACCGTTGTACGGGAAATGGAGGCAACGGAAACGGTTGTGCCGAACGGCGTCGATGGTGCCTATTCCTTTGTTTTCAGTCCCACCACAACCTTGTCGCCGGCCTTCAGTTCACCGCCGACCACCTCCCGGGACTTGTAATCGCTGACTCCCACCTGAATCTCGACGGCTCGCAGCTTCTCGCCGTCCAGGATCCAGACGTGACGCGTCTCTGCCTTTTGAGCCGCCTCGTCCACAGGTTTGTCCTCTAATGTACCCTTCAATCCCGCGTCATCATCGTTCTGAAGCGCGTAGCTAAGATCCAGCTTGTTGTGATCCGCCTCGTGCACATAGGACTTGTCTTCCGGCAGGTAGCGAATGGCGGCCGTCGGAACCTTCAGAACGTCATTGTGTTCTGCCACCTGGAAGGTCAGATCCGCCGTCATTCCCGGCAGCAGCTTCATCTCGGGGTTCGGAGTGGCTACCACCACCGGATAGGTGACCACGTTCTGAGTTGTGGTGGAACTAAGCCGGACCTGTTCAATCACGCCCTCTCTGAAGAATTCTCCCGGATAGGCATCCACCTTGAAAATAACAGACTCACCGATTTCCTGCGCCTGACGAATCAGACCGATGTCGGCTTCATCAATGGACGCAAAAATGTGCATCTTCTTTCGCATGTCGGGAGCGATCTCGAACAGTTCCGGCGCCTGGAACTGAGCCGCCAGCGTCTGCCCCTCAGAAATCTTGCAGTCGATGATGACGCCATCCACCGGTGACCGGATCTCTGTATAGTCCAGATTGGCCAGCGAGTTTTCCAGATTTGCCACCGCCTGTTCAACAGACGCTTCGGCGATCGTCAGCTGCGCTTCGAGCCCGGTGCGGGAAAAGTGATACTGGTCCATTTCCGTCTGAGAGATATAGTCACGATTCTCAGCCTGCAGCGCGAGGGCTCGCTTTTCGTCATTGATGGCCCGCTGCAGCAGCGCCTGGACGCGTCGGACTTCCGCCTCCCGGTTCGCCAGCGCCGCCCGGTCCCGCGCCACGGAAGCTTTGTAAAGCCGAGGATCAATCGTCGCCAGGACCTGGTCTTTTTTTACCTCGTCATTGAAATCCACAAACAGCTCATCGATGGGCCCCGACACGAAACTGCCGACCTGCACTGACAGCACCGGCTTCACTTCGCCCGTGGCATTCCGCGTGATGCGAATCACCCCGCGCTCAACCTCCGCCATCCGGAACTGTGGCTTGTTCCGTTCCTTCAGCCATGCGGCCCCCTGTTGCCAGGCAAAAAAGCCGACTCCGCCCAGCAGGCCCAGAACAACAGTCAGTTTGATAAGAAAACGCATAGTATTGACAGTTTGATGCCGTGCCATGTCCGGACAATAAGGGTACGTCCCGGACCCAGCACTGTTCAACAGAACGGCGAATCATCTCCGGGAACTCTAAGCAGTTCCAGGTACGGTCTGAATTCGTCCCCACCCGCAGATTCCTGGGGACTATTGTGGCGATAGTCCGACGCAACCGTGGCCAGGAATTGTATCGAATTGTATCTGCCTGCCTGACAGAAACGTCCCGGCCAGTGAGCAAGAGTCGGCGGCCGCAGCCGAGTCAGGCGGCGCCGGCTCCGACCTCGCCCACCAGGGCAACGACCGTTCTCGTTGCCAGATGATCGAACACGCCACGTCTGCTGAACCTGCTCCACCTGTTCCGCCCCGCACTGCCCCAACCGCCGCACGCAGCCAAAACCTCAGGATCAGTGACTGTCCCCTTTTTCCGTCCCCCGATACTGGGTGCAGTCGGAGCCAGTCCCATTTCCTGTCCCCTTTTGGCGGCCCAACACGACGGACGACGGAAATGGGAGACGACGGAAATGGGACAGGCACCGACCGAATGGCGGCCCAACGGCCGACCCCCGTTGTGGGGGGGTCTCCCGCCCGCCCCACAACTTCGACCGCAGGTCTCCGGCCGAATGGGGACAGGCATCATTCTCTTCGCCCGTGCCTGTCCCCTTTTGGCGGCCCAACACGACGGACGACGGAAATGGGACAGGCACCGACCGAATGCCCGCCCAAAGGCCGACCCCCGTTGTGGGGCGGTCTCCCGACCGCCCCACACCTTCGACCGCAGGTCTCCGGCCGAATGGGGACAGGCATC
>JAVKCM010000116.1:0-16713 GCA_040222735.1 Fuerstiella sp. | reverse complement strand
GATCACAGATAACCTGCACGACCTGCGGCTGTAAGCCCCAGTTAAGTTCATCATCGCACCAGTTTGTGTTGGGGTCTCCCTACCCGTCCACTAAATCGACCGTCCCTTTCCGTGGTCCGGTGAACTCAAGAGTGAGCCGAGTGCCGTAAGGCACCGGGCCGCTCACCGGCTGGCTTCTCGGTGTGACGTTGAAATCCATGGAAACGTCGCGCCCGGGGCCCGGCCGCTGACGCGTCGCGGCTCACGGAAGGATGACCAATGGTCGGCCCTGGTTATTACCGTAGCTGGGGCTTCCAGCCGCAGCCAGACGCGATGCGGGGTCGGGCGCGAAACACGGCATGAACTGCGGCTGGAAGCCCCAGTTACGTTTGGTACCACGCGGATCGTGCCTGTCCCGTTTCCGTGGTCCCGTTTCCGTGGTTGTCGCCGACGGAAAATTCGCTGAGTTGCGATTCGGTTTCCGGCTCATTATTCTGTTAATCAGCCTGGACGCCACGGCCCGGTGCTGGTGACGGATCGCAAATTGCCTCAGACTGATTCACCGCCGTCAGCCGTCAGAGGCGACCGGTTGTCTCGCTCTGCGGGGACCAGGTACCAGCGGGCCGGACTTTTCCGCGGCTGAGGTTCAGGCTGTTTTTTTCCCTTATTCTCCGGTCGTTCCATCGTTCACCCGGTCTTATGACCGCGTGACAGCGGAGTGCCGGACCGTCTTCGAAAGCATTGCTGCAAATGGATCAGACTAACGGCTCGCTTAATCGCAAATTACGGATGGCACTGGTCGGTGGTGGTCAGGGATCGTTTATCGGTCGGGTTCATGCCACGGCCGCCGTGCTGGACAATCGAGCGGCTCTGGTGGCCGGAGCATTGTCATCGAATCCGGAACGAGCGAAAGCCTCAGCGCCGGCGTACGATATCGCCGATGCCCGAGCCTATACGTCGTATACCGAAATGCTGGAAACGGAAAAGTCGCTGCCGGCCGAGGAACGAATTGACTTCGTCAGCGTGGCGACTCCCAACCATACGCACTTCCAGATTGCGAAGGCAGCGGTGGAAGCCGGATTCAATGTCATCTGCGACAAGCCCATGACATTCGATTTCGCTCAGGCCGAAGAACTGGTCAGCGCCGTAGAAGCCAGTGGCGTCGTGTTTGCCGTCTCTCATAACTACACCGGCTACCCGCTTGTCCGTCAGGCGCGGGAAATGATTCAAAGCGGTGAACTGGGTGAGATTCAGGCGATTCGGTCCAACTATATTCAGGGCTGGCTGCGGACACGGCTGGAAGATGAAGACCAGAAGCAGGCCGCGTGGCGGACCGACCCGACCAAATCAGGGGCGGCCGGTGCCTTTGGAGACATCGGCACGCATGCCTTTAATCTGGGCCGTTACATGACCGGACTGATTCCGGCGGAAATCAGCTGTAATCTGAAGGCGTTTGCCGAAGGACGAAAGCTGGACGACTACGGACATGCCGTCGTTCGCTTCGAAAACGGTGCCCTGGGCACGGTTACCGCCAGCCAGATCTCACACGGACGGGAAAACGATCTGTTCATTGAAGTTGACGGCACGAAGGGAGCCCTGCAGTGGCGGCAGGAAGAACCCAATGTGATGATCGTGCGCCGAAACGGTTCGCCTCATCAGATGTATACCCGCGACCCGAACGCGCCATTCATGAATGACATGGGCCGAGCTGCGTGTCGTCTGCCGGCCGGCCATCCGGAAGCCTTCTTCGAAGCCTTCGCCAACGTGTACCGGTTCGCTTATGACGCCATGGTCGCCCGGGCGGCCGGCGAATCCTTCGAAACCAAAGATACCATTTACCCGAACGTCTATGACGGTGCCGAAGGCATGTACTTTATCCAGCAGTGCGTGACCAGCAGTGCCAACAACGGTGCCTGGGTGCCGGTGACGTACGCCGGAGCCCGATCCTGACGCGAAACGCTGTACGGCTGATCCCTGCGGTCGATATCTGAATGAGGCCCGGCATCCACCAGATGCCGGGCCTCTGTCCGTTCCGGCTGGTTCGTCCCGGAGTATTTCCATGAAAATCGTTGTGCTGGCCGGAGGACAATCGGCAGAACGTGACGTCAGCCTGCAAAGCGGCACGTGCCTTCGCGATGCCCTGCAGCAGCGTGGACACGACGTCACACTGATCGATCCGCGTGAGACCGATGTTGGTGGTCTGAATGCAGCCGCCTGGGAAATCGCACTTCCGCTGGTACATGGCACCGGCGGAGAAGACGGTGAACTACAGCGACAGCTGGCAGCGATCGGAATGCCGTGGGTCGGCAGTTCTGCTGAGTCCTCAGAACTGACCTTCGACAAGATCCGGACCAACGAACTGCTGAAGCAGCATGGTCTGCCGGTTCCGGAAAGTGTGGTCGTCAGCCGGCGGCAGTCAATCGCCGACATCACCCGCCTGACCCGGCCTCTCGGTCCGAAACTGGTCGCCAAACCACCCCGCCAGGGATCCAGTATCGGTGTGTCGATCGTCAGCAAACCCGCTTCGCTGGCGGATGCACTGCAGCTGGCGTTTCAGTACGACGACGAATGTCTGGTGGAACGGTTCATCTCAGGACGTGAACTGACGGTGGCCGTGGTCGACGGAACAGCGCTGCCTGCGATTGAGATTGTGCCGGTGAACTGGTATGACTACCAGTCGAAGTACAGCGACGAGCGCACGCGATACCTGTTTGTGACGGATGAGGCAGCCGTCGCGGCGATCCAACTGGCGGTCCGTGCCTGTCAGCTGTGCGGCGTCACCGGAATCGCCCGCGTGGACCTGCGAGTTGACGAAGAGCAGCAACCGTGGATTCTGGAAGTCAACACGATCCCCGGCATGACAACTCACAGTCTGGTGCCGATGGCCGCCGAGAAAGCCGGGTTGTCTGTGGCCGAACTGTGGGAACAGGCCATCCAGCGAGTCCTGTAGTCTGGATCATACAGACTCCGAAACGTGCTCCATTCGCTGCGGGGTCAACCCGGTAGGTGCCGCCTGCCGCGCGGCACTTCGCGGTACCGCCGCGACCGTGGAATATTCAGCGTTCTTACAGAGTCGCCTTCTTCCATGCGATCACGTCGTCCAGGATATCGTCGAGCGACATTGTGGGGCGCTGTCCGATTGTTGCCAGCAGTCGGTCCGTATTCGGAACTCGCCGCTGCACATCTTCGAAGTCTTCGCCATATGCTTCGTGGTAGGGAACGAACTTCAGTTCCACCGACGGATCGACTTTGGCAATCACTCGTTTGGCAAGGTCCAGAATAGAGATGGCCTGGTCACTGCCGATGTTGAACACGCGGCCTTCGGCGGCATCTTCTTCTACCAGGCCGTGCACACAACGCACAACTTCATGCACATGTCCGAAGCAGCGAACCTGTGAGCCGTCGTCATAGACCGTGACCGGGCCGCCTTTCAAAGCTGCCTCCACAAATCGAGGCACCACCATGCCGTAGTTTCCAACCTGTCGCGGACCGACCACGTTGAAAAACCGACCGATCGTCACGCCCAGTCCGTATTTCTGAAAATAAGCCAGCGCCAGAAACTCGTCGATTGCCTTCGAGCAGCCGTAGGCCCACCGAGGCCGACTGGTCGGGCCCAGATGCAGATCGTCGTCTTCCACCCAGGCTTCCCCCGGATGCTTTCCGTATACCTCGCTGGTGGACGCCAGGAAAAACTTTCGCACGCTGCCCTGAGCCGCAAACCGCAGCAGTTGTTCGGTGGGATAGATGTTGGTTTCGATGGTACGAACGGGGTCTTCGGCCACCAGCTTGACGCCCACGGCCGCCGCAAGGTGGTAGATGACTTCCACGCCGTGAACAACTTCCCCCAGCAGCACGGGATCGGTAATCGAACCGGTCCGGATCTGCAGCCGCGGATGCCCGCTGACCTCATCCAGATTAACGGCCCGCCCGGTGCTCAGATTGTCCAGGACCGTCACGTCGTGACCACGTTCCAGCAGTAGTTCCGTCAGATGACTTCCGATAAAGCCGGCTCCGCCGGTAACAAGGCATTTCGCCATTAATTCTGCTTTCTACGGTGTTTTCCAAAGCTGCTTTCCGCTGGCCATCGGCGTTTGACAGCCAGTTCACGACACTTGAACGCGGTTTCCGCAGGTGGAGAGGACGTTCGGGATCCGGAACGCCATTATTTACGCCCGCCGATGGTCAATCGTGAAGCCGGACTGCCACGAATCTTATTGTTTGGTCAGTCGGACGGCATTCACATCCAGTCCGCCCGGGATTTTCTGCGGAACGGCCAGCGTCAGCACGGCGGCTCCGGCGGACAGCTCGACCGTTCCCAGCGTGGCCGTCCGGAATTCTCTGACCCAGCGAACTCCTTTTTCGACCGTTCGTTCCGGACGCCCCGTGACCGGACTGTCGAACGATTCCACGGCCCAGTCCAACTGCTGTCCCTGAACATCCGTGCTGAGCCGCGTGCCGGCTGCCGAAGCCGGACCGGCGAAACTCAGATCCACCTGATAACGGCCGCCTTCCACAACCTCAAGCGTCCACGACACTCGGTCGCCGGAATCATCAAAGTCGGTGATCCAGTCGTGAGCCCATCCCTGACCATTGTAGAACCGGACCTGATCGCCCAACTGTGCTTCCACCGCCGGCAGCTCAACCCTCGCAGCGACCGTGTATCCGACCGGGATCGGCGATCGATCCGCGATGGATGGTGCGATTTCGGCGGCAAATTCCTCCCACGCCTGCTGCAGCTCGCGCATTACGACCGGACGGGACAGACTGATGTCATGCCGCTGTGAAGGATCAGCCACCATATCGTACAGCTGATCGGTCTTTTCCCGGACGAAGCGATACTGTTGTGTTCTGACTGCACCGCGCACCTGATTACCACCGGTCCGCCGATACGTCATGATCTTTCGGTCCGGCCATGGCGGGGCCGGATCCTGGTCGCGCATCAGCGGAGCAAGGCTGCGACCGTCCCGAGGCCTGGTGGCGGGCAGTGCCACGCCGCACAGATCGGCCAGGGTGGGCAGCAGATCGATATGGGCCGCGATCTGAGACACGATTTTCGGCTTCAGCGTGCCGGGCCAGCGTACGAAGAGCGGCACGCGCATGCCTCCTTCGTGCACACTTCCTTTGGCTCCCCGCATCTGGCCGTTGTACCGACTGCCATTCGGCCCGTTGTCGGTCAGAAAAATCACGATGGTCTGTCGATCAATTTCTTCGGCCTGCAGCGTGGCCAGCATTCGACCGATGTTGTGGTCGATGTTTTCCACCATCGCATAGGCGGACTGAGTCGCGATGTTCAGGCCACGGCCCTCATACTTCGCGAACCAGCGGTCAGACACCTGCCACGGTGTGTGTGGTGCGTTGTAGGGGACGTAGCAGAGAAACGGCCGATCAGCATTGGCTTTGATAAAGTCGATGGCGGCGTCCGTGATCACGTCGGTGATATAGCCGTCAGGCTGCACGGTCTGACCGTTGTGTTCCAGCGTCGGAGTGAAGTAATTATTCCAGTGGCCACCGCAGAAGCCGAAAAACTGATCGAAGCCCTGCCCCGCCGGATGGTTCGGATACTGTTCGCCATTGTGCCACTTGCCGAAACAGCCGGTCGCATAGCCGGCTGACTTCAGCACTTCCGCCAGCGTGACTTCTTCCGCCCGCATCACTTCCTGTCGTCCGGTCACACCGCTGACGCCCGTGCGTACGTCGTAGCGGCCGGTCAGCAGGCTGGCACGCGTGGGAGCACACACGGGCGAAACGAAAAAGCGTTCAAACTGAACACCGGCGGCCGCCAGGTGATCCATGTTCGGTGTATGAATCACGTCATTGCCATGAGCATGCACGTCACCCCAGCCCTGATCATCCGACATGATCAGCAGCACGCTGGGAAAGGCACGCTGCTGTGCCGAAAGACGCAGCGGATTCAGCCACGTCAGTCCGATCAGTACCGCCACCAGAATCGCCGTCTTCACTGTCATGCCCTTGTCCGCCGAAAATATTCGTGCCGGTGTGCCGACTGCTGGCACAGAGGGTAGAGTGACGAGTCATCAGGCAGATGTCGACCGTGCCTCAGCGGTCAGCCGTCTTCAGGTTCCCTGGTGAAGCGAAGGGGCACTGATCATGACACTTCCACCGCACTCCAGTGCCGTCGCCGACAATAAGACACTGACGTTCAGCGTGTGTTTTCTTCGGGTGACTGCGGCTGAAATCTTCGCCGTTTCATCGCCTGCGCGAAAAGCGTGCCTGTGCTCAGAAGCCCGAACAGTGCCAGAGAACTCGGTTCCGGCACAGCCGTGGTGATGGCATCCCCGAGCAGGCGGACATTCGACAGCGAGATCTGTTCATTGTTGGCGTTTACCTGCAGGATGAACTGCAGGTCAGAGAGCGAGCTGTTGGCGATGCTGTTGTCGAACAGAAAGTCGCCGGACAGGTTGGCATTCGGGAACGAGGCGGGGCCGTTGAAGAAGTCCGTTTCAGCCAGCGTTCCGGACAGATCGTTCGCTGCATTGCCGTTGATATCGACCCCGGCGCCCAGCACTCGAAAACCATCTGAACTGGATACCCCACCCGTCAGGTCACCATTCCATTCCATGTTCGACGCTGCTCCGTCCATTGCGAGTCTGATGTTCTGAAAGCCGACAGTGGATATGGAACCGATCAGGTCCACGACGATGCGAGCTCCACCGGCGCTGCCGGTCTTGGTGGCGGTAATTGTGCTGGCCGTTGCCGAAGATTGATTCGAAAACGTGCCACTGCCGGTGCCGGTCAGCGAAATCGACCAGTGGCTGTCGGTGAAGTCGAGCGTGGTGATGATTCCACCCATGACAGCAGGCAGGGGGAACAACAGAATCGCGGCGGCAATTCCCGGAACAAGTCGAGCGGCGGCTGAGTATCGCAAGAGACTGTCTCCTTCTGGTGAAATCAGGTTGTTTCCATTGGTTAGATTTCTGGTTGTGGAGTACGTGTGACTAGTTAAGTGTGTGGGGCCGTTTAAAAACCAGCAAGAGTAAGGGTAGTGGGTTGTTGGTGCCAGGGGAAGTGTGTGTGCTGGAAAATGCAAAAAACAATCCGAGAATCTTATTCCGCATTTTCAGGTCGACGTCGGGCTGTTTCTTTCTGGCCAACGACGGTCGTTTGATTCAGTCATCGGTTGATACTGATTTTCATTCGGGTTCGTCCGATGACCCGTTTCTGTGGATTCGTCGTGGCAGGGCGCAGGCATTCGGCAGCTTTCCCTGTCTGTGCTGTTGCCCGGATTTGACGTTTGTCTCCGGCAGGCCGGGGCGATTTCGGCCATTGGCCGGGATTGATGAGTGAAGAGAATTCACAGAATGGCCGGACTGTGACTTCTTAAGCAAACTCCGCCCCCTTAAGATGATCTCAGCGTGCCGGGTTCGTCACCCGCTGCTGCAGAGTCATCGACAAATCGCGCTGAGAGAAACGGTGCCGATGCTTCTGTCACCGCCTGCCAGGTCCATTGCCTTCCCCCCCCGATTCAGAAAGAGTTTCTCATGAAGCTGTTCCGAAACATCCCGGTGCCGTTTGTTGTACTGCTGCTGCTGATACCGGGCTGCAGCGATTCGGAAGACACGAGTACCTCCGGCAGCAACGCTGTGGAGCCTTCTGCCGAGGACATGGCGGGGGCTGCGGCAGCGACCAGCGACGATGATGCATCGGACGCTGCAGGTCAGGAATCCGATGCTGCCACACCGAGTGACTCAGACACCGAAGCCCCGGAAACCGAAGCCTCAGAGAAGGAGGCCGGGGAAGAGCAGGTGCTGAAGATCGGCAGTCCCGCCCCACCCATTCACGCTGCCAACTTTGTGAAGGGTGAAGCGGTCAGCGAGTTCACCAAAGATCAGGTCTATGTGGTTGAATTCTGGGCCACGTGGTGTGGTCCCTGTATTCAGAGCATGCCTCACATGGCCGGGCTGCAGACCGAATACGGAGACAAGGTGACGTTTATCGGTGTCAGCAATGAAGACGAAAGCACTGTCCGGAATTTTCTGCAGAAGGAACAGTCTGAAGGAAAGACATGGGACGACGTTATCACCTACCGCATGGCGCTGGATAACGAAGAAGGTCAGATCAACCAGAACTACATGCGGGCGGCAAAGCAGCGAGGAATTCCGACGGCGTTCATCGTCGGTGCCGACAGCAGGATTGAGTGGATCGGTCATCCGATGACGATGGACGAGCCGCTGCAGCAGATCGTGGACGGGAGCTATGACCGCGAAGCGGCCGTGAAGGCCTTCGAAGCCCAGCGGCAGGCCGAAGCCGTGCAGATGAAGGTGCGCCAGTTTTTCAATTCGGGCGAATTTGACAAGGCGGTCGCTGCGATCGATGAAGCGCTGGAGCTGACACCGGATTCGGCCAGCCTGCTGCTGATGAAAGCTCAGGCTCTGGGTGCCGCCGGCAAAAATGACGAATCGGCCAAAGCCTTTGACGCGGCCGTCGACAAAACATGGGAAGATTCGCGGATGCTGAATGCGATTGCGTGGCAGTTGGCGACGGCCATCCCGGATGCGGATATGGCTGTCGCTCTGAAAGCGGCCCTTCGCGCTTCTGAACTGACGAAGAACGAAGATGGTTCCATCATGGATACCGTCGCCCGTGTTTACTACGAACAGGGCAACTTCAAGGAGGCTCTGGCATGGCAGCAGAAAGCTGTGGCCGCCCTGCCCGACAATGCAGAACTGAAAGCATCGCTGGCACGCTATGAAGAAGCTGCCGGCAAAAAAGATGCTCCACCGGCCGAAGAAAAGAAGGCTGATGCTCCTGAGGAATCTGAAAAGCCCGCAGCGGCTGCTGAAGAGAAGAAGGAAGCTCCGGCTGCGGAAGAGAAGGCTGCTGAGGAAAAACCGGCAGAAGAGAAAGCTGCTGACGACGAAGCCGCTGCAGAAGAGGCGCCCGAAGCGGCACCGGCTGAGGAATCTGCCGACGAAAAAGCTGAAGAGTAGTGAAGAGTAGAACGTCGGCCAGCCTGGCGGTGGAGTGGTTTTCGAACCGCTCCACCGGCTGCGGCGCAACCAGGCAGCCCCCGTGCCTTGAATGGCGCTTCGTGGCCTTCGTTCTGTTCTGTAGAAGACGACTCAGCAGGCTCTGTCCGTGAACACGGCTCCTCAGCAGGCGGCGGGGTTGTACAGGCAGTTCCAGCAGACGTCGAAACCGGATTCCACTTCGGTGCTGCATTTCGGGCACGTCCAGCCACGCGGATCCAGAGCCGGTTCGGGCGACTGGCGGCTTTGTTCCCATTCACGCAGGCATGCGGCGGCCGCTTCGGCCTGGTCTGATCGGACCCAGATGCCGGGCCACACATTCCAGCCGGGCGGTGAGCCGCCGATCGCGCTGAACAGTCGATCGCCGACAACTCGCGTTTCAATGCCATGTTCGGTCAGCAGTTGCTGCAGCAGCTGAGCTTCGACTTCGTCCGCGGGGCGGTACACTTCCACAATCCTGTCCATCTGTTCTTCTTCCTGATGGTCCGCGTCGCCGGGCTGAATCTGTAGCGCCGCCCCGCTGTTGGTGTGCGAAACATTTTCGCAGACGGCAAAAATCACTGTTCTGCGGAACGCGTCCCGGCGATGGGGGTGAACGATCCGTCAAGGTAGACAATTCGGTTCGGGTCCGGATCCAGAATGCGGTGACGTTCGCTGCGGGCGTCGTCGGCATTCCACGGACGGTGGGCTGCGAACCGTCCAGCCTGATGAGTCAGGATGACCGGCTGCTGTGCATCGATGAGTGTCCGGTCGTGGCTGTCGCTACCGGTCATGTACGGCACACCGGGGCCGAGTGGATTGTAGCTGAAGGGCTGTCCGGTCTCCACATCGTCGAACACCAGGCGGAACGGATCCTGACTGACCGGGCTGTCTTCTGTGGTGGACTGTGTGTGTGTCTCCCTCGACCCAGCGTCAGCCACAGGACGCAGAACTGCCAGCGTGTCCGGGAAGCTGCCCTGTCTGCGACGCCAGGTCTGCAGCTTCAGGATCAGAATGGTCGCGCGTTCGGCGTTCAGATTCCGTCGGGACAAAATGTCATGGTAGTTGTCGGTGTTCGCTGGCGCTCCGGAAAGCAGTGGGTCGAGCATCAGGTCCGTGTCGTGAATGTCTGACGTGGCGGCATACCGTGACGCCGCCACGCGGAGCTGCATGGCCCGCCGTGGATCGTGGCTGTCCAGCCCCGGCAGGGGTGAATGGCTGGCGAGGCTGATCAGTTTCAGCACCCGTATCCGTTCGGCATAAGAGGCCTGAAAAATGGAGGCACTTCGTTGATTGAATCCTGAGAGTCTTGATTCCGCCTCCCACAAAAAGCCCTGTCGCAGCAAGACCTGCTCATAGACGGCCATGCGGTTGGCGGCGAGGTTCCGGCTGGTGACCGGTTCCTGCGTCCATGGTGTCAGGATCTCGGCGGACCTGATCAGTTGTGCGGCGGTCAGCTGGTCATGCGCGGCGACCCGATGGATATGCTGCAGCACATGCTGTTCGTGTTCAAGGCACCAGTCCCACTGACTCCACGAAGTTGCTTCCCGCTGCAGAAATCGCAGAATCCGCACGGCTTCCAGCAGTCGAGTCAGGGCCTTTTCGGGCTGGTCCCCGTCCAGCAGCTGTTCGGCGCGCTGAATCATTACGAACGCCACACTCTGATTTGGGAACGCAGACCCGGACCAGGGTGTCTTCCATTTCGGAGGCAGATGCCGGGTCTCGAGGTTGTCGTTCAGGATCTCGTCGATTGCGCTCAGTGCGTCCTTCAGTGATTCTTCATCCAGCGCCATCGCCGCCTCACGGGTCGCGTATTGGCCGTGCAGCGGCTGCGTCGCGTGGTCCAGCCGCTGCCAGTGTCCGGCCCATGGACTGGTCTGGTTGGCAAGGGTATAGCCCAGTTTCTCCGGTGCGCGATAATGAATACGGGCCGGCACCTGAAGCATGCGCCACGCTGCCTGCACCGGCCACAGACACAGCATTGGAACCAACAGCAGCAGCGTGCGCTGGATGCCGAAACGCACCGATGTTCGGCGATCCATCCATTGCCGACGGGTGAGCACCGGTGCCACCGCGACCAGCAGAGTCAGGGGCCATGCTGTCAGCCACAGCGGGATGTCCTGAGCCACCAGAGACCGCATCCAGATGGTGAGGCTGATGCAGGAAACCAGTGCTGCAAAGCCGGCGATCAGTGGCCGGCGAATCCAGCAGCTGCACAGCTGGCTGATGAAGTACCCTGCCAGCACCCACGTGACACTGACGGAAACCTGCAGCATGCGATCGGCAGACGTGACGGATTCCGGGTTCCACTGCGGAAGCTGCGGCACACGGATCAGGTTGATCAGGTCCATGATTCGCAGATTGTTGCGCCCGTAGGCACGAAGCGAAGGCTGCAGGTCCAGCACGAACAGCCCGGCGGCCAGCAGCAGTAGTATCGTGAGCCAGACTACATTCCGGGCGGCCCACACGAGCAGCGGTGAGATTCCCCGGTGGCTCCAGAACAGGCCATGCAGCCGCTGCTGGTCGTGGCGACAGGTCCGCAAGCCGCATTCGATGACCAGAATAAACAGCAGCAATATGGGCCACGGGGCGTTGATCAGCAGCACGCGAACGCCGACGGCCGCGACGGACAGCACCAGAATCAGCAGACCGAAGGGAACGGCCAGTCGCCATTCGCGCCAGACCAGCACCGACCATGTTCGTTTCTG
The DNA here is from genome assembly GCA_040222735.1 of Fuerstiella sp. Lineage (GTDB taxonomy): Bacteria > Planctomycetota > Planctomycetia > Planctomycetales > Planctomycetaceae > Fuerstiella. The sequence goes on along the minus strand of JAVKCM010000116.1, from coordinate 5,060 downwards.
CACAGTCGCTCCGGCGACCGCGCGTTGCAGTATTGTTGACGCTGCCTGCTGCCATCGTGATCGCCTTCCGTGATTCCTGGCGGCGGTGGCCGGCTGTGCCGGACCGCTCAGGCCGCGCTGCCACCGGCGCGGCAGCGGTGTGATGACAGCCACGCCGGTCAGAAGCACCAGCAGGTCGTACCCCGGCCAGTGTGACTCTGACAGAGTGGTCCGGACGATGATCACCATGCACAGCGTGGCGGCCGCATAGCCGAGCACGGCAAACACGCTGCGGCAGCGGAGCGACCAGAACAGGGACGACAGCAGCAGCACCCCGCCAAAAAACAAAGCGGATTTTGTTTCTCCCGGGTCGGGCGGCAGGTCGACACCTCTGAGCCCGCTGATCCCATTGAGCCCGCTGATCCCATCTGACGCCGACAGGATCAACGCCGCCGATACGGCACTCAGCGCGACCAGCGCCATTGTTCCGGTCAGAGAAGCAGTAAGTTTGGACCAGAACAGACACCGGCTGGACACGGGCAGCTGCCGAAGCCAGATGGCCGTTCCCTGGTCTTCTTCACCCGCAAACAGCAGGGTGACAGACAGGGCAAGAAAACTGAATGTGAGGATCACGGTCGTAACATTCAGCGCCTCGGTACAGTCAGGTATGCTGGATGGCCTGAGCAGGCTGATGATCAGTACCTGCAGCCCCACCAGACAGATCGCCAGTATCAGCCATAGCGGCCGCTGCGTGCGAAATTCCTTCCAGATCAATCGATAGAACTGAGAATTCATGAGTTCTTTGCTCCTGTCCTGATCAGCACGTGTGTCCGCCACGGGGCTTTACTCAGTCGCCGTTCCGAGATTTTGAACGGACGCCGCGGCCGATTTCCGGACCGGTCCACGTCGGTATTCACGCAGCATGGCCAGCAGAATGTCTTCCAGCCCCGGCTGCCGAATCTGCGGCGCCGGAAGTCCCTGTTCTGAACAGATCGCCATCAGCTGATCCGCGTTCAGATCTCTGACCATCCACACGTGTTCGTGGCCGAACGGCACGTGGGCCAGCACACTGGCCGGCATCTCGGGGACTGAGGCGTCGGCCGACGAAAGACCAAGCACCACTTCCAGCGTATTGCTCTTCAGGTCTTCCAGACGTTCCAGGCAGACCAGCTTTCCATTCAGCAGAATCGCGACCATGTCGGCCACGCGTTCCACTTCTGAGACCTGATGACTGGCCAGCAGCACAGAGCGGCCTTCTGCCGACACGTCGATCATGCTTTCAAGAAACTCGCGCCGTACCAGAGGATCAAGGCCGGAAGTTGGTTCGTCCAGAATCAGCAGCTCAGGGCGATGAGCCATCGCCAGCGACAGGGCCACCTTCGCACGCATTCCTCGAGAGAGTCCGGAAATTCTCTGGCCGCCGTCCAGATCAAACTTCGCCACCAGACTTTCATATTCAGACTGATAGCCGCTGGGATAAAAACCCGCCGCAAACCAGCCGATTTCGTCCACCGTCATCCAGTCGTACAGCGGCGGCTGATCGGCCACGTATCCGACGCGGCTGCGAATCTCCAGTGCATGAGTCCGGCAGTTCATCCCCAGCACCGTGGCGTCGCCGGAATCGGCGTCATCAAGTCCCAGCAGGATGCGAATCGCCGTGCTCTTGCCGGCTCCGTTGGCTCCCAGAACCGCGCAAACGATCCCGGGCGGAATCTGAAGACTGACATCGTCCAGCGCTACGGTTCGGCCAAATCGTCGGGTTACGTGCTGAAGTTCAATAACAGGCTGCATGGAACTGTCCTGTTGCTGTTGTGTGTGATGGAAGTAAGAGTGAGGCTGACCTGTCGGCTGTGCCTCAGAATCACCGGATGTGCGGTCTGAGGTTTCTGGCAGGTAACCTTGAACGCCGGTGGTATCGTGTCGTGTCAGTCGGTGGTGTCTTTCTGAGAAAGCTGGTGCCATTCGTCGTCTACGAGTTTGCGAATTTCATCCGCCGAAATCTGATGCTGCACGGCTTCTTTCAGGACCGATCGCAGCCGCTGACGGATCATTGTCAGCCGATCCTGCTGGCAGATTTCCGCAGCGGCGGGAGCCACGGCCAGGCCCGTGCCGCGAATCGAATTCAGAACTCCCTGCTGCTGCAGTTCGCGATAGGCGCGCGCGACGGTGTTTACGTTGACGGCGGTCTGCACGGCCAGCTCACGAACCGACGGGACGTGTTCACCAATAATCAGCGAGCCATTAGCGACGGCAAACTTGACGTGCCGGATGATCTGCTCGTAGATCGGCAGGCCGTTGTCCGGATCAATGTGGCAAATCATGGGGAATCTCCGTGTCGCTGTAATATCTGACTATTACAGTAGCTGTGTGGTTGCCGGTCGTCAACAACGAATCCGCAAAATAAGCGGGCGCTGCTGAGTTCGGCACGAAAACGTGTGGCGTGGCTTCGGACAGGAATGTCCGAAGTACGGAGTTTGATTTGCCGGCTGGTTTCGTAAGGTACAGCGGACATTCCTGTCCGCTGCCGTTCCTGGTGTGGCGGAGCTTCGGACAGGAATGTCCGAAGTACGGTCATCGGCGAGGGCTGACTTCGGTTGTGGCAAGCGTTTACTGTTATTTAAAACAGGTCAGAGTTACCTGGGACAGGTGAGAATCGATGTTGCGCAGTATGGTCAGCGTTGTTGCGGTGTTGGTTTCGATTGGTGTTCTGCAGGCTCGGCAGGATTATCCACCGAGCCTGACCGGCAGCGAGCGGATGGTTTACAAGACTGTGGGCGATGTCGAACTGGCGCTGTGGTTGTTTACTCCGGCCGCTCATGAGCCGCAGACCGATCGTCGCCCGGCGGTGGTGTTCTTCTTCGGAGGCGGCTGGCGGGCCGGAAATCCGGGGCAGTTTGAAGCTCATTGCCGTTATCTTGCGTCGCGAGGCATGGTGGCGGCGACGGCCGATTATCGGGTGGCCAGTCGCCATGATGTCAAAGCTGTGGACTGTGTGCAGGATGCGAAGTCCGCCGTCCGCTGGCTGCGAACAAACGCGGCCGAACTGGGCATCGATCCGCACCGAATTGCGGCCGGAGGCGGTTCGGCCGGCGGACATCTGGCCGCCTGCACCGCGCTGATCGCCGGTCACGACGCCGCCGGCGAAGATGTGAGCGTTTCATCTGTGCCCGATGCGATGGCGCTGTTTAATCCGGCCGTGATGCTGGCCGGACTGGATGGTTTTGGACGAGCCGGAATTTCAGCAGAAAAGATCGACGACATTGCCACACGAACCGGCGTGCCGGCAGCCGACATTTCTCCCATTCATCACGTGCGTCCCGGAATGCCACCGACGATTATCTTTCACGGTATGGCTGATACGACGGTTCCGTATGCCACGGTTCAGGAATTCACGAAACGTATGCAGGCCGCCGGCAACAGGTGTCAGCTGAGTGGTTTCGCCGGTGCGCCCCATGGCTTCTTCAATGTTCCGAAAGGCAGATCTTCGGAGCGACGGGATCAGGCTGATCAATGGCATCGCCGCACGGTGCGGCAGATGGACGATTTCTTCCAGTCGCTGGGCTGGCTCAGCGGTGACGCGACCGTGCGTGTGGCGGATCTGGATTTTGCGGCCCTGCGAGGTGATCTGGAAAACAGCTTTCAGAAGTTCTCAGAGACAAAGTCCGGTCATGTGGCATTTCTGGGCGGGTCGATTACCGAGATGAACGGCTATCGGCCGATCGTCTGTGAGTGGCTGCAGAACCGGTTTCCGGACACTGAATTCACGTTTACCAACGCCGGCATCTCGTCCACCTGTTCCACCACAGGAGCGTTTCGTCTGCAGCGGGACGTCTTCGCTCAGGGCCCCGTCGATCTGCTGCTGGTGGAATTTGCGGTGAACGACGACCAGGACGCCTTCCATTCCGCTCAGAACTGTGTCCGCGGTATGGAAGGGATTGTGCGGCATACCCGTCTGCAGAATCCACACGCCGATATTGTCATGACTCACTTTGTGAACCCGGGCATGATCGAAACGCTGCAGGCCGGAAAAGAGATCGTCAGTGCCAGTCAGCATGAGCATGTGGCTCGACACTACCACGTGTCGTCTTCTTATCTTTCGAAAGCCCTGGCTCAGCGTATCGCGGACGGAACGATGACGTGGGAACAGTTCGGAGGAACTCATCCGAAGCGGCCCGGTAATCAGCTGGCCGCTGACATGGTCACGGCCATTCTGGAGGCGGGCTGGACGGGGCTGACGACAGAGAATCTGTCGCCCCGGCCTCACACGGTGCCGGAACCGCTGGATGAAACATCGTACGCTGCGGGACGGCTGCTGCCGCCGGATTCTGCTGTCTGTGGTCCCGGATGGTCGGTCTCCGTTCCTGACTGGAAGAATATTCCAGGAGCAAAGCGACAGCGGTTTGTGTCGGAGCCGGTCGTGCATGCGCAGACGGCGGGCTCAGAACTGCAGCTGATGTTCCGCGGAACGGCCGTGGGAGCCTATCTGCTGGCCGGCCCGGACGCCGGCCAGCTGCAGGTGCAGATCGACGGTGGTCCGTTCCGCACGGTCGAAACCTATCACCACTACAGCAAGGGGCTGCATTATCCTCGGACGGTGATGTTTGCGTCTGAGCTGCCGTCCGGCGAACACCAGCTGACGCTGCGAGTGGCGGAAACGAAGCACGACGACAGTCAGGGACACGCGATTCGGATCATGGCCTTCGCGGTCAATCAGCCGTAATCGCGTTGCTGAATTGACCTGCGGCCCGTCGGTAGACAGGGTGTGACCAGCGAAGGCAGCCATCTGAAGCGTCCGTTGTCACGAGATGCTGTCAGTAAACCCGCCGCTCCGCGGCCCGTTTTCCTTCGCGCCGGCACACCGTGGTGTTGACCCGCGGTTGGTGTGCCGGCGCGAAGGTCGTTGAGCGGCGGTGCGGTTGGTACTCTGGACGTTTTTTGTGTGTTGGCATGTCTCTGACGGCAGGCTTCGCTGGTCACACCCTGCCGGGCCTTGGTGCTGCTGTTGGTAGGCAGAATGGAAGGACCAGTGGTCACGAGAAACATGGGTTAAGCTTTCGGAGAGTTTTGACACTTTTCGAAAC
>JAVKCM010000115.1:0-13206 GCA_040222735.1 Fuerstiella sp. | reverse complement strand
CAAATCCGTTCTTCGAATACGATGCAGAGACCGGAGAAAACCAGCGCAACAAAGGCTACTGGTTCGGAAGTGACTTTTCTGACACCAACCCGGGCAACTGGGTTTATCACAACTATGACGTCGGCGATATCGTGTTCGCTGCGGTCACGGACGACGGGGACAACGCCTTTGAGTGGGCCGATGATACGGTGCCGCCCACAGGGGCTCATATCGCGTACCGTTGTGTTCAGGCGGGGTATGCGGGAGACCCCAATGATTATCTACCGTCCGGCCAGCCACCCTGGCCGCGCGTCCCGGGACAAAAAACAACGGAAACACCACATGCCGGTGCTGTCGGAACGCCCGCCATCTGGGAATCCATCGACAATCGCCGTCCCCTGCGGTCTATCAAAGTTACCGTCCAGTTCTTTGACCAGAACACAGAAAAGCTGCGCCAGCTCAGTCTGGTGCTGCCGCTGACAACCGATCGGTAGTCCAGTGAAACACCCGGCCGCGAAGCGGCCACAGCACATAGCCGCGGGCGTCAGCCCGCGGACAGGGAAATCAACAATATGAAATCAGCCCCGAAGGGGCGACGGCAGGGCTCGAAGCATGGGAAGTTACACATCGTTTCTGTACCACTTCATCTTCGGGACCAAATTTCGCAGGCCATGCATTAAGCCAGCAGCGCAGAAGCGGGTTTACAGATACATCGGTGGAACAATTCGGTCGCATGATGGTGTGCTGATTCAAATCGGAGGGATGCCGGACCACGTTCATATACTGTCACGGTTGCCGGGAAAACATGCCGTTTCTGACGTTGTCAGGGACATCAAGGCGAGTTCTTCAAAATGGATCGGCGAAGAGGACTTGCTGCCGGAATGGAACGGCTGGCAGGTGGGTTACGGCGGATTCTCGGTCAGCCATTCTGATTCAGCGCAGGTAGAGGCGTACATTCGCAATCAGGCGGAACATCACCGACAAAAAACGTTTCAGGAAGAGTACATCGAGTTTTTGCAGAAACATGAGATCAAATACGACCTGGAGCATCTTTTCGAACAGGAGTATCACGGGTGACGTAATGAATCCTCGGGCTGGCGCCCGCGACTCAGTGCCTTGATCCCTTCGGGACCAGAACTAAGGGATCAGGCGACGTACGACTCCGCGATGGATGACATCAGGTAACAGGAGGGCATTGTGCCTGACACGTTTAAAGGCAGAACACAGGTGGCCGAGAAGCGGCCATAGCACGTAGCCGCGAGCGTCAGCCCGCGGGCAAGGAATTGAACAATAGTGATGTTGCCCTGAAGGGGCGACCGCGGCTGGAATCAACGCTGCTGTCGCCGCTTCGCGGCTCACTAGAGTGTTTACGCAAATGAGTCCTCGGGCTGACGCCCGAGGCTAAGTGCGGTGGTCCCTTCGGGACCGATCGAATGACGATCACATCTTGTGTGGCAACATTCTGTTGCCACACAAAAACGCGGGCAGACCGAGCACCCAGGTCAGACTGCAGGATTCGCAACCATGAAACGCAATACGCAACAACCCGATTCAAGTCGCCGTGGGTCAACCCTGTTGATCGTGCTGGCACTGCTCAGCCTGCTGGCTTTTACCGGAATGGTGTTCTACACGTTTTCGGCACAGGAAAGATCGGCGGCCGATTATTTTTCGGAGGCCGCCAAGGCGGAAGTGGACAACGCGGATGATCCGTTCCCATGGGCACTGCAGCAGATTCTGACCGGCGCCACCAACAACCAGAAGGCCAGTATTCTGTGGAGCCCTCGTCGTCGCCTGGCGATGCTGAGCGGTGTCGTCGGTTACGATGCGGTGCCGTATTCAGGACCGGGCGTAAACATCATCTACAACGCAGCAGGATTGCCCGTCGTGGATCAGGATAACGATGGGACAGCGGATACGTTTGGCAGCGTTCTGGCCAATCCACTGAACTTTGTCGATGGACTGGCTGCATGGCGGATTGATCCGCTCACGGCATTGCCTGGTACGCCGATTCGTGAACAGACAATCGTCAATACGCGCGGTGCGTTACCGGAACCGGATGTCGACTACACCTACCCGGATATCAACAACATCTGGCTGGCTCACCGCGGCTGGGCCATTCGGGACAACGGTCCCGCGGCCTCGGCCGGGACACGTTACGAACGAGTCCCGGTAATCATTCCGAGCTTCCTGAGACCGGCATTGATGAAGTCCGGCACATCGAACGGGTTTGGTGGCTTCAACGCTCCGACCGATCTGGACTGGTTTGACCACTCAACTCATCCGATTTACTCAGTGAGATCATTCCGGCCGAGCGAGCGCCATCTGGCCGGATTTACTCCTGGTGGTGTACCGGTCCGGCGGTTTCTGGACAATACAAATCCGGCAGACGCCGGTCTGGTCGCGACTCACGGCGCATTTCCGCTGCGTCCCGGCGAAGACGTCAACCCGGTCACGTTCGGACGTCTGGGGCTGCTGACCGGCCATTCTCCCGGTGCGTTCCCTGGTCACAACCCGACCACCTATCGGCTGGACCAGGATAACGATGGTGACGGTGTCTTCGAAGGCATCTGGATTGATCTGTCGTATCCGGTTCAGCAGACCGCAGCTGGTGATCTGTACTCGACGCTGTTCTCATTCACGATCTATGACCTGGATTCATTGATCGATCTGAACAGCCATGGCAACATGAGCCACCTGTTGCGGAACGAAATCGTAACGGATCAGTTCGGGGCCGGGGCGACTGGTTCGACACCCATGTCGACAACTCCTTCATCCGCGTCTCATCAGGGGCTCGGACCTCATGAAGTCAGTCCGCTGTTTGCATTGGCACCCACCAGTGCGGGACCGGCGGCCGATCCGGCCTATGCTGATCCTCTGCGCGGTTACAACACGCAACCGGTGAATCGTCTGGAACAGGCGAATATGGAATGGCTCTGGCTGCTAACGGGCCGAATTGACAGCACGGACAGTGTGTGGGACGGGCGGTGGGGTGATGCGAATGCGCTGTGGTATCACGTTCACCACGATGATGGCGCGGGCGGTAATCCGGGCCAGCGTCGGATCAACACGCTGCCGCGACCGGGCCGAGCGGGCGACTTTTCGGCCACAACAAATCTGATCAACTTTGGAGGCCGCACTGGTTTTGACGATAACCAGACGGCGCTGGAAGGAATTGCGAGCACCCGTACCGGCGTCATTCGCGGTTTTCGGCACCCGCTTGATATCGGCGCAACGGGCCGCACCACAGTCGTCGGTGATCCGCGGATTCCAGACATGTTTAAGGACCTGATGTCGCGTCCGGAACAGTGGCTGCGGTACGACGGTTATTCGCTGGTGGGTTCAACAGCCAATGTGCTGGACGAACGAAAGTACCTGAGCGGGCGGGATCAGGACATTGCTACTACCACAGACAACACATTCACGAACCCGCGATTCAATCTGGGATTTGAAGACCCGCAGGAAACGCTGAACGACAATGACTATGCCATTCGACCGGACGACGCCATCTTTGCACCTGGCGATCTGGTACCGGCCCACCTGACGTCGACAGATGCGGCCAGCGCGACAACGAAGCTCAGCGACCGCCTGTCTAATCTGGTCGTGGAAGCATTCAAACCGGGTTCCGACATCTCAGAACGATTCACTACCATCTCTAATTCGCTGCGAGCAATCGCGCATCGCCACGACCTCGGGCCAAATCTGGTCAGCAATGGCGGTGGCGGCGATGATGGTCCGCGGTGGTGGGAATGGTCGGCGGATACGGATAACGATGGCCGAGGTGAGTTCCCCCCCCAGTTCGGAGCAGTTGCTCCGTACTCACCGTTCAATGGAGGAACTCCGGGGGATCCGTTCCGAGCAGTCGTGCGTCGGCTTCTGGCGACAGAAGTTGGCGAAACACGTCAACTTATCTCTCAGCTGCCACTCAGCGTGAATCACATACTGGACGTGAACCGAACCGAAGATACACCGCCCGAGAGCAGCCCTCAGTTTCTCGCGTACCTGCAGAAGGCCGGCATGCGATTTCGCGCCCTGACAGAGCATCCGCATGCCTCCGAAACGGACTCCAGTGGACAGACCTTCGCGCAGATCATGACGACCGTCCCGAGAGTCGGCACACCGGCCGGCGATGCGGCACTGAGTAATTTTCCCCCGCGTGATTTCGCAGAACGCGAATTCTGGGCGCGGCGGGACCGTCAACAACTGGCACGTGATATTTATGTATTGCTGTACACAATCGGCGGAGCTGAGCTAAATGGCAGTGGCGATGTTCAGAATGCGGCGGCGAGCGTCGGAACGACCATATACACGCATGCGGAGCTGCGGCGCATGGCTCAGTTCGCGGTGAATATGGTCGACGCCATGGACACTGACGATATCGTGACCATGTTTGAATACGATAAGGACCTGAGCGACGGCTGGGGACTGGATGACGACCCCTACACCGATAACCCGGCAGCGAACACGGGACCGGGCACCGAAAACGGGATGTATCCGCTGGATACCGCCACACGCGGCGTTGTCTTTGGTGTTGAGGCACAGCAACTGACGCTGAGTGAATCACTGGCCGTTCGTCTGGAAGATTTTGCGAAGTATGACGGCGCCTCGGACGACCCGACGACAATGTTCAACGATGCAAGCGGTATGGCTCCTCTGCCGAATCCCGACACCGATCGCAGGGATCGGTATGTTTTGCATCTGGAACTGCAGAACAATCAGCCGTATCCGGTCGCGTTGAGTGTCCCCGGAGTCACGGGTTCCAGCAATAGTACCCAGGCCATCTGGCAGCTGGCTCGCGTCGATCGAATTGATCCGAACACCATGAACGCCAACGATCCGTCGGATGCCCCGCAGGCGTCGACGCTGGACCCAATAGCCAATCCCACCGGCGTTGATGGTACAACGATGAGTTTCATGGAAGGGAATCCGGATATCTCCGGAGGCGGTCGATTTTCTATCGCCATGGCGTCTACAGCCAATACGAGTCCCGGTGATGGGTTGCGAACGGATCCACTGGGAATCGGGACAGCCGAGCTGTTTCTGCAGAAACCGATGGCCACGGACTACTCACAGATTTCCCCGGACAACCCTGCCCAGCCGACACTTAACAGCACCACGGCAACTCGGGCGACGAGCGACGCGACACTCGACACGATCGAGACTCCCCCTAACACGCGGTACGTCTACGATAACGGGGTCCCCGACTTTGGACACTTTCTTCGGGAGATTCCGTATAGCTTCGGCGGCCGCGGATATTACGGCAACGAGGCCTACGGATTCGATCCGGCAGACACTGACATCGCCGCCGGGCCGGAATCCGGTCAGGGATTTGAAATTGTCCTTCGGCGTCGACTGAACCCCAACCTGCCGCTCGTCCCGTTGACGGAAAACCCGTGGGTGGAAGTGGATCGCATTCGGGTGGAATTCAAGGATCTGTTCAACTTCACCACCAATATGGGCAGCTATACCGCGACGCCTGAGCTGGAGCAGATTACCAGTGATGAACGATCGGAGTCACTGGATTCGAACAGCCTGACGGACGCAGAGCATCCTCCTGCGACGTCCAGTGATTACCGCTACAACACCATCGCCCACCGTTTAGACCAGCTCGACGGTGTTAATGATGCTACAACAACTGTGGCAGGCGGAATATTCAGCCTCTGGCAGCCGCATTTTGACCGGGATTTCGCTTCCGTGGCTGAGCTGTTTCATCTGCCCGTCATCGGTCCCCGGCTGTTGACCGAACGGCTGAACCGGATGCGGTATGCTCCGGCTCAGCAGTCGTCCGTCAGCGTCGGCACCGTGGACGCCACGGGTGATCCGAATCTGATCGGCAGTGCTGTCGCGATGTTCCTGCAACCGGACGTGCTGCCTGTCGGTAACGATGCCAACGACAACGCGTGGTACCGGCTGCTGCAGTTTGTGGAAGTCCCGTCTCGGGTAAACACGATGCTCGGGAATTACCTGACACGCCATCGCCTGCCGGGCAAGGTGAATCTGAACGGCATCCGGCACATTGAAGTCTACGCAGGCCTGATTGATGATGCTCTGATTGCAGATGTGCCGATTCAGAATGTACCGGGGGGTGCCTTAGGAAATGATATCAACAATCAGTACGCTCCGTTCATGCACGCGTCCGTGAGCCCGATACCGATGTCTCTGAACGGATCGCGGGGCACCGGAGCGACGGGACTGACCGCAGTCAATGACGAAAGCGGCACCCCCATCGTGTTCCCCACCTACAAGGACCGCTGGTTTGAGTACATCTCTGAACGAGACGGGGCCACCGCCGCCTACGATCCGGTGAATGCCCGAAACACAACGTTCTGGATTCCGGGTACTCCCAATGCGAAGCCGTTCCGTTCACTTGGCTTCCGGAAGCAGACTCCCACGGGATCATCGGTCAGCGACACCAGTCTGGATGATACAGTGCTGCGCCGCTTCAATCCGGATGCCACTGACGGCTCACTGGCCACCAACCGGCACTGGCTGGAACTCGGATCGCCAGCCAACCACAACGATCCGAATACTGTAGCATCCACCGCCACCCAGCGTGAGCGCCATCTGTTGTTGTCCAAGTTGCTGAACAACACGACCACGGTCAGTAATACCTTCATCATCTATGGGACGGCCGCCTACTTCGATTCTGTTGAGGATCCGACGAGCGGACTCATACGAGTCGGAGGGCGAATGGGGCTGGACCTGGACGGCGACGGAAATGAACAGAACGATCCCGGCTGGGAAAAGCGGGCTGTGTTTGTGGTTGATCGTACCGAACTGCTGAATGCCTATGATCCCGGGACCGGTAGTTTTGACTGGCAGCGGCTGATCAAGTACCGCGCCGATCTGGCCTCGGATGGTCAATAGACTGAGGAACCGCGCGCGGGCACACCTGTCCATCGACTACCGCTATTATCCACCTCGCGAAACAGCCCCGCCCTTCGCCAATCGACCGATAGTCCAGCGAACTAACCCGGCCGCGAGGGACGTCGATTTAATTACTGATGCGATTGCCAGGGTCTCTCTGGCTCCGTGTCCCCCGAAAATTCCGACCAGACAGTTTTCCCGCCTCGGTCCCAGGCTCCGTTTGGGGCCGCAGGACCTTCGGGCGGAGCCCGAACCGCGCGCAATACCCGCGTTCGAATTGTGGGGGCGTTGGGTTCGTGGCAGTGGGGTGGATGAAGTGGCGTGGGTGTTGCAACCACGGTCGCGGCTTTGCCGCGAAGTGCCGCCCGACAGTCGGCACCTACTGTAGGTCCTGCCTGCCGGGCTGGACCTTCGGGCGGAGCCCGAACTGTGCGCAGGACCCACGTTCGAATTGTGGGGCGTTGGGTTCGTGGCAGCGGGTTGTATGAAGTGGCGTGGGTGTTGCAACCACAGTCGCGGCTTTGCCGCGACGTGCCGCCCGGCAGGCGGCACCTACTGTAGGTCCTGCCTGCCGGGCTGGACCTTCGGGCAGAGCCCGAACTGCTGGTTCTATTTCCCGAGGGAGAAACGATCGAGAAACTCCGAATGCTGGCCAGTAATTGTCGTCACATCCCAAGCGGCCACAGCACATAGCCGCGGGCGTCAGCCCGCGGACAGGGAAATCAACAACATGAATTAGCCCCGAAGGGGCGACAGCTGTCACTAACGGCTGAACAAAACGCGGCAGAACCTATGGTGACGGTAGACCGGACATTCCTGTCCGATCAGCACTGTGGCCTCCGGCGGACAGGAATGTCCGCCGTACGGCGCGGCGACTAACGGCTGAACAAAACGCGGCTGAACCTAAGGTGACGGTAGATCGGACATTCCTGTCCGATCGGCACTGTGACGCCCGGCGGACAGGAATGTCCGCCGTACGGTGTGACGACTGCTGGCAGAGGCCGATATTGATGGGTTCACAGGCTGGAAGCTTACACTGCTTTGTCGTGGTGCTGACCTGAGGGCGTTTTATTGTGGTTCGAAGGTGGCCGGGGAGAATCGGTAGCCGGTGCGAGTCATTAGCTGTTCCATCTGCTCCCTTCCAATGACCGTCGTCCAGATGGCCAGCCACTGAGTTACGTACTGGGTTCCTGCCGCGGGTGGCAGGCCGGCTCCTGGAACCTGCTGGTATCCGGCCGCACTCATCAGTTGCCGGCTGTTCAGGTTGGTTGTGATCTTCGCCTCCTGCTCGGGCTGCTCCTGAGCGACACTCCAGACGTACCACGCGGTCAGTTCATTGATCAACGCGATCGCTTCCGGCCTGTTCCAGTTCACACCGGGAATAAACAACGGGCCGTCTCCCCACGGCACGTCTGCTGCCTCGCGGTCGAAGGTGATGGCGGCAATGACGGCCTGATTCACGCCGGGCACATGCTGACTCTTCAATGTCGCCAGCCACGCGGCCGCCTGTTGGCGTATACTCACCTCGGCGCCGGTCATCAGCACTCTCGCAAATTTCGCCGGCTCTGTCTGCAGCAGCACCGGTGCCAGTAGCTGCTGCAGTTCCGCATCGACGGCACTCAGCTGCAGCAGTTCGGCCATGTCGACCTGCTGATCTGCCTCCGCAATCAGCCGAGTCAGCCGCAGACGCAGCGGTCGGCGCAGGGCGGGCAGCTGAGCTGTGAGCTGCGCCCGGGACACCAGCTGCTGAAGACTGCCGGCTGCGTTCACCATCGCTGCTCCCGCCCAGGTGCGCACCAGCGGCGGCAGTGATGCGTCGTGAGCAATATTTTTCAGCCCGTCACTGACTTCCTTTCCGCCAATTTCACTCAGACACACCACGGCCCAGCCGCGTCGTTCCATCCGGGAATTCGTCCGCACCAGCTGTAGAAGTCCCGCGACGGCAGACGTGTTCAGCCGACGCACCTTTTCAATAACCTCGGCGCGTGATTCGGCAATATCCATTTCTGTCAGCATTCCGGAAAGCTGTTCAACCGTCACCTGTTCGTCAGACTCTCCGCCGGTTTTCTCCTGTGCCACAGAGTCGGCCGTCAGTAGTGACAGCAGCAGCAGCCCGGCGACGTGGCGGCGACGGCCTCGCACGACCAGTACAGCAATCAATGTGATCGTCAGCGCGACGGCGGCCAGTAGTCGCAGCCACCATGCTCGCTGCCCCGTCGCCGCTTCCTGCAGAAGCAACCGTCCCTGTGTCGGATGCGTGACGGCCACCGTCTTTGGTGCCGACGACAATGGCTCGGCAGCACTGCTCAGGGGAGCTCCTTCATCAGACGGACCGAACAGCCTTGCGTTGTAGCGTTTGACAGAGTTGCGGGCAGGATTCATCTCGAACCCGGTAAAATACACATTGTCAGCGGCCACGATCTGACGGTCAAAATCACCATCGATCACGGTCATTGTCATGGAAGCGAGGCTGCTCAGGGCGGTTTTCGTCAGTTCTTTCTGCAGCGTCTGCAGTTCTGCGTGGTGCAGAGAATCGAGTTCCGGGCCGCGCAGGTGCAGGCGTTCGCCGATCTCCAGCAGCTGCTTTTCAAGTTCCTCATGAGGATGCGACAGGGTTCCGGACGAAGCGGCCAGCAGGTCGCCGGCAAACAGATCTCTGGCAATGCCGTTATGAGGCTCGGGATTCCGCTGGTGCACCAGCTGCTGCCGCCGGTTTTCCGGAATGTCTTCGAACTCACCACCGATGATTCTAAGAGGCAGCGGCTGAGTCACATTGTGCAGCAGATCGACCCCGGAAATCTGGCGGACCACATGTCCGGCGGGCAGGTCGCGAGCCTTCATGGGTCTGTCAGTCAGCAGATAGACGACGTTGTGCAGGTCGCCCTTATTGAACGCCGACAGTCTCATGGGAACGACCAGTTCTTCGGACCGGAAACGAAATCCCATGCCCTGCACATAGCCGTCAAAGGTCGCTCCTTCCGGCAATGCGGCGTTGGTATTTTCCATGCCGGGCTTCGGATCGACGCCGTCTTTCTGACCGACGCGGGCTTTGATGGCCACAAAGCACCAGCGGTCCGCCACGTAGTCGTTGCAGACGTCGTCCATGCCGTCGGGGTAGCGATAGCCATGATCCGTCATCCACCGATTCAGGGCGGCGGCGCTGCCGGCTTTCAGCACGGCCACTTCGTACATGCCAACTGCTTCCTGACGCAGCACCGCGACCTCGTCGAATGCCAGGTCAGTTTCTTCGGGGGCCGACATCGCCGCGTCGGGCATGGCGCTGAAGCCATCCGAAAAACGTTCGTACAATCGCGGTGTCAGGTCAACGACGATTTCCGGAGGATCGATGGCGGCTGCAATATGGGCAAAGGTGTCGTCTGCCACTTTTCGCAGCGCCGGAGGCGACGGAAAAGGAATTAACATCCCGAACTCTGAAACGGTGCCCTGAAACCCCGGGCGAATCACGAACGTTTCCACGCCGTCTTTGTAGAAGACGAATGTCTTCTGCCGCCCGATCCGTTCGATCGGAACATCGCCCTCAATGTAGATCGGGGGCACCATGCCACAGGGGTCGGCAACCACGAAGCCGGCCGGAAACAGGCTGCCTGCGAATAAGACAATCAGTGGCAGAATTGAAGCGGCGCGTTGCCGCTGACATGGTTTTGGTGGTCGTTGTTTCATGGTCTGTTTCCTGGTGGCGAAGCGGCTGCGGCTGGAAGCCGCAGTTACGGGACTGTTTGGGCTGACACACAGAACTTGCTGCGGCTGGAAGCCCCAGTTACGGTGGACTGGCGTGGGCTGGAAGTTGTTGCTGCGAAGATTCCGGGGCGACGGTCAAGCGGGCTTTCATTTCCAGATGGGCACTGACGTTGGAGCTGCCGTCGCTGACCCAGATGGTGTCCAGCCGTTGCCAGTCGCCCGAGTTCTGAACCGTGAACCACGGTCCGGCCACGAAGTGGACGCCTTCAATTCACAACCGACTCCACAGTCGATATCGCCCCACGCGTTTGACGGTGCCGCTGGCCAGCAGCGGGGGAAGACCGTGTTCGTGAAGGTCAAATTCATGCCGCAGGTCCAGAGGAACACATTGCGGCGACAGGTCGGCCAGTAGTTCACCAGTGGCACTCACCAGCCGCAGTTCGACCACGGCGTGTGTCAGCCGCAGTTCTTCCAGCAGGGTCTGAGTCACCGTCAGAGAAAGTGCGGCCTGCTGACGAACCGACAGTTGCCGCAGTTGAGTCCGGGTCTGCGGGCCGTAGAACAGCAGTTCATCGATTACTCGGGGACACCGGGAAAGATTGTCCAGCTGCCCGATCAGCGTCAGAAACCGTTCATTGCTGAGCGGTGGCGTTGGATGTCGACTGAGAGCACAGCCGGAGGCACAGACCTTGTCTCCGTGTGGATGTGCATGAGCACGGGGCGCAGGTCCCGCGGCCGGTGGTTGAAAGCTGAGCGGTCCGATCAGCGTTTCGGGTGCGGAAAACAGCGAAGAAGTCTTCCTGAAGTGTCGCGGAGAGTTCCTGACAGGTACAGACTGAGAAAGATTTGCGATGCCATTGCCACTGGTGAGTGGCAATGGCAACCCATGCCCGACGGTGCATGCGGTGATCAGCGAAACGACAGACACCAGGCCAGCTCGCATGTTGCTCTCCTTTTTTCTTTTTCAAGTGCAGCCGGAGCCGGGTTCGTTCATGGAAAAAAGAAAGAGCGGGATGTTTTTTCTGTGGTGCGACCGGTGTCTGTCGGGAGCTGATTCAGAAGGATTTGCGAGTCCGACCCATATTTCACTCGTACCGGGGCGGTCGTTGCATTCGATACAGGCGGCATAAACGGTCTCAGGGAATCTCAGAACGGCGGGCGGTCTTCGCGGCTCGGCCATGCAGGCCGGTATTGTGACCTAGGCTTTGAACGACAGCGATGTCCGCCCGCGGGGTGGAATTTTTCGTTTACTGAATGAGCGTTCAACGGATCACCGAGCTTCCCATGACGGAATCAGATTTTGGTTGCGAGGATCAGCAGGCCCAACTCCGACCGGAGCGATCCGACCGTTCCGGGGCTGCGGTTGCCGCAGCACCAGAACCCGATCATCAGCGGACCAATGGCAGTGGCCCACGAAAATCGAATCTGCGGCCTGCGGTGGGACCGGTCGGCAAAGAAATTCTTCGACGGCTGGACGACATGTCGGCGCGCCTGGAAACTCTGGATGCCGCCGACCAGACACACGTGGACGATTCCGCCGCCACTCTCGCGGCGGCGGAACAGACTCAGGTGCTTCAACAGATCAGCGTCACCATTGCACAGCAGAGCGCGGCCATCGCGGCTATTGCCGAAGGGCTGGCCACGTTGCAGCATTCGCTGCCGGACACCATCGCATCCGCCGTACAGGCGTCCGCCGCACCAGCCGCTGGCGGTTCCCTGCTGAATAATTTCAACGACGGAAACGAACACTCGGAAGCCTCTGGCGAAAATGTCCTGACGTCTGAGCCGGAAACGGATCCATTGCAGCAGCTCAGAAACGCCTTCATGGACGACTTCCGTCCGACGTCCGGCGTTTCGGAGCAGCCGGAACCTGAACCTGAGGCGGCCGAGCCTGAGCCATCACCACTGAATGACGTACTGCCATCTGAAGAAACGGCGGATGCTGAACTGGAAAATCTGCTGAATGAACTTTCCGAACTTGAAGAGGTAGCGTCGATTCCCGAGGAATCACTTCGCGACGCGGTGATGGAACGCGATCGTTTTATCTCATCGCTGACTCGCCGACTGCAGCGTCGCCTGCGCACGCGGCAGCCGCTGACCGGCGAACAGCTGAGAGAACTAAGAGAATCACTCCCGGAAGATTTGCAGCGACGGGTCGAGGAAACGTTGCAGTCGCTGGATGCTCAGATCCGACTGGGAGAACTGGAGCTGTCTCTGGAACGAGCTCGTATGGGGCGGCAGCTGGCGAGCATGCAGGGGACTCGACGGAAGCTGGAAGCGACCGCTCGATCGCTGGGGCTGACGATCAAAGACGATGGCACACTGGACGGCGAACCGCGAGACGTTCCTCAAGGATCCAAAGGACGTCGCTGGCTCGGAGTCCTGGGCTTCGGCGTCTGACGGCTCAAGCCTTCACGCCGGCACACCGTTGCCAGCCAACCGTGCATCGGTGTGCCGGCGCTTCACTTGTCACACCCTGACGGCTCCCTCGTTGTTGTCACTCGTTGTGGGGCGGTCTCCCGACCGCCTCACAGCTTCGACCTCAGGTCTCCTATGACACGCCGGACCAAACTGTCGGGCCGCGGTGTGCCGGCGCGAAGGCTCGTTGTGGGGCGGTCTCCCGACCGCCTCACAGCTTCTACCGCAGGTCTCCGTTGACACGCC
>JAVKCM010000114.1:0-51713 GCA_040222735.1 Fuerstiella sp. | reverse complement strand
CGGCATGCTGGAGACGTTCTGAACAGGACACGAAAAATTCCCGGCCGCTCTCGCAGACCCGGGGCCCGCACGCACTCGCAACCCAACTCCCGGGGCCGGAGAACGAAAAAACAGCGATTGCACGCTTACCGGAAGGACACGATCGAATGCGGTATGACGAGTATCTTCGTCGTGGTTACCCGTGCGGGCGAGTAATGCCCTAGCCACAGAACGCAAGTACGTTGGCTGCGTAGCATCGAAAGACAATGCTCTAACGACAGCCGTTACCTGGGATGAGCACCCAGCCTCATCTTCCATGCGCCATTCGATGATTTGGTAGATTTGGTATGAATAGATCGCATTTTCAGACTCAAGGAATCCTGCGATTGCGTCATCACAACTTGAGATGGAGTCGTTGCGCTTCAGGTACTTCAGGATGTGTTCGGTCTCTTCTGGACGCTCAGCAAGCAGTGAGAGGCAATACTCAACTGCGTAGTTGTCTTTTACTTTCCCCAGTCGATTGAGAAGAAAGTGGAACAGTGTCTTATCGAATTTCGTCACCAAACCCTTAACTGGAAACCCTGTATCGTCTGCATTGATGAAATTCTCATTAAATGCCTCACGAATGATATGAACTGGAGTCTCGTTGGGATCATCCGTCGTGTTTTGTTCAAGCAATTCTTCTGCTTCGTCAAGCGGCATGTATCCAGTCGCATCATAAAATTCTCGTGCTTCGGCTAAGAATCTGTATCGAACATCTAAAAGCACCCGAGTCAGCCCCTCAATTCTTTCACAAGCCTGATCAACTGGAAGAATTTTAGTCTTTGCTGTCTGTAGGGAAAGTCCTCGGTGTCGAAGCAGTTTCGTCAACTCCATCAATATCTGTTTGGCTTCACTTTCGCTGCGAGCGAGAATTCGGAAGTCATCAACGTACCGTAAATGCTCAATATTTTGATTGCGGAGCGACTCATCAACAGAATTTAGATAGACCTTTGCGAGTATGTCAGATGGTGCATGGCCTTGGGGAAGTCCTCGTCCCGGCGATACAACCCAACGATTGAGCATCGATGAGATCTGAACAACCACGTCGTCGGGTGCTCCAGTCTGGCGAAGGTCAGACATCAAAGTTTCGAGAACAATATTCTCGTAATACCCGGTGATATCCGTGAAGAGAACATGCGAAACATCTCCGGTGATTGCCTGTAATGTTTTTCTCTCGAACTCTTTCCACCCGGTAAACTGACTCTTCATCCAAGAGACATCATCAATCCGTTTCGAGAGCAAATACGAAAAATCAACGATTCCCTGAGACCACGAGAGCGTGGTGTGGATGTATGGAAGGCACGCACCGACGCACGCTGCAAAGAGAATTCGGTCGTTGGTTGCGAGATGGGCACCCGGACGAATCGCCCCGTTTGGCTTAGGAACGTCACAAACCAACATGGGACTTGGATGGTAACGACCAGTCTCAAATTCCGACTTGAGGTCTGCGAGCCACTTTGTCACATCGGATTCAATTAGATCAATCTCGAATGGGTGACGCACAAACAAACGATGCGGCAGATCTGCTTTGGCTCTTTTCCACGCCAAGTCAAAATCGAGTTGTTTCGCCAATTCCTCAGACATGCCTTACCTCGATTTAATGACTCAGCAGACAACAAGTCGTCTAAACGTCAGGTTTCGTGTGTCAATACAACTCATAAGTCCATCCCCGCCCCATGAATCCTCAGCCATTCTTTCCGGTCGTCGTAATCCGGGAGCACTTTGTCTACTTCGTTCCAAAATGCTTCGGTGTGATTGGCGTGAATCAGGTGGGCGAGTTCGTGGACGACGATGTAGTCAAGAACGGTTGGCGGGGCCATCATGCACTTCCAGTGAAAGTTCAGCTTGCCTCCCGGTGTGCAGGATGCCCAGCGGTTTTTTAACTCCATGACCGTGATTGATTTTGATTCGACGCCCATTCGTCGCTCGAAAAATGCGACACGATCAGGTATGCGGTCCTTACCCTTGGCTCGATAGAACTCTTTGAATGCCGAATCTGCATCTAGGGCGGAACCGTTGTTCGACATCAAACAGAAGTAACCGTTCTTGAGCATCAGCGGTTCATCCTGTTGATCGACCAGTTTCAATCGGTACGTTCGACCGAGATACAGAAACCCTTCACCGTTGGCCTGAACATAGTTTTGCACTTCCTGCCAATCATCACGGCGTTCCGGTGCAACCATCTCTGCGGGACGAATCGCTTCGTCGATCTCCGTCTGGGTTCCCTCAATTCGGCTGGAAGTATTCGCTTCCTTGACGATGTGCATGTGAATAAACAGATCAACATTCGGAACCATCAATGAGTACGCATTCAACTCGCCAATCGAACGGGTTGCCTGTTCCACCATCCGCTTAGCGTCCTGACGCATGGACTTCACCTGCTTCTTGATCTGCTTGACTCTGGCCGTAAGCTCCTTCTTGTCTGCCTTCAGTGATTTGACCAACTCCTTTGGCAAAACACCGTTCTCCGATTCTTCCGGTTCGTCACCCTCTTCACTCGCATCGGCAGCGGCAAACAACGCTTCCAGTTCAGCAATGCGAGCGTGATCCTGCTCGATCTTTTCCAGCACTTCAGGGAACTGTGATTGCAGGATGTCTTCTTCAGGAATCAGTTCCGGTCCCCAACCACTGGCCGCTACCGATTTGAAATCCGCCGCCAGACTGTTCATGTAAGCAGCTAAGGCACCATGAACCTGATGTAGATCGAGTATCCCTTGCGGCACCAACGCCTTGCCCAGACTGCCAAGAAACTGTCGCCGAAGATCAAACACGTTCTTGTTGTCGGGCAATGCCTCGATCTCACTAACGTGTTTCTTCCACCACTTATCGAGTGCCTGATGAAACTGTTTGTGTTTCTGCTGAACGCCATCCGCCGATTCGATCAAAGGCTTGATGTCGTCCGCGCCTTGAATGGCGTCGGCAAAGTCGAGGTAGTTTTCGTCTCGTGGCTGAAACAGTAGTTCTCGCAGCCCAGCGTAATTGTCGAAGTACGGGCCAAGTGCATCGACTTCGGACAACGGCACACCGCCATGCAGGTGTGCTCGCACATCATGCGGCTCTCTTCCCCGCTGCGGAACAAAACACCGTGCGGCATGACCACAGCCATCTTGCCATCGCTCTTCAGCGACGAAGCCATGTGCTGCACGAACATCAGATCGGCTTTCTTCCCTTTCGTGAACGTGTGATACCGCTCGGGGAATTCAACATCGGCTTTCTTGGGAGCGTTTTGAGCAAACGGCGGATTGGCGATCACTCGGTCAAATCGTCGAATCTCACCCGTCGCTTTGTCTCGATGCTGAGGGTTCTTCAGCGTGCAACCCTGTCGGATGTCGGCACTGCGGATGCCGTGCAGGATCATGTTCATCTTGCAGACAGCCCAAGTCCCACCGTTCAATTCCTGTCCGGCCAACGAGAGGTCTCGGGGATTGCCGCCGATCTCTTCGACATAATGCCGTGACTGGATCAACATACCGCCCGATCCAGCACACGGATCGCAGACGCTCATGCCCTCCTGCGGTTCCAGCACATGCACCATCATGCGGACGACCTCCGCAGGCGTGTAGAACTCGCCACCCTTCTTCCCGGCACTGTCGGCAAAGTATTTGATCAGGTACTCGTAAGCCGCACCCAGCAAGTCGGGGAACTCGAAATCGTCGTTGGACAGCGGTATCTCATCGAAGTGCTGAATGAATTCGATCAGAATGCTGTCGTCCATCGTCCGCTGGCCGACTTTGCGGTTGAAGTTAATCGCCTTCAACACATCTTGCAGCGTGTCCGGGTTGGCATCCTCAATCGCAGCCAACGCCTTGTTCAGACCAGAACCAACGGACTGCTTTAGGTGCTTGATCTTGCTCCAGTGAGCTTTATCAGGAACGTAGAAGTCGTACTTGTCGGGGTTCTCAAGCTGCTTCTTGATCAGATCCTCACGCAACTTGTCCTTCGTGTACTTCTGCCGCAGTTTTTCCCGGTCGTGATCGAACTGGTCGCTCAGTCGTTTCAGGAACAGCATCCCAAAGATGTATTCCTTGAACTCCGAAGCATCCATGTTGCCACGAAGAATATCGCAAGCCTCAAACAGCCGCCGTTCCAACTTCGCCAACGTCAGCTTTTCGGGCTTCTTGATGCGTTGGCCGCTTGTAGCTTTAGCCGATTCTGATTGATTGTTGTTTCCGTTTTTCATGTTAGGCTTGGCCATTCTTACCTTCGAGCAGTTCGAGCAGCACTTCAATTTTCTTAAACAGTTCGTCGAATGTCACAACTTCGATGTGGCGAAGCTCTCGCCGGAACAACTCGAACGAATCCTTCTTGGCGGCTGAATCAAGCTCACCAGTGTTTCAAGCAATCACCAAGCATTTTGGCTCAGCGAGGCGAATATTCTCGTCAGTTGCGTCTTTGGTGGCAGTCCGAAGAGCATTGAAGTTTTGAGAGAGTTCCTGTCGTTGCTTTGCGGCCTGTGTCACCACTCCTCCGAGTTCCTTTGACGGTGCGAAAACACCCTGTCGATACTCTGACCTTTCAGGCAATGGGGTTTCAGGAGTCTTTATTTCTACGACGAGGACGTGATCCGTGAGAGAATTCTTCAGCAAGAAGTCAGTTACCTTCCCGCCTTTGTTATGGATGCTCTTGCCGCCGAGATATGCTTCTTTCTGGATCAAGATGACGGGCGACGAAAATGCTTGAGAAAGCACGAAGGAGTAGCTCGTAAGTTCAGCCTGCCAGAACTTTTCGTCCGAGTTGCCTTGATTCTGTTGCCAGCGATTAAGAGCCTGTTTGAGCAGGCCAATTCCGGCAAGTGAATTCAACTCAGAAAGATCGCCGATGTTTAGCTTGGAAATAGCCTCGATTACATCCTTCGAGTTCTCCCCTTTGCTCAGGAGTGAAAGTAGTGCAAGGAAGTCCTCCTCCCCTGTGATTTTGAGCAACTCAGCAACATTCCCAAGGGAGTCAAGTTTCTTTGCCGCTTGAGCAAAGTCGGCCAGTTCAAATTCATCACCGTTTTTCGGGAGACGGTTGCCATTCTTCCAAAACACTCCATAAAGGCCACGCACGATTTGAGTGAGCAGGTACAGTTCTTCGGTTCTCAACTCCAGCTTGATCCCTGAACCAGCAGTCATCTGGCTGAGCTTGAGGTGATTTTCATCAACCCAATCTTCGCCTTTCTCTGTACGGCTTCGACGTTGCCAAAGTAGGTCTCCCCTCACAGGCTTAGCTTCATCGTCCCTGTTGTTGACGAGTTCAGGCTTGAACACCAATCGTGCCGTGTTACCCGAGCGGAGTTCAAATGGCTCTACAGTTGCAGAGTCTCTACTCGTTGTGGTGATTTTCGCCTTTGGCATCTACTGTTCCCTATTTAGTGCTCCGAACAACTACTCGTCGTTTCTCAGTCAAAACAGTAACACGGTTTACTTCGGATGCTTTTTGGGGCTCCGAGGCTCCTGCACTTGTTTCAGCAGGGCGTCCAGTTCTTCCTTCTTAAACAGCCGATACGAGTTCACAGGATGCCGGTGAGCCTCGATTTTTCCTGCTCGCTCCCAGTTGCGAAGAGTGTTTGGGGAGACGCCCAAATACTCAGCCGCTTCTGAGATCCGCAGATAGTCGCTTAGCTTCGTCACTTGACGGTTCCTTCGATGTGTCGGAACATGGTTCATACTTGGTTAACCTTACCAAACTTGTTCTCAGTGTGGAATCATGCCGGGGTGGTGTCTTTGAAAAGCGTAAGGAGTAATTCGCTGAAAATTCTCTTCCTCCACGGCTGGCACAGCGTCGTTGGCGGCGCCAAACCGACGTTCCTCAAGAACGCTGGCCACGAAGTCATTAACCCAGCACTGGACGATGATGACTTTGATCTCGCCGTACGCACGGCGCAGGCCGAGTATGATTCGCACAAACCGGATGTCGTCGTTGGCTCTTCCCGTGGCGGCGCAGTCGCCATGAACATCAATTCGGGAAAAACCCCGTTGGTCCTGCTCTGCCCAGC
The DNA here is from genome assembly GCA_040222735.1 of Fuerstiella sp. Classification (GTDB taxonomy): domain Bacteria; phylum Planctomycetota; class Planctomycetia; order Planctomycetales; family Planctomycetaceae; genus Fuerstiella. Next base: position 45,715 of record JAVKCM010000114.1, on the reverse strand, counting down.
TTGGAAGAACTGGGGAACGGCCAAGAGCGTCAAGCAGCGGACAACCATCCTGCACTCACGTCAGGACGATGTAATACCGTTTGCCGACTCCGAGGAACTCGTCGCCAACAGCGGCCTGGCACCGGAAACGCTCATTGAGATCGGTGATGATCATCGGTTGGCCGATCCAGAGCCACTGAAAGCGATGTTGGAAACGTGTGAACGGCTGGGGAAGCAAAGATGAACGAGCAGGCAAGAATTCTGTTCGTCGCCGGGGAATCAGGCGTCGGGAAAACGTCGGCCTGCCTCGCTTTTCAGATCTACGGACCACTGCTGTTCGCCGACATCATCAGTGAGAAGGCCGGGCCGCAGTATTTTGGCAACATCGAAGAGTGCTTCGCCAGATGGTCACTGTGGACGCCAGAACTGGAACGGCCAGACAACCACGCTCGATTAGAGATGGCGTTCCATCAAGCCACCCTAAAATTTCTTAAAGTCATCGACGAGAACCTCACGAATGCCATCGACCTGACGATTGAAGGGGCAATCTCTGGTCATCCGCAATTCCGTGCCATGATGCTCAGAATGCTTGAGCGAGAATTCCAGATTCCCTGCTCTGACGCAGATGTGAGGGTCTTCTGTCTTGCGCCACCTCCCTTAAAGAACCTTGAGTACATTCAGAAACGTGGACGCCCAACTGACGCTCATGTCACTCTGCGAGATGTGGAGCAGCGAGCCGCCAGATACTCTGTCATGATGGACGGACAGGGTGTCCAAAAATTTGAGTCACCTTCTGATCTGACGAAGGCCGGGATCGCCTTCTTTAAGTAAGTCCAACGGAAACTCACTATGACCGCCGACAATTTCCAAATCCGACAACTCGCCGACGAACTTCAGCCACCTGAATCCGGCAAACGAAGCATCGTGCTAACCGACGACGACAATGCAAAAGTTGTATTGTTCGCCTTTGCTGCTGGCGACGGCCTCAAAGAACACGTCGCCCCGCTGCCAGCAATCATCCAAATCATTAAGGGCGAAGCCGAACTGACTGTCGGCCAAGAGGCAGTGGCAGGAAAGCCGGGAACGTGGATTCAGATGGCTGCCAAAACGCCCCACAGCATCAAGGCAACGACGCCACTGGTCATGTTGCTGACGCTGCTGAAATAGCAGTCGGAAAAATTATTTGCGGCTCAAGAAATTCACAAGCAAAGACGTAACTCATGACCACGAACAACACGCCGACAATCCGTAAACCGAATGAAGGTCGTACCATTGCCGTCGTTGGGGACGTGTACCGCTTCCTTGCGACCGGCGAAGACACGAACGGCAAATATGCCATGTGGGAAGCGATTGTGCCTCCGGGCGGCGGACCACCCCCGCATGTCCACAGTCGAGAGGAAGAGAGCTTCTACATTCTCGAAGGCGAAATCACATTCCAGATTGGTGAAGAACGTGTGGTCGCAACAGCAGGGATGTTCGCCAACATGCCTGTCGGGACGCCGCATTCATTCAAGAACGAAAGTAGCCAACCGGCGAAAATGATCATCTCAATTGCGCCCGCTGGACTGGAAGAAATGTTCTTCGAGTTCGGCGTGCCGCTGCCAGAAGGTTCAACCTCCGCATTGCCACCAACAAAAGACGAGATCGAGAAGCTGCTGGCAATTGCACCAAAGTATGGAATCGAAATCAGAGTGCCACACCATGATTAAGGACACGCCGACCGTGATCAGACAATACGAAGATCAGGATTTGAACGATCTGTTGACGGCTTGGGCTGCGGCTTCGGAGATTGCTCACCCTTTTCTGTCAGAAGAGTTTCTTGCCTCAGAACTAGAAAACATCCCCAACCTTTATCTCCCTAATGCCGAGACTTGGGTGTTTGAAGCCAGTGGACAAGTCGTTGGTTTCATTGCCTTAATTGGCAATGAAGTAGGAGCAATCTTTGTGCATCCCGGCCACCAGAGAATGGGCGTTGGTCAACGGCTCATGGATAAAGCCAAAGAACTTCGAGAAGAACTCGAAGTCGAGGTGTTTGTAAAAAACGCCATCGGACGTGCGTTCTACGCAAAATTTGGATTTGAACCCATCGAAGAGAAGGTCCACGACCAAACCGGCTTTGATCTCCTTCGACTTCGTTTTACTGGATCGGCTGAGTGAAATTCTTTGTCGCTATCCTCGGCTCTCTGCTCCTTCTGGCCATCGCTGCATTCTGCGTTTTCGGATTCTTGGCGACGTTCGAGCCGACCGACAAGACGGCCCAGTTCATGGCGTTTCGAATCGGTTAGGGATTCTCATCCATCGGCATCTCGGTCAGCTTGTCGGGAGGCGCGTTAAAACCAGCCGGTGTTAATTTGATTTCGCAGCCGAATGCTGGTTTGCGAGATTCTGTTTTGCCGTGAATGTGACCTGGTTTCAAGGGGAAACTCGGTTTCCTTGATCAGTCCGAGTGAGTTTACGCAGCCTGGACCCGGGAGGCGGGTTTTGAAATTTTCGTGGCATTCGGCCGAACTGGTGACACGCTTTGCTGTCCGGTGAAACGGAAGCAGGCTCTGCTGAGGAGCAACCTGCCGAGGGATAGCCGGATCAGGCGGGAGTGTGGCAGTTGTGACTCTGTCGGAATTCGAGGTGTCAAAAAATAGCCGATTGAGGGTCGAAATGTTTGACCTGCTTCGGCAAGTAGCGTAGCAACTGGCCGCTTATGATGGAGAACCGGATGAAGTTACCAAGTGGGCCATCCCAAGCATTGTGAGGGCAGTTGGTGGAACTGAGTCGTCGAAAAGGTTTGGAAAAGTGACCTGCACGGTGGCAATAAACGACTCAACGTTAGTCTGGGTCGTCACGTCGCCGATGCCCGAGGACCTGAAGAGTCTCTGAGAATGTGTTCGGTGAAAGTGCCGGAGGTGTCATAAGGGGATCTGCGGCGAACGGCAGAAGGCGATGCAGTGAAGAAACGGGCAACGAACAAGTGCCGAGAGTGTGGCCGGAAGCTGGTGCTGGACTGCGACAAGTTCCGCGGCGTGTGTCATCGATGCTCAGAAGACCGCAAACGGGCGGAAATGAACCGCTATCCCGGACGACCAAGAAAGGCGGACCAATGATCGACAGGCTGACACCCGACACCAGCGAGTAAAGCGGGACCTTGCCGTCAGACGACTGCAAGCCGCACACGAGACGCTGAGACGGCTGCAGGTGGCGTCCGATGAGGTAGCCCAGCGATGCGCAAGCCAGAGTCAAGAACATCGTGCTGACTCGTCGGTTGATTCGTTGACAGACTTGCGGGGGCGCGGGCTGTCAATAACGATGTTCCGCGGAGAAAATCATTATGGCAAATGAAGAGCATGTGGAGATTGTGGAAGCCGGGGCAGCGGCGATCGACGATTGGCGGAAACGCAATCCGGACGGGCGTTTTGATCTGACCGTCGCCGACCTGACCGTCGCCGACCTGAGCGGTGCCGACCTGAGCCGTGCCAACCTGGACGGTGCCAACCTGGACGGTGCCAACCTGAACAGTGCCAACCTGCACGGTACCGACCTCGGAAATGCCGACCTGAGACATGCCGACCTGAGAAATGCCGACCTGGGCCAAGCCTACCTGAACGGTGCCGACCTGAGCCGTGCCAACCTGAGCCGTGCCAACCTGATCTGTGCCAACCTGAGTGGTGCCGACCTGAGCCGTGCCAACCTGAACGGTGCTTCGGTTGGCGCCACATCATTCGGGGCAGTAGACGTTAGCAACATCATTGCGATCGAAACCGTTGAGCATACGGGGCCAAGCACCATCGGCATTGACACGATGTACGCTTCGAACGGAAACATTCCGGACATCTTTCTGCGTGGCTGTGGGGTGCCAGAAGAATTCATTGCGTACAAGTCCAGCTTCGTCGGCAGCGCGATCGACTTCTATTCCTGCTTCATCAGCTACTCCCACGAAGACAAACAATTCGCCCGACGCCTGCACGATGCTTTGCAAGGCAAAGGCATCCGCTGCTGGTTGGATGAGCATCAACTCAATCTCGGCGACAACATCTACAAACACGTCGACCGCGGCATCCGGGTCTGGGATAAAGTCCTGCTATGCTGCTCAGCCCGCCGGAACCGAAACCGAAGCTGGGGATTTAAAGAACAGCGTGTGACTGACAGGACACGTAGCGCACTGACCGTGTTCCCTGTTTTCAGGACAACCGACATTAAGAGAGATCTTCGAGCGCATCCCAGAAATCATATTCGTGAACCAGCAGGATTCCCATGCCCTGTTTTCGAAGATTGACAGCCGCTTCAACTTTCCTTCCGTAACAGGAGTAAGCCCAGCAAGGGTTGCCATCCGCTCCGACGATGACGTAGTTGGTGCTCCTGCTGACGGAATTCCTGAACAAACCACCGCGACTGATGACCTCCTGTTCAAGTTGTGGTCGAGAACATCGCTTTGATTTTCCAGTGAAACAGAACTGCCTGTCTGAAAACTCAATGGGCGGGTCCACTGCACAGACGCCGGAGATCAATGATGGCTTCGTGTTCTCACGAAGATCGATGGCGGCGTGATTACGAAAATGCATGAATTCGCTGAAGAACACAAGCAGCAAATCATGTTCTTCGGCATCAATCACACCATCAGACATGACGGCAGTGACCAAAGACTCAATTTCGTCATAAGGCCAAATTGATTTCAAGTGATCATGTTCGGAGATCCATTCCGCGAGACCGCGAAGTTCATCTTCTGTGATCTTGCCGTCCGCAATAATGCCGTGAAGCAGACCGTGTAACCGCTGCATGTCAGCAGTCACGGAGTCGAAGTAATGGTGATCGTCCGTGAATTTCCGGCACAACCAAAGTAGGTCAGCTTGTTCCTCTTCGTCGACCACGCCATCAGACAAGATTTCGTGAACAAAAGGAATCAGCTCATTAAATGGATGCCGGTGAGAAAGTTCTGCATGCTGATCGGCCCAGTCCTTCAGCGTTGCCAATTCATCCCCATCGATTGAACCATCGATGGAAAGGCCTTGGACGATTCCTTCGAATGTGTGGATGGCTTTTTCTATCCGTTGAGGGCCAGTGAATCGGTAGTACGCGTGATTATCTTCGTTGATCATTTGATGAAGCCTTACCGATGTGAGTGTTCAGGGCGGGCGACAGCTGTACCAAGTTCCTTCGCAGGGCTTATACTTCCAGACTAGCCAAGTCCCTTGAGTGGTAAGTCATCGGTGGCGTACGCCCTTTAGTGTTTTCTACCAGTGGCCTTAGTCCGATTCAATTGATCGGCCTGGTCAATTCCATGCGTCCCGGCGGCGTTTGTCAGCGAAAGGCGACGTGCCCGATTGAAAATCATGGGAAATCCGCGGTACTTACCGTCCCCAAGCTGATTTTTCAGCACAAACACGGCGTGAAACAGTCGCCATTCCTAAACAAACTAACACAAGAATTCCGGCTTGGGGATCAGACGTAAGAGCGAAACGCGTGACTTGCATTAACCCGCCTTGCGTCTCTGCAGTCTCTCCACAGCTATTCCGACCCAGGGGCGGAAAATTTTCTGAAAATAGTTCGTCTCCAAGCTGGAAAAAAAGACACGTCCGCCCCCGCAGTGATTCACCTGACAGCTCAATCCGAGGGTGTCGGAGTGTTGCCCGCAAGCTGCGGGGACAACGATTTGAATCGAGGTTCTGAGCCGAAATGGGGGCTTGATTCGCTTATCGACGGCCGGCATACTTCCGCTCGTGGCACAGCTGAGCAATCGGCAGTGCACCACCATCACGGATGCCACGCGCAAGGCAATCCAGTCGCTGCATGATCGTGGGCTCACCGCGCATGAGTCGCGAGGCATGCAAACAGAACCCCTGGTCGGTCCTCTGTGGCCTATCAGCAGCCCCTGTAGCGGTCGCCACGTCGACCAGTAGTCAACGCCCCGGGCGCACGCTGCGCCCATCCTGAGCGACGTCAGGTGGTTCTGACGCCGCATCTCATTTGAACCCCTGTATGGAGGAAGTCGCATGAAGATTTCTGAGGTTCACGCTGCGCTCTGCGCATGGCAGAGCGAAAGCTGGATGAAGCAGTATCCGAGCTGGGAGCTGTACTGTGCTGGTGAATTCGGTTTGTCCGGAGAGCAGGTGTCCGACGCGATCCGGAACGTTCATGATGTCGATGTCCCGGTCAGCCTGAACAAAGACCAGGAGTATGCCGCGACCGTGCTGGCAGAGCACCTGGTTTCATTCGCCAGCGCCGCAGATATCAATGCCTACCCATCAGATCGGGCGGCCGTCGACGCGATCCTGACGGAGCTGACGGGCCACCGGGTAACGCTCTGCTACGCCTGAATCGGCAACCAGCGGGGGCACGGACGCCCCCTACTTTTACCACCGCCACCAGAACAAAGGGAAACACGATGACCGAACTCAACGCAGACCTGGTTCCCCGGCTCACTCGCTACTTCGAGTCCAAAGGGATCCAGGGTGACGACGCTGATGAGCTGGCGCAGCAGACGTTCGTTAAATTATGGAAGGCCGTCTCGACCGGCAACTACCAAGAGCGGAAGAACTTCTGGGGCTACGCGTCCCGCGCTGCTCACAACGTTCTGATCGACCACACGCGAAAGCTCAAACGCAGCCGCCTGGTGTTTGACGAAGACCTGCTGGCGAGCGCCACAACAGCCCCAGAGCCCCGCGATGACCGGGAGGAATCACCATTGCGGCGCCTGTCTGCAGTTGAGCGGCGGGCCTTTGTCGCGGTACATGGTCTCGGGCAGACTTACCACCAGGTCGGTCAGCGACTGGCCGTCAGCCGGAAATCTGTGTCACTGCTGATGGCTTCGGCACAGAAGAAACTGGCGGAACTGACGTAGGACAGAACAGCTCGCCCAGAGATTGGCGCCCATGGGCGTCATTCTCCCGGGCGGGGACCGGACGCGTGTCCGGAAATTTCCTGGACTTTTACCGACAGTACATGAAGCACATTCGGGTTGCGCTGTACTGGGCAGCGGATGAGGGCTACCTCCCTGAGAAGATTCAGGTGAAGGTGCCGAAGGGGACCGATGACCAGATGAAGGGCAGGCCGCTGGAACCGGCAGAGTTCGCCCTGATGCTGGAAGCGGTGGACGAAGTCATCCCTGACCATGCGGACCACTGGAAGCACTACCTGAACGGGATGTGGCTGTCCGGGTTGCGCCGGTCAGAATCGCTGATCCTGTCATGGGACCGGGACGCGCCGTTCTCAATCGACCAGTCCGGTCTGTACTGGCGGTTCAGGATTCGAGCCACCGCCCAGAAAAGCCGGAAGTCTCAGTTTTGCGCCATGGCACCAGACTTTATCCAGTGGCTCCAGGACGTGACTCCGGCGTCTGAGCGGCACGGCCTTGTGTTCAGCCCTGTCGGATTCAAGGGCACGATAATGACCAGCAGCGAGGTCGGGCGGATGGTTTCCAGGATCGGCACTGAGGCCGGGGTTGAGACGGACCCCGAAAACGGCAAGTTCGCCACGTGCCACGACCTGAGGCGGTCATTCGGAACGCGTTGGTCCCGGGAGCTAATGCCGGCTGACCTGAAGCAGATGATGCGACACCAGTCGATTGAAACCACGATGAAATACTATGTAGGCCAGCAGACGGACGAACTGTCAGCGAGGCTGCACGCCGCCCAATCGGAGAACGCCCGGACTTACGTCACAACTGAAGCAGCGGCTTCAGACACGTAGTTTGCTCAGCTGCTTCTTTCGCTCAGCTGTGGATTCGTTGTGTGTTGAATAGCCGTCACCTGAAGCAATTCAGCAGAACCCTCAATAAACTCAAGGTGCGGTGTGTGAAACCAACCTAGATATGTCTTTGGGGCAATGGCAAAGTTAACTCCAGTCGGATTACCGATACCATTCTGAACCGGAGAATAGACAATGCCGTGGAATCTGAGCGTGTGAATCACAAATTCTGCGACGGCTTGAGTCGGAATGTATTCCAATGCCTCGTGAGCTGGCTGAACTGGCTGAATGATGTTTGAATGGAATTGCCTGAAGAATCCACGTCTTGCGACGATCCGGTGGAAGTCTTCGGCAAAAATGCTCTGGGGGACGTCAGGAAGGTTCTTTTCCAGCGAAGGAAGATCGAGAAGTTTAAGTTTGTGCGTCGGGCGAAACTGCCCCACGACAACGAAACTGCCCACGGACGGACGGACTTCACTTACGGCGATATCTTCGCGAGAAGCCCCGTAGAATAATGAAACACCTCGTGGGTTCATTCTCCCTTCAACCGCTTTCGTTTCGGGTGGTGCAAACAGTTGTGTCGAGGGGTCTTTTAAGATCTCCTCTGCTTGTCCCCTATCAGATGCTTTGCGCGATCTGTAGATTCGGAAGCCTTCCCCATTCGGATGTAACTCAATGAATGGAAGTTGATCAGCGTTGCCGAACAGGTCGGCGAGGAACTTCACACCTGACTCATCATAAAAGCGACGTCGATGCTTTATCTCATATGAGAAGTCTCGCCACTTAGCGGTGTACTGCCATGGATCCTCATAATCTTTCAACGCGTACACAAAACGGGCGTGGAAAAACGGACACGCACCGTATTGCGGGCGGCACGGGTCGTTGTCTATCAAACAAGCCGCGAGGTGCTGTGACATCAACGAGTCGAAACCAAGCTGTGTCAGAATGCCAGCGAGCGGAACGCAGCGGCTGATGTCCTCCTGAGAAACGCAGATGTCGCTTGGCTCTGCGTGGAAGAGCGATCTCGTCAGCGACTCACGCATAGCCTCGGCTAATTCGCAGATCGGCATCAGAGCCCGGGATGAGTTCTTGCAATAGCTGCACACACCAGAATGGCATTCCTTTGCCTCAATCGTGGTGCGGATCTTTAGTTCATTATCTGGCACGCACCTTAAACATATGTAAATCAACTCTGCGACTTCCCTTGCCCCCGCCGATTCTCAAGAACACCAATCGAGGTAACAGAAAAGGTAACAAAATAGTCGGGGCGACAAGACACAGTTAGAACTTTTTCGCCGTGGCGTTGTCGAGCTGCAAACATCGCAACCCGATACATGCAAACATGTTGTGGTTGTCATGGCCTGATTTATTTGCAGCCGTTTCGGTTTCGAATCATCGCTCGTCGGACGGCGTAGAGGGCGTCGGCTCCTCCTCCAGCCCCTTGATCGGCGCGACAGGGGCGTCCTTGCGAACGAGGCGGGCGAGGTAGAAATCGTTGTCGCGATCGAAGAGAAGCGTGCGGCCATCGGGCAGCAAACGTGGATTGCGATCGAGCTCCTCCGAGTTCAGCGCGTCGAGCCGCACGGGTTCGTCCCACGGCGAGTCCCAACTCGTTCGCGTTGACATCCAAAGGTCGCCCGTGCTCCAATCATCCGTGTCACGTCGGGCGAAGATCAATAGCCGGCCGTCGTCGCTCAGGGTGGCCGATTCCTCCCGCGCGTCAGTGTTCACGGGTGGTCCCACAAGTGCAGGCTGGGGCCACAGTGCATTTGCCGACGAACGTCGAGTGATCCCAACATCGATGTTGCCTTGACCAGTCAACCGCGTGACGACCATCGATTGCCCATCGGTTGAGACATCTGGGGCAAAGCTAAAGGAACGCACTTCAGATTCCAGAGGTGCTGACCATGGACCGTCGGACGACCGGCGGGTGGAAGTAGCCGTGATTCCTTTTGCCCCAACAGTTGCACCCCGGCTGAACGTTAGCCGTAAGCCGTCTGCGCTCAGTGCGGGTGTAACTTCATGCCGACCGGTATTGATCGCGTCGCCAAGGTTTACCGGCTCACTCCAGGGGCGATCGAGACTGGAGCGGGTCGCCATCCACAGGTCGTGACCACCGTAGCCTCCTTTGCGGGTAATCGACGCGAACACAATCGTCAGCCCGTCTGCTGTCATGTCCGCACCATGTATGCCGCCGGCAGAGATCTGCTCCGGCAACCGCTCGACGATGCGCCACTCCCATTCGCCGGTCGCCAGCAGGTCGGCCGCGGACGGCTGCTGTAAACCAGCTTCGGCTGCGTCGTCATCCGCCAGCATCGTTTCGGCGACCGGTGTTTGCGAATCGCCTTGATTCGCAATATTCCGCCACCACCAATAGCCGCCACCGAGCACGCTCATCAACGCACAAACGGCCACTGCAGCGAAGGTTACACGACGGAACGAACGCGTTCGTCCTTCCATGTTGACCGTCGTAACGTCGACAACTGACCCGGCCGATGTGCCAACGCCCGCCGTGGGCGTACTGTAGTTTTTCGCTTTTTCCGGAGCCGCAATGTCACAGTCCTCAATCGCTGCCAGCAGTTCGCCCATCGACTGATAGCGGTCTACAGGTGACTTGGCGAGCAGCTTCCGACAGACTGCTTCGACGTTCTCCGGCACGTCTGGGCGTTTGTCGCGTAGTGTGGGAATCTCCGCTTCCCGGTGCTGCATGAAGACCTGAAAAATGGTCTCTCCCCTGTACGGTGCTTCGCCAACCAACAGGTAGTAAAGCGTACAACCCAGACTATAGATGTCAGCCCGGGTGTCGGCCTTGTGGGCATTGAGTAATTGCTCGGGAGCCATGAACGAGACTGTCCCCAACACAGCACCCGCCGAGGTTAATTCACTTCCCACCAACGAACACTCGGTGTCACTGTCGCTATCGCCGGTAATCGAACTCTGCTGGGCCAACCGGAATGACTCGTCAATGTTGGCCAGCCCAAGATCGAGGATCTTGACCAGTCCCTCGTCGGTGAGCATCAGGTTTCCTGGCTTGACGTCGCGGTGGATGACGCCATGTTTCTGAGCGTATCGCAGTCCGATTGCCGCTTGTCGAATGCAGTCGACCGCTCGCTCGACGGACAGTGGACCCTCCCGTCGTACAACGCGAGTGAGGTTTTCGCCGCGCACGTGTTCCATGACCAGGAAATGAACGCCCTTGGATTGATCGGCGTCGTAGGACCGGACGACATTGGGATGTTCCAGCGTGGCCGCAACTCGAACCTCCCGCTGAAACCGCTTTACTTGCTCTGGCGAAGCAAGTAAGTGCTGAGCGATCATCTTGATTGCAACGTGACGATTCATGGGACGGTGAATCGCCTTGAAAACCATCCCCATGCCGCCGCCGTCGAGCAGATCGAGGATCAGGTACTTGTCGATCAGCAGTTCCGGCTGCCCTTTCAACAACGCCGTCGCCTGGTACTCGGTCAGTCTGCCGTCTTGCACTAATTGCGACGCAAGTTGCCGAGAGTCCGTCGCGCCATCGCTCGTTGAAACAGACTGGTTCAGCGCCTTGATTTCCTTCTGCGACAGAACTCCGACTTGCGACAACCGGGAGAGGAACTGCTCACTGTCCACCATAGCCATTTCCGCTGACAAATCGCCCGCTTCACCAGCGTGATCGAACGTTGCCGTGCTGGGTAAGTCGGACAGTACAGAATCGATCCGTCTCTCAAGCGGATCGCCTTCCCGGCGGTCATGGTCGAGCAGAGACTGCACTTCGTTAAGAAGCCGTTCATCACTTCCACACTGCTCGGCGAGCCACGCCGCGCGGTCCTCTGCGGCCACGTTCAGTACCGCCAGAAAGAGTTCTTTGGCTAGATTCTGACCATCGTTCGCCATGTTGACACGACTTTCCTATTCCGAACCCAACCTCCGATACAGCCAGGCCTTGGCGTAACGCCAGTCGTTGTTGACGGTGCGAAGCGAAATGCCGAGCCGCTCGGAGATTTCGTCGCCTGAGAGGCCGCCGAAGAACTTCAACTCCACGACCTGAGCAGCTCTCGCTTCCTCCCGCTCCAGTGCTTCAAGTGCATCGTTCAATTCCAGCAATTCAATAGGATTGGCGTCATCCTCAACGGAAATGTGCAACGGGATTTGCCTTTTTTCTGATCCGCCACGTTTCTGTCGCTTTCGCTTGCGGGCATAGTCGATCAAAAGGCGGCGAATGATCTTGGCCCCTGCGGCCATCACCTGCGACCGGTCGGCCTGGTCGACGTTTCGCTGCTCCAAAAGCCGCAAGTAGGCGTCGTTAACGAGCATTGTCGGCTGGAGAGAGTGACCTGGAGTTTCCCGCCGAAGGGCCTTTTCCGCCAAGCCATGCAGCTGGTCGTACAGCGACTCCTGAAAAGGGTCAATGTTCTCCTGTGACTTTGAATCACTCATGAAAGTCGTCACTTCTCATCCGCAAATCAAGTTAACAATCACCCAAGGCGCCGAGGCACGTACCACCTTATTATCATCATGCATCAATTGCGATGGAACGGCACGCTGCTGGCGGGGCCAAGGACGGCTGACGGAGTGGTAGCTATGCGCTCGTTGGTGGAACTGCAAACACAGCTACCGTCGATCAAACAAGAGCTTATGTCGATTTTGGCCGCGTAGTGCAAACAACACGTCCTGCTCAGGACACACGGCAATGCAGTCCCGACAAGCGACCCCAATGCAGTAATGTGTGACGAAACAAGGCACGCTGGGCACGACAATGTGAGTATTCCCGAGAGCATGATCGCCGCCAATGGAGATCGCTGCTTACAGTGACACGATGGCCGCGTTTCCAATGTTTGCGTAGCGGTCTGGAACACAGGTAAAAATCACGATTTGGCATTCTTTGGCAGCTCTTGCCAAAACGGCACCCATCAGCCGCAGCCGCTCTGGATCGGTATAGCCAAGTGCATCGTCCATGATCAAGGGCATCCCACCCTCTTCAGCGACAATCATTGAGCAGGCCAGCCGGAAGATCAGCGACAGCTGTTCCTTGGTGCCACCGCTCAGTGAGTCAAATGGAACGGTAATACCATTGTGTGTTCGAGCGACGATCTGAAGGCTTTCGTCGAGTTCAACCTGGAAATCCTGTTCGAATACCAAGCGGCCAAGTCGTTCGACTCTGTCCTTCAGCGGGGCTACATACGCTTGTCTTGCAAGATCCCGCTCCTGCCTCATGGTGTCGTAAAGCAACTTCGCCGCTGCTGCTTGCCGAAATAGAGAGCGGTTCTTGGATGTGACTCGTTCGAGAGTTGTTTTTGCAGCCTGAAGCTTCTCATAGAGACCATCTTCTCCGTGAATCTTTAGCCGCGTTTGTACTTGTGTCAGTTCCGTCTGCGCTGATTCGCGTCTGCTCTTGCACGTCGCCAGAGAATCTGTGGCCGTTTCAGCAAGCGTTTTGATCCGTTCTGGGTTCTTGGCCGTCAGAGATTGTTCCGTCGTGCGTACGTTCGCTTCCTCTGAAGAAAACGCGTTCTTGGCATCTTTCAAGGCTAAATCAATGGACTCGTCAGAAACTGCCTTCCGTGCAGCCTGCAACCGATTTGTCTGCAATTCCAGGTCTTTTTCGAGGCTACGCAGGTTCACGCGAGCTGATTCGGTTTCAGTGCTTAACTCGTCGCGCAAACTCCGAGCGGCATCAACCGTCTCACGGGCCGCTTCCCAATCCGATTGACAATCGTTTTGGGCGGCTACGGCGTTTTCCCATTCTGTTCTCGCTGACCCCAGATCCGGCGCCAGGGGAGGATCGCTCGCACGACCCGCAATATACTCTGGCACAGTCTGCTCAAGCCGCAACAGTTTTTCAGATAATTCATCGTAGGATAGATCCCGCAGGTTATCTTGCTCGACGTCGTCCTTTTCGTCGATTGTCCGCAACGCTTCCTGCCTCGCCTTGAAAGCCGACCGGGCAGCCTCTGGCGTTCCCACGCCCGCATCGCGACAGACAGAGTTGATCGTATCCTGAGCTTGCGAAAGTTGCCGTGTCAGTTGGTCAATGCTGGAACCGGCAACGACTTCAATTTCGGCTTTGTCCGGGATGACAATCCGCAAACGGTCTGCGACGGAAAACTCTCGAACCTCTTCGGCCTTGATCGCTGTATCGTCGTTGTCGATCCTTAGATCACAATTGTCCAATCCGGTCAGCTTGACGCTCGGTGCGGCAGTTTCCAGCCTCGCGCTAACGCCCAAGAGGTCGCGTTCAGCCGATTCGATGGATTTCAGGGCAACTTCGTCCACTCTGTTTTTCGAGAGCGTTTCCTCCGCGTGAGCAGCGTTCTTGCGAGCTTTGTCGATTCGTTCTTTGCGCTCCCCAAGCTGGGCCAGAAACAAAAGATTGTTGTAGTAATCGAAATCTGCACGCCTCAGCCCCACGAGTGTGTCAGCATGCTTCCTCTTCTGATCCATCTCCTTAAAGGCAGTCTCGGCCACGGCAAGCTCTTTTTCAGCTCGCTCTAAACTAGACATCCACCCCTTACTGGATTCCGCGATTCCTCGGTGTTCGTCCTCGGCGGTCTCAACCAACTTGATGAGGTCCTGGCGTTCTGCTCTTGCCTTCGTTGCCAACTCCAAGGACTTTTTCGCTGATCCCAATTTCAGATTCGCCTCGGATACTTGGCTTTCGAGCACCTCAATCTCTCGTAACGAAGTACTTTGTGCGGCGAGTTCTTCAGTCAATGCGGCCTCGCGTTCCCTCAGGTCGATCAATTCACCTTGAAGTCTGGCAGCGTTATCAGTGTCCTGATCGAGATTTCGCAGTTTATCCTCGAATTCAGCCACGTGAGATTCAGCCTGCTCGCCGCGAGCGCGAGCCTCACCGATGTTCGATTTTTCTTTGCCCGTCGGAGTAAAGAAGCGTCCATACTCGTCAGTGACCTTTTCGAACAAACCTTCTTCAGCCTGTTCTGTAGGGACACCACCAGCGGCTTTGTCGAGTGCTGCTGATAGAGACTGCTGATTGGCAAGATCTGGCTGGTCGATTGCTTCTCCCTGTTGAATTGTCAACGCTTTCCACAGATCAATGTCAAGTGTCTCCGCGAGAATCTGTAGGGCCCGATCATGGGCTTCTCGACCTGTAAGGTTCTCTGGACTCGGAGCAGTAATCTTCAAAGCAGTTTCAGGCCTTTTGTGGAATCTCTTCTTGTAAGTGAAACAGTACGGGCCGCTCTCTGCTTCCAGCTCGATTTCTGAGCCAACATCTCGATGTACGGGGCGCACGGCAATAACAGCTTTGTGCTTACTCGAATCGGGATATTCGAATAAGAGTCCTATCGCCTGGCCAAGGCTAGTTTTTCCAACCTCATTCGGCCCCTGGACGAGAGTAACACCTTGCGACTCAAACTCGATTTCTGCTGTGTCGACACCTCGATAGTTCGTAATCCGCAGTCTTCGATACTTCATGACGCTCCCTCCGCAAGTCGGAACAGGAGCATCAAGGCGTCGCGAGCTTCGCCAGCATCGTCACCTCCTGTCTCAACTTGTTCTCGTAACGCCATTACGGTCTTGTCAGCAAACCCGGAAAACCCAAGATCAGAAAAATCTGCGTCTTCGGGCACCATTGTCAAATGGTCGTAGCGAACATCAAACCCTGCGAATAGATCCTGTGCGGCATGCAGTCGCTTCTGCAGCTCCGCGTGGAGCGACACGGTCAGCCCCCCACGCAATCGCAGACGCACGATTGTTCGCTCCTTGTTTTCAATCTCCTCTAAGGACCGATTCAGATTTGACACATCGTCAGCGTGATTCAATTCGACCTGCTTCTCTTCAATGAAGCTCCACTGGCCGAGTCGGATTTCCTTCGTCGTTACTCGCTCGCCTTCCAGTTCCACAACCAGCGAGTAACCGGACTTCTCTTCGCGAAAGTCTGTCGATTCTGGCGTGCCCGAATACCAAACTCTACCACTGGAGTCCACGCTCGTGATTGAATGACGATCGCCCAGTGCCACGAAATCCGCCTTGCCCTCACTTAGAGCTTTCTCAAGACTGGCTGCGAAGATGAGTGCTGGGGCATCTTTGTCCGGCGTGTACGTGTCGAGAATGCCGTGCCCCAGGACAACCCGCGTCACTTCGCTCGTAGGATTTAAGGTGCTGAGAAGTTCTTCAAGCGGATTGACGACAGGCTTTTTGGACTTCCAGGGCGCGCCGATGAGTTCTATCCCGCTCGCTACCATACGCGGTTCTTCGTCGTCGATGATGTGCACGTCCGGAGGGCACAGCTCCATAAAAGTGCTGGATTGATAAACCGATGCAGCATTCAGCGGATCATGGTTTCCAGGCAAGATGTAGACTGGCATTCGGATCGACTTGAGTGCCTCGCACGCTCGTGAAACGGTCTTCCGATCGACTTGATTTGACTCGAAGGCATCGCCGCAGACAATGAGGAATTCACAGCCTTCGTCCTTAGCGATTTGACCAAGTCGACGAATGGCGTCGAGACGCGCTTGGCTATACCGCTCCTGTACCCCTTCGGAGAAGAAGTGTCGCGTCATGCCGAGCTGCCAATCGGCTGTATGAAGGAATCTGATCACAGTCGAGTCTCCGATTGATTGCAAGTCGCAGGCACTGCGAAATCAGCCTCTCAGTTTACAATTTCGCGTACCGAAAACAGTTCCTTACGTTTGCATGCATGTACCGGCCTTTTGAATCTGCCTGCATCAACTCCTGAAAGACCGATTCAGGAACATCGAAATACTGGTAGAGTCCCCCATCGGTGAACTCGACCTCTAACGTCATTGAATTGGGGTCGTAGCCGATTGAGGCGATATGTGATGAGCTTACAGGGGTCCTATCCATCGCCATCTCCCTCAGTCACGTGATTTCTTGGGTCTTCGCTGCGCCAGTTTCTGACGACCTGCGAGTAGTTTTCTACTTGTGTTGCTCGGTTCCATCCGGTTTGTTCACCTGCGTCATAGACATGCGGATCATGGCTATCCGGGCGACGATTTGCTGGTGGAGCATCCACAAGGGCTCGAATAGGAAGCTGAACTGCTTCGCCAACGATGATCGCTTCCCCCGTCCGCAACGACGGCAACATGTTGAACAACCCTTCCAGGTTATCAGTCGCGGCACTTGTGACATGAGAACGATCCGTTGCATTCGCCAAACGCAGTGCAAACAGCGTCCCGCATTGCGAGAGAATCGTAGGGTCAATTTCCGCCGGTCTCTGGCTCACGATCATTGCGCCCAAACCATACTTGCGTCCTTCCTTGACAATCCGGCGTGTAGCAGCTGAAGCGGCCCCTCTGTTTCCAGCGTTCAGATATGCGTGTGCCTCTTCGAGCACGAACAACAAGGGACGAGCCCGTCCTCCTTCTGGTAAAAAGCGTGCCCAAAAGAGGCTGTCGAACAGCAGTCGGATTACAACACCGATCAAATCGGACAGAATTGACACTGGGATTCCGGAGAGATCCAAGATCGTAATCGGACTTTCACTGCCCACCCACGCGTTCAACAATTCGTCAAGGTCGCTCGTTGGCTGGGCATTCAAGTTGTTTAGGTCAGGTTCTGGACACCATGGACCTGGTCGAAACAGAAAGTCGTATCTCGTGTCCCGCAAGAGTGACTCAAATGCCTGCAGTTGCCTCCGGATATTGAACGGAGACGCACTCAGGTAGACTCGATTGCTTCCGCTCTGCGTGATCGGGCGATACCGGGGCGGCTGGACTTCCATAATATTACCGACGATAGGCTGATCACTCGCGTCTTGCTCAATTGCTTCGGTTGCGGAGCTCTGATTCGCGCTTTGGGCCGTATGCGTCGAGCAGACAGAGCGGTACAGCTCGTACCACATGCGGTGAATGCTGAATGGCACGGGCGTATCGACGGTAATTGTGTCAGAGGAAACGCCATCTCGGGGTTGGGCAGTGAGCGAATCACGTTTGAGCTCCTTGATCTTCTCAACCAACGCCGCTCGGTCAGAGTCATTGACATTGCTGAACGGAGTGACCCGGAGCAATTCGTCAAAACTCAGCGCCCAGTACGGAATATGAAGAGGTCGTTCACCGCGAGAGACGTCGGGGTTCACCCGATACACGGTTGACCGATCAGGCAAAGCAGAATGGTATTCACCATGGATGTCCAACACGACTATTCGCGAAGATGGATATCGTTCGGGATCCGTCATCGACGTGAGGAGCCCTGCCACCGTTGTCGATTTTCCCGCACCAGTCGAGCCAACGACTGCGCTGTGACGCGTGACGAGACTGTCGATATCCAGCAACGCCGGTATTGAGTCCGCACTGGCGAGGTTACCCACCCGAACAAATCGTTGGCTATTCGGCCTCCCGTAAACACGGGCCAAGTCATTCTCAGTTACAAGATGGGCTTCATCACCAATCGTCGGGTATTGGGAAATCCCCCTCTTAAAAGCTCCATTTCGCTGACCTTCGCCAATGAGCTGTACTCTCAGCCATCGGTAACCGTAGGGCTCTGCTTGGGCCAGAGCGTCTGGAACGGCACCCGCCCCGATTTGGGAAACGATTCCAAAAAGATCCGTAAATCCGATCGAAATGCGGATGAGACTTCCAATCTGACCGATGCGGTACCCGTGGCCATCGATGAATGCAAGCCCGGACACAGTCTCACGATCAAGTGCAATACTAATTGTTGCACCTTGTACGTCCTGCACCGTTCCCAGGTAAGTCGGGCTAACTGGCATCAGGGGGCTCCATTATCTGACGAACACTTCCAACCAGTGCGTTGAGGAAACTGCCGAACTTGGCGAAGTCACCAAGTTGGAAGTTTGCAATCTGAGGGCCGTCCGTCTCGCCAGAGGCCGGTGGCGACCACGTCACCCACGGCTCATCATTGGCGCCAGCGACGTTGGCCGGCTTCTCCACCCATTCGCCTTTCTGCCCGCTCACCACAGCACCGTTTCGTGCCAAGAGTGTCAGGTTGGACCGGCCTCTGGCGAGCTGAGCAGCCTGCGAATAGTCTTCAAGTCCGCCAAACAATAGTGCGAAAGCAACGGTTGTTTGGGTACATTGCAGCCCCTGGACGAGAACTTCGTTCAGATGCTCGTCACCGAAGGAGTAACCGCATATGACAAGCGTAGCAGTTGGTTGCTTTAGAAACGCGCGCAGCCGATCAAGCATCGCAAGATAAGGCATTCGGCGGCTTTCTTCGTATTTCAAGTGAGAGGGATGAATCACACGTGTGACCCCATCCGCCGGCTGCGTTGCGGCGCGATACACTCCCTTTCCTGGCTCTTGATACCAGTTGATCGAACCATGCAGTTTCCAAAGCCGCGCCCATCGCGGTGGAAGCATGTCTTCTTCCATCGATCGAAGATCAAAAAATGGCATGCGCACTCCGGCGAATCCGTCGAAGTATGGAACCCTGTGTTCTTCGAACGCCTGCTCCATTAACAGGTCGTAGTTTGTCGTAAACACCTCGATCGGATTCTCTCGACGGATAGCGTCGACCCACGACGACACTCGATGATATGGCGTTTCAAGAGTTGGCAGAGGTTTGTCCACGACTCGATGGATAATGCCGCAGATTCTCTCGTCCATCGTGTCGAGATTGCTGCCAGAGAGGCCTCGCACTTCACCGTTACCCGCGACAGTCCGTAACGAGCGGATATGAGACAGCATGTCTTCTACGGTCGGGTCAGTTTTTCCATCGGTTTCGAAATGCTCATCGATGGTCGCTAATAGAGGCTGGCATTCGCTGCACTGTGACAACTCGTCTCGAACGATGCGAGTAATTCCAGCAATGTCAGGGATCAGCGGACCGCCGTCGTCTTCGGTTGAACGAATCGACATCGGACAGCCCGCTCCGAGAAACAGACCCAGCGGCCGTTTGTCGCTCGACAAGCACTGTTGAAGGTATCCAATCTGCTTTTGCGGATCTTGAGACAGAGCCATCACGGTCCTCTTTGAAAGGCGTTCATTGTATCGGGCGCTTCTTTCAAAAACGATTTACTCGCATCCACTCCGACTTGCTTAGTGCTTCGTATCCTTCGGCGGGACGGCGTCGTTGCCGTAGCTGTCGGAATCGCGAATCTGGCCGTTGGGTCGGTGGATGACTAGTTCCGTTTTGTTGGTCTGGGCCAGACGCTTTCCATCCTGGATCGCTTCGCGCTGGGTTTCGTGCAGCGACGACGCCCGATCGGACCCTTCGCGCTTCACCGCCCAGCCCTCACCTTGTGGCACAACGTGGTAATCCTTCTTTGCCATGATTCGCTCCTAATTTTGAGATGAAGTCCAGTCGCGGACGAACAACTGTGAAGTTCGCCCGCCGCGACCTGCGTGTTCGCTGCAACGAATATAACGATTGGCAAAGATAGTTCAACCCCAGCGAACAGGATTATTGCCATGGCGAACTGCAGTCGGTAAACTGACGCCATGCAAAAACCTGCCAAAAGCTCGATTTCGGGAGACCAGGAGGCTGCCATGTCTCTTTCAAAGCGACTCCACCAGGCGCGAAAGGATGCAGGGCTGACGCTGGATCAGCTTGCCGAGGCGTCTGGACTTTCAAAAACGTATCTCTGGGAACTGGAACACGATGAAGAGGGAGTGAAGAAACCTTCAGCTGACACACTGATGAAGCTCGTCACGCCATTGCAAACGACGATTGCCGATCTTTTGGGCCTGGAGACGGTTCAGGTCAACGATCAAAAGGTCGAAGTCAGCAGATCACTCAAGGACTTCTGCGATTGGATGAAGAAGACCGACCGCGAGCTTTCCGAGGATGAAGTTCGCGATCTGGCAACGATGCGTTTCCGTGGCGGGCAACCGAAGACTCGTGACGATTGGGATGACTTGTACCGCACACTCAAACGCACGACCAAAAGGTAGCACGATGGGCCAGCGGCACAAACGATCGGAGCTTCACGAGCATATCGTCTCGATTATGGACGAGACTGGCGAAGAAGATCCGTTTGAAGCTGCGAGAATCAAAGCCCGGTCCGTCGTCGATACGTTCCACCGGAATTTTGGCGACGTGCCTCCATTCAACATGAAGGCTGTCGCAAGTCTTCGCGGGTTGCATTGGTCCGATGACGACCCTCGCTTCAGTCCAGACTCTGAAATCGCTCCTGAATCAGACGGTCGCGTTGTGTTGCGTGTTAACAAAGACCGACCACTTTGTCGCCAGAGGTTCAGCATCAGTCACGAGATTGGCCACACGCTGTTTCCGGATTATCAGTTGGCAGTTCGTTGCCGCAAAGCGAACGATCGAATATGGGCCGACGGCAATGACCTGTTGGAAACGCTGTGCGATGTGGCGGCATCCGAGTTGATGTTTCCGACGCCTTGGTTCGTCGACCGAATTAGTGCGATGTCCTTGTCGGCTGAGTCCCTGGCCGGACTGGCGGACGATTACGAAGCGTCACGCGAGGCAACAATCCGCCGATTCGTCGAGCTTCATCCAGAGCCGCTTGTCGCTGTCTTCTTTAGCTGGAAGTTGAAGCCCGTTGAGAAGCGGGAGATCAAGGCCCGCGCCAAGACCAAACCGCTATTTTCCGGCATTGAGTTGCCGCAACCAAGCCCATTGATTCGCGTCGACTATCGAATCTCCAACGATGCCTTCGCGTCGCGTTTCGCAGACTTCATCCCCAAGGATAAATCGATTCCGAGCGAAGGGCCAGTTTATGAAGCTTCGATATCGCAGACGCCGCAGAATGGCACTCAACGTCTAGATTTCGGCCGCCTTGACCGTCGTTTTCATATTCATGCGCTGCCCATTTATACCGCCGAGAACGATGTCGGTCCTGATGGCGGTTCATCCGTTGTCGCGGTCCTGAAGCCCTTGTCGTAGCAGAAAGTATCCAAAAGCAATGTCCACTTTTGACTCAACGAAAACGAGGTTGGCTGACCTGCTTCGCGACATCGAGGCCGGCAAGACCCAGCTTCCCGACTTTCAGCGTGGCTGGGTCTGGGATGACGAGCACATCCGTTCGCTGCTGACCAGTATCGCAAGGGCGTTTCCTGTCGGTGCAGTGATGCTGTTGGAAACCGGCGGAGAAGCAAGATTCAAAGTGCGACCAGTCGAAGGAATCGACCCTGCCTCTGCGCATCCGGACATGGTTGAGAAGCTCATTTTGGACGGACAGCAGCGTCTCACTTCATTGACTCAAGTTCTGATCCTGACTCAGCCGGTCAAAACGCGGGATGAGAAGAAGCGGCCGCTGGAGCGCTACTACTACATCGACATTGAACAGGCACTCGATGGCCCGGAGCATTACGAAGACGCAATCATCGGAGTTGCTTCCGATCGAACGCTCCGCACCAACTTCGGAAAAGACATTACCCTCGATCTTCGTTCTCCCGAGAAGGAGTACGAAAACTTTTATTTTCCGTGCAACCAGATTCTGAATTCGGATGAGTGGGAAGAAGGCCTGAACGCCTACGACGCCGCGAAGTTTTCTCGCTACATGCAGTTCCGCAAGTCTGTTCTGTCAGAATTTCGCAACTACGACATTCCGGTCATCGAACTCAAGAAAGACAACAAGAAAGAAGCGGTTTGTCTTGTCTTCGAGAAGGTGAATACAGGTGGCGTCCCACTCTCAGTCTTCGAGCTGATCACGGCGACGTATGCGGCCGATGGCGTAAATCTCCGAGATGAATGGTACGGAAACAAGAAAGAGGGGATCGAAGGAACCAGCCGCTGGCTCGCCCGCCAAAGAATGCTGAAGGACATTCAGCCGACAGACTTTTTCCAGGGTCTGTCACTTCTACATACCTACAAGAAGCGAAACGACGACATCGCGGCCGGCAAGACCGGCAAACAAATCACTGGCGTCAGCGCGAAACGTGAGTCCGTCCTGGCGTTGCCGCTCTCCGCTTACCAGGAAATGCGAGACCCGCTGGCCCAGGGGTTTTGGAAGGCGGCGAAGTTCCTCCGCAAGGAATCGTTTTTCTCGAAACGCGACCTACCGTATCGAACTCAACTCGTGCCCCTTGCTGCTGTTCTTGCGCTTCTCGGCGACCGCTGGCTGGAACAAGCCATCTACGATCGGCTGTGTCGCTGGTTTTGGTGTGGAGTGCTTGGCGAGTTGTACGGTGGAGCAGTCGAAACTCGGATGGCAAACGACTTGCAGGAACTGATGGATTGGCTGCACGGCGGCGAGAATGAACCGGCCACCGTTCGTGACGCGAACTTCCAACCTGGCCGGCTCGACACATTACGGTCTCGCAATAGTGCCGCTTACAAGGGGATCAACGTGCTGCTCCAACGAAATGGTGCCCAGGACTTCTTCTGGAAAAGCACGATTCGTGAACTCGACGAAACTGATTGGGAAGAGTGCAAGCTGGATATCCATCACGTGTTTCCGCAGGACTGGTGCAAGCAGCAAGGAATAGAGCCGAAGCGGTACAACTCGATCCTGAACAAGACGCCAATTTCCTACAAAGCCAATCGCATGATCGGCGGCAAAGCCCCCAGCGCGTACCTTCAACAGCTTCAAAAGCATAAGACCGTGCAGCTGGATGAGGCGGGCATGGACGCCATCCTTGCGACCCACTACATCGCCCCTGATATTCTGCGTGCAGACGACTACGAAGGATTTATCGAGTCGCGTCGCCAACTGATGCTATCCGAAATCAGCACGGTGATGGGCAAAGAACTGATCGCAAGCGAAGAGCCTGTGGCAGACGATGAGGAGGGCGACGAAGAGCATTATGACTGAGACTGATCCTGCTACGTACGGCAGGCCAAGCATTGATCCGCAAAGAACAACACATCAAATGTCCCAAAACTGAATCAAAACGTCAGTCCGATAAGAACGACTGCTTCCCATGGAAATACTCGACAACATCAACCACCTGCTCGGCGACAATCTGAAGCAGACGATCACTCCGGGGTCGAAGCTGAAGATTGCGGCTTCGTGCTTCTCGATCTATGCGTTCGAGGCATTGAAGCAGGAATTGGAGAGCATCGAGTCGCTTCAGTTTGTTTTCACGTCACCGACTTTCATTCCCGGTGAAGTGACTGACGGCGGCAGAAAGGAACGCCGTGAATTCCACATCCCGAAGGCGGAGCGAGAGCGTAGCTTCTACGGCTGCGGTGCTCACGGTGCCACCTCTGCACAACTTCTGATTTTTCGTTCCGTTCCGCCCCCTCTCCGATTGGTCCCAATTCTGTTTGGCACTGACGGGTGGATGTTGTGTCGATAACAGCCGCTGCCACAAACTAAGGAATGTGTGATTTGAACACCGGGACAACATCCGCAGGGTGAGCATTCTCCGGGAGTCGAGCCCCCTTGCATTTCGCATTGCAACGTGCGCGAATTCTGATTTGGCCCCCCTATCAATGTTGCTGGTGAGCGACCGCTGTCATAAATACACTTCACGGGGCCAGTTGTCGTCCGCAGATCACGGACGGTGGCGGCAATGTCGGTGTTTGCGGCTAGAGTCATTTTGCACCGCCGATCAATCCAGCCCGACGTAGATCATCGTCACTTGCGTCGATCAAGCGTGTTTCGTTCATGCTCCCACGACGAACCCGATCGACCTCCTCAAGAAAATGCCGGCAGGCCTTCTCACTGGTGACAGCACCGGTTGGTGTAAAGAGCACAGGCAATTTGACGCCCCTGACACCCTTCCGAGCCCAACGAAAAATCGTCGAAGGTGAAACCGGCTTGCCGTTGTGGCGTCGCGGTATCCATCTACGGCGTGCATAGCTGAGCGGTCGAAGTTCGTCAGTTGGGGAATCGGCAAGTTGGTGTGCGGCGAGACTATCTCTCGTCATGATTGCACCGCCTGACCGTTTTCCCGACGCTGTTGAAATACCGCGATGTCCTGTTCCGACATTCGCCAGCGTTGGCGAGTCGCACCCGGGCGAGCCACATTGACAGCAGGCATCAACCCCGACTCACACCAGACAATCACTGTTGCCGGATTCACGCCGAATCGGTGACCGACATCTCGCGGCGTGTATTTGCGTGGTTCGAAGCGTTTTGACATAAAAAATCCCTTCATTCAGTTTTGTGAACGAAGGGATTCTTCAAACTTAACTCGTCAGATTCTGACGAGTTAACCCGTCAAAATTTGACGAGTCAGTCGTAGTGGACCTCTGACACATGCCATTTTCGTGTTTCGAGTGTGAGTCCAATTTTCTCAAGGTGGTCGATCAGCCGTCGGCGAACGTTGTCCCGGTCATGAGGTACCAGCCTCACAGCTTCATCTCGGGAGAGCTCTCCCTTCGCTTTTATGAGTGCACGGAGCAGGACCATTTGCTCCTCGTTCTCAATTTTTGCGATTCTAGAAATCCCGCCTACGTTTCGCTGTAGCAGGATGGCAATCGTGTGATCGTAATACACAGTGTCGAAGAATGTTGTTTGCGGCTGGCAGATCCCGGGCAGAGAAGCAGCATTGAGGTTATCCCGATACTGGTTGTCACCGTGGAGGCCAGCAGTTGGCGAAAAGGCCTGTTCCGGGGGATGCTGTAATGCGTCCACGAACATGGCGATTCCCGCCTCATCGACCGCCGAGTGCTCATTTCGAAACACGTTGCCAACGAACGTCGGCCGAATGCACAGGTCTTTCACTTCGCACGCGACGTCAGTATCTCTGTTTGGCACTCGTTCGGCGAGGAGCAGTTCTAGAGCAAGTGGAAGTTTGCCCTCAGATTCTGAAGGCAAACCATAACTGCTGACTGTGATTATCTTATCGCTGCCGTCCATGAGCCTGATGGTGCACTCTTTCATGACTTCGCAGAAACCGCATACCACCAACACAGACAGGAACTCTGCAGCCGCCGTCTGCGGGAACTCAGAAACTGATTTCCACTCATCGGGCAAATCCAGCAATGCCTTTATGCATTCTTTCGCAATAACTCTTTCGCCAGAATCCATAAAATCGACCATTTGAGAGTGCCTGTAATCCGAAAACAAAAACTTCCCACACCGGTTGGCTCGGACAAACTCATTCCCCTTTCAGAGAGGCGTCTGGGAAAATGTTATTGGGGCTACGAACCGACTTCCAGCCAAAGCAGAACTCGCACGCCTAATCCGCACTGGATGAATCTGAATGGCTGAAAGGACTGCTTGCGATTGACTCCTGAGTGAAGTCGGAATTGTGTTCAGATTCAGATTCGCCGGCCGGGTAGGCGTTTGTCGACGCCATTCTGTTATCCGATTTCTGCCATCACCCTGCGGGCCGTTTCGAAATCACGTTCTGCGTATATTTCCGTCATATCGGCGCTGCTGTGTCC
Source organism: Fuerstiella sp. (assembly GCA_040222735.1). Lineage (GTDB taxonomy): Bacteria > Planctomycetota > Planctomycetia > Planctomycetales > Planctomycetaceae > Fuerstiella. The sequence goes on along the minus strand of JAVKCM010000114.1, from coordinate 19,888 downwards.
CAGGACAGTGCGGGCGGCTTCGATGCCGAATCGTTCCCGGACGATCGTACCGTTGTTGTGGCGCAGCTGGTTCGGCTTCCAGACCGTCACGCCGGCAGCTTTGCATGCGCGGCGAATGGCCCGGTTGTAACTGTCCTTCGTGTAGCACTTTCCGCGCGACGATTCGAAGACGAAACGTTCACGGTCTGCGGTCATGTATGCCCGCAGAATCCGCTGTGCCTTCGGTCCGATGAAGATACGGCGTTCCCGATCATGGTGTTCGGTTTTGTGTGATGCCGGCACGTACACCCATACGGCCCCGCTGACGTCCAGTTCCGATACCGTCAGTGTTCGCACTTCGCCCGGACGCATCCCGGTTCGATACTGCAGCTTGATCATGTCCCACACCACGGGGCGCAGATGTCGTTTGACGGCTGCCACGTCCAGCAACGGGGCCGGTTTAACGGGGCTGGCTTCTTTCGCGTCGGTTCGGCCCTTGGCAAGTGCCGGCAGAGTGCTGCACCTTGCGTAGATGTCGTGCGAAACAAAGTCCTGGGAGACGCCCCATTTCAGCATCCGGACGATGCGGCGAATTTTGTGATTGATTGACTTCCGCACCCAGCCGAGACGGATCATTTCTTCGCGCACGTCGGCCAGTTTCCGGGGTGAAAACTCACGAACGGGCAAGCGGCCACACACAGCAACCAACGGACGCAGCGTTGACTGAATGACGGCCACTTCGGACGTCTCTTCGCCGTTCTTGCGGTAGTGCTGCCGGCAGTGATCCAGATACAGAATACACAGCCGGCTCAGCGTGACGTTGACAGCATCCGGATTACGGCTGGACGCGAGATACTTTGCGATGATCTCATCGTAACGCTGCTGCGCTTCGTCGCTGCCCCATGGCCCCAGATAGATCACTGTGGGCTTGCCGTCACTGCCGGTGATTCGAACACGGGCCAGATTCTTCGGCTTGAAGTGCTGCATCTTGGGAATGCGCATGTGCGGCTCTCCTTCCAGAAAAAGAGATACAAAAGGGATACCAGACCCCTTTTGCCGCACTGAGAAGCATCTCAGGTTTGCTCTAAAGTGAGCAACAGCAATGGCTTATGAAATCGGGACGACAAGATTTGAACTTGCGACCTCTTGACCCCCAGTCAAGCGCGCTACCAGGCTGCGCCACGTCCCGTTTTGGGGATGATGGGAAGCTGGTGCGGGGTAAAGAGCCTTGCAGCAGCGTCATCATGCCGGGCGGTAGTCTATCGGAATCGGACTGCTTTTCAAACGCTCCGGTGCGTCCAGCGGCGGATTGATGCACTTCCATCAGGATGAGTCCGTCTGTGCCGCCTCCCAACCCAACATTCACGCCGAAGACTTTGATTTTCGCTTCCTTCACGACGCTTCCGCCACCGCCGGCCCGTGATACCGGTCCCACAACGCAGTCACCACAACGCAGTCACCGCAACACAGTCACCGCAACACAGTCACCGCAGTGCCGACTGCCGGGGAAGCGGGATACTGGTGACGTACTTATATTAAGAGGCCGGGTGACTTAAGAGGTCAGGTGACTGACGACCGGGGCCGACGAAGGCATATCGTTTCCAACCATCCTTCCGCGAGAGACGGGCTGGCTGAATACAACGAAGGCCAGCGAGCACGTTCCGCAGAGAATCCGCACTGGTCAGGCAGGTGAATCAGGTCCGGCGGGCGGGGCTGGCACTGATCTGGATTGCCTGCGGAAAAAGCGTGCCCATCGGTCTGCACAATACAGCCGCCTTCCCGCGCCACGCGGGGAGGGTCGCCGTTGAAGCGGCGTTCTGCCGCTTCAACCAGGGGCCGGCGCGCTGTGGTGTCGCTCGGGCCCCCTCAATTGTTTCTCCTGAACGGCGAAACAATTTCGACCACTCCCGCTGCGCGGGAGGGTGTTGGTGTAGTTAGTAAGGCGCTTTACTGGAAGACTCTGTAATGGTTTCGGTGGCGCCTGGTTTCACGCCTGCCCGCTTTTGCGATACCCGGGCCACAAAACCACAGGACGTGTCGCGTCAATACCCACCCTTCCATGGGGCGGAACGGTAACCGGATGTCCATCGTTTCCAGGGCAATTCTTCCGCTGGCAAAACAGCCTGCCGAGTTGCGTTGTCGAAGTTGACGCCGGTGCGCGGGGCGACGGCGTGCGGCGCAACGGCGTGTGGGGCGACAGCGGGCGGAAGGTGGCGCGACGGGATGCGGGGTGCGGTCCGTTGAAACCGGGGCAGCGGCCTCGGTGAGCTGTGGCGTTGGAGCCGACGCTGGAAGGTGCGACGGAGCCGACACTCCAGCCTTGATGGCATGAGCCCGGAACAGTTCCAGCAGGGAAGTCAGCGGCGTCTGCAATGCCACCTCACACCTGACCAGCAAAGGCAAGCAACCGGATGTGTCTGCGTCTCTGCCTGATCTTCATCCACCGGCAGGGGGGCAAGTGACTGGCGACCGGCTCCGACAAAGGTGAACCCTCGCCGGGCAGCCTTCCGCGACAAACGGGCTGGCTCAAGACAACCGAATCCAGCGCCCACGGTCCGCAGCGAGTCGCGTTGCCCGGTTTTGCCGGATTCCGCTACACGAAGATGCCTTTAGTACATGCCATTCGGCCTACAGTTTCGGGCGTGAGGCCTGTTTTTTCTGTTCCCGACGTCGGCGTTCCTGACGTGCTCGTTCTTCTTCCGGGGCGAATTGAGGGCGATTGGCGTTGCCGCCGCCGCCGTTGTTGGAGGCGACCTGCATCCGCCCTTCGTGCCATTCCCAGCCCAGCGGATCACTGAGTTCGACTGAGGCGAGGAACGCCCACGGGGTATCGGGATGTTCGTTGATGACGCGCGTCAGATATTCAACGGCCTTCTTGTGAAGTTTTCGCACGGTCGCACCCGCATTGACTTCTTCTGAAGGCTTCAGGTTCCAGAGATTGCTGCCCTGCTTTTCAAACGTTTTCGGATTGGATTTCATTTCGGCCAGCATGGCGTTGTAGCCGAGCGCCCGGACCCGCATGGCCAGAGTGCGGCCCATGGCCAGGTCGTAGCTCGCTCGCCAGCGGTCGGAATCCAGTTTATCGCGGTCTCGTTCGCCCTGTTCCAGAATGGTCTGCAGGGCCGTGATGTAGTAGTCGAGCGTGGCCAGTGGTTTCTGAGCTTCCGTGATCTGCGTTCGCAGCACGTTGTCGTTGTCCGCCTGAAAACGCAGCTGTGGAATCGGAATATCGCTGCCATCGAGCATTGTCTGTTTTGCGGCGCTGACCAGAGACGCCTTGGCCATGTTGGTGGACAGCTGCCGCTGGTAATCTTTCAGAGGTCGATAGTCGGGGGCGTACTGCCGCATGATGGCCGGGTCCCAGCGACGGTTGTTGCCGTCTTCGGCCAGGAAGAATACGCCGCCGGTTTCGGCACACAGGCGTGACAGCGTGTAGGCACCGTAGCCGGAGGACATGCGATCCAGTCCTCGAGCGCTGGCGGTCCAGAAGGGCAGTTGCAGGCCTTCGGCCGCCACTGTTTCCGGCCCCATGTCGGCCGGCAGATCTTCCTCAAACGTTTCTCCGTCTGCTTCCCATTTGGTGCGGATGTATCCTTTTTCGCGTCCGAACACCGAAGCATTGCCGATGCAGTAGGCTTTCACGCCTTCCCGGGCACAGCGTCGCACTGTGTCTTCCAGCAGGTGGTAGTCATCGCCTCGTTCGTCGGTGACCAGAATCAGCATCATATTGGCCCGCATCTTCCGCTTGTCCGGCAGGAAAACGCGGAGTGCTTCATTGATGGCCGTGAATACGTATTCGTCGCCGGACACGTCATTGTTGATTGACTGGACGGCTTTCAACAGAGTCGGAAGATCGGCCGTGGGCTCCCCCTGCAGCACATGGACCTCTTTGCCGTAGCCGATGACACCGCTGCGCAGTGCCTCGTCTGCTCCGACGTCAAGCTGCCCCAGTTGTTCATAGATGCCCCTGAACCGTTCGGCGACGGTTTCGCGACGTCCTTCCATCGACAGAGATTCATCCATCAGCCACACGACCAGCGTCTTTCGCTGTCGCAGCGACATGGCGATCTCCTGCACGATTCGATCGATGGCGCCTTCGGTGCCTCCGACGTGTTCTGTGGTGCCGGTCAGGTCGATGGATTCAATGGCTTCCGCTTCGTTCGGGGTGGGCGGTGCCGGAGGCTGCTGCACTCGCGGATCGATGACTTTTTCGTCGATCCGGTCCTGTTGTTCGCGATGATTATCGAAGCCGCTATGCTGGGCGGCTGCCATGGAAGGGCCGGCAATATTCAGATCACTTTTTGAGCCGATCTGCTCTGTGATCTCGGTGTCGATCACGTATTCTTCCTGACGGATTTGTTCCGGATCAACGGTCGACGTTAATTCGACTTCCTGCTGTATTTCAATCACATAGGTCAGGCTCATGAGTGCCAGCAGCACGCCGACATGGACCAGCAGGCTGATGCCCCAGGCCGGCAGATCGTAGAGCAGATCCCACATGCCGGCATCGAGTTCCGCGTCGTCGGCATGCAGCGGCGAATTAGCTTCAATGGCACTCAAGGTCATCCCCCGAAGTGGGCGGTTTGGACGAAGAAAGCACAGTCCTGGACGATCCGGACGCAGATCAGAACGGTGGTCTGCCCAGATTATAACGCGCCCTTCGAGGACAGGTTAGCCCATGTGCGACCCGCTGGCAACGATCTGCATCCGACAAAATCGCTGCATAATGTTTTGCAGAAATGATTTACGTCGAATTCACGGCCCACAGCCGCGCTCTGTGATTTAACGGAATCTTCCTGCGTTTTGTTCGACGATATTCCGTGGATCCCGGCAGAATTATCAGGATTCGCCGCGTTCTCATCGATGTTGGGCGATCGGAATGGTTCTGTCGGCGTCCGGACAGCGGGTGGACTTCGGCGAGCGGCGAAATCAGCCGTGTTCATCGATCTGAGACAGATATTCGTCCGGGATCGGAATGGATGACAGTTTACCGTCAATGTCCACGACGCAGCACACTGTTTTCATGGTGCCTCGGGCAACGGGACGATCTTCAATGCGGAAGTTCACGTCGTATGTCAGCGACTTGACTCCGATGCGCTGGACTGTCAGCAAGACGGTCAGCTCGTCACCGTATTTGGCTGGCGATTCGAAGCGGCACTGAGCGGACACCCGCGGCCAGCCCAGCGTGGTGCCGTCGGATTGGTGATTCACAATGGTCAGGCCAAGGGAGCGGAAAAAGTCGTGTTCCACCTGTTCCATCCACTTGTAAAAGTTGGAAAAGTGGACAATTCCGGCCATATCTGTTTCACAGAACTGAACCAGGCGCGTGGTTTCGTACGAAGAGGCCATGTCTTGGTGGGAGGGCAGGAAAAGAATGAGGAATTCGTTTTTTGGGACAGCAGGGCCACTGAGCCCGCCGGGGCAGCAACAGGAGTCGCTTCTGAAGACGTGATCTGCCTGCTCGCGGCCGACGTCCTGAGTTTCCCCGCGAATCGGCGGATGTTAGACTTCCGTCGCGTTAATACCACCCGCTGACGGAATCTGTTTCTGAACACCCGAATCGATCTCCCCGGTCGCACGGACGTCGCCCGGTTGAGGGACGTGTGTTGCCGAAGGTCATCCGCCGGAAATCGGTGCAACTGCGAAGCCGCGTTAAGGTGGCTATGTGAGCGGGAGATAGCAGGTCCGGGGCGACTCGGTATTTTCCGGCAAATCTTCGGGTTGCGACGTCGATAATGGATTGTCCGCGTTTCGCGGTTCGATAACTGTACTGCGCAGACAGTATGTATTGAGTTTTCTGTTTTTATCGTCAATTCTGCTACTGTGCGTGGTTGTTGGAACGGTGCAGCCGAGACGGCTGTCGGATTTTCGCCTCCGGGTGCTGGTGGAAAAAGAGGCCGGGGTGATGCTCGGCGATTCGCCGGACCGGAAGCCCCCGGCCTGTTCCGATTCTGTTTTTACCTATCCGTCGATTTTGCAGATCGTCCGACGACGAGTATGGAGTCTTCTCCGATGGCAGGGACTGTCCGCCTGATTCTGGCACTTCACAATCACCAGCCCGTTGGCAATTTCGACGGTGTTTTCGAGCAATCGTATCAGGAAAGCTATCTGCCGTTCCTGAACGTCGCGGAGGAATTCCCTGAGATTCCGTTTGCGCTGCACACTTCCGGCAGTCTGCTGGAATGGCTGGAAAGTCGCCATCCGGAATATATCGACCGCGTTCGCGAGCTGGTGGCTCGCCAGCAGGTGGAGATCATTGGCGGGGCATTTTACGAACCGATTCTGGCCAATATTCCGCGGCGGGACCGGATCGGTCAGATTTCCATGTATACCGAGCACCTGGAGACTCTGTTTCAGACCACGGTGCGAGGGATGTGGATTCCGGAGCGAGTCTGGGAACAGTCCTTTGCCGGCGACGTGACGGCGGCGGGAATTCGCTACACAATTCTGGACGACCATCACTTCCGTACGGGGGGACTGGAGCCGGACGCGCTGTTCGGATATTACGTCACGGAAGACGAAGGTCGACTGTTGTCAGTGCTGCCGGGCAGCGAGCAGCTTCGGTATTCGATTCCGTTTCAGGATCCGCACGTCACGATCGATTTTCTGCGTGACATCGCCAATCGATTTGATGACCCGGTCGTTGTGTTTGGAGACGATGGTGAGAAGTTCGGCACCTGGCCGGAAACTTACAAGCACGTGTATGAAGATCGCTGGCTGGAACGTTTTTTTCAGGCCCTGCGAGAAAACGCATCGTGGCTGAAGGTGACGACGCCGGCGGAAACGCTGAATCATGTGCCTCCGCTGGGAACCTTCTATCTGCCGGACGCCAGTTATCGTGAAATGACCGAATGGGCTCTGGCGCCTCAGCCGCAGAGCGAGTTTCATCGGCTGACACACCTGCATCGGGAAGAGGATGCTGACTGGCAGTCACTGATTCAGTTCACGCGGGGCGGATTCTGGCGCAACTTCCGCGTCAAGTATTCCGAAAGCAACGAGATGTACGCGCGGGCCATGGAGATCAGTGCCCGGATTGCCCGGCTGGATGAAGATGCGGCACTGGATTCGGACCAGCGTGAACTGCTGGAAGATGCGCGACGCTGTCTGTACCGCGCTCAGTGCAACTGCAGTTTCTGGCACGGTGCCTTTGGCGGACTGTACCTGCCTCACCTGAGAAATGCGGTTTATGCTCAGCTGATCGAAGCGGACGGACTACTGGAAGAAATATCGCGTGACACCGATCGATGGGTGGACGTGACGACCGGGGATCTGAATCTGGATGCTCGTCAGGAAGTGAAGCTCAGCAACCAGCGGCTGGCGGCTTATTTTTCGCCGGCGTGCGGTGGTCATCTGTATGAACTGGACCTGCGCACCTGTCGTTCGAATCTGCTGTCGACTCTGAATCGGCGGCCGGAGGCCTACCACGGCAAGATCTTCGAGCATGCTCAGCGACTGCGGGAAGCCGCCGAACGTGGCGAAGAACTTCGTGACAGCGTGGCCAGCATTCATGATCTGGTGAGATTCAAGCAGCCGAATCTGGATCGAAAAATTGCGTACGACAGCTGGCCTCGGAAGAGTCTGGTGGATCATTTTCTGCAGCCGAATCTGTCGCTGGAGCAGTTTCAGCGAGGGGAAGGCCTGGCCAGCGGGCTTGCGACCGCCACGTATGAAGCGTCTGTCCGGCGAAGTGAGTCTGAGATTGCGCTGGAGATGCGGGGGCGTGGCGAGGTCGGAGGCACGGATGTTGAAGTTCGTAAGTTTGTGGTGATCTCACAGGATCGTCCGAACGAACTGCTGATTCAGTATCAGTTGCACGGCCTGCCTCAGGGAGTCCCACTGCACTTCGGTGCAGAGTTCAATTTCGCCACGATGCCCGGCGGGGCATCAGACCGGTATTTTTATAACGCGGTCGGGGCACAACTGGGAACGCTGGATTCGTGGCAGTCGCTGGACAGCGCCGAACGAATCGGCCTGGTGGATGAATGGCAGGGGCTGGACGTCAGCCTGGAAATGTCCCGAGCAGCCGAAATCTGGGCCTTTCCGATCGAAACCATCAGCCAGTCCGAATCCGGGTTTGAACTGGTGCACCAAAGCGTGGCCGTGATTCCTCACTGGCATTTTGTGACTCCTGAGGAGGGCCCGTGGAGCGTCGATCTGAGGCTGGTACTGGATACCTCACTGGCGCGAGCTCGTCAGCTGGCCGAGATGGGCGATGTGCGAAAGCAGCAGCACGATGAATCTGGTGTGTCGGATCCATCCGACGAAACAGTTCGGCTTAGCTGAGCGGCCGGGATTTTGCAGCCGGGCAGCTGACAGTTCCAGAACTGTTTGCCGCCACGGCTGCCGACGCTGGCGGGGAACAACGCCCAGCGGGTGTGCTCGCGAATTTCGCTGTGATCCGGGATCGTCGCCGACAAGCCAGAGTCTCCGAACTCGGGGCATAGACGTTCCGCCGTGCAGGAGTTCTTGCAACGACCACCCGGGGACACTGTTGTTGAAGCGTCCATCTGCCAGGGCCGGGCGGCCGCACCTCGAGTGGACATCGCGACTGCTCTTGAGCTCGTAGACGCGGCGTCCCGCAGTGTTCGTCCCGCAGTGTTCGTCCCGCAGTGTTCGTCCCGCAGTGTTCGTCCCGCAGTGTTCGTCCCGCAGGGTTCGTCCCGCAGGGTTCGTCCCGCAGGGTTCGTCCCGCAGGGTTCATCCCGCAGGGTTCGTCCCGCAGGGTTCGTCCCGCAGGGTTCGTCCCGCAGTGTTCGTCCCGCAGGGTTCGTCCCGCACGGTGGTCTCGCGGATTGCAGGCTGAAATCTTCAATCTGGTGATCCGGGACCCGGGACGTATCGGCTGTTGCGAAATTTCAGGGGATGTCTATCGTTCGCACTCGTGTTCAACCTTTGACGGGCGAGAGAACACGTCTTCATCGACAGCTTCTTTATGTCAGTGGAACTGAGTCCATGAGTGTGAAAGAGTCTGAGCACCGGTTGTTTCTGGGCATCGATGTCGGGGGAACCAACATCAAGGCCGGTGTCGTCGACGATACGGGTCAGGTGATCGGCCGCAGCAGCGTACCCACGGCGGCCGAGAAGGGACCGGACCATGGAGTCCGTCAGATGGCTCTGTCGGCTCAGCAGGCGCTGCAGCAGGCAGGCATCGCGATCGACAGGATAGCGGCCATCGGACTGGCCACGCCCGGAACGATGGATATCCCGGCCGGAATGCTGCTCGATCCTCCCAACCTGCCGGGGTGGAATGATTATCCGGTGCGTCAGAAGGTTGCGGAAACGCTGCAGCGGCCCACCATTCTGCAGAACGATGCCAATGCCGCGGCGTATGGCGAATACTGGGCCGGGTCTGCCAGCGACGCAGACAGTCTGGTGTTTTTCACGCTGGGAACCGGGCTGGGGGGCGGCATCATTGTGGATGACACCATTGTGCAGGGGGAACATTCACACGGTTCTGAACTCGGGCACACGATCATCGAAATGCACAACGGTCGGTTGTGCAAGACCGGGCAGTACGGGACTCTGGAGGCCTACTGCAGTGCCACCGCGCTGATTCAGCGATATCATGAAGCGATGGCGGCCGGACGACGGTCGTCGGTATCTGACAGAATGGACGACGTGACGGCACTGTCCCCGCTGCTTATTGCCGAGGAAGCCGAAAAGGGAGACGAACTGTCGCTGGAACTGATCGTGCAGATGGCGCGATGTCTGGGGACCGCAACGACCTCAATCTGTCACGTCATTGACCCCACGATGGTACTGCTGGGCGGAGCCATGACGTTTGGCCGCCATGAAACCCGGACCGGTCGGCGATTTCTGGAAGTGGTTCGCGAAGAGTTTCGAAAACGGGCCTTTCCGGTACTGGCCCGGAAGATTCTGATCGACTATGCCTCGCTGGGCGGCAATGCCGGGTTCATCGGAGCGGCCGGGTGTGCCCGGCGCGGACTGCTGCGTGGCGAGCTGTGAAATCCCGGACGATCGCCGTTCCACGCGCGGCGTTGGTGGCATTCAGCCGCGTCGGCAGCTACAGTAACACTGCGGGTGACAGTTAATTTGGCACCCCGGGGATATTCATGGCCATCTGTTGTGACATTCGGGCAGAGCCTTGTCCGCGGCTGGGGAATCATGTTCGTCCGGCTGCCTGGCAGTGTCGGTTTGACGCAGGTGCGTGTTTGGCGCGGGCGTGGCAGTGTGAAAAGGACGTGGTACGGTCAGAGATCGGTGGAAGCAGGTGTCCCGAATATCGAAAATTTGCGTACGACGGCTTGGCAATCGGGTTGAGAATACTGGCGTTCCTTGATGACGGACTTGGAAGTCCGTCGTACATCTCATTGACGGACTTGGAAGTCCGTCGTACATCTTGATGGCGGACTTGGAAGTCCGTCGTACATCTCATTGAGTCCGTCGTACGGACGTATCCGGACAGGCTGCTGGTGGGACACGGAGGTTGAGGGCAGGTCTGATCGGGCCATGTGCAGCCTGGGACGAACATCGGGCGTTTCTTAACGCAATACTTCAGATCATGGTGAAACACCGTGTCAAAAGCAGATGACGGAGAAACATCGGCCGCCGTGGTCCCGCAGGACCGCCACGTTGCTCAGTTGCTGGAATCCATTCAGCAGTACTGGGGTTATGATTCCTTTCGGCCGCTGCAGCGGGAGGCCATGCTGCGGGCGATGGAACGCCGGGACAGTCTGACCGTGCTGCCGACCGGCGGCGGGAAATCGCTGTGTTATCAGGCGCCGGCTGTCTGTCGGGACGGGATGGCGGTGGTGGTCAGCCCGTTGATCGCGTTGATGAAGGACCAGGTAGACGCGCTCACCGAATGCGGTATTCCCGCGGCGTTCGTCAACAGCAGCCTGACGACTCAGCAGCGACTGGAGGTGGCCGGGCGGGTACGTTCGGGCGAACTGAAAATGTTGTTTGCAGCTCCTGAGCGACTGGTACAGCCACGGACCATTGATTTTCTCAGAGAAGTGGAAGTGAGCTTTATCGCGATCGACGAAGCTCATTGCATCAGCAACTGGGGTCATGATTTTCGCCCTGAGTACCGACAGCTGAGCTGCCTGCGCGACGCATTTCCGGAAGCTTCAATTCATGCTTTCACGGCCACGGCCACTGAACGGGTGCGGCAGGATATTGTCGACCAGTTGCGGCTGCACGAAGCGGACGTTCTGGTCGGCAGTTTTGACCGCCCCAACCTGACGTACCGAGTGGAACGACGGTACGACGTCCAGGCTCAGGTGTGTGCGGTCATTGATCGCCATCGCAACGAATCGGGCATTGTGTACTGCATCAGTCGGGCCGCGGTGGAAGACATGGCGGCGTCACTGAAAACGCTTGGTTACCGGGCACTGCCGTATCACGCCGGTCTGAGCCCCGAAGATCGGCGTCGGCATCAGGAATCCTTCATCGATGAAAAGGTGGATATCATTGTCGCGACGGTGGCCTTTGGTATGGGCATCGACAAGAGCAACGTGCGGTACGTGGTGCATGCCGAGATGCCGCGCAGCGTTGAAGCCTATCAGCAGGAAAGCGGCCGGGCGGGACGTGACGGACTGGAAGCGGAATGCTGCCTGATTTATTCCGGCAGAGACATCAGCACCTGGGAGTTTCTGATCAACCAGTCTGAGAACGCAGAGAACCGGGATGCTTCTCTGGCCGCGCTGGCGGGTATGGAAGCGTACTGTTCCAGCGTCACGTGTCGACACCGTCAGCTGGTGCGGCACTTCGGACAGGAACTGGATGCCGACAACTGCGGTGCCTGTGATGTGTGCCTGAACGAAATTGACACGGTCCCGGACGCACTGGTGGTGGCTCAGAAGATTCTCAGCAGCGTCTATCGCCAGGAGCAGCGTTTCGGGGCTGAGTACACGACGCTGGTGCTGCGAGGTTCCCGCAACAAAAAGATCCGCCACAACGGACATGATCGACTCAGTACTCACGGGCTGCTTAAGGATGAGCCTGAACCGGTCGTGCGAGGGTGGATTGATCAGCTGCTGTCACAGGGCTTTCTGCAGCGGTCCGGTGAACACTCAGTGCTGGTCATCAGTGCGACGGGAAGGTCTGTGCTGCGCGGCGAGGTGACACCCGTGCTGACACGTCCCCAATCGCAGCAGCTGGTCTCGACCGTCGACAACAAATGGGAAGGTGTGGATCGGGGCCTGTTTGAAGCGCTGCGTGCTGTCAGAATGGACATTGCGGAAGCACGAGGCGTTCCGCCGTATGTGATTCTGGGCGACGTCACGCTGCGGGAACTGGCGAAGTTTCGGCCCACGTCTGTCGATTCGCTGCTGAAGATCTATGGAATCGGTCAGCAGAAGCAGGTTGAGTTCGGAGCCGCCATCGTCTCGGAAATCGCGGACTACTGTCAGAAGCACGAGCTTTCAGCAGATCTGCCGATTTCTGACGCCCGTACCCGGACCGTAGCGCCGCCGAATCCGAAGCTGCCGGCGGATTCCGGCCAGTACTTCGATCTGTTTGATCAGGGACTGACGCGTGACGAAGTGGCGCTGCAACTGGACCGGGCGGCCAGCACCGTGGCCGGATATCTGGTCCGATACATCCACATCCGCCAGAGTGAAGATGCTTCGCAGTGGATTCCTGCCGATGTGGTGCGACGGGTGGAACAGGTGGTCGATGAACTGGGGGCAGATCGATTGAAACCGATTTACGAAGCCCTGGAAGAAACCGTAACGTATGATGACATACGTATCGTTCTTGCCAGTCGCAAGGTGCGTCACGCGCGTGAAGACAGTGATTAATCGGCCGCGATCTTTATGCGGCAACGGGGCATGTCGTCCGGCAGCCCGGGACGGCAGACGCGAACGGCAGGATATGGCCCGCATATTGTCAGCCCGGCATCACGGCGTCATGATTCACGCTCGACGCTGTCGGCGTTACCTGCCTGTGGTGGCATGTTTCTTTCAGGGAGTCTGTGATGCATCCGGTTCTGAATCGAAATCTGTTTCTGGTGAAGGAAAAGGTGGGCATGTTCAAGGCCGCCAATCACTACGACATCTTCGATCCGGAGACCGGTGAGGAGATTATTCATTGCCGGGAAGATCGCCTTGGGCCCATCACGAAACTGCTGCGATTCACCGACTACAAGACGATGACACCATTTCACGTGGATGTGCGGACTCCGTCCGGCGACCCGATTCTAAGTGTGCGGCGCGGTATCTCGCTGTTTCTGTCCAAAGTGGACGTTTTGGACGAAGAGGACGAACGGATCGGGGGCTTCCGACAGAAAATGTTTTCCCTGGGCGGAGCATTCCGTGTGCTGGGCGACGGCGATCAGGAACTGTGTACGCTGAAAGGGAAATGGACCGGCTGGGATTTCCGCTTTGTGGCCGGCACCACCGAACTGGCCAGTGTGTCCAAGAAGTGGGCTGGTCTGGGCAAGGAATTGTTCACGTCGGCCGACAATTACGTGCTGCAGATTTCTGACGACGTGCCGCCGGACAATCCGGTCCGTCAGCTGATCATGGCGGCGGTGATGTGCATTGATATGGTGCTGAAGGAAAAATAGCACTCGGCTGCATGTTGAGTGTCCGGCCGTGGGATTCGACGAAATGTCACGGCCGGCCAAACCGTTTGTCCGGGGCAGGGCAACTCGGTTGCCGGCGACATTCGCAACCGCTGACCATCGCAACCGGCAACTAAGGACCGAGCGGAAAATAAGTGGCGTAAGCTTCCAGCTTGCGATGCAGAAAAAAGCAGGCTGGAAGCCTACGCCACGTTTCGACGCGACAGTAATTTTCCGTTTGATCCTAAGTAAACCAGTCCAATCCGGCAGGCGGCAGAAAACCGGTTCGCTGGCACAGAACCGATTCGCCGGCACAGAACGTAATAGCCGGCAGAATTCCGTTCGCCCACGAGGCACTGGCCCCTGCCGGAAAACTCAGTAGCCAGCCGGGTACGACGCCGGCTCTACACGCAGCAGTTTGGCGCGGGGCCGCCGCTGGTCGATGACCACGGCCTGCGGTGTCTGGGCCGTGGCCACATTCCCCACCTCATCCCGGGCCAGCAGTCGGAAGTACAGAGCATCCGGAAGGCCGATCTGAATGGGCAGTTCGTAGCCGCGGTGGTCCGCCTGCCAGTCAAACAGCGGGGTCCATGGTCCGGCCGGGCTGTCTGAATACTCAAGCCGCACCGGACTGGCCGACGGGTTCCGATCCGCAACATGCCAGTTCAGCAGAATGCGGCTTTGATCACCGATCAGAACCTGCGGCGGTGTCAGTTCGACGGTGGGTGGCGTCTGATCCACCGTTACCACAATAGCGGGCAGTTCGCCGGGTTGCGGAGCCGGATCGCTGAAGCCCAGGCCATTGTAAACTCGGACGGCAAAACCAAACGTCCCTTCGCCGCGGGTATCCACCTGAAACGGAGTTTTCAGATCAGCATCTTTTCCGTAGCGAAACCATTCCTGTCCGTTGTTTTCGGACACGAAGAGTTCAACAGCACTCACGCCTGAGGGCCCGACATCCTCGACCTGGTAGGCAATGTCAAAGACCCGACTATTGACTTTCTGGACCGAGGCGGCGGCAGGATGGGAAATTCCGGAGTGCACAGTCGCACTGGCATGTCCGGGCACCTGCGTGATCACCGGAGTCGGCGTATTGGGCGGAGGCTGCATGATCGACGGAGTCCGGCCGGCCGGCGGAGCCTGCGTTCCGGCTGGTGACGGCGCGACGATCGGCGTCTGAGACGTCATCGGCGTTTGAGACACAGCAGGCGTCTGAGACACAACAGGCGACGGTGTGGCCGTCCGGTTCTGACCGACGTGGTTTGTCAGCAGAGGGGTGCCCGTGCCTGCTGAACTGTTGCCCGCGTAACTGTTGCCCGCGTAACTGTTGGCTGCGTAATTATTGGCTGCATAACTATTGGCGGGTGCTGTGGACGGCTGCTGAGCTGGAAGCTGCAGCGTGTTGGTGTAGCCTGTTGGTCCGGCCGATGGCGGTGACGATGACGCTGCCGATGGCGGCAGACCGGTCTGGCTGTTTGTCGGCAGATTTGTTTCCGGCCGATTCATGGCCGGCGGATTCGTGGCCGGGGCGGCAAACGGATTGGGGCCGAGCACCAGATTGTTATCGGGTGTCGTTCTGGCCGGATCATTCAGGCTTGTCGACACTGGTCTTGTGCTCTGAGAATTGAGGGCTGGCTTTCCGGTGGTGTGAGCAGGCCGGGTGTTGAGAACCAGCTGTGCTGTGCCGCTGCCCTGGTTGCCGGCAAGATCGGAGGCGTATCCGCGGACGGAAACGGAAGTTCCCGGCTGGGTAGCGACGGTCACCTGGCCCGCGGGTTCGGTGGCTTCGGGAATCGGCTGCCATCGGCCATCGGCTCCCACGGCATACTCGAGTCTGACAGACCCCGGGGCCACCTGATTTTCACAGGACCACGACACGCTGACTTTACCGGCAGCGGCCTCGGACAGCCGGATCGTCATCGCGGGAGCGACGGTATCGACAATCACTTCCAGTTCCGGAGACAGCGGACCGGAACTTCCGGTCAGTTCGCCTCGGGCATCCGTCATGCGGACGGCAAATGCGTACCGACCGTCAGCCGGGGCGATAAAATCGAAGCCACCGGCTGCTGCGTCGACGCGCTGCACCTGTTCCATCGGGCCACCGTTGGCCGCGGCAAACAGAATAGCGGCCCCGTCGACGACGCCGCCGTCTAACGATTCGATCGCAAACGGGATCCGAAAACTGGTCGTATTTGTCAGCAGAGGTTCACCGGCCGCCACTGCTCCGAGAAGCGTGACCAGAGCGCAACTGCGTCCTGCCAGACGGATCCATTTCTTGATATTCATTCCAACGGTCCCTCGTTGGTCCCCCTGAATGCGCGCAGGAATTTGCTGCACGCCTACGTCAAACGGTATCGGTGCCGGCAACGACACCACTTGACGGGAATGAATGGTTCGTACGGGTTAGTCCGATTACGACAGGCAGAAGCCACCCAGTCTTCCTTATTTGACACGGTGCCGGCAGAGTCTGCTGGACGGATACTGAGGGTATGTTCAGGCTTCGGCCATGCCCCGGGACTGCAAAAGACTGTCAAATGCCTGAGAATCCGCCACTTTGGCGATCTGATCTCTGTTGTGAGCAATTCTCGGCTTTCCTAAACTTCCGCGACCGATGCCGAACGGAAAAAGTGCGGCTGACGGTGCTGTCTCATGGTGGGCACGATCGGTGACAGCACGGACGGCAGCTTTTCCGCGGGCAGACAGGGCCCTTACAGTGGGGGCATCGCGGGTTCAGAACTGTTGGCAGATATCTCACTTTTCAGCGCATTAATCAGGTAATCAACACACATGGCGAACTATTTCTTCACCAGCGAATCCGTCAGCATGGGTCATCCGGACAAGGTCTCGGACCAGGTATCGGATGGAATTCTGGATGCCCTGCTGACTCAGGACCCCATGTCTCGCGTGGCCTGCGAAACGCTCTGCACCACCGACCTGGTGGTCTTGTCCGGCGAGATCACATCGGCGGCCAGGATTGACTATGTGGAAGTGACGCGACAGGTGATTCGCGAAATCGGATATACCAGCGACGACATCGGTTTCGACGCGGATTCCTGTCGGGTGTTCTGTGCACTGCACAGTCAGAGTGGCGATATTGCTCAGGGAGTTGACCGGGATGGTGCCGGCGACCAGGGGCTGATGTTCGGCTATGCCTGCAACCAGACTCCGGAACTGATGCCGCTGCCGATCGCGCTGTCGCACCGAATCATCAACCTGCTGGCGGAAAAACGGCAGAAGCAGGACGTCACCTGGCTGCGTCCGGACAGCAAGAGTCAGGTCACCGTTGAGTACGACGGTTCCACTCCTGTACGCGTGGAAGCGGTTGTCGTTTCGACACAGCATTCAGACGATGTGACTCAGGAGGAAATCGCGGACTACGTAAAGAAGGTGGTCGCCGAAGTGATCCCCGCGAATCTTCTGGATGATCAGACAAAGTATCACATCAATCCGACCGGTCGCTTTGTGGTCGGCGGGCCTCACGGAGACACCGGACTGACGGGACGCAAGATTATTGTCGACACATACGGCGGCTGGGGGCGTCACGGCGGTGGAGCCTTCTCTGGCAAGGATTCGACCAAGGTCGACCGATCTGCCGCCTACATGGGACGCTATGTGGCCAAGAATATTGTGGCGGCAGGGCTGGCGACGGAATGTGAAGTGCAGCTGGCCTATGCAATCGGCGTGGCCGACCCGGTCAGTGTTCGCGTCGACACCAACGGCACGGCCACGGTCAGCGAAGACACCATTCAGAGTGCCGTGCAGGACATCTTCCCGCTGAATCCCAAGGGCATTATTGATCACCTGCAGCTGCGCCGCCCGATTTTCCGACACACGGCTCACGGTGGTCATTTTGGTCGCAGCGAACCGGAGTTTCGCTGGGAAGCCACAGATATGGTGGATGCCCTGAAGGCCGCCGTCAAATAGTTCGGTACCGCAGACAGAACCGGACGCAGGTGCGTGCCGTCGTCGGCCGCACCACGCTTCGGGCCAGGATTTTGGAGGGCAGGGAGCCATGTCAGAGTCGCACTCACGCACATCGCGCGTTCGTCGATTGGTGGCGCTGATGGCCTGGTCGGCACTGGTGGTGTCGGCCTTCTGTCTGTGGAACGGGCGGATGACCGGCAGCATGCAGGTTCAGACGCTTGAGCCGGTCGCCTTTGTGCTGTCGACCTTCTCGGCGTTTGTGGGCGTATTTGCGTGGATGTTGTTCAACCCCGCGCGTCGTTCTGCCGTCGAATCGCCGTCGCTGTTTTTTGCCGCCGCCGCGACCCTGTTTCCGCCGCCGATTATCGGTTTCTGCCTGATGCCGGTCGACTCACCACTGCGCGGCTGGCTGGCCCTGGTGTTGTTTCTGCTGACCGTGATTGCTGTTCTGAGTCACGTTCCGGACGATTTTTTCCGGGTGCCCCGCGGTCGGCACACCTACCTGACTCCGCTTCCGGCCTTCGATCGCGTCCAGGATGACGTGATGGATCCCACGGCGGCGTGGTTCACATTTACTGATCTGTCCCGGATTGTCACGGACACGGACCGCCCGTCACTCGCACCGCGCGCTTACCTGCAGAGAGAAACCGAGCGGCCTCAGCCATCCGGCAAAGTCGAGCTGAAACCGGTTTCGGACATCGATGATATTCTCGGGCCGGAACTGGATGTGGGGCTGCTGGACGATCTGTTGTGGCAGGACCACGATGCTGACCCGAGTCAAACGCGATCACGTTCGCCTGAGCGACCCGGAGCTGAGCGATCCGGAGCTGAGCGGACGGACAGCAACCGGCTGGGAGTCCATCGACCGGACCGCCATCGACCGGACCGCCATCGACCGGAACGAGATCGACCGGAACAAGATCAGCCGCAGCAAGGTCGTTCTCAGGGTCGTCGTTCTGTGGACGACCAGTCTGAAGGCAATCGGCCTGCAGCGGGCCGACAAGAATCGCCGTCGGCTGTCGTTCCGACGCTTCCACATCGTGCACCGCGAAGTTCGGAAGTCGAAAACCGTGAACCAGCAGAAGAGCAAACGACCGGGCCGGAAGAGACCGGAACGGAATCCCGCCCGCGCCGAGGTCTGCGAGGCTTGTTTTCGCGGTTCAGGAACACTCCAGCTGCAGCAGAGGAAACAGACACGGCCGCCACGCTGCCGATGTCGGCCCCCGCAGACAGCGAGGACGCAGGGCAGGTTCTCGAGAGGAAGCCGGCCGCCATTCCCGAGGACAGACCCAGTCCACACGACGCCGGCGGCGTGACCGAACATTCGTGGCGGCGCAAAAACAGGTCGGGAGACGATCTCAGAGAATCAGACACTGCTCAACCGGTGTCTGAGAATCAATCGACCAGCAATGCCCCCAGGCTCCGGTCTTCTGTGTCTCAGGCAGCAGTACCCACGTCTGCTGATGGCCGGACTGCTGCGCCCCAGTCTGTTTCGACCCGTTCTGCTGCGGCCCGGTCCACCGTGCCGACCTACGATCCGTCACCTGCGTCTGATTCTGATTCCATAAGCAATTCTGATCGCTCGGCGACACGGTTTGGTGCCGAGCGGGAAACACGGTCACCGGTGGCCGTGGCGCCATCAGGTCCGGTTTCCCGAACCATTGAAACTCGAGAAACTTCGACACCGGGGCCAGGCCGGTCAGCACAGCCTGAACTGCAGCGGACTCAGGACGCATCCGGTGGTGAGCTGGTGGAAGGTGTGATGATTGTGCGGTTTGACCGCGGTCAGAAACGAGCCAATCTGCATGTCCCGTTTTCGCCTCCGCTGGCAGGTATTCCGGAAGTGGAATGCGAGTGTATGGGAGACGAACAGCTGCGTCTGAAAGTGCCGGTGCGGCAGTCTTACGGGATCCGCATCGAAGCCCGTCGCACCAATGCCGACGAGCCACTGGAAACGGAAGTCGGCTTCGCGGCCTTCTGTGAGTCAGTCTGAACGTCCGCCCGTGGGACGCCGCCAAACGGGACCGCCACAATCCGGGCGTTGCTGATCGTAACTGGGGCTTCCAGCCCTGTCGTTACCCACAAATTCGGGGGTCAACACCGGTCGTTGTCAGAGAACTCAAGCGTGAGCCGAGTGCCGTAAGGCACCGGGCCGTTCACGATGCGGCTTCCCTGTGGGACCTTCGATCTATGCGAGCATCTCACCGCGGCCCGGCCGCTGACGCGTCGCGGCTCACAAGGCACAACCGCACACGGCCGTGAGCCGAGTGCCGTAAGGCACCGGGCCGTTCACCGGGTAGCTTCCCGGTGTGACGTTGAAATGCATGGAATCGTCGCGCCCGGGGCCCGGCCGTTGACGCGTCGCGGCACACGGAAGGATGACCAATGGCCGGCCCTGGTTGTTACCGTAGCTGGGGCTTCCAGCCGCAGCACATACGGGTCTCGGCTGCGGCTGGA
>JAVKCM010000113.1:0-13730 GCA_040222735.1 Fuerstiella sp. | reverse complement strand
CAGACAACACACCGGTTGTGGTCGGGTCTCCCGACCCGACCACGAGATCGCCCGAAGGTCTCCCGGTGCGTATCACGCCATTGGGTGGGGCGGTCGGGAGACCACCCCACAACGAGTGGCGCAAGCTTCCAGCTTGCGATGCACAAGAACGCAAGCTGGAAGCTTACGCCACGTGATGCGACGCGCAGGAACACACCGGATCACTTGCTGACATCAAGGCAGACAACTTCAGAATCATCACGCAGGTACAGGCGACCGGCGGCGATCACCGGTGCCTGACGTGTCATCTGCTGCAGAATGGTCGCACGCGAGATTTCCTCAAAGCCATTGGTTGATGCTTTCACCAGTACCAGTTCGCCCTTCATGGTCGTCAGGAACAGTTTTCCGTCCGCCAGCATCAGGTTGGACTTTCCGAAGCGGGGCTGCCTCCAGACCTGCTGGCCGTCCGCAATGCGAACACAGACCAGATTGGTGATCGGCCCGGCACTGCCGACGTTGTCCAGAGCAAACAGATGGCCGTCGTGCAATACCGGCGTCTGCCATTCCGCCCGCAGAACGCTGTCCTTGCCGAGTGACGACCAGCCCGGCTTGGCCTCCAGCCCATCACCGCTGGTCGTGACCTTCAGAATTGTGCTGCCATGATTTTCACCGGCGGACACCAGCACCGAAGAATCGTCCAGCTGCAATGGACTGGCCGTGTTGCAGTCGTAATCGGTCACATAGTCATAACGCCATAATTCTGAGCCGTCTGCAGGATCGATGCTCAGCACCATGGCTCCGACGAAGGCAACAATCTGCGGGCGCCCGGCCAGTTTCATCAGCACCGGCGACGAATATCCGGCCGCACCGTTTCCAGCCGCCCAGCGGCGTTTTCCGGTTTCCACATCGTAGCCCGCGACCGCTCCGTCCCGCGACGCTGTCTGCACGACCACCGTCTGTCCGACAACCAGCGGCGAGGAAGCCATTCCGTATTCGGCCGCCCTGCCCCCGGGCTCCTTATGCGTCGCGGCACTCCACCGCAGCTCTCCGTCTTTCCGGTTCAGCGCACAAAGGATTCCCTCACCGGTAAACGCAAAGACACTGTCCTTGAGCACGGTGGGAGTCGCGCGGGGACCATTTCCCATGGCATTCCTGTACGACTCAGCGACGCGGGTCTGCCACAATTTTTCTCCGGACCGCGCGTCCAGGGCCACCACATACTGATGCTGAGCGTCCTGATACATCGTGTAGACGTTGTTTCCGACGACAGAGATGCTGGACATGCCGACTCCCAGCGGTGTTCTCCAGACCACAGGCGGGCCGGAGGCGGGGAAGGAATCGATCAGACCGGATTCTTCTGAGATCCCGGTTCGATGTGGTCCCAGAAACTGAGGCCAGTCTCCGGCCGACGCCGATGACGCGGTTGAAAACAGCAGCAGCAGAACAAGCCACACACCGTGACCCATTCGGCAGCTTCTGAATTCAGACGCTGCCAGCTCCAGGCGGTCAGCAAAGGTGTTTCCCTGCGGCAACACGAATCGGGCGGCGGACGACCGCCATGTTCTTTGAAGGGACATTGTCGGGTTCCGGTATCTGGTGGATGCAACACGCACTTTGTGCGGGCTCAAGTGTGGCTGAACTGCAGGCCTGAGTCTACCGCAGCCGTTCGGTCGACCGGAAGCGCCGGCACTTGTGTTTCACCTTTCGTTTTTCGCAATCCGTGAGTGGCGAATCCGGTGCGCGATGTCTATGTTGAAGTCCGGAGTTCGAACATCCGGAACAAAAAAACAAGTGGCGAGGCCTTTATGATCGTCGACGCGCATCAGCACTTCTGGAAACTGGATCTGCCGTTCGATTACGGCTGGCTTCACACAAGACAACACGAACCAATCTGCCGCAGCTACCTGCCTGAGGACCTGGAACCGCATCTGAAAAACTGCGGCATCGACAGGTCGGTGTTTGTACAGACGCAGCATGATGTGGCTGAAAACCGCTGGGTGCTGAAACTGGCCCGGGAACACGATTTCATCGCCGGAGTTGTCGGCTGGGTCGATCTGGCCTCAGAAAAGTGCGAGGAACAGGTTGCGGAATTCAAGGAACAGCCGAAATTCGTCGGCGTCCGACACGTGGTTCAGGACGAAACAAACGATGACTTCATCGTCCAGCCGAATGTTCTCAACGGCCTGAAAGTCCTGCAGAAACACAGCGTGCCCTATGATCTGCTGTTTTACACCAAACATCTGAAGCATGCCGTTACTCTGGGACAACAGCTGCCCGAACTGCCGATGGTGATTGACCATCTGTCAAAGCCGAAAATCCGGGAAGGAATCACGGCCGGCTGGGAAGCAGACCTGAAGGCCGTCGCGAAGTTTCCCAACTTCCACTGCAAACTGAGTGGCATGGTGACCGAAGCGGACTGGAATAAGTGGAAACCCGCGGACCTGAAACCGTATGTGGAAACCGCTCTGGAAGCCTTCGGCCCCGAACGCTGCATGTACGGCAGCGACTGGCCTGTCTGTGAACTGGCTGCGACCTACGAACAGGTCTACAACGCTCTGGTCGAAGTGCTGGGCCCGATCTCTGACACAGAACGCCAGCAGATCTTCGGCAAAACGGCACAGGCCTTCTATGGCCTGTCTGACTGATCGCGGCCGGAAATCACGGCACAGGTCCGGTGGCTTTCCAATAGGTGTGCAGCACGAAGGCAGACGGGCCGGCTGCAGACGCCCCGTAACCTGACAACAGACTCCGGATGTCCGCTTCCCCGACCGCCGACCGTTCGTTCGGTTTCAATGACCATTGCGACGCTGTCGGTCATTCTTCGCGCTGTCGACGCACCATTTCCTCCAGGGCCTCCCAGCCGCGCAGCTGCTCGTCGGACAGCGTGGCGTTCCGACCGGTTCTGCGGTGATGTCGCACGGCACGCAGCCAGCGTCGTCTGGACCGCGGCAGGGCCACTCGGTCATTCACGACCAGCCCCAGCACCTTCTGGCACTGGTGTTGCCTCAGAATCTTCAGCTTGTCGCCGCCGTGCATCCGGTATCCGTAGCATCTCAGAATCCTGCGTACCGCCTGAATGATCCCTCGGACAACCCGCCCGCGAATCTTCGGAAACGACAGAGTGATATCGTCGGCATAGCGAGTGTAGACGCCTCGATGGTGCCGAGCCAGACGCAGCATGGCTTCGTCCAGCGGGGCGTTGAGCAGGTTGCTGAGTCGCGGACTGGTTGGAGCTCCCTGAGGAAGGTGTCCGTTGTACGTTGTCAGCGATGTCAGCAGGGCCGCCGCCTCGGTTTCCCAGCCGATTCCTTCGAAATACTGCTGCACACGGTCCGCGGACGTGGATTCAAAGAAGCGGCGGATATCCAGCTTCACAACAACCGACTGACCTTCGTGCGGAAGAGCCGCATCCACGATGGACGTGTGCTGTTCAAAGCCGCAGGCCAGCGGATGAGCACGGAGGGCCGTCAACAAACGCCGCAGAATTCTGCGCTGGATGTACTTCGTGCCGTCATCCGGGATCTCCAGTGTGCGCACACCGCCGGATGATTTGTTGATCGTCGCAACTCGATAGACGGGCTCCGCGTCTCGCAGGTCCGCCTCCGACATCTTCAGCCGTCGCGCCAATTCGGGCACGTTGAAACGACTGCCCCGGGATTCGGCAATCGCTGTCTTTTGAGGTGGCTTCCGTCGACCAAACGTGATGACGGCGGCGGCCACCAGAACCACGATGACCATGACGGATCCGAACAGGATAAGAGGCGGAGGCATCGACGGACGTCAGGCCGGAAAGAAGAAGAAAAGCGAGGCCGAAGCCTCGCTGGTCCTGCCCCACGATCGAAGATCGTTGCGAAAAACTTTCTGGACACTCATGGTATCCCGGCTGACGAAACATCAGCCCGTGCATGAAGCACCACCAGGACCGCCGAAAAGGATCTCACAGGACATCAGAAAATGCAATGCCAGCCAGACCGGTTCGTGGCTGAGCTTTGAGCGAGCCAAGGGGGGATTGGCTGTGAGGTGGTGATCGGACAGGAATGTCCGATCTACGCTTGGGGCGTTGGATGCGTTGTTTTGGTCTACGCTGCGAGCGAGCGAAGGGGGATTGGCTGTGCGATGGTGATCGGACAGGAATGTCCGATCTACGTTTCTACGTTTTAATCTGCAGCTGATTACTGTTCGGGGTTATTCGCTGGCGGAGCTGACTTCAGAACCGGTGGTGGGTGTCGAGCGGCGAACCGTCGCCGGAATCTTCTGACCGTCCGGAACAAATACCATCGACACGGAATTCACGCAGTGTCGCGTGTTCTTTTTCGTCAGCCGTTCGCCTTCGAACACGTGGCCGAGATGTCCGTCGCAGTTGCTGCACAGGATCTCTACGCGGTAGCCGTCGGCGTCCGTTTTCCGCCGGACTGCCCCGGGAATTTCGTCGTCGAAGGCCGGCCAGCCGCAGCCGCTGTGGAACTTGTCGGTGGACTTGTACAGAGGTGCGTTGCAGCGGCGACAGATGTAGGTGCCGGGGTCTTCCGTATCGGTATATTCACCGGTGAAAGCCCGCTCTGTTCCCTTCTGCAGAATCACGTATTCCTCGAAGTCAGTCAGTTTGTTGTATTCACGCGGGGCCTGTTCCTGCGTCATCTTTGTATCCTGTTCAGCTTTAGCATTGCTGGCGGTACCGTCAGAAGACTCCGCTGTGGACTCGGTACCGGTTGACACTTTCGGCCTGGCTGTGACGGTGGCGGGCGGTTCGACAGTGTCCACACAACCGTAGACCAGCAGACCAACCAACATGACAAACGTTCTCACCAGCATTCTTAGACCTCAACCTCAGATTTAACAACCAGACACCGCACATCGGGGTGTTTCTGGACTAATTCGGCACCACTGGCAGCTGGTCCCAGCCCTTCAGGGTGACTTCCACAATTTCTTCCCACGGAGCCCGAAAGGGGGGATTTTGCTGCGGCAGCGGGCCCCCAAACAACCGGTTGTTCTGGCGTATACCGCCGCGCCGCACGCGAACGCGGATGACATCGCCTTCGCGATAGTTTCTTAGACGGGCCACCAGGTCATCAAAGTCACGCAGCTGCTGTTTTCTTTCCAGTTCCAGTTTTTCTTCATCGCTGATGTCTTCCGGAATCGGATCCAGAATAGCCAGCAGGACATCGCCGGGGACCAGCTTTGCATCTTCCGCCGAGCTTCCGGAAGTAATTTCATCGATCACGACGCCGGGGGCAACGGTTCGGTCGGTACGAATGCCCAGCGCGACGCGCGACCGTTCGTTCACACGTGTCGGCCCCACCAGTTCAGCCAGAAATGCCTGATCCTGATCCGTCAGCGGGTGCCCATCCAGAATCCACACAAACAGGCCCGAATTTCCTCGCAGACCCGGATCGGTCAGGTTCTGCATCCGTTTCACGATTCGCAGACCTTCGCTGCCGCCGGTATAATCTTCGCCGATCAGCAGCTGGACACTTGGATAGTCAGATCCGGCCATCCAGCCCATGCCACCGCGAGCCGTGAAGGAACCATCTCGAAACCGAGCCCCCAAAGATTCCAGTTCCTGACGTGCAATCATAACCCGCGTCCGCCAGTGCCGGGCAAGAATCCTTTGAGAACCGTCAGCCAGCAGCAGTCGTGTTGACCCGGTTAACGATTCCACCAGGTCTGACACGGCCTGCAGTTCATCTTTACGTCCCGGATCGTATCGCCGCTCCAGTTCCTTCAGCAGCCGGACAACCACTTCAGCATTCAACTGTGATTCCGGAAGACTGAGCAGAGAACGCAACTCGGCGAGGCTAAGATCCGCCAGCTGCGTCGATGCCTGCAGTCGGGTGGCAAAATCCCTGGCCGACAGCTCAGCCACCAGCGTCTGCAGTCCGGTGGCCGGCTGTTCTGACGCATCCGCCGCGGCGGCGACTGACAGAAACGGCCCCCAGAGCAGGCTGGCGACGATCAGATGGAATTTCAGCGTTGTCATAGATGGGTATTGTTGGACGAGTTGCCCGGAAATGCAATATGCATACGGTCGGACAGCTCGGACCTTGAGACAAAGTGGTTTCGCCCTTTGACCGCTGTGCGCAGCAAACCTAAACTGCAGCCGATCTACCAGCAGAAACGGCGTTTTGACCGCGCCGCGGGGTTCCGGCGATGCGGGTTCTTTTTTTTCTCCTGTCCGGAACCTGCTTCCGGTCTGGCCGGATTCCCGGAAATTTCAGACGGTGCAGCCCGAACAGCGGTTTCAGCTGCTGCCTCGCTCTTCTGAGTCTTCCGACAGCATTGACGACATGAATCGATTTTCCCATCTCGCCACCGATTTCTATTCCAACATGCATCTCAACACTGAGATGCCTTTGCCGAATTCACGGGAAGCAGTCCTGGAATTCTTCGGGCGAATCCAGAAGTCCTATCCCAGCATGCGGAATTTCTATACGCGGGAAAACGGGGACTTTGTCATGGAGGAAGACAAGGACCAGCCGTTTCACCGCTGGGTTTCGCTGGAACCCCGGCGAATCTGCAGCGGATTTGTCAATCCTCCGGAACCGGACGCGGCAGAAGAGCAGCATCGGCTGATTCTGGATCTGGTACCGTACATGCTGACCGTCAGCCCGCTGGACTGCGAAGCACTGGACTTCATGATGGGGTTCGACTTTTCCTACCGCGGAAATCACGACCTGCTGGTGGCCAACGCCCTGGGATGTTCTCCCGCCTTCGAACGGCTGACCAATCTGCCGG
The DNA here is from genome assembly GCA_040222735.1 of Fuerstiella sp. Taxonomy (GTDB): domain Bacteria; phylum Planctomycetota; class Planctomycetia; order Planctomycetales; family Planctomycetaceae; genus Fuerstiella. Next base: position 7,019 of record JAVKCM010000113.1, on the reverse strand, counting down.
AGGCCACGGTTCTGAGTTTCGAACCGTCCATCACCATCAGCCTTGAGGAATCCTGCCGGCTGCAGGCCCGACTGTTGGTGGAAACTCGCACCAACGCCTACCATGTAAAACGGGACGAGTTTCCGGAAGATCATATCAGCGTCTACTTTACGGTGCGTCAATACGGCAGCATGGACCATGATGCGTCATTCTCTGAACGCCTGCACCAGCTGCGTCAGAAATGCGAAGAGCTGCTGGATTCGTTTGTCGTCGAGGAAGTTCTTGTTCCGCTTAGTCAGGCGATTGCGGCGTCCTGACCGCCTCGCGGCGTTGAACCGTTTTCAGAACGTTGCGGTGGCCGTCTAAGGCACCATTTGCCATCGTTCAAAGACAGGTCATGTGCAGCCACGCCAGGGTATGTGGACACCACGGGCTGAAGCAAATTTCGGTTGACTGTAGTTCAACGTTCAGACTGAAGATTACGTTGTGACCAAACTAAGAATTCTGCAACTCACCGACCTGCACGTCTTTGCCGAACCGAATACCCGGCTGAAGGGGATTCCCACGCGTGAATGTCTGCAGGACGTCGTGGCCTGGGTGCAGCAGCAGCAGGCTGAATTCGATCACGTGATCGTGACGGGCGATCACACACATGATGAGCGGCCGGAAAGTTATGCCGCCGTGCAGCAGATTCTGGCTCCGTGGGCGGATCGGTTATGGCAGATTCCCGGCAACCACGACGATCGTGCGGTGCTGCGAAGTGTGTTCGGGGAACGTATCGCGGGCGCGGCCGATGCTCGGGTGAACTTCAGCTTTCGCAGCGGTGACTGGCTGTTTCTGGGGCTCGACAGCCATCTTCCCGGGCAGGTGCCGGGCGCGATCGGCCCCGAGCAGATGGAATGGCTGACTGCACAACTGGCCGCTGCTGACAAGCCCTGTGTGGCTTTGTTTGTGCATCATCCGCCGATGAATGTTGGCAGTGAGTGGATGGACGCCATCGGTTTGCAGGATCGAACACGGTTGCAGCAGGTGATCCGGGATACACCTAAGATTCGATTTGTCTGCTGCGGTCATGTTCATCACGAATTCACCGGAGCGATCGGGCAGACACAGGTCTTCTCGACACCGGCCACGGGCCTGCAGTTTGACCCGGCCGGTGCAGTTCCCAATTTTGCCACCGCGGCACCGGGCTGTCGCGTCGTGGAAATCGACGGCCCGCAGTTTTCCACCTATGTGGTGCGGCTGCCGGAAATTCGATACACGCCGAACAACGAATAGGCACCACCGTCCGTGACCGGGACCAGCATCGAACTACAGGGCGTGCGTGTTCACAATCTGCGGAATTTCGATCTGCAGATTCAACGCAACGCGCTGACCGTGATCTGCGGCGTCAGCGGTTCCGGAAAAAGCAGTCTGGCTTTCGACACGCTGTTTGCCGAAGGCCAGCGGCGATATGTTGAGACGTTCTCGCCGTACGCGCGCCAGTTTCTGGATCGTGTGGAACGACCGGACGTCGACCGCATCGACGGTATTCCGCCAGCCATCGCCATTCGCCAGAATGCCCGCACACAAAGCAGTCGCAGCACCGTCGGCACGCGCACAGAGATTCTGGATTATCTGCGGACGCTGTTTGCCAAAGCCGGGCAGGTAGTCTGCCCCGAGTGCCGGATGACCGCCACGTCCATGACGGCCGACAGCGCCGCCCGCTATCTGCAGCAGCACGCCGACGGCTGCCGGGCCATGCTGGTGTTTCGCAGCGATGAAGTATCGTCGTCTGACTGGCTGCAGAAGGGGTTCACTCGCTGCATTCGCAACGGCGCTGTCCATGCCCTGGACGACGGTCCGTCGGCTGGGCCGGTGACAGAATCGGATTCGATCCGCATCGTCGCTGATCGAGTCCGGATTGACGAAGCCTCGCTGCCACGACTGGCGGAATCGATCGAAGTGGTGTTTGCGAAAGGCAACGGCCGATGTGAGGCGCTGATTGAATGCTCGCAGGGCGAAACCGCGACAGAACAGATTGACGGAAAAGACTGGCGGCTGCTGACGTTGTCGTCACATCTGATGTGTACCGGCTGCGGTCGCGAGTTTCTGAAGCCGGAAGCTGAGTCGCTGAACTTCCAGTCGCCTCTGGGAGCGTGTCCGACGTGTGAAGGCTTCGGTCAGATCTCGGGCATGTCACTGGAAAAAGTTGTTCCGGACCCTTCCCTGTCGCTGCGGGAAAAAGCAATCCAGCCGTGGACCACTCCAGCCTATCGACACGAGCTGGACGAACTGCTGGCGCTGGCCTCGGACTACGACCTTCCCACCGACGTGCCGTTCGCTGAACTGACCGAACGGCACCGCCAATTGATTCAGGACGGCGTGCCGGAACGTGACTTCGGTGGCCTTGTCGGGTTTCATCGCTGGCTGGTACGGCATCGCTACAAACAGGGAGTCTCTGTTTTCCTGAACCGCTGGCGCTCATGGCTGCCTTGCCCGGAATGCCACGGAACCCGGGTGAACCCGGCGGCCGCCGCTGTGCGACTCGGAGACTTGACCATCACTGAAGCCAGTCAGCTTGAATTCGACCGGCTGAGTGTGTGGTTCCATGATGTTCGTGCTGAGCTGCCCGACGAACTCCGCAGCACGCTGTTTGTACCGCTGCAGCAATTTGACAGTCGACTGCAGTTTCTGGTTGACTGCGGCCTCGACTATCTGTCGCTGGGCCGAACCATGAAGACTTTGTCAGGCGGAGAAGCTCAGCGCGTCGTCCTGACCGCCGCTCTTGGTTCGGGACTGATCAATACGTTGTACGTGCTGGACGAACCAACCAGCGGGTTGCATCCTGCGGATACTCAGAAGGTCATTGCCGCCACACGACGTCTGCAGCAGCCGGGAAATACCGTCGTGGTCGTGGAACACGATCTGCAGTTCATTCAGGCGGCGGACGAGGTCATCGAGATCGGGCCGGGGGCGGGCGAATCCGGCGGTACGCTGGTGTTTCAGGGAACGCCGGACGCTCTGAAAAAATCGGACACTTCCACCACCGCCGCATGGCTGGCGTCCCTCGGCGAAACCATCATCAGCACCAACTCGGTGGCGGCGAACGAAGCTCGACGGTGGCTGACATTTTCCGGTGTCTGCTGCCACAACATCGTCGATCTGCAGGGGCAGATTCCGCTGGGCGTGATCTGCGCTGTTACCGGCGTCAGCGGCAGCGGCAAGAGTTCCCTGACGGTGGACGCCCTGTACCCGGCTGTGCGAAAAAAACTGGGGCTGGAAACAGACCTGGCCTCGGACAGCTCGATAAAAACGCTGGATGGCTGGCAGGCACTCAGTGACGCCCGACTGCTGGACCAAAGTCCGCTGCCACGGTCCAGACGATCGATTCCGGCCACCATCGTAGGCTGTTTCGACGACATTCGCAAAGTCATGGCAAAGACTCATGAAGCGAAGAAACGCAACTACCCGGCCGGCATGTTCAGTTTCAATTCCGCTCGCGGAGGTCGCTGCGAACATTGTGAGGGATACGGCGTCGTCACCATCGAAATGCAGTTTCTGGCTGACATTCAGACCACTTGTGAAGCCTGTGCGGGACGCCGCTTCCGCCCGGACGTGCTGGAGGTCCGTTACCGTGATCGCAATATTCATGACATTCTGAATATGACGGCCGACGAAGCGTTTTCATTCTTCAACGGACACCGCCGCATTCAGCAGCGGCTGAATGCTCTGCGACAGGCAGGACTGGGATATATCCGCACGGGGCAGCCCGTCGCGACATTGTCCGGCGGCGAATGTCAGCGACTAAGAATTGCCGCCCTGCTGGCCGGTGTCGGCCCGACCGAGGCAAAACGGCAATCCGAGGTTCGGCGGGACACATCAGGCGGCGGAACCCTGTTTGTCCTGGATGAACCGTCTACCGGACTGCATGCGAAGGACATCGCAGCCCTGATGACCTGCCTGCGACACCTGGTCGAGGTTGGTCATTCCATTGTCGTGATCGAACACGACCCGCAGGTGATTCGGCACGCCGACTATGTGATCGAAATGGGCCCCGGAGCCGGCCGCCACGGAGGCCGGATTGTGAAGGCCGGCACAATGCCTGTCGACGCCTGACGTCGAAGATACCGTCAACAGCCTCACCTTCGCTGTCCCGCTTGCCATTCAGGGCCGAATTCCCGCGACTTTGCCCATCGCCGAGACGCCGGTCGCGGAACGCCTGTACCCCTTCGCCCGCGGGGAAATCGAATCACCGTCGCGACACCAGGGGGAGCAGAATCCCCCGGCTTTCCGGACGATAAAAACCGATTTTACGCATTGCGCCGCTCAGACCCGCTGTAGCGGTGCGTGGCTATGGGAATACATGGTGAAATCTGCGCTCACCCTGGCCAAGCGGGCTAGTTTTCCCGTGTTGGAAAGTCCGGGCCGCCATGCGCTGTTCAGACAGGAAAAGAATCACAACCACTGAAACAGACGCTGTGCAGTGCTGCTTCAGTTGACGGATCAGCACAACAGAACAGACCAGGACAGGGCATGTCCGGCCGAATTCTGATGCACCAGGGGAGGCTCCCGGGACAGGACCCGGCCCTCGGACCGAAGCGCGAAACAACCACCGCATGCCGTCTCAGTACCGCCACGTCACCAGATGCACCCGGCTGCTGCTGGAAGAAGCGCTGAGTGCCGTGCGCGCGAGTTTTCGCGTGCAGGACGATGACCAGCGGCGGCCGACTCAGATGATTCAGCTGGAACAGCGGATTCTGATGAGTGCTTCTCCGCTTGCCGTCGCGGTCGAAGCACCCGCCCCGACGACGCCGGATCTGAACGCGCCGGTCGAATCTGAGTGCGGCGAACTTCAGCTGAACGTGGCCGTCGCCAGTGCAGATCCGGCCACAGAAGCAGCAACATATTCCGATAAGGCCGACGTTTCTGAAACGCAGAAATCAGTCGAACTGGTCGTCATTGATCCCTCCGCCGACAACCACCTGAAGCTGCTTGCCGATCTGCAGCAGCAGACTGAACGCCGCTTTGAGGTTCTGGTACTGAATCCTCAGCGCGACGGGATTGTTCAGATAACAGACGTCCTGACGAACCTCAACGACGTATCCGCCATTCATCTGGTGTCTCACGGCGAGGATGGTGAGTTACTGCTGGGCACCAGCGTCCTGAGTGCGCGGAATATCAGCCGTCATGCGGCCGAGCTTTTATCATGGCAACAGGCCATGACCGCCGATGCCGACCTGCTGATTTACGGCTGTGATCTGGCTGCCACAGAGGCGGGCATTCAACTTTCTGAATCGCTTCAGACGCTGCTGGGCGCGGATGTAGCGGCCAGCACTGACGCGACCGGGCACGCGCTGTACGCCGGCGACTGGGATCTGGAATACAGGCTCGGTGATATTGAGACAAAGGTGGCCTTCACGGAAGAACTGCAGGACGCCTGGAAGGCCAAACTGGCCAGCATTACCGTCACGACCGAAGCAGATGTTGTCGACGGCAACACGTCGTCCGTGGCCAATCTGCTTTCGAACAAGGGCGCGGACGGTTTCATTTCTCTTAGAGAAGCGATTCTGGCGATCAACGCGGGTGCGGGCGGAGACACCATTTATCTGGGCGCCGGCAGATACGAACTGACCATGGACGGCAGCGGAGAAGACCTTGCCGCGACGGGTGACCTGGACATTCTGAAGAGCGTGACCATCGTCGGTGCCGGCGCCGATGACGTCACCATCGATGCGTCAACGCTGACCGTTGTGGATCGTGTTCTTCATATTGTCAGCGGCACCACCAGTATCTCGGGCGTGACCATCACCGGCGGTCAGAGTACGACCGGAGGAGCAATTGAAACAGAGTCGGCCGGGGGACTGAACCTGACAGACGTGGAACTGACGGGAAACTCGGCCGCCGGCAACGGTGGTGCGATTTTCACACGGACGGCGACGAACCTGCTGCGTGTGACAATTGCCGACAACGTGGCGGGCAGCAATGGAGGCGGCCTCTACTTTTCAGGAGCCGGAACGGCCAGTCTGACAAACGTCACATTCAGTGCCAATACCGGCGGAATGGGGGGAGCGTACTACAACTTCAATACAACAGTGACGGTCACCAGCAGCACGATTGTCGGAAATTCGTCGGGCATTGCCGGCGCTGGAGGCGGAGCTGCCAATAATGTGCGAAACACGATTCTTGATAATCTCGGGGCCAGTGCGACCGTTGCACTGACTTCCTTCGGCAACAACATCGACAGCAACGGCACGGCCAGCGGTCTGGTGAACGGCGTCAACAGTGATCAGGTCGGCACGGCGGGAATGCCCATCAGTCTGAATCTCAGCTCGCTCGGCGACTTCGGAGGGCAGGTTCGAACGCATGCCCTGCTGGCCGGCAGTGCGGCCATCGACAGTGGCAAGGCGACAAGTGCGGCGCCGACCGATGCACGAAACTATTCTTCGACGGACGGGCGGATCGACGTGGGCGCCTATCAGGCCGGCGGTGCTGCCCTGACGCGTTTGTACTGGACGGATGAAACCAGCGGCAAAATTCAGTCGTCCGATCTAAACGGTTCGGATGTTGTCGATCTGAAGACCGGACTAAGCAGTCCGGACGAACTGTTTGTGGATTCCGCAGGTGGCAAGATTTACTGGTCCGAAACCGGCAACGGTGCTATTCGTCGCATGAATCTGGACGGTAGCTTTCAGGAAGATGTCCTGACCCCACTGAACTTCCCCCGCGGCTTCGCCATCGATGTCAGCAACCAGAAGATCTACTGGGCCGAAGACGGTGTTCTGACCAACAGCATCAAACGGGCCAACCTGGATGGCAGCGGACAGGAGACATTGGCCAGTGTCGGCCTGATCAGCCCGGATCATGTCATTCTGGATCTGCAGAACGGAAAAATCTACTGGGCCGACCAAGGCACCAGAGCCATCGAACGAGCCGACCTGGACGGGACGAACCGGGAAACCGTGATCGTGGCCGATCACGCTCCGCTGTCCGTCAAAGTGGATGCCGTCAACGAGAAGATCTACTGGACCAGTTTTGACCTGATTCTGGGCGATGACAAA
>JAVKCM010000112.1:0-24929 GCA_040222735.1 Fuerstiella sp. | reverse complement strand
TTGGTGATCCGTCCGTGAGCCGCGACGCGTCAGCGGCCGGGCCCCGGGCGCGACGATTCGATGGATTTCAACGTCACACCGGGAAGCCACCCGGTGAGCGGCCCGGTGCCTTACGGCACTCGGCTCACTCTTGAGTTCTCTGATAAACGACCGGTGTTGCCCCCCGAATTTGTGGGTAACGACAAGGCTGGAAGCCCCAGCTACGGAAATGCAGCCGGGGCGTCACCGGACCGCGCGGCGGGACTGTGCCGGCAAACGGGGATACAAACCCGACTGCACCCAAGCCACAAGCTGACACACCAATGGGTGGCACCGGTCCGGGGTGTTCACCGGTCCGGGGTGTTGGTGGCACCGGTCAGGAATGGGTGGCACCGGTCAGGGGTGTTGCACCGGTCAGGGGTGTTGCACCGGTCAGGGGTGTTGCACCGGTCAGGGGTGTTGCACCGGTCAGGGGTGTTGTCGGAAGGGAACGCTGCAGGTCGACGTCGATCTGATCCGGGTCTTAATCGTTGTTCAGCCTGGAACGAATTCCGCAATCCTGTCATGCTACCTGCTTTGCTGCCCCAATCAGAAGCCGGACGACAACTGTGACGCGACCATCTATTTCTTTCTTCAATACAGAACACTGTTCGAATCAGCATGAACACCCGAGCGGGCATGTCCGCAGAATTGCGCTCAGGCGACAGTACGCCGGCACAGTCTGGCAGCGACAGCGACGGGCACGAGCCAATTCGAAAAACGAACGAGTCAGTATCGCGACCGCCGTGGTTCAGTGCCTGTGCCGACTGATCGTGTGCATGCTTGTCTGTTTTTCGACCACCCTCCTCTGCGCTCAGGACAGGACGCCGGGAGCGGACGAATTTGGCAGTCAGCTGCCGCGACTGCCGGGGATGAGTCCACAGCAGTCGCAGGACGCCATCGTGATGCGTGACGGTTTCCGTGCTGAGTTAATTGCCGCCGAACCGCTGGTGAAGGATCCGGTGGCGGTCGATTTTGACGAACAGAGTCGCATGTTTGTGGTGCAGTTACCGCCATACAATGCCTACGTGCTGGAAAAGATGCCCTCCGGATCAATCGCTCTGCTGGAAGACGAAAACCGCGATGGCATCTACGACACAAGCACCGTGTTCGCCGACGGGCTCAGTTATCCCACGGCCGTGGCGTGCTGGGACGGCGGTGTGTTTGTGGGGGATGCACCGGACCTGCTTTATCTGAAGGATACCGACGGTGACGGCAGGGCCGATGAACGCACTGTCGTATTCACCGGCTTCGGAAAAGACAAGGCCGGCGAAGCTCATTTGAATTCCATTCGCTGGGGCATGGACAACCGCTTTCATCTTTCGACAAACCTGGCGGGTGGCGAGATCACGGCGGTCGCTGCCGACGACATGCAGCCCGTATCTGTCCGAGGACGTGGGTTTGTCTTTGATCCGCGCGACTGGACGAAGTTCGAACTGACGTCAGGCGGCGGGCAGCACGGACTAAGCATGGATAACTGGGGACGCAAGTTCGTGTGTTCGAACAGTGTGCCTGCTCAGACGCTGATGTACGATGACCGCTATATCGCTCGCAATCCAGTGATGCAGGCCGCGGCGGCAGCGGTCGATATTGCTCCCGACGGCAAACACACCAGACTGTACCGCATCTCTCCCCCCGAACCATGGCGTGTTTTGCGAACCCGCCTGCGAAAGGAAGGAAAGTTTCGAGGATCAGACGAAGGTGGTACTCCCTTCGGATTCTTCACCGGTGCCACGGGAATCACCATCTATCGCGGCGACGCATGGCCGTCCGAGTACCGGGGCAATCTGTTTGTCGGCGATGTGGCCAACAACCTTGTTTATCGAGCGACACTGCGGGCGAACGGTCAGGCACTGGTCGCCGAACGAGCGGATCCAGCGGCAGAATTCCTGGCCTCCAGAGACATCTGGTTCCGTCCCGTACAGTTTGCGAATGCTCCGGACGGCAATCTGGTGATGCTGGACATGTGCCGCGAACTGATCGAGGGAGCCGCTTTTCTGCCGCCTGAATTTTTCGAACATCTGGACGCGGCCAGCGGCAACGACCGCGGTCGAATTTACCGGATCCGCTCAACCGAAGGTAACGTCAGTCGAAAGCTGCCGAGGCTGGATCAGGCATCCACTCCTGAGTTGGTTGCTGTTCTGGACCATACCAACGGCTGGCATCGCGACACGGCCTCACGACTGCTTTATCAACGCCAGGATCGCTCTGCGATTCCCGCATTGCTGACCATGTGTTCTCAGGCGAATTCTGCTGAAGGACGGGCGACCGCCATGCATGTGCTGCATGGTCTAAAAGCGCTGGACGAAGCAACAGTGCTGGCCGGACTCGAAGATGCCTCGCCGAACGTCCGCATTCAGTCGCTGCGACTGGCCGAATATTTTGTCGGTGATTCTCCGGCCATTCGCGATCAGCTGCGTCGCATGATCGATGATGCCGACGACGCCGTACGTTATCAACTGGCGTTTTCGCTGGGAGCGATCCCGGGTTCGGCTTCGGCGAAAGCCTTATCAGCCCTCGCTCTCAAAGATGGGCACGACCAGTGGATTCGGCTGGCAATCCTGAGCTCGCTTCACGAAGGCGCAGACATCGTCTTCAGCATTCTGGCCGACAACAGCCAGTTTCGAGCCACGCCGCATGGTCATGCAATTCTGCTGGACATCGCTCAACAGATTGGCCTTCGCGGTCGGCTGAGCGAAGTGAGCCTGGTACTGAATTCGCTGGAAAAGCTTGATGACAACGACACCGCTCTGCGAGCCGCCGTTGTTCAGGCCCTTGTCGAGAAGCAGAAAGGGGAGCTGCGGGAACAGATTCTGGCTGCCGCCGGCGGCAGCGCCGGAAAGGTGCTGGCCCGGGTCCTGGTCGACGCGGCAACGGTCGCAGCAGACGATGGCGCTCCGGTTGCGGCGCGTCTGGAAGGAATTCGCAGTCTGCGGATGGCCGCATTCCAGGACATCGAAACCGTGGTCAACAGCCTGCTCAGCCCGACTCAGCCACAGCCTTTGCAGTCCGCGGCACTCGACCTGCTTGGGGCCTTCGGCGATGACGGGGTGGTCCGCCTGCTGCTGGAACACTGGCGCGGCCTGAGCCCCGCGCTGCGGGTCAAAGCCGCGGAAACGCTGTTGTCTCGCCCTGCATGGGTGCACGCTCTGCTGGACGCGGTGGAAGCAGGAAAGATAGCGGCGGCCGATTTCGATCCTGCCCGCATTCAGCTGCTGATGAAACATCCGAACAAACAGATTGCGTCGCGCGTGGAAAAAATCTTCGCAGGCCGGTCTGTTTCTTCACGAAAGGAGGTCGTGGACCGCTATCAGGCGGCCTTGACAATGGACGCGGACGCCGGTCGCGGAAAGCAGGTCTTCAAGAAAAACTGTTCCGCCTGTCACAGACTCGAAGACGTGGGCACGGCGGTTGGAGCAGAACTGAAGGGAATTCGACAGCGCGGGATGCCGTCCGTCCTGTTGAACATCCTTGACCCGAATCGCGAAGTGAAGCCGAAGTTTCAGTCGTACGTGGTTGTCACGGCAGACGGTCGAACGCAGGCCGGAATGATTTCAGAAGAAACAGCCAACAGCATCACGCTGCGACGTGCGGACGGCACAGAAAGCACCATTCTGCGAATCAACATCGAAGAAATGTCCGGCAGCGGACTGTCATTCATGCCCGAAGGACTGGAAAAATCGGTCGACCTGCAGTCCATGGCGGATCTGTTGCGCTACCTGAACGAAATCGACTGACGGACAGCAGCCTCGACTTCCACAATACGTGCATCCGTCTCACAGGGACACAACAACGTTCACGACAGCTTGCAGCGCACGCTTTCAATGTGGAGTACCGGTGGTGGTATAGTCAATTCCCCAGACTCGCACCGTATGATCCTGTGACGTCGAATACAGTAATCCGTCTTCGCCGAAAAACAGATCCAGAACAGGGCCGGCATGATCTTCAAGGACCAGCTGTTGTTCGCCCGAAACAGCATCCCAGATGATCACGTCGTGGTCATCACCGCCACTCGCAAGCGTTGTTCCGTCACGTGACAGAGCGAGCGCGTGAATGCGGTCGTAATGCCCCACATATTTCCGTCGTGGTGTCCCATCAAGACCCCATGAGCGAATTTCGCCATTCCTTGAGGCGGTATAGATAATCGCCCGCTCGTGATCGACCGCGATCGCGTTGATTCCGGCGTCGTGCGCACGCCAGGCAGAAAACACCTTTCCCGTAACTGCATCATGCCGTCGGAGCCAGCCATCGTGACTGCCCGACACAATCCAGTTGAACGCAGCGACAAGACAGACCCGTTTAAAAAACGGGTCCTGAGCAACCTCCACGGTGGAAAACCATCCTTCCCGATGACAGATCAGGACTCGCCCGGACTGCCCGGGTTGCAGCGTCCTGACGGCAGTGCCGAATTGCTCAAGTGGGAACTTTGGCGACGTGTCCAGAAGGTGCGAACACGGCTGTCGATCATTCAGCTGAACCAGCAGCACCAGCACCACGGCCGTCGCCGCCAGTGTTGCCGCAGCGGTCAGATAGTGGACTCGACACCACCGGTAGGCTCGTTCAAATGCACCGACCCGACGAGCCGCAATGGGCTGGCCGTTCAGCAGCCGCTGCAGTTCGTCAAGTACGATCACACAGGATTCGTATCGATCCCTCGGATCGATGGACAATAATGACAGGACAAACGTTTCAAGGTCGACCGAAACATCCGGCCGCAGTAATTTCGGGGACGGCACCGTCTGGCTGGTCAGCGTCTTCCGTAAACCAGCCAAAGCCTCGGCGTTTTCTCCAAAGGGGTGTTGCCCGGTCAGCATCTCAAACAACAACACACCCAGACTGTAAACTTCAGTCCGAATATCCGGTTGTTCCCGATGACCGAGGATCAGTTCCGGAGCCGTGTAGGCCGGCGTCCCCATGTGGCCCACGGTGCTGCGTTTTAATGATTCCTGATCCTCTTCCAGCAGTTTGGCAATGCCGAAGTCGGCAACGTGCGGGCTTCCCTTTTCGTCCAGAAGTATGTTCGACGATTTGATGTCTCTGTGAAGGACACCGTTCAGATGAGCATAGTGAACAGCTTCAACTGTCTTCCGGAACAACTGCAGAATTTCAGTGGTCGACCGCTCGCAGACTGTTCTCCGGTCGATTGTACCTCCTTTCAGCAGTTCCATGGAAAACCAGCACAACTCCGCATTCCCGAAGTTCAGCCGCCCGCAGTCAAAGATGGCAGGAATACCATCGTGCGTCAGTCGTTTGATGACCGCGATTTCCCGACGAAAAAAAAGGCGATCCAAGAGCTGCGGAAAAAACACTTTGACAGCAACTTCTCGATCCATTTCCAGCTGAATGGCTCGATAGACGATCGCGCTGCCGCCGCGACCGAGTTCGCTCAGAATACGGTAACCCGGTACTTCCGGCTGACTGGCTGACTGAGCCAGAGCGGACAGAGTAGCATTGGCGGCCGTCACTTCGTCAAGGCGAGCCAGAAACGCGGGAATGAGTTCCGTGTGCCCCCTGCAGATGTCGGCCGCTGAGACTTCCTCACCGTCTTCCAGCCGCATTTCGTATTCGTCGATCAATTCATCTCGAACTCACAAACCGGAGTACAGTCGTCGGCCTGCATTTCTTCCGGATGAAGAAACCCCGCGCTGGTCGCGACCGGAGTCAGAAAGTTCAGTGCCACCTGTCTTTTCAGCTTGCGTGCATGACTCAAGAGCGTGAATCGGATGTGTCGAGCAGCAAGGCTTCGAACATGCTCGAAAGATTCCGGAGCCACAGCACTGGACCTTTGTACAGATCCGGTCGCCGTCGCTCTGGCGTTTGTTGAGGCGTATCGGGTTCATGAGAAACAGATGGTCGAAAAGATCCGTCATCTCTTGAGTGTCGACCTGGAAGTCTTCATCGCGGGCGATCCGTCCACCATCCCCTTCGCCGGGCGCTTCCATGGGCCGGATGGCTTGCAGGAATTCTGGAACAGATTCTTCCAGCTGATCGAACGTTACGACAAAGAGGCACTGGACGTCCGGTACTACGCCTGCAGCAGCGAGGTCGTCGCGTATGGTACAGAGAACGGTCGGATCATCGGCCATGACACCGACGCACCGACCTGGCTGTGCCTGCGATTCGAAGTACGGGACGGGGTGATCGTAAAGTTTGAAGACTACTTCGACACAGCCTCAGCCCAGCACCATTTCCACGAATTCGCCAGACGCCGAGATGGAGTATCAGACAACGCGGCAAGTCACTCCGTCATCGCAACGAAGTAAAACAACCTGCACTTCATTACGGCGAAGGCTTGTATTCCAGAAGAAACTTTCGCCGTTGTTCGAAGAAGGCACGCAACGAATCGATCAGACAAATGATTGGAATCAGGTTGGCGACCGGCCTTTTTGCCTTTATGACGTCTACGGAAGTCTGTATGACCGTACACGGAAGGTGATACGTGTGGGCAGAGCCGGGCATCAAGTGAGGGCTGCAGAAAACGCTTACCCGTTGAGCAATCCGGCATCCGGTTCTTGTTGATCTCACCGGATCTCTGATCGCGCTTCAGTCAAAGAGATTATCCCCGAATCTTCATCATCGTTTTTGGAAATATTCGATTCGGCAAGGCCATACAGATATGCTTGATCGTTAAACGGAAGGTAACGACTAATTAATCAATCAAGGACGTAGCATTTGTGCTCCCGGTGAGAACCAATGATGTTCAGACTTGACAGACGAACACGATCAGCCGCCTCTTTTCGTTCCGTTTCCTGCATTGACGTTCTGGAGCAGCGTGTCCTTCTTGCCGGTACGGTCAGCGTTGACCTGATCGGACAGACGCTGCGTATTCGAGGAGATGCTCAGGATAATTCGGTTGTCGTCACACCGAATGCGGAAACAGTTGAAGGGCTTGTTCAGGGCACCGACGACACTGCCGTGCAGTTCACGAACCGGGCACATCGTCGCTTCGAATCGAAAGGGTTCCGGAATGTGCAGATTCAGATGCGGGGTGGAAATGATTCGGTCACGATTGAAGCCGACGGCATGGCTCTTTCCGGCAGCCTGCGGGCGGCGCTGGGCTCCGGAGATGACACGATCGCCATTGCAGGAAGCGAACAGGCCAGCAACGTGATCCGCCGTAACCTGGTGGTTGCTGCCGGTACGGGAAACGATTCCGTTTTTACTTCCCACATCGAAACCGGCGGCAGTCTTGTCGTTTCAGGTGCTCGGGGAAACGATCTTGTACTTGCGAGTGAAATGCAGATCCGACGACGCACGGTGATCAGGGGACAGGCCGGTGACGACTGTGTGCTGACAACCGGTTCGCAGATTGACGGAGCCGTTCGAGTGTCAGGTGGTGTCGGAAATGACACGGTGCAAGCAACGACGTCCCAGTTCAATCGATCGGTTCGAATCTCCGGACAGCGCGGCGATGACGTCGTCGCGACGGACTCAGAAACACAATTCCGGATGGCTCCGCGGCTCTCATCCGTGGCTGCCGACGTGCCCGAAAGCACCGTGCAGAACCGCATTGCGGAAGCCGCAGCCGCACTTCCAGCATGGCTGAATCAGACGGCTGAATTTCTTCCGGAGAAACTGGCAAACAATGTTCAGGATGCGCTGTCCGCAGCAGCCGCCGATGTCGGATTCGAGGTGGTCAGCCTGAAAATGGCTCCGGCAACGCAGCGAGTCACTGTCACTGAACCGACACCCTCTGTTTCTGTACTCTGGGACCAGGCCGTCCAGCAGGCGGTTACCAATACGTCACCCGGTCCGACAATTGCATCACGAGCCTATGCCCTGATGCATACAGCCATGTTTGATGCGTGGTCGGCATACGATGGACCGGCCCATTCAACTCAACTGGCCGATGACCTGCAGCGTCCGGAGTCAGAGAATACCGAAGCGAACAAGCGGGAGGCGATGAGTTACGCCGCTTATCGTGTGCTGGATGATCTGTTCGCGTCCGAAACGAACCTGCTTGACGATCTGATGGAACGGCTGGGTTTCGATCCTGGCAACACGTCAACCAGTCCAACGGAACCAGCGGGTATCGGTAACACGATGGCCGCCAGTCTGCTGACTTTCCGTCACGACGATGGCTCAAACCAATTGGGAGACAGTGCCGACGGGACACCCGGTATCGCCTATTCAGACACGTCTGATTATTCGGCGACGAACGGTATCGCCAGCACAGAAGTGATCGACAAGTGGACGCCGGAACACGTTCCCATCGACGCAGCATCCGGCAGCGAACTTCGAAATCAGAAGTTCCTGACGCCGCACTGGGGACAGGTCACTCCGTTTTCGCTGACAAGTGGTGATCAGTTGAGACCTCAGGCTCCTGAGCCATTTCTGATGGTGGATGGCACGGTCGACCTTGAGAACAAGACAATCACTCAGGACGACGGAACGGTTCTGAACATCACCTCAGAGCTTGTCGGCACAGTCATCAACCCGGCCTTCGTCGCTCAGGCTCAGGAAGTGGTTGACATCAGCGCCGCACTCACAGACGAACAGAAGCTGATTGCAGAGTTCTGGGAAGATGCTTCCCGGACGTCATTTCCTCCGGGAACATTCATGACGTTTGGGCAGTATGTCTCGGCGCGCGACAATCATTCAACCGATCAGGATGCACAGATGTTCTTTGCTCTGGCAAACGCCGTGTTTGATGCGGGTATCGCGACATGGGAATCGAAAACCCACTACGACTACGTCCGCCCCGTCAGAGCGATCAGAGAACTCGGCAAACTGGGGTTGATCGGAGAACCTGATTCTTCAACCGGTGAATACATGATTCGGGCATGGACACCGGAAGGCGACAACCGGTTGATCCCCGCCACGGAATTCCTGACATACCAGACGCCGGGGCAGGACCCGTCACCGCCGTTCGCCGAATATACGTCCGGGCACAGTGCCTTCAGCGCGGCCGGAGCCACGATTCTTCGACTGTTCACCGGAAGCGATCAGTTCGGTGGTTCCGTCACCTTCCAGCCCGGCACCTCCAGATTTGAACCGTCGGTCACTCCATCAGAATCCGTCACACTATCCTGGGACACCTTCACGGCAGCCGCAGACGAAGCCGGCATTTCCCGACTCTACGGTGGCATCCACTTCAGTGACGGCAACGTCTTCGGTACAGAACTCGGCAATCGAGTGGGCGAGGCCGTCTGGGAAAAGGCCCGGGCTTACATCACAGGTACAACGGATTGAAAAAAACATTCGATTGAACATACCTGATTCCACCCATTCGTCGTGATGGTCTGCTGAATTCTGTAATTTCTTCAGAGTTGTCAGCCTGCCCGATGGCCACGTCATCGGCCAGCCAGTCAGTTATTGATCAATCGTTTCTAAATGCTTTCAGTGTAGGTGAGTGTGAGGTGGCGCGACTCCTGGCTCAACAAGTATTCCTTCCGAGCGTTTTCCTGGTGATCTCCGTTGCTCAGTTTGTTCTCTGTTTCTCGGTATCGATTGCTCTCTACCCGGTACAATTCAGCCTGTCAACGAATTACATCAGTGAACCTGGATGCGCGAAGGACGGGCATTTGGCTCACGCCTGGGTTTTCAACATATCGCTCGCCGCCTTTGCAGTCTGCCTCTGTTACTACTTCGTTTCTGTATTTCGTATGGCGATCCGCGGACCCGTTGAACTGATGGTCATTGGCGGCTCTGGGTTGTTGTCGTCCTCATCCGTGTTCTTTATCGCCGTACTGCCGTGGAATTCATATCCGGGGCTCCACACGCTTGCGATGTTCTCGTGGCTTCTATTTCTGTTGCCTGCAATCTCAATCTGGATTGAATGGCTCTGGTCGTTGCCTTCTGAAAAGGCCCGCCACCCTGACGCATGCTTTGCACTGGGCAAGTCTCTTCGAATGCTGGTGGTTCTGTTTCCTGTTGCCGGGATGCTCGGAGTCGGCCCCGCGATGCAAAAGGTTCTGGTTCTGTTGTGCCTGTCCTGGATTATCGTGTTTTGCTTTCAACTTCAGCGCGCACTTCAGCGAGGCCTTGTCAAAACGGGGTTTGCGGGAAAGAAACGACGTAAGACTGCCATTCCCTATCTTGAGCCAGGCACATTTGACGGCTCGTACGATTGAAGCAGCAGAAATAACGTGGGCGTACGTCATCACGGCGGTCGTCCTGATCGGCTGGCCGCTCTACTTTTACATTGCCAGCCTAATGGCTGCATAAGCTGCGACTTCCGGCACACGCTCAACAGCGGCACCGTCGCTCCCCTCGCTGCGCTCGCCCCCGAGGGTGACGGAGCATGTCGGCGCTGGAAAAGAACATGGTGTTCTGAGCCGACCAGCGCCACTCAAAGCATCCACGATCTGCGGGTCGTGGCACTGGTGTGGCACGTGCGAAACAGGAGACCTTCGGTCGGGGGGGTGGACGGGTCAGGAGACCCGGCCACAACGGCGGAGACCCGGCCACAACGGTGGACCGCCGACGACCGAGACTTGCCGACAACAGTGCGCTCCCGAGTCAGCGGCGGGGCGATCATGTCAATGACAAATGGGTGGCACCGGTACGAGCCAGCACTGGTACGAGCTGCGCTGATGATAGCGGGCGACAACGAGGGGCTGCGTTCAGCGTGTTGATTCAGGCGGCCGGCGGTTCCAGGGTCTGCCGTGGCCCGGGAAGGCGGTACATCCCTTCCAGCGCGGGCGGCCGGATAAATGAAAACTCGGGCAGCGGCACATTCAGTGCCGGGTCGAACGGTGGTCGCTGGTTGCCATAGACGGCATCATGAACCGTGGGAATCGGTCCGGGGTGCAGCGGATGAAACGGTCCCCACGGGCGATCCGTGCCATAGCCTTCGGCCGTGTCGGTCGCCACCCCCTGGTTCGAACACCAGCCGCTGCACCATTCGCGTTTCTTCTGAGTGGTCAGGCCGCGTGGACATTTCAGTCCGCCAGCACGACCAATCAGGTTATCATACAGATCGGACTGCTGCCACGAGCTTTCCAGCGCATCAATAAGGCCGAAGATCAGGTCTTTAAAATCCTTCAGCCGCCTGCGGTTTTTTCGGTCGACGGCCGATGCCAGCACGAACGCCTGTCGCTGAGCTCGAGCCCGTCCGAACGCGTAGGTCAGCAGATACTTCATATCCCGCCGCGCATTCTGCACGCGCTCTGCCCCGTCGTATTTATCAAGCTGATCGCTCCAGATGATCGGCAGCACCGAAGAATAGAACAGCCGGGAAAAATAGGCCTGGTTGACCTCATCGGCAATCGCACCGAAGCGTGACAGTTCAGTTCCTTCCTGCGGGCCGAGATTGGCCACGATGTTGCAGTGGCAGACACAGTGCACATGGGGCCAGCTGGCATGAGAACGTTCGGGCATCGTCGGCAGCGGACCATCGGTCCCGGCCAGAATCTCACGAATCCCCAGCCCGTACCCGTGATAGATACCCCGGAAGGCCGTATTGGCGTTTCTCAGCACCACGTCAATGCGTTCCAACAGCGTTCCGCGGGTCTGATCCACTCCGGTGAGCAGCTTTTCGAACACCCCATCGCCGGCCGAGACGGCTGCTGCCGTGCCCCCGACCAGTCCGACCGAAAACTTCAGTGTTTTCCCAAGAAAACTGCGACGATTCATCAACATGGCCCTCATAACCCTAACCGGCGGTGAAAATCACCCCGTCGGGACGTTCGGCACCCGATTTGTTCCTCGGGCATGTATTTTTTATAGATCGAAATGATCGCTGCCGCGGCATTCAGATTGTTTGAATGTTTCCCGAATTCCGTCCAAACAGCAGGTTCTGCCGTGAGCTTCAACCACCGACTTCTCGGGCTTGCAACCGTGCTGCTGTGCTGCGGCCCGGTGGCTGCGCAGCCGGAACACGTTCGCCACGAACGGCGCCTGCCGGGACGTGTCCTGGCCTGTGTCACGCTGCCGGACATCAATGAATGCTTCACACGCGGCAAGGCCTCGCTGGCAGATGCCACCACGGATGCGTGGACCCCTTTTCTGCAGGGATTATCGAACGATCACAATCAGATTTCAGAACAACTGCGCAGCCAGATCGGTGTCAGCCTTCCGGAACTGAAGCAACTGGGTCTGCGACAGGTAACGGTCGCCTTCGTCAAACTGCCCGACCGCCCCATCACGCTGGTCACCATGATTGACTTTCAGTCGCCGCATCTGATGAATCTGATTGTCGAGCGATTTTCCAGAGCCATGCTGTCGGCCGGTTTCACGCGGACCAGACGACTTTTCGGCCGGACGTGCGTGTCTGATTTCCGTCGTCGCATCAGATTTCGCCAGCTGTCTCTGTGCACGCATGATTCCGTGTTCTGCCTCGCAACCAATCCCGAGGTGCTGCGCGACCTGCTGCGCAGCTGGAATCATGAACATCGATCTCAGCCGGAAAAACCGGACTGCGTGGAGGTCATGAACGGCTGCCGTATCGCTTCACGAGACCCGCTGCTGACCTGGTATGCCGATCCGGTTGGCATTCTTCAGGAACTGATTATGGAAGAGGAGCGGGACGACTCTGAGTTTCGGCGTTTTCTGCTGAACCTGATTTCCCGGACCGGCCTGGATCGAGTTACCGGAGTCGCTGGCTCACTGGACGCCGCCTGCGGCAACCTGGCGCTGATCTCTCAGGTACAACTGGTCCTGCAGAAATCATCTGAGAACACTGCTGAGTTACCGAAACCTCAGGCCATCGACCTTCGCCCGCCGCCCTGGATTGCGGCTGAGGCGAACTGTTATTACGCCGGGTGCTGGGATCTGCAGGCAGCCTTTGACGGCGGCAATCGATTGCTGAGCATCATTGAAGGCGAAGACGCCCTGGACGCCTATATCCAGCGGATCAGAACCGTGACCGACGGGTTCGATCTGAGGCAGGATCTGCTGGACAAACTGACGGGTCGATTTTATGTGGCAGAAATTCCTCAGAACGGACAGCAGCATCCGGTTGTGGCCGTCCAGGTCCGCAGTTCGGACGACGTTCAGGGGCTGCTGGAAAGAATCACCCAACATCATCTTCCGTTCACCAGTCAGAAGGCGACTTCCCATCAGGTGGGCGATCTGACGGTCTATGAACAGCCGTTTCGCAGCAGACGGATCTTCATCACGCTGCTGGGCGATATGCTCATGTTTTCAGACAGTCAGCAGGTCGTCAGCGGTCTGGCACAGCCCCCGGAACTGGCTCTCGTCAACTGCCCCGGCTATCACCAGGTGGCGGAATTCTTATCTGGGAACTGCCTGATGCAGACTTATGACAGATCTCACCGTTCCCTCAGCCGCCCCTATCAGTTTCTGCGAAGTGAAACGACGCCGGATCAGACCTTCGGCATCGACTTTTCGCGGCTGCCGGAGTTCGCTGACTTTGCCGCGATGCTGGGGCCTTCGGCCAGCTCCGTGGTCCGCAACGATCGTGGCCTGTTGTATTCGCATTTTCATCTGTATGCGGACAACGACCGGCCCCGAACGCTGTCGGCCGACGACTGAACCCCCCAACAGCGGTCAGCCGGGAGCCCGCGCGTGCCCGCCGAGACACGAGACGGACTGCCCGTTCGACCTACCGCTGATCGCCCTTATCCGCCGCATTTTCCGGGCTGTCGGAATCTGAGACGGCCAGCCGGGCACTCAGCTGTTCCGGAAGTGATCGCACATGCAGATCCCGCTGAGGGAACGAGATTTCAATGTTTGCGTTCTTGAACTCCCGATCGATCGCTTCATGTATCTGCGTGATGGTCGGCAGTCGGTTTTCCAGATTCGGCAGAAAGCAGCGCAGAACCAGATTCAGAGTGCTGTCGCCAAAGCCCTCGAAGGTGGCCAGCGGCGGCGGATCCTCCAGCACGTCCGGGTGATCCTGAGCGACCTGCAGCAGCAGTGAACGTGCCAGCAGCGTATCAGACCCATAAGCCACACCAACGTTGATCACAACGCGATTGATCTTGTCAGTCAGCGTCCAGTTCAGCAGACGCCCGGTAACGAATTCCTTGTTGGGCACCACGTACTCTTTGCGGTCCCAGTCGGTAATGGTGGTGGCACGAATGTGAATCTGAGATACCGTGCCGGACACATCGGCAATCGTCACCACATCCCCGATCCGGACGGGGCGTTCAAACAGAATGATCAGGCCGGAGACGAAGTTGGCAAAGATTTCCTGCAGGCCGAAACCGAGACCGACGGTCAGGGCTGCCGCCAGCCACTGTACCTTTGACCATCCGATGCCGATCGCGTTGCTGGCCAGCACCAGTCCCACCACGACGATCAGATAGCGGGCGACCGTGCGAATGGCGTAGCGGACCGCGGGTTCCAGGGGCAGCTGCTGCAGGATGGTCATTTCCAGCAGCCCCGGAATGTTTCGTGCGGCCGTAAAGGTCAGCAGGGTCAGCAGCAGTGCGATCAGGCCATCGGCGGCGGTAAACGATTCGACGCGCGGTACCGTTCGGAATGTCTGCTGTCCGTCCGCATCCACATGTTCGACGGTTGTATCGACCGTCGCGCTCCACATTTCCCACCGGTCCAGAATGGCGAGGGCCGGCAGTACATCAACCCAGACAAACCACGTGACCACGATTCCCATGATGGCCAGACCGGAGTTGATCAGTCGCTGTGTCTGCAGACTCACTTCCTGCAGGTCGACCGCCGTCTCTTCCACCGTCGGACGGGGGATGCTGGAGGTCCCCGAAGCGGCATCTTCGGCGAGCGCCTGTCGCCGCTGCCGGGCCTGCTCGATTCTCAGTTCACGATGGCGGACCACAAACCAGCGGACCAGAAAGCATCTCAGGACGAACAGTCCGATCAGCGCCCAGGTGGTCACGTGCAGTCGCCAGCTGAGTTCGTACGCCGTGTAGTAGTAGCCGATGAAGGTCAGTCCGGCCAGAATCAACGGCACGGCGACGACGAAGTAGTAGAAGAACCAGCGAAACCGACAGGCCCACCCTTCAGTCTGAGCAGCAAAATAATCGCGAAACACGCCCGTGCGAGGATGCAGTAATTTGACTTCGAAATACGCCAGTACCAGCAGCGACAGAAAGAACAGGCTTCGTTCCAGGGCGTCATGTCCCTGAGGATTTTCGTACGCATGCAGCGTGTTTTCGACGAACAGCAGCGGCAGCAGGACGACCATCATGTGGTACAACCGTGTTCGCAGCAGTCGAACAGCATTGCCGGCCCATTCGAAATGAGACAGGGCCAGTCCGTTGTTCCGGCAGATCTGTCGCATCAGGTTCGCTGTCAGAAAGCCGACCGTCACGGCCAGCAGGCCTTCTCCAACCGCACGTGGAAACGCCGAGGCCGACGAATCCGCCAGCAGCCGCCAGCAGAAGAAGGCTGGCAGCGCCGGCCACGTCAGTGACAGAATCACGGTCAGCACCGTCGCTCGAATCGTCGGATAGAAGCTGCGACAGCTGGACCGGCTGGTCTGTTCGCCGATGGTGGCGAGCGTGCGGCGAAAGCGGCCCTGCACCAGAAACAGCATGCAGATCAACAAGGTAACCAGCGCGTACAGCGGAGTCTCGCTGGTGGCATCCAGCCACAGCGCGTCCCTGACCTGCTGCCAGTGTCGACCGGACAGAAACCAGTTCAGCTTGGCCGAGATTTCGCTGGCGTCTTCCGGTTCCGGCAGACGATTGCTGCGGATCCACAGAGCCCGTTCCCGAATAAAATTGCTGAAACTTTTCAGTTCCCGAATGAATTCCTGTTCCGTGACATCCAGTTCGCCCAGACGATTGAAGTACTCGCCGTAATTCCGCCCAAGCGTCGTCAGCGTCACATAGCGGTCCTGCGCCAGACGCATTTCAACGGAAGTCGCGGGGGCTTCTTCCGAATCTGCCTCCAGCTGTTCAACCTCGTTCGCCACGTCCACCGTCTGGTCCTCAAGATCCAGACGTGTGAACTCCAGATCACGCATCAGGTCCTGCCGCAGATTGCAGCGCCGGCTGACGACTCCGGGATCCTGCAGGGTTCTCAGGTGGCGTCGTAATTCAAGGCCAATGGCGCCGGTCAGGCCGACGCGGGAAATCTTGTCTTCCATGCGGCTGCGCAGCGCGCGAAGAGCTTCCAGTGTTTTCTGAGCTGCCAGATAGTCATTGGTGGCCGCGGTGATTTGTGTTGTCAGTTCCACATTCTGCCGGGCCAGGGAGGCTGTTTCCGCAGCCATGAGCTTGTGACGTTCGCCCTCAAGAGACTGCGAGTACAAACTCGGGCTGGCCACGATGTAAGGCGTAGGAACCGCCTCACCTTTGGCAAACAGTTCCAGCTGTTCCGCAATGTACAGTGCGTCTTCGCTGCGTTTGACCGTGATTCGTTTGTTGAGTTCGTCTACTTCCTGCTGTAACCGGCTGACTTCTCGCTTGGCCAGCTGAATTCGCAGGGCCGTCATGTCGACCGCTTTTTCCGCCTCGTAACGCGACAGTTCAGCCTGCAACGCGGGCGCTTCGGCATTGATTTCGCGCATCTGAGCCATCAGCAGCGCCCGCCGCGCGGCCGTGGCAAACGCTGATTCATCGGGCGGCGCCGGCTGAGCCAGGGCCTTTTCAATTTCTGCCTTCCGACTGGTATAGGTGGCCTGCTTGCTGGCGATCGCGGTCCTGCGTTCAACCCGACGATTCGGTTCAATCTCAAGCGCGGCCAGTTTCTGCTTGGCATCCTGAAGCTTCGGCTGGCGCGAGGCGAGTGCCGAGGTTAAGTCGGCCAGCGACGCATCCTTCGGGATGTCGGTCAGATTGGGACCGTTCGCGGCCGTGAGCTCTGACTGCAGGTCCTGAAATCGCGTGCCGATGCTGTCAATCGCCGCCCGGTCCAGAGGTGTCTGTGTCTCAAGCTTCACCGCCTGGCCCAGGGCCGCCGAGGCCTGCTGCAGCGTGTCCAGAATTCGCTTCTTCTGGTCTTCATCCAGTTCCGTCGCGGCTTCCACCTGTGCTCTTAGCTGTTCCAGCGCTTCCGAAGTAATCGCGTCCTGCTTCGGCGGAACCACATCCGGTTCCGTCGCGGTCTTTTCAGGCGTCGCCTGGGCTGTCGCTGATGTTTCAGGCGGCTGCGCCACACCTGCCGGCTGCGGCGTGGTCTGAGTCTGCGGTTGGGTCTGGCTCTGCGGCTGCCCCTGTGCTGTAATCTGCGGTGGTGGCTGAGCGGCTCGAGAATCGGACAGGCCGACAGGGCTGAGACACGCCAGCAGAATCGCCATCTGCGGCAGCACAGACTTCAGAAAAATCCGCCCCGCTGGTACACGGGCCTGCCGACCGGCGATGAAAACGCCGGCGTCATGAGCGGCTGAGGCAACAGGTCGAGGCCGCCACACGTTGACAGCGCCACGGACTTCGCTCCGGACGGGCGTTTTTCGGGGCAGCGCAGAGTTGACAGAGAACATGCGACAGGTAATCAGACACAAAGAGGAGTGATGGACACACGTCAGTGTGGCAGATTGACCTCTGAGAATGAATGGCGGTTTTGAAAACAGTGCCGCGGAATCAGTGTTTCTCTGCTTCAGGACCTCTTTAAGTCGTTGTAACCGTGCTTCCGACACGATCACGCGGCTGGCAGGCGTTTTGCACCAGTTCCACCGCGGCAGGACGGATGGGCCATTCGTCACGCGGACGTGTGGCCGTGTTGCCATCGACTTCAGTTGGACTGAGGAATAATCAGTTCACTTTCAGCGATTGGCAGAAGTCGTCGGACGGACATTGTGCTGCTGGTGGTGACGACTTCCTGAAAACTGTCACGCGGGGCGGTGGATTCCTTCTGTTCGCGTGTGACCGTGACTTCCCACCGCGCCAGACCAAACGGAACTTCGTCCGTAATCCAGAAATGAGCTTCGTTGGTGGAACGACTTTCTGTGCGTTCCATGACCACCCGGCCCTTCAGGTGTTTTGCATTGAAGGACATGTTGGTGGCTTTGGTCTGAGGTGTTTCTGAGGCGGCGATCAGCTCCGGTTCGGGATAATTCAGCAACTGGCAGATGGTCGGGTAGAAGGCGATGGCGGAACTTTTGAGCGGGCGAACCTGCGCTTCACCGCTGCGGCGATAGCCTCTGACCACGGGCAGCATGATGTTGGGAATCAGATCGGCGTCGACCGCAGTGGCAAGGATTTTGCTTTCCGGCACCAGCACCTTGTAGATCCGCGACCCGACCGGGCCGGGATCGATGCCGGCTTCACCGGCGGTGCCGGTAATGACCTTGATTTCAATCCAGCGGCAGGGCTGGATCTGACCCTCAAATTCGGCATCCTCGCGGCCGACAGACTTGATGCTCATTTCCCGCGCTTTGGTGATCGATTCCTTCCCGGCCGCGATATCCGTGCGGACCGTGACATAGGTAATTTCACCTTCGTATTCGACACCGGTACCATCTTCCGGAAGATTGAAGATCAGTCCCTGAGCACCAGCGGTCGGGTGTTCGCCGAACAGAATCACCAGAGTGAGCAGCATCAGGGGATGTTTGACAGCGTTCAGCATGGCTCGCAGGGCCTTGTGAGGATGACTGACAGTACTTCCGGGACCGCCCGCGGAACCGGTGCGACATGCCCGGTCCGATGTGCGGTCCGCCGGCCGAAGTCGCACGGTGCGTTTTCCGGCCTGGAACGGCGAACTGGTTCGGCCGGACGTCTCAGAAATGAGCGTAAGACCACACTTCGGAAACACAGTCGCTTCCGTAATGTGTTCGGCAAAAAACATGATAAACTCGCGTGCTGAATAGTTTGCAGGACTTTCGGTCGATGACGCAAGCAGAATCGACGAAAGTCCGGCAGAAATGACCGCTCGCAGGGCTCAGAATTGCTTTATGTCTGATCAAACTGTCGCCTGGTCGCCCGGAGGCGGCCTGCACTATCAACTGATGGCCACCAGCGGCCGAGCGCGGCGCGGTCAGTTTGTCACAGCCCACGGCAGCGTCCAGACCCCCGCCTTCATGCCCGTCGGGACTCAGGGAACGGTCAAATGCGTGCTGCCGGATCAGGTCGCGGCCACGGGCGCCGAAGTCGTGCTGGCCAATACTTACCACCTGGGAATTCTGGACCGGACGCAGGTGGTCGAACGCCTGGGAGGTCTGCACAGCATGATGCGGTGGGATCAGACCATTCTGACCGATTCCGGGGGGTTCCAGGTATTCAGCCTGCCCGAACGCAGGATCAGTGAAGAAGGGGTCAGTTTCCGCTTCCGGAGCGGACGAACGGGCAGCGAGGGCAAGCCGGTTACCCTGACTCCGGAATCGGCCATGGATATTCAGCGACGACTGGGTGCTGATATTGTCATGGCCTTCGATGAGTGCGTGGATCACGAAGCGCCGCGAAAGTACATGTCGGAAGCGCTCGGTCGAACCTACCGCTGGCTGCAGCGGTGCGCGGCCTGTCCGCTGCAGCCGCACCAGCACCTGTTCGGCATTATCCAGGGCGGGATGGAACTGGATCTGCGCACCAAAGCCGTCGCACAGGTCACGTCTCTGAATCTGCCCGGCTACGCCATCGGCGGTGTGTCGGTGGGTGAAGGACACGAAGCCATGGTACGAATCGTGGATCACACGGCGCCTCAGATGCCGGAAGATCATGTTCGTTATCTGATGGGCGTTGGTCTGCCGGAAGATCTTGTGGCCGCAGTCGATTGCGGCATGGACATCTTCGACTGCATCATTCCCACCCGGTACGCACGAAATGGTACTGTCTTCACCTGGGACGGAAAAATGCGGCTGCAGGACAAGACTTTTCGCAAGGATCGTTATCCCATTGATACGTCATGCGAGTGCGTGGCGTGTGCGGGCGGTTTCAGTCGCGCCTACCTGCGACACCTGCTGTTCGCGGACGAACCTCTGTTCGGCACGCTGGCGACGCTGCACAACCTGCATTTTTATCAGGATCTGATGCGCGCCATGCGGACCGCCATCGAACGGGATACGTTCGCTCACTGGTCGCTGCAGTTTCTGAATCGGTATCTGCCGAAACGCTGAATCACGACGGCGGCACCGGCGTCTGTCGGTGCGGCACTGCCGCGGACATGTTGCCCGACAATCGGTCGTTTCGACAGCGGCGAAGGTTGGATTCGGCATCGCTTTCGGGTAAGTTCTGCCTGAGTTCAATTTCCTGCCCAGTCCCTTCCAGCCGCGGAGTTTCCCGTCGTATGGCCCTGCTTCATCGTTCCTGCCTGTTCTGTGTTGTGTTTTCAATGGGGTTTGTCTCGGTTTCCCGGGCGGCCGAACCTCCCGAAGGATTTCATGCCATCTTCAACGGTACGGACCTGACCGGCTGGCACGGCATGCCGCACTTTGATCCTCGGAAACTGGCCGCCATGCAGCCGGAAGAAGCGGCCGCTCGACTGAAAGAATGGGATGAAGACGCTCGATCACACTGGTCCGTGGAAAACGGAGAACTGGTGAATGACGGTCACGGGGCCTATCTGGTCACCGATGCTGACTACGGCGACTACGAACTGCTGATCGACTACAAGACGGTGCCACGAGCCGACAGCGGCATCTACCTGAAGGGCACTCCGCAGGTTCAGATCTGGGATTATACCGACCCGAGCAAATTCGGAATCGATTCGGATCTGGGCAGTGGCGGACTCTGGAACAACAGCCCCGGTGCCCCCGGAAAGAATCCGTTTGTCCTGGCCGACCGCCCGTTCGGCGAATGGAATACGTTCCGCATCCGTCAACTGGGAGCCCGCACCACTGTCTGGCTGAACGATCATCTGGTGGTCGATCACGCCATCATGGAAAACTACTGGGACCGAAAGCTGCCGTTGTTCGCCAAAGGGCCCGTGGAACTGCAGACTCACGGCGGCGAAATCCGCTGGCGTAACATCTTTGTTCGTGAAATTCCGGCCGACGAAGCCAACGAACTGCTTCGCGGTCACCAGCGTCAGGCGTTCGCTGCCTTGTTCAACGGCAAGGACCTGACCGGGTGGCAGGGAGCGGTCGACAACTACGAAGTGGTCGACGGTGCAATTCGCTGCAAGGCCGGTCACGGTGGTCAGCTGCTGACTGAAAAGGAATATGCCAACTTCATCGTCCGAGTGGAATTCAAACTGCCGCCCGGCGGCAACAACGGCCTGGCCATTCGCTCTCCCGGTGAAGGTGACGTGGCTTATGCCGGTATGTGCGAGCTGCAGGTCCTGGACAACGAACATGAACGTTACGCCAAACTCGATGCCCGCCAGTACCACGGCAGTGCCTACGGCATGGCGGCCGCACATCGCGGATTTCTGCGGGAAACCGGCGAATGGAATTTTCAGGAAGTGACCGTCGACGGCAGTACAATCCGCGTCGAGTTGAACGGCAACGTGATTCTCAACACGGATCTGTCGCGAGTGACCGACTTCATGGCTGAGCGTCCTCACCCGGGCAAGGACCGCGCCAGCGGTTTCTTCGGTTTCGCCGGACACAATGACCCGGTGGAATTCAGACACGTGCTGATCAAGGAACTGCCGCCGACACCAGCAGCGAAGTGATCGCGACCGACGGCTGATAATGTCAGAACATCGTGGCCGCCGACTGCTGTCCGCAGCCGGCGGCCGACCGAATCAGCAGGCCGTTTCGGCACCCGGTGCAACCGGGGCCACAGGCGGTCGTCTGGAAAGGTGCTTTCGTGAGGCGAATCCGCGTTTCTGCCTTCATGTGCATACTGTTGCCGTTGGTACTGTCGGTCGCAGCCGCCGAGAACAGTCCGCCGCCGAATATTGTGTGGATTGTCGGTGAGAACCTGAAGCTGGATCTCGGCTGTTACGGCCAGAAGAACGTGGCCACGCCAAACCTGGACTCGCTGGCAGCCGACGGTGTTCGGTTTACCCGCGTGTTTGCGACCTCACCAGTCTGCGCTCCCAGTCGTTCCGCCTTTATGACGGGCATGTACCAGACGACGACCGACATGCATCACATGCGGTCTCATCGGGACGACGATTACCGATTGCCCGCCGGCGTTCGGCCGCTGACGCACCGCCTGAAGGACGTCGGCTATCTGACCGCCAATATCGTCCACATCGGCGATCGCGTGGTCGGCACCGGCAAACTTGATCTGAACTTCGTCAACGAAGGGCCGGTCTACGACACGGCCGAATGGGCAAAGCTGAAGCATCATCAGCCGTTCTTTGCACAGATCAACACTCCGGAAATCGAATACGATATCTATGATCGTCAGACCGCCGCCAAACCGCGCGTCAGGTGGGTGGGCGAAGACTGGCATCCGCAGATCGCGACTCCGGACAATGTTCAGCCACCCCCTTATTACCCGGATCATCCGGTGGTCCGGGAAGAATGGGCTCGGTATCTGAATTCCGTTTCCGGCATGGATGTCCGGGTGGGCTGGATTCTGGAACAGCTGGAAGCGGATGGGCTGGCCGACAATACGATTGTGATGTTCTTCGGAGACAACGGCCGTCTGGAAGCACGCGGCATCCACTGGTGCTGGGATACGGGGCTGCATGTGCCGATGATCATTCGCTGGCCGGCGGGCGTTCCCGCTCCTTCCGGTTACGTGGCCGGAGCCGTCAACGACAATGTTATCAGCCTGCTGGATATCACGGCCACCACGCTGGGTTTTGCCGGCCTGGAACCGCCGGCCGGCATGCAGAGCCGGCGATTCATGGGGCACACCGTGGATCGTCCGCGGGTCTATGCCTTCAGTGCGCGGGATCGCATCGACGAAACGGAAAACAGAATTCGTTCCGTGCGTGATGCCCGCTTTCATTACCTTCGCAACTACCGCCCCGACGGGTTTCCATCGCTGAACCGCTACAAGGAAAAGTGCTTTGCCGTCAAACCACTCATGCGACAGCTAATGGCACAGGGCCGGCTCAGCGGTGCGGCGGCGGACCTGATGCAGCCGGTGCCTCCTGAGCAGCTTTATGACACCGCCGCCGACCCGCACGAGATTCACAACCTGGCAGACTCGGACGATCCGGAACATCAGGCCGCCCTGCTCCGGCTGAGAGCTGCACTGGATACCTGGATCAGCGAAACCGGCGACCGCGGTGAATTCCCGGAACCACGCGATGTGGTTGCTCCCTTCGAACAGGAAATGCACGACTGGTTCGGCACCCCGGACTGGTACCAGCGATAAACGCGACGGTGTCGCAACGCGTCTTCTGTCACGCCCGACAGCACCATTCGCCTGGGCGGAAATTTCCGGGGGCCCTGATTCCTGCCGCAGAACCTGTTTCTGTCGACGCCGGGGTGATCAGTCGATAGACTGGATGTCTGCCCTCGTTTCCCCGCGTGTTCGTCCTGCCTTCTCTTTCGTTGAGTTCCGTCATGCTTTCTGTGCTCGGTCCTTCATCTTCCGCTGCCCGAGGTCGTCTTTGTAGCGGCGTCCGTCGCCGTGACGTGCTGAGAATCGGTGGACTGGGAGCGGCGGGCCTGAGTCTGCCGCAGCTGCTGCGTGCCGAAGCCGGCAGTAAGCCGGAGGCAACGCGACATAAGTCGGTGATCATGATTTACCTGTGCGGCGGTCCGCCGCATCAGGACATGTACGACATCAAGACAGGGGCACCGAAGGAAATTCGAGGCGAGTTTCAGCCGATCAGCTCCAGTGTGCCGGGCATTGATGTCTGTGAACTGCTGCCTGGCATCGCCCGCAACATGCACCGGCTGGTGCCGATTCGTTCCATGGTCGGTGCTCGGGATGCTCATTATTCGTATCAGTGTATGACGGGTTACCACGAACAGAACGCCGCCGCCGGTGGATGGCCGCATTTTGGTTCCGTCGTCAGTCGTCTGCAGGGCCCCGCGACTCCGGGCACACCCCCGTTTGTCAGCCTGTGCTATGAAACAAAACACCGTCCTTATAATGAACCCGGCCCCGGATTTCTCGGACTGGGACACTCGTCCTTTGCGCCCAAGGGGCCTGGCCGTGACGACCTGGTACTGCAGGGGATTACGGCCGATCGGCTGGGGAATCGTCGGCAGCTGCTGACATCATTTGACAGGTTCCGCCGCGACAGCGACGCCAGCGGTCGCATGGCAGGGATGGACACGTTCACGGACCGGGCCATGGGAATTCTGACGTCTCCCGAGCTGTTCAACGCCCTCGACGTTTCGCAGGAAGAACAGGCAACGCGAGATCGTTACGGCATTCAGGATGAAACCAAACCACGGGGAGACGCCGCTCCCATGTGTCCTCAGAATTTTCTGGTGGCCCGGCGTCTGGTGGAAGCTGGTGCCCGTGTGGTGACGGTGAATCACAGTTTCTGGGACTGGCACGGCAATAATTTCAAGACCGCACGACAGGAACTGCCCGTGTTCGATCAGGGGATCTCGGCACTGGTGGAAGATCTGCACGAACGCGGGCTGCAGAACGACGTGACGGTGGTGGTCTGGGGCGAGTTCGGTCGCACACCGAAGATCAACGACAAGGCGGGACGAGACCACTGGCCGCGAGTCTGCAGTGCTTTGCTGGCCGGTGGTGGCATGAAAACCGGTCAGGTAATCGGCTCCACGGATCGACTTGGCGGAGAAGCCGAATCCCGCCCGGTCACGTTTCAGGAAGTTTTCGCGACGATTTACCACAATCTGGGAGTAAATCTGACCGCCGAACGCATCTTTGACTTCCGCGGCGTTCCCCGCACATTTCTGGAACCGGGCGTACAGCCGATCACTGAAGTCACAGCCTGACCAGCACCAACTGCCGATGGTAATCGTAGATCGTATATCTCGCGTTGTGGGACGGTCTCCCCGCGTTGTGGGACGGTCTCCAGACCGTCCCACACAGCTGACCGCAGGTCTCCATGAACCCGGCCACACCCGACTCGGCGTTGAACCACATTTTTCAGCCTCGGCAAAGGTCCTTGTTGCAAAGCCGTCTTTGGATTGCCTCACTGGTTGATCCTGGTATCAATTTGGCTGGCTGAATGTGACGTGGACGGGGAGACCTTCGGTCGATCGGGTGGTCGGGTCGGGAGACCCGGCCACAACCCGCGTGACGTGGACGGGGAGACCTTCGGTCGGTCGGGTAGTCGGGTCGGGAGACCCGGCCACAACCTGCTCAGAACCC
>JAVKCM010000111.1:0-61436 GCA_040222735.1 Fuerstiella sp. | reverse complement strand
CGAATCCATTCGCGCCGATGTTCGTAGTTCTGTCCCGTGAAGGGATCGGTGCCACACAGGAACCCGCGACGCACACAGCGATTAATGCAGTGCACCACGTTGATTTCATCATCCGGACAAGTCTCCGCCCGACTCACACGCCCCATGATGCTGCTCCCTGACAGGAAGGAAAGTTAACGCCCGGCATCAGAATACCAGACTCACCGTGACTGTCAATTACAAATGGGTGGCACGTGTATGGGCACGTAAAGGGATCGGTGCCACACAGGAACCCCCGTCGCACACAACGATTAATGCAGTGCACCACGTTGATTTCATCATCCGGACAAGTCTCCGCCCGACTCACACGCCCCATGATGCTGCTCCCTGACAGGAAGGAAAGTTCATGCCCGGCATCAGAATACCAGACTGGTCGTGGCTGTCAATAATAAATGGGTGGCACGCGTATGGGCACGAATAATAAATGGGTGGCACGTGTATGGGCAGCACGTGTATGGGCACGGCACGTCAGCTCGACAAGCTGCGCGTGAGGCGGCTGGGGAGACCTTCGGTCGGCTGCGTGGCCGGGTCGGGAGACGCGGCTACAACCGGTGCGGGCGCAAGCGGTACACTGGGCCGGTCTCGCAGTTGAATATTGTCCTGGAGTGGAGAAGAGCATGTTGCCAATTGTGCGGAGCTCGATGCCTGCCTGTTCAATTGTGTCCGAAAGCCGGAAAAACCCGTCTTGTCAACAGCCGGCCCCCCGACAAACCTGGAAAATACTGGAGACATCTGCCACCGTCGACTAGACTAACGCTCCCCGTGACCAGTCCTGAGCGACCGCCTGGTTTTGAGTGGCGGTCCTGAG
The DNA here is from genome assembly GCA_040222735.1 of Fuerstiella sp. Lineage (GTDB taxonomy): Bacteria > Planctomycetota > Planctomycetia > Planctomycetales > Planctomycetaceae > Fuerstiella. Next base: position 60,589 of record JAVKCM010000111.1, on the reverse strand, counting down.
TTCCCCTGTCCCGTTCCCTGCCGTTGGCGAACCATTGCATCGTTTCCGGTTGCAGCCTTCCTGAAAATCCTGCCTTTCGAGTTCATTAATATGACCACCCTTCGCCGCAGCGCATCGTGGCTTTTCGGCATCATTCGAACACCGTTCGCAATGGCGGCCATACTGTCGGTTTCGACAGCGATTGCGCAGGATACTGCCGCTCAGCCCCCCACGCCTGCGGCTCCCGACGCCGCGGCACAACAAGCCGTGACTCCTCAACCACCGGGCGAACAGCCCGCTGCCGAGGAACAACCCGCTGCTGACGAACAACCTGCGGCAGGTGACGAACCGCTGTTGAAGTTCAACTTTCGGTCGCAGAAGTGGCCGGCTGTTCTGGACTGGCTGGCTGGCGAAGCCGGCCTGTCGCTGGTGATGGACGAAGCGCCGCCAGGCGTGTTCAACTACACCGACGTCAAAGCCTACACGCCCACGGAAGCCATTGATCTGCTGAACGGCTGGTTGCTGACCAAAGGTTATACTCTGGTGCGTCGCGAGCGGTTGCTGATGTGTCTGAATCTGAAGGCAGGGCTACCGGACAACGCCATTCCTCGCATCACGATTGAAGATCTGGCGACCCGTGGCCGTTTCGAATTTGTAAGTGTGCTGATTCCGCTGCAGACGCGTCCTGCCGAAACCGTGTTGTCCGAAATCCAGCCTCTGCTGGGAACCTACGGCAAAGCCGAAGTGCTGACGGCCACACAGCAACTGCTGGTGGCGGATGCCGCGGCTACTGTCCGAACCATTCAGCAGGTTGTCGAAAAGGTGCCGATTCCGGTCAATCCCCCGGGGCCTGCGCCACCGCCTCCCAAGCCGGAACTGGTTGTGTACCCGATTGAACACGCCAACCCCAAACAGGCGGGGGAAGTGCTGCAGACCATCATTGACGGAACGCTGGTTGTGGACGAAGCGGCCAGTCAGATTTCCGTCAACGCCGCGCCCGACGAACAGGCCAAGGCGAAAATTATCATTCAGCAGCTGGAGTCCAATCAGGGAGCCGATAAGCAGCCGCTGCTGAAGATGTATCCTGCCCGTCCGTCCGACGCGACAGAGATGCTGGCCACGCTGCAGCTGATCGCGCCGAACGCGCAATTCCGCTACGACGGCGCCAGTCGCAAGCTGGTCGCCTGGGCTCCTCAGGCTGAACAACTGCGCATTGCCACGTCGTTGCAGGAACTGGCCGCTCAACAACCCGCCGGCGGGCCAACTCAGCTGGAAGTGTATCGACTGAATAAAATCGCTCCGGACACGGCTCAAACTTTAATCACGACCTTGTTGCCGGATGCCAGAGTGACTCTGGATTCGCGCACGACCAGCCTTGTGGCCATTGGCACGCTGGCCGATCACCAGGCCATTCGCAATCTGCTGGAACAGCTGGAGTCTCAGATCGCCAGCTCGAAGCCCGCGGAACTGCAGTTTTACCCTCTGGAAAAGGCATCCGGCGCAAAAGCTGTGGCATTGCTGAGCGCCATGTTGCCGGCTGCAACCATCAGCTTTGATGAAGAAGCAAAGCGGTTGTCGGTGGTGGCTGAACCGCCCGATCACGAAGTTGTCAAGACAACACTTGCCCGACTGGAGGCCACCGCTCCCGTCCATGAAAAACGCGTTCTGAAGATTTACGACGTCACGTCACACCAGCGAGCCCGTTTCACGGCGGCTTTGGCTGGTCTGACGGCCGAAAATCCCGGAGTCCAGGTGCTGGCCGACGCCCAGCCCGGGGAAGTCACGGTCTGGGCCAAACCTTCCGAACACGAGATTGTGTCGGAGGTCCTGAGTCAACTGGAACGCAGCGTACCGGCCGACCAGCAGCCCACTCTGATCGTTTACCCCATTCGATCAGTCGACCCCGGCAGCGTCGCCACCGTTCTGACGGAACTGTTTCCGGACGCAAAGATTACGACGGATACCGCCGCCCCCAGACTGCTGATTCACGCGCCACCTGCCATGCAGGCCACCATCAAGTCGGCTATTGAACAGCTGGACAGCGATCTTCCGGGGGATACCGAGATCAAGTTGATGGTCTATCCCGTCCATGGCGTCGATGCGGCCAGTGCTCTGCAGCTGCTGCAAACAGAAGTGCCCAAAGCCACCGTGATTCACGACACGGTCGCGCAGACGTTTATCGTGCGAGCCAGTCTGGAACGCCAGCAGCAGGTGGCTGACCTTCTGGATGCTCTGCAGACCGCCGCAACGCCCCTGCAAAAACGGACGGCCGTTGTGTATCCGACATCGCAAAGCAAAAGCAATATCGAGCAGTCGTTCTTTGAGACGGCGTTTCCGAACGCCACCTTTGTGATCGACCCGAGTACTCAGGCGATGACAGCTCTGGCAACAGCGGCCGACCATCAGGGCATCGCGCAAGCCGTCGAAGCCATGACAAAAACCGGTGAACGCACGGCCGAATTGAAAGAGTATCGCATTGAACCGGCACACGTGAGCGGTGTGTCCCAGATGCTGGCCGAGGCCGTTCCCAATGCTCAGACGGTTTTTTCCGGCAACAGGCTGCTTGCATGGGCTCTGCCAGCAGAACATCTCACGATCGAACGGATTACCAAAGGGGTGCAGAAACCCGCCGTAAGCCGCCGCATTGAAACATTCGCATTAAACAAAGTGGAGCTCGCCAACGCACAAACCGTCCTGGCTCAGGCTGCGGCGGACGTGGTCTTTCTGACATCCTCGGATCGCAAATCGCTGATTGCTTTGGTTGACAGTGAGCAGAAACAGAAAATTGAAACGACGCTGGCCGAACTGGCAAAGTCGCCAGCTGCCGTGGCTGAACGTGTGCTTGCCGTGTACGACATCAGGGGAGCCGATCCGGCCGCCGTGCAGACGGTGCTGCAGCCGCTGATCGATGCCAACGTGACTGTCACGGCCGATCCCACCGGCCGACGATTATACGTGCGAGCGTTTCCTGAGCAGCAACAGGTCGTCAAAACGACAATCGAACAGATCACGGCCGATCTGACGCCGGATGGCAAGCTGGAAACGAAAACCTATCTGGTCGGAGCACCCAACGCAGACGAAGCTCAGGAAGTGCTGATGGCGCTGTATCCGGACGCGACGATCGTGATCGACGCGGATCGCAAACTGATTGTGGCGACGGCAACTCCCGAACAACATGTGATGATCGAACAGATCTCCAAACAGATTGCGGGGGCAGGACAGCTCGAAAACGCTCCCTATGCCGTCGTGTACACACTGAACAACGTGCCGGCCACGCAGGCCGAAGATCTGCTGGACAACCTGTTCACGCGGTACGATGCCGTCCGAGTCTCGGTCAACGAACGTACGGGGCGACTGGTGGCAGTCGCACGCGAAGATCAGCACACCATCATTGCCAGTCTGATCGAGCAGTTCGATGGCGACGCAGCGTCCGAAATTCAGCGCGAACTTGCGGTTTACCGAGTTCACCCGCTGGACGGACTGACCGTCAAAACAGCTCTGGAACCGCTGGTGTCCGAGGACGTTGTTATTTCCGCCGATCGGAGAGCTGAAGACATTCTGGTGAGTGCACCTCCGGCAGAACAAAAACAGATTGCAGAACTGGTCCGGCAGATCACGACATCACGTGCCGGTGGCGAAGGTGCCGAAACCAGAACCTATCGCATGAACGTCGGTGATGCCGACGCGGCCCAGTCGGCCCTGCGAGCCCTGTTTCCCGACGCGACGCTGGTGACCGATCGCTTTGATAAAGTTCTGGTTGCCACGGCTTCGCCCGAGCAGCACAAGACCATCGAGACTGTCGTTCGTCAAATGAACGGTCAGGATCTGTCGACTGATCGCCCGGCACCCAGGGCCTATCGGCTGAATCAGGCTGACGGCAACACGGTTGTGGAGGTTCTTGAAAATCTGTTTACGCGATCCGATGAAGTCCGCCTGTCGCTGGATGAGCGGAACCAGACGGTCGTCGCCATTGCCACACCCGATCAGCATCAGATGATTCAACAAACTCTCGCCGATCTTGACCCTGCGGAAGGAGCGGCTGCGTATACGCTGCAGGTGTATCCGGTGAATGATCTGGATGAAGAACAGGTCCGGCAGGTCATCGAAGATATGCTGGTCGAACGGTATCCGGGTTCCCGAGTTCACCACGAAACGGCCACCGGAAACCTGCTGGTGACAACCAACCAGGCCGGCCACCAGCTGGTCGAACAAACGATTACACGGTTTGGACGCCCGGAACCTCGCGAAATGGAAGTCTTCCAGCTGTCGTTTCTGGAACCCGCGACTGCTGAAACCGCCATCGACAGCATGATCAGCAGTCAGTACCCGAGCGAAATCAATCAACCCATTGTGCATGCCGATGAAGACACGCAGCAGCTTTGGGTGCAGGCGTCGAAACAACAACTGGTACAGATGCGTGCACTGCTGACCAGAATGGGCGAAAAAGGACTGGACACATCACGCCGCGAACCAGCCAATCCCAACCTGCGCATCATCCCGATCGGCAACGATGTGGAAGCGACCATTCGGCAGATTCAGGATTTGTGGCCCAGGCTCAGGCGCAACCCCATCAAAGTGACTCGGCCGCGAGAAACGTCGCTGAATCCGACGGGCATCAAACCGAAGAACGAAGCAGAGTCGTCGCAGAAGCCTGCACGGGTGCAGGAACCGCAGGGAGCCGACCGCAGATTGCCGTCGGGAAGTCAGCCACTGGCTGCGGACGAACGGCTTCGAAATCCTGCCGCGCCGTTTTCTGAACACTCCAGCCGTGCCGGGATCCCGGCCGACCGCGTTCAGTCGGTGGACGCCTCGAACGCAGGGCGTACCTATCTCACCTCATTACCCGACGAAACGCAGTCTGGACCATCCGACTCACCCGATCAGCAGCCCGGTCCACCGAACCAGCCGCCCGGTGCCGACACCAGTTCCACGGCTACAGAATTTCCGGCGATCACCATTGTCCCTGGTGATGGTCGATTGACGATTGCGTCCGACGATACTGAAGCTCTGGATCAGCTGGAATCTCTGCTGCGGGCGATTCATTCGCGTGCCGGCAGTGGTCGGAACCAGGACTTTGGCGTCTATCAACTGCGGAATGCCGGAGCTGTGGATGTGTCGGCAACTCTGCAGCAGATCTTCGACGACAGCGACGGGCTGATGAGTTTCGGAGATGTCGTGATGGTTCCCGACGAACGCCTGAATGCATTGATCGTGTATGCCAGTCGAGCCGACCGCGGCCGTGTCGAGCAGCTTCTGGAAGTCCTGGATTCGGAAAAGCTGGAAGACACTCGTCGAGCGTTCCAGACGGAAGTGGTGCCACTGCAATATGCCAGTGCCACCGATGTGGAAGATGTGATTCAGGGAGTCTACACGGCCGAACGAACGGCCGGGGGAGCTCGCAGCAACATCGCGATTCCCAAAGGAGTTCCTTCCAACGTGGCCTCAGTCCTGCGGCAGATCAACGCCGCCGCTTCTTCGCCGTTGCTGACGGTGGAGGTGCAGACGGAGACAAATTCGCTGATTATCAAAGCGCCACAGACACTGCTGGACGAAGTTCGGGATCTGGTCCTGCGGCTTGACGAATCGGCTCACACGACACGTGCACGAGGCATCACATTGCTGCCATTGAAGAAGGCAAATTCGTCGCGAGTCATGAAGATTCTGAATGACGTGCTGGATTAGGAGCCTGTCCGGATACAGAAAGTTTTCGTACGCCGGCCTGCCAGACGCGTTGAAAACATGGTCGGTTTCGCCAACGACAGACCTGGAATTCCCTTATACAGAAGTATCCGGACGGCCTGTTAGCGTGTGTTTTTTGCCCCGCAATACCAATTTTCGCACAGCTTTCCTATTTCGTGGCATGAAATGCGTTTCCCGGCCCAACACCTTGTATCCGCGACCGGCTACCTCTAGAAATACAATATAAACCGGCTGTGAAACGGATTCGCAGCCACATCCGCTTCGGATTCCCACCTCCATCCTCCCTCCTGATGGTCCTGCCAACGCAGGAAATCTGCTCTATGAGTACCGCACTTCGCATCTCCGAAGTGGCCGCCAGGGATCGTGCGCGCCGCCTCACTCATTCGGAATTACAGCGTATTCGTCGCGCTTTCAGCGGTGACGCAACGCTCAGCCAGCTGGCTCCGGTATTTCAGTTTGCCAACGAACTGGAGCTGCTGCAGGCCGTCGGGCATGCGCTGAACCTTCCGGTCATTGACCTGGCCAGCGAAACCGTCGACAAGTCGCTGCTCACCGGTTTTCCGCTGCGGCTGGTTCATCGGCACGGTGTCTTTCCCGTCGAAAAGAACGAGACGTCGATGCGGCTGGCGGTGTCCGATCCGTTTGACATCCACGGCCCTGATGCGGTGGCCGCCGCCACCGGACTGTTTGTGAAACCCGTGCTGGCGCTGCCTCATGAAGTCGCCACCCTGATCAAAAGTCATCTGGGTGTGGGAGCGCAAACGCTGGACGGGCTGATGGCTCAGGCCAAAGATGACGACGACGGCATCGAAGTCATCGGCGACCTTGAGTTTGACGAATCCGAAGCGTCCGCGATGGCTCAGGAAGCGTCCGTTGTCCGTCTGGTGAATGACATTCTGGTGGAAGCGGTGAATGCCCGTGCCAGCGATATTCATATGGAAATTCAGGTCACCGGACTGAAGATCCGTTATCGCGTCGACGGAGTTCTCCAGACGCAGGCGGTGCCCTCAGAACTGAACCGATTTCAGGCAGCCATTATCAGCCGTCTGAAAATCATGGCCCATCTGAACATTGCGGAAAAGCGAGTTCCTCAGGATGGCCGCATCAAGATTCGCGTCTCCGGGCGCGAAGTCGATATTCGTGTCTCGATTATCCCGATGCTGCACGGTGAAAGTGTCGTGATGCGAGTTCTGGACAAGGATGCGATGTCGTTTTCGCTGTCCGGCATTGGTATGGAGGACGATGTCAATGCACAGTTCCAGCGTCTGATCCGCATGCCTCATGGAATCGTGCTGGTGACCGGGCCGACCGGTTCGGGCAAGACCACCACGCTGTACAGTTCGCTGGCTGAAATCAAAAGCGAACGCAACAAAATTGTCACCACCGAAGATCCGATCGAATACCAGCTGGAAGGCATCAATCAGATTCAGGTCAACCACAAAGTTGGCCTGACGTTTGCCGCCAGCTTGCGCAGTATTCTGCGACACGATCCGGACGTTGTGCTGATCGGCGAAATTCGTGACTTTGAAACAGCCGAAAACGCGGTCCAGGCATCTCTGACCGGGCACATGGTGTTCAGCACGCTGCACACCAACGACGCGGCCGGCGCCTTTATGAGACTGGTTGACATGGGAGTCGAACCGTTTCTGGTGGCCAGTACGGTAGAAGGGATCGTCGCTCAGCGACTGGTCCGCACGCTGTGCAAAGAATGCCGCGAAGAGTTCACACCCACCTTTGACGAAGTGCCGAGCGATTTTCCATTCGATGATATCGTATACGGAGCCACGATTTATCGCCCGAAAGGATGTCGTTCGTGCCGTGGAACAGGCTTCTCCGGCCGACTGGGAATCTACGAACTGCTGGAATCCAACGACGAAATCCGTCGACTGGCCCATGATAAAACGGGTACCGACGCCATTCGCAAAGCCGCCATCGCCAACGGCATGAAGACTCTGCGTCAGGACGGCTGGCGGAAGGTCCAGGCCGGTCTGACCAGCATTGACGAAGTCCTGCGAGTGACAAAAGCGGACTAGTTCAACCGATGCAGGAATTTGCCTACACCGCCCGATCAATGACGGGTCAGGACGTTCGCGGCCTGATCTCGGCCGATTCGCGCAACGATGTGATGGCCCTGCTGTCGGAAAAATCGCTGTGTCCCATCGACGTTCGGCCGGCCAGAGCCCGGTCGTTGGCGCTGACGTTCAATCGCCCCATCAAAACAGAGTTGCTGGCCAACACGCTGACTCAGCTGTCCGATCTGCTGGCCAACGGTGTTCCTTTGCTGCAGTCGCTGGAAGTGTTGATTCAGCAGACACCCAGCGATCGCATGCAAGCCGTGCTGTCGGATATTCGGACGCGGATTTCTGACGGAGCACAACTGCACGAAGCGATGATGGCTCACGCGGATGTGTTCAACGAACTGACCATCAGCATTGTGCGAGCGGGAACCGAAGGCGCATTTCTGGAAGAATCTCTGCAGCAGACTGCCGAATTCCTGGAGCGTCAGGAAGAATTGCGAGCCAAAGTGCGCGGCGCGATGGCCTATCCCGGGTTTCTGGCAACCGCCGGATCTCTGGTGACCATTGTGTTGATTGTCTTCTTTGTCCCCAAGTTTTCCGACCTGTTCGCGCAACTGGAACGCCAGGGGACTCTTCCCATGGCCACCGTCATCCTGTTGTGGTTAAGTGATTTTCTGGGCCGTTTTGGAATTCTGGTGGCGCTCGCGCTGGCTGGAATCGTGTTCGGACTTCGCAAATGGGCCGCGTCACCCACCGGACGGACAAAGATTGACTCAGTCAAAACAAAACTGCCGGTGTTTGGCCCGATCTTTCTGAATGGAGCCACTTCCCGATTCTGCCGTATTCTGGGAACCCTGTTGCGGAACGGTGTGCCCATGTTGAAAGCTCTGGAAATCAGCAGCGATTCATCCGGCAACGTCGTGCTGGGAAATGCGATCCGACAGTCCGCTGAAAACATCTCTTCCGGCGAAAGCCTGTCGGCGCCGCTGTCCAAATGCGGACTGATTCCCCCCAACGTGATGGCCATGATCGGAATCGCGGAAGAAGCAAATAACCTTGAGAACGTCCTGAACAACATCGCCGACGGAATCGACAAGAAAGTGGCTCGGCAACTGGACACCATGGTTCGCCTGATTGAACCCGCACTGCTGATGGTGATGGGCAGCGCCGTGCTGTTTGTCATTGTGGCGCTGCTGCTGCCGGTGTTCGAAATGAGCACCTCGATGAGTTAACGATTGTTGACCCCACTGACATTTCGCACGTTGGTTCGTGCTTTGACAAATCCAAACGGAGAATCCCCTCATGAAGAAGACTCACACAACGCGCACCCGCAGACCCTTCCCACGACACGGTTTTACGTTGACCGAGCTGCTGATTGTGATGGCCATCCTGGTCCTGCTGGTGTCCCTGGTCGGACCGCGACTGCTGGGCAGCAAAGAAAAGGCGGACATCAATTCCGTGAAAACTCAGATCGGAATGTTTCAGGCATCCCTCGAACGCTACGCCATCGACCTGAATAGATTCCCTTCCAGCGAACAGGGACTTGCTGCACTGATCGCCCCCCCGGCGGCAGACTCCACCGGTGAAGCGGGCGGCGACTCGGGCGGTGGAGAAAGTCTGGAACTGGAAGGTGAGGACGGGGCGGGCGGAGGAAGCTCGTCGGCCTGGGACGGCCCTTACATCAAAACGGAAACGCTGCCCAAAGATCCCTGGGGCAACAGCTATCGCTACGAATTCCCGGCGACGCATAACAAACTGAACGTTCCCGATATCTGGTCGCTGGGACCCGATGGTCAGGAAAATACGGACGACGATATCGTCAGCTGGACGGGCGACGGCACCAGCGGCGAAGGCGGTGAAAGTGCAACCGTGGAATAGACAACGCAGCGGTTTCACGCTGATCGAAATGCTGATCGTGCTGGCGGTTCTGGCAGCGATGGCGGCGTTCACTCTGCCCGCCATGCGCGGGCCACTGGACAAAAGTCGCCTGCGAGCTGCCGGGCAGCAGGTCCAGGCGGCGTTAGGCAGGGCACGATCGCTTTCGATTCGTCAGGGAGTTCCGGTTGAGTTCCGCTATGAGCTGCAGGGTCAGCGCTGGAAAATTGAACGAACCGCTGCGTCGCCCGAACAACGCGGGATGGGGCGGGAACCCGGGACAACAACGCGTTCCGGGCTGAGTGCCCAGCCGGACTCCGCGTTCGGGGTCGCCGGAGCAAACTCGTCTGTCGTTACCGTGCTGCGAGAAGGCCTCTTGCCGGACGGGCTCGTGTTCGATGCCACAGACTCCAGCACAACGGCAGACGCCGTCGCGTTCACGAATTCGTTTGATGAACGGCTGCCCGACAGTTCCAGCATATCCTGGTCGCCCCCGATTACATTCCGGCCGAATGGTCGCAGCCAGGACGCTGCCGTCACCATTCGTGGGGCTCGAGATTTTGTCGTCACCGTGAACATCCGCGGACTCACGTCAGCCGTTCGTTATTCTGCCCCGTTTCGCCACAGCATTGATCACAGTGCGGTTCCGGATGTGTCTGCGATGCCATCATCGGAGGCCACACGATGAAACGGCGTCCCGTCGGAAAACAAGGTCAAAGGGGCATTTCGCGCGGCGTCGACTGTCATGTCAGCGGCAGCGGCGATTCAGACATGGGGCTCCATGCACGCTGTGGTTTTAGTCTGATCGAAGTGATTGTCGCCACGGCCATTTTGATGGGCAGTGTCATTGTCCTGGCCCGCCTGGCCGGGATGGGGCGAACAATGGCTCAAAAAACACAGCTGCACAGTGATGCTCAACGCGTCTGCGAACAGACTCTGAACGAAATTCTGCTGGGCCTGCGTCCGCTTGAACCCGTCGAACAGGCTCCATTGGACTCCGCCACTCTGGCTGGCGAATCGTCAGAGATCGGTTCGCAGCAACAGGTTGCAGACGATCGCATCGTTGTCCGGCAGGTATCGGGCCGCTGGCTGCATTCCGTTCGGCTGCAACCCCACACTCAAATACCTGTACTGCAGACGCTGACTGTGGTTGTGGAATCTGCGGACGACCGGTCTGAGCGTCCTGTGCGGTTTCGCCTGAGCCGCTTTGTGCGCATGCCCGGCGACGATGTGTCTGAACGGGCAACGATGGGGGATTTCCCATGATGCGACCTCGTTCCGGTTATACCCTGATCGAAATGATCATTTCCATGGTGCTGGTGTCTGCCCTGATGTCGTCCGTCTGGGGCATCATGTCGCTGTACAACAGTCTGTTGACGGCTGGCCGGGATCGGACCACTCAGCAGCAACTGGTGCGTTCTGTGCTGCAGATCATCGAAGAAGATCTGACGGGAGTTTCGCTGCGGCCGAGTGACACCGCCGTTGTTACTCCGGACAGTTCGACCACGGAACAATTCCCGGATCCCGTAACAGAATTCCCTTTCCAGACCGACGTCAAGGCGACTTCCTTTGAAGCAGATCCGTCAGCGACATCCCCCGGGCAGTTGTCGTTGATCGGAAACGCGACTGCCCTGCGACTCAACATCCGACAGTTTGTGTCTCCGGTGGCGACTCAACCATCGGCCATCGACGTGCTGAATGAACTCGGCGGCGGCTCGGCGGCACAGTCTGCCACGCTGCCCGAAGGCATGGCGGCCGACGTGCCGGAATTTCAGACCGTCATTTATCAGTTTGAATCGGCCGCGTCATCATCAGCAGACAGTGCGTTGCCCGGCGGGCTGTATCGCGTGCAGGCGGATTCTGTGCAGCTGCAGGCCCTGTTGGCTGAGCAATCAACGGCCGAACGTATGATGGCGTCGGACAGTGTTTCGTTAAGTCGCCCCACCATGGAAGCACTGCTGTTTCCGCCGGTGGATCCAAGAGACGACCAGCTGTCTGAAAGCGGCGCGGACGTTCCCGAAGCCACGTGCGATCTTATTCCTGAAGTTGTGAAGTGTCAGTTGGAATACTTTGATGGACAGTCATGGAGCTCAACGTGGGACAGCGATCAGGTAATGGGGTTGCCGGTCGCCATCCGGATCTCAATCGACGTGGTATCCACGGTTGACGCCGGACAGTTGGCGGAGGCATCAGGCAGCGCCGGGCAGCCAGACCCACTTCAGCAGGAACTGTCTTCCCCGGCCGTTGGCGACGCTCGAGGCACGGAGTTCGACACCGCTCCGGCCGCTCGCATCCCTGCCACGCGATTCAGCCGCCTTATCCTGCTGGACACAACTCGCTCACCAGCACCGGACGCGTCTCGTCTGGAATTCAGCGCCAGCGGAGGCCTGTGATGAACAATTTGTGCAGCCTGCCGAATTTCTGCCGTCCGCGGCACGGCGCCGTCCTTGTTGTGGTTCTGGTATTGGTTGTCATGGTCGCCCTGGCGGGCTTCGGATTTCTGGCAGAAATGACCACCGAATACGAGGCCGCCAGAATCAACGGCGATCTGCTGCAGGCTCAGCAGATGATGGCCAGCGCCGAAACCTATTTGCTGGCGGTCACCGAAGAACACGTCCGAAACCCGGCCGGTCTGCAGAGTCTTGATCACAACCCCGACCTGTTTCAGGCTCGGTCCCTGTCTGGGGAACAAAGCCTCGCCGACATTCCGGACCGTCCTGTTGAGACCGTCGAGACCGTCGAGACACCATCGGTCACCGATGATGTCTGGCGTTTCTGTGTGGTGCCGGATCTGAAGGATTCCGTCGCAAGTTCAGCGATGTCAGGCGACGTCGGGATGGAGGCCGACAGCATCACAAGTTTGGAAGCGGACGCGCCCTCTCTGCGATTCGGGCTGCAGAATGAATCGTCCAGACTGAATCTGAACACCGTGCTGCAGTGGGACGCCGCAGAACCGGGGCGCGGGCGGCGTGCGCTGCTGCAGCTTTCCGGCATGACCGATGAAGCTGCAGACGGCATCCTGGACTGGATCGATGCCGACGATGAAGCTCGAGAATTCGGGGCGGAAGCCGAATACTATCAACGGCTGAACCATCCCTGTCGTCCGCGCAATGGCCTGCCGGATACGCTGGAAGAGCTGTTGTTTGTCAAAGGCGTGACTCGCGACATGTTTTTCGGATCGAGCGACCAGGCACATTTCTTCGGCGACGCGACGCACTCCGGATGGCCTCAGCAGTTGACGCTGCATTCGGCCGAACGCAATGTGGACAGCGCCGGTCTGCCGCGCATTTACCTCAACTCCGGCTCGGCCGCCGATCTGCCGGAACTGGAAGAGCGTCTGCGGGGGATCGTTTCGGAAGAACTGGCTCGGTACATCGTCCTCGCGAAAATGTATGGCATTTCGTATTCGACGGAACTCGGAATTGCGCCGCTGCAGGTCGACTTCAACACATTCAGCACATCAACCGTACTTCCCATCACAAATTTGAGCGATCTGTTGGATTCGTCGGTTCAGCTGCCTGCAGCGGTCGGAGGCCAGCGCGTCAACAGTCCGTTGACAACCACCGAGCTGTCAACGCTGCAGACGTTTGCGATTCTGGAAGATCGAATCACGACAGAATCGATGACCGTGTTGCCGGGCCGTGTGAACATCAATCAGGCCAGCGAGGATGTGCTGCGAGCGTTGACGGACGACCCGGCCGCAGCGTCACAGATTGTGCAGCAGCGACAGACTGTCGATGCGACAGAACGAAGATCCACCTTGTGGCTGCTGACGCGTCAGGTTATCGACCTGCCCCTGTATCGCCGCATCTTTTCCGACGTGACAACCCGTGGTCACGTCTACTCGGGCGAAATCATCGTCTACCGCCGTATTGGCGGCCCGTTCCTGCGCAGGAAAGTCACAATCGATGCTGCCAACCCGTCTGTGGGGCGGGTAAACTGGCTGGACAAAACGGCGCAGGGGCTGCCCGTTTCGCTGAACGCCCTGGAATTGAAGTAACGCATGAGCAAACTGTTAGCCGTTCGCTGGAACTTTGAATCACTCCGGTTCGTGTTTGGTGAATCAGGAAAAAACGGTTCGCTGCGCGTCATTCAGGCCGGAGAACGGATCTTTGCCACCGCTTCGTCACCAGTCGAAGATACTGCGCAGGGTGATACCGCGCAGGGTGATACCGCGCAGGATGATCCTGCACGCGAAGATCCTGCACAGGAAGATCGTGCCGTCGAAGATGGCGCCCAGGATGCTCCCCCGGCAGCAGACATCACCATCGACCCGGCTCTGCACATTGCCGCTCTTGTCCGCGAATTAAAGGCTGGCAAAGCGACGTTGCTGCTGTGTCTGAATCGGGCGGTCGTGGATTCTGCCACGTTTGACGTACCGCCTGCCTCTGACGCCGAATTGCCGACCATCGTCAGAAATATGGCTCTGCGGCAACTGCCCGGACTCACGGACGACAGTGTGCTGGATTTCATCACTTACCCTCCCGCATCCACTGGCGGGCGGGCTGTCAACGTCATGGCCCTTGCCGCGGCTGAACAGCAGCAGATCGAAGAGATTGCTGCGGCATCGGGCTGTGCCCGGCAGCGGGCACTGGTGGTCACACACCCGCTGTCCCTGTTTGCTCCGCCCGTTGCTGAGGACAACACCACCGCCACACTGGTGGTCAGTAAAGGTCAGCAGCTGGCCCACCTGTTGCTGTTAAAGAACAATCTGCCCGTTCTGTCCCGCAGCCTGCGACTCGCCCAGGACATGAAAGGCGAAGACGAAGCCGAATTCATCGCGGCCGAAACTTCCCGCACGCTGCTGGCCTGCGCTACCACAACTGACGACGAACTGAAAATCGGCCAGATCGTTGTTGTAGGCTCAGAAATTGAGTCCGCGTCGCTGATCAGCGTTCTTGGCGAACATCTGGGTGCGGATGTCCTGCGCGTCTCAGTCAAATCCGTGGTTGACGGAGAGGCGGGGGACGCGTCCGTCAGTGCTTATGCTCCGCTTGTCGCGGCGATGAAACAGGAAGCCAGCGGCATTGCCCCCGCCGTTGACTTTCTGCACCCTCGTCGCCCCCCCAAAGCCACTCGCCAGCGAAACCGAATTCTGGCGGCCGCCACCATGGCCGTCGTGCTGGTTGCCGGCGGCTGGTATTACGTGCACGCTCAGTTTGCCGAAGCCACTGCCGAAAACACGCGGCTGAAAACGCGGCTGCGGGAACTTGACGACCTGGTCAGGGAAACGCGATCCAAACGCAATCTGGCGAAAGTTCTCACGGCCTGGGAAGACAATCGACTAAGCTGGCTGGACGAACTGCGTGACATCACGATCCGCACGCCCTCCAGCCCCAGACTGGTGCTGCAGCAGTTGTCCGCCGCGGCTTCAGGATCGAACTATGTCGTGTCGTTTCGAGGCATCGGACAGACGCCCGATGTGATTCGTGCCATGGAAGAACAACTGCGTGACAAGTGGCACGAACCCCGGACGCCCGGCATTCGGGAACTGAAGGAAGGCAAGAACAGCTTGTGGAGTTTTCAGACCACGATGAATCTGAAAAGTCGTGACAAAGACCAGTACGTCAGCCATCTTGCCGACGCAAACGAGAAGTCGGAGGTCCGACCTTGAAGCTGGAACGTCAACAAATCCTGCTGGGTATTTTGATTCTGTTTGCGGTCCTGCGCGTCGGCGATTACGTGCTGACGTCGCTGATTCAGGGTCCGTTGAGACAACTGAACGGCGAAAATAATGAACTGCGTGAAAAGATTCAGGAACGCGAAGCGCTGCTGGCAGAAAGCCGAACGGCCGGGCAGAAAATTGAATCGTGGCGCAAGCGATCACTGCCAACCGATACCGAAGCCGCGCGTTCGCTGTATCGCAACTGGCTGCTGGAAGCGATTCGTTCCGCCAAACTCAGGAATGCAACGGTCGATTCCGGTTCGCCCGCCAGTCGCCGTGGCCTCTACCGATCGATGCCATTCAACATCCAGGCTCGCGGCAGCCTGCAGGAATTCACTGCCGCCCTGTACCGCTTCGAAACATCACCCCAGCTGCATCGGATTGTGAATCTGCGTCTGACACCGATCGGAACCACCGGACAGTTCGATGTTTCGATGTCAGTCGAAGCCCTGATTATCCCCGATGCCGGACGCACGACACTGCCCAAAGGAAAATCCGGTCTTCTGGCGTCGCCAGACAGGGAAGACTACGCCGTGATTGCCCGGAACAACGTGTTCGGCATTGGCATTGATCAGCAGGATCCGATGAAACTGACCATTCTTAGCGCCGTTACGTATCGCAACGGCGTTCCCATGGCATGGATCACCGAACAGATTCACGATCGAGTCCACATGCTTCCCGTCGGAGCCGCATTCGACACCACCGCACTCAGCGGGCGCATCGTTCGCGTGGACGAAGAATCCGTCGTCATCGAATCCGGCCAGCAGCAACTGTCGCTCAGCATCGGCCAGAGTTTTGCCGAAGCGAAGCCATATTCGGCGGGCGACCCGGGATGATTGCCGTCAATACTGAACCTTGTTCAGTTTCCAAGGCGCAGAATATGCATGTATCGGCGTAAGCCGGCGGCACAGCTTTGTGCTGCCACCGCTTTGCCATCCGCAGAGATTGCCGCAGGTGAAGTCGATTCAACCGACACCGTGGCCCCGACTCTGGCGAAGTGCCGGTATCTGAATTGTTGAGGATTCAGAATCAGCTTAGCCTGTGATTTGAGTCTGTGCGGCCAGCCAGGACGGGGAAGCCCTCCGTTTTGTCTGCGTCGCAGCAACTATGGCAGGTTTCGTGCCCGTGACCACATCCGGTCATGCACGGCGGAAACCGTCACACACTGCGGAAAACGGGAAGCGCGGAATGACAGTCAGGCGATCAGGCAGCGTTGGAATGCTGGTCATATTGTGCATGGTGATCGTGCTGTCTTCCGTCTCCTCCGGACAAACTCCGACGAGTGAGCTTCAGGTCTATTCACTGAAGCACGCCAACGTCGTCGAAGTTCGACGCATGCTCACAGAACTGCTTGGCGATACCTCAGCCGACGTTCGCATTATTTCTGACACCGAACAAAACAAACTGGTGATTGCCGGCAACCCGTCCGTGCAGCGACTGGCTGTCCAGCTGATCGAACAGGTGGATCGTCCCGGAGCGGCCGCGCTGCCGAAAGAACCGGCAACGCTGAAAAGCTACCCTGTTCCCCCCTCACAGATCCCGCAACGCCTGGCTGAGCTGCGAAACGTGGTCAGCGATCAGGTCAGGATTACGTCTGACAGCGCCAACGGAACCATCTTTGTGATGGCGACTGCGACGCAGCATCAGGCCATCCAGCGGCAACTGCAGGCAAAAACAAGGGCTGCCGCCGTTGCCGCTCAGGACAACACGGTCCAGTGGCCGACACGTGAACAACCGCTGCCGATGGAAGTGGCTGACCCTGCGACCTTGTTTCCTCGAAAGATAAAAAATGCCGTCACCGACTCGTCGGGCGCGACCACATTCCACCTGAAACAGCTTACCGCCGCACAATGTCAGCGCGCACTCAGGATGCTGCTGGACAACAGTCTGTGGGATCTGGGTGATAACCAGTTTCGCTACTCCGCGGCCGATTCAGCTGCCGTCACGCTGTCATTTGATCCGCAGACTCAGACCTGTCGAATGACCGGAGACCGGACGCTGGTCAATCAGTTTGCTCTGTTGATCCAGCGTTTTGAAGAATCGCAGCACCCTGCACCGGAAACATCGTTCCGCTTTGTGCCGCTGAAGAATGT
This sequence comes from Fuerstiella sp., assembly GCA_040222735.1. GTDB lineage: Bacteria > Planctomycetota > Planctomycetia > Planctomycetales > Planctomycetaceae > Fuerstiella. The sequence continues at coordinate 43,259 of JAVKCM010000111.1, read as the reverse complement.
TTCTCCCGACGTACTGAACGATGCCATTCGAATCTGGAAGCAATCCACGCAGGCGCCCGCGCGGCTGAAAAATGCCAACGGTGGCACAACCGTGACACATCCGGGCGGCCACATTCGTCCGGTCGGGTTTGTGCAGCAGGACGGCACCGCCGTCAACCCCGCCTCACAGGCCGCAGACGCGCAAAAACCAGATGGGCAGAATGCAGACACGCAGAATGCAGATGGGCAGAACCCAGATCCCGCGAACCCCGAACCACAGACTTCAGCACCTGATCTGCGGCGTCCATCCAGCGATGTGACCGTCCAGCCGCTGCCGGATCTGGACGTATTGATTCTGCGCGGACGCGACGCGGACGTGGACGAACTGGTCCGGATCATCGAAGAAATTGAACGTCTGAGCGACGAAGCGGCTCCGGAAATAGACGTCACGTTTCTGAAACACGTTCAGGGCGGCGCCCTGAACGATCTGATCGAAACCGTTCTGGACGACCTGACCGGACCTTTACAGGGACGAATCTCCATCACTCCGCTGGTGAAACCCAATGCTCTGCTGCTGATCGGATGGGGCGAAGCGGTCAACGCGGCCAAAAAGCTGATCCAGCAGCTGGATCGGCCCGTGTCCCCCGAGTCGCAGATGCGAGTCTTCCCTCTGAAGTATGCTCCGGTCGCCGAAGTCACGTCGACCATCACCGAATTTCTGAATGGTCGTGGCGGACTGGCACCTGACGTCACCGTTACTTCGAACCCGCGAACCAACAGCCTGATCGTTCACGCGGCCCCGCGCGACATGCAGGAAGTGGAACAACTGATTGAGCGACTGGACGTGGGATCCGCCGAATCGGTCAACCAGGCCAGAATGGTCCGACTCAGGAATTCGCTGGCCGCCGACGTCGCCGCAACAATCACATCGGCCCTCACGGCGGCTCGCGGTGGAGCCACCGGACGACGGTCCGCGGCCCTTGAAATGCTTCTGGTGCAGCCGGACGGCGAACGCGTGGTCACCTCCGGTTTACTGGACAGCGTGACACTCACTCCAGACCCGCGAACCAACAGCATTTTCGTGACCGGCCCGGCCGACAGTCTGCCGCTGGTTGAACGCCTGATCGAACAGCTGGATGAATCTCCGGCCGCATCTGCTCAGATCAAAGTCTTTCAGGTCGCCAATGGCGACGCCAGCGATCTGGTCACCGTGCTCAGATCACTGTTTCCCGAGGCGGCCACGTCCAGCGTTCCGCAGCTGTCGACGGCCGAAGGGGACACGTCGATGGTCCCGGTGCGTTTTTCTGTCGACGTTCGCACAAACACGATTGTGGCGACCGGTGCTTCAGGTGATCTGCAGATTATCGAAGCGCTGCTGCTGCGACTGGACCAGGCCGAATCCAAAGAACGCGTCAACCAGGTTTATCGCCTGAAAAATTCGCCGGCCACCGATGTCGCTCAGGCCGTCAACGATTTTCTGCGCAGCGAACGCATCGTCAGCCAGGCAGCTCCGGGCAGACTGAATCCCTTCCAGCAGATCGAACAGGAAGTGGTCGTCGTCCCGGAACCGGTTCGCAACTCCCTGATCATCAGCGCCACACCACGCTACTTCGAACAGATTCTTGAACTGGTGGAAGATCTGGACGATCAGCCTCCTCAGGTGATGATTCAGGTCATTCTGGCGGAAGTCGACCTGGACAATTTTCATGAATTCGGCGTGGAACTCGGACTGCAGGACAGTCTGCTGTTCGACCGCAGCCTGCTGGGCGAACTGCTGAAGACGACAGTCACCACATCCACCTCAACGCCGGCCGGAGTTGTCACGACGACGGCCGACAACATCATTGGAGCCACCAATTCGCCGGGTTTCAACTTCAACAACGAACCGCTCGGCAACAGTGGCAGCACGCAGTCGCGGGGCACCGCAGGAAATGTGGCCGGACAGGCGCTGTCTCACTTCAGCCTCGGTCGAGTCAACAGCGAACTGGAATATGGCGGGCTGGTTCTGTCCGCCAGCAGCGAAAACGTCAGTGTGCTGCTGCGAGCACTGGACCAGAGCGGCAGTATGGAAGTCCTCAGCCGCCCGCAGATCATGACACTCGACAACCAGCAGGCGTTTATTCAGGTGGGACAGCGTGTGCCGCGAATCGTCAACAGCCAGCTGACCCAGCTGGGACAAATCAACAGCCTTGCACTGGAAGACGTCGGCCTGCTGCTGGGAGTGACGCCGAGAATCAGCCCCGACGGCCATGTGGTCATGGAACTGGACGCCGAGAAATCAGAAGTCGGTCCTGAACGTGACGGGATTCCCATTTCCGTTTCCAACGACGGGTCTGTCATTCGCTCGCCGCGAGTCGATGTGACGACCGCTCAGACAACCGTCAGCGCCGCCAGCGGACAGACAATTGTGATCGGCGGACTGATCACCAACAGCAATCAAACCCTCAGTCGCAAGGTTCCCTGGCTGGGCGACCTGCCCGTGCTGGGAAATCTGTTTCGCTACGACGGCTATACCAATCGTCGCACCGAGCTGCTGATCATCCTGACACCCCACGTTATCCGCGGAGAAAGCGAAGCTGAGTATCTGAAACAGGTTGAAATGTCACGTATGTCGTGGGTTTCGGGTGACGTCTTTCAGTGGCTCGAAACACCGCCAGCCAGCGGTGCGTCATGGGACGACAGCGGAGTTCCCGTGATCTACCCCGATGAAGTCCCCACCATTGACCTGAATCCCACGCCGGAATACCAGCTGCCGCCAATCGATCCTGTTCCTCCGGCACAGCCCGATCCACCACAAGAACAACCACAACCGCCGACATCCGGCGTGCAGCCGGCAGTTGGACGGCTGACTCCGAAACCCAGTTCCCGGGTGACTCCCGCGTCGCTGGAAGAATCCACAGCAGTGGAAACAACGCCTGATGAACCAGCCAGACCGAATAAACGCGGTTGGTTCAGTCTGCCATGGGGGACAAAATAATGCGGCGAAACATTCCAGATTCCGCCATCATCCATGTGGCCCTGCTGAGCGTCAGCCTGTTCCTTAGCGGCTGCGCATCTCTGATCACCAATCCGGGCCGCCTGCTGAAAAAAGAACCGGAATTCGTGCGGCCCGGCAAAGTGATTCCCGTCTGGAGCGATACGGTTCTGCACCAATCGGGTCAGCCAGGACAGCGGGGCTGCGGCGGACGAATTATGTTCTATGCCGGCGACGGAAAACGGGCTGTTCGAGTCGACGGGGCTCTGATGATTTACGCCTGGGACGATTCCAAGCCGACCAAAGAACGGCAGCCAGACCGCAAGTACCTGTTCAGAGCAGACGATCTGCAGAATCATTTCAGTGAATCATCCATCGGCGATTCGTATAGCTTCTGGATTCCCTGGGATGCCGCTGGTGGCGAACGGAAAGAACTGACACTGGTGGCCCGATTTGTCGGTCGCGACGGCGCAGAAGTCACGTCCACTCCGGCGAAAGTGATTTTGCCCGGATCCATCCCGCTGCCGCCTCAGGCCGACGCTTCAGACGCCGACTCCGAAAAGGTTGCGGCAGCCGGAGACACGAAGCCCGCCTCCGGTATTCAACAGGTTTCGTATCAACAGCCGGCCCACCAGACGGATGCCCTCTCGGCCTCACCCATCACTGAACCCGGCAACACCGCCCTCAAACCGTCGGCCTTCCGCGCGTCCGAAATCCCGCTGACAGAAGGGTTTCTGAGACGAAACATGCAAAACGGTGCCGGTCGAGCCTATACGCCGGGAGACTTGTTTGGCAATTCGCCGGCTCGTCCGATATCGACGCCGACAGAATCACAGCAACTCTGGCAGGAACAAACGCACGATCCGCAGGAAGAACAGACGCAGCTTCACAGCAATAATCCGACTCAACCTGCCTCTGCAGCCGCAGACGTTTCCGCTACTGCGCAACCTGCAGATTATTCGTTACGCTTTCGAGACCGGGTTCGAAGTTCGCGAGAAGCTCAGCGATCTGTCGATCGTGCTCTGTCGGAACGATACCAGTCAACACTGCGGCGCGCTCCGTGGGAATATAACTGATCTGAATTCCCTGCTGCTGCACAAATTCCTGCAGGGCGGTGGAAAAGTGTTGCGGTGAACCGCCGTCCGCTCCGGGCTGCGCCGGCGAACTCGCTGCCGACGAACGTGGAGGAATCGAAAATGCCACGCGTAATTTTGGCAAATGCAAACCGGTCCGGGGGGCCCGCAGCGGCCGATTGACCCGCACCGGCGGCTGTTCTCGCAGTCCCGTGACCGAGGACGTGACGGCTCCATCGTTGGTGGCCGTCGTGTTGCCGACAAACGCCGCCGCTTCCGTCTTGTCTGCTCCCACGAAATCGTCCGCTGCTCGAGCGCCGCGAACAAACCGTCGATCTGCACTGACCGTTCCTGCCGTTGACGGATCGGCCACGCTTGCACCACGTGAGTTTCGCCCGATTTGTCTTGGCCCGAACAGCTGAGCCTCGGCCGTTGCGGTCATCACCAGCAGCGCGACAATAAGCAGAAATCGGAAACGCATCAAACAGACTCCGGCAGGCAGGATTCGGGATCAACGGCACCATCTGCTGTCCCATGATGCCACGTTTCAAGCATAACAGCCGCCTCCGACGACAACCAGAATTTTCCTCTGGTTTACCTGGCTTGTTACACCCGACCGCGTTGATTGTTCGGGGGACGCCGGCTTGAGCCTGAAACAGTGATCTGTTTTGCGGCCAGACGACGCAGGACGTGTCCTGCGTGGTACCGAACGTGGGAGCAGTTCGGGGGGCCGTGTTGCCTCACGTTTAGAGATTCCGCCCTGTTCCCAACGTTGCCGCGTTGCAGAGGCAACGCAGAAGCCAGTACCCGGGATCATGCTGCCGTGGAGGAACGAAGAACAGGATCACGACGATGTATTCGGCAGGTAGTTTTCCAGGTGAGCCAGCAGCGGATCAATGGCTCGCTGCTGAATCGCGTGCGGTGGCTTCCAGGCAAACCATTCGAAGTTTTCATGTTCCGTGACGACCAGTTTGACATCCCGCAACAGACGTCCCAGGTAGACTCGCAGCGTTTTTTCCACGGGCGTGTTGGCGGCGCCATAGCGACGTCCGTCCACGATATACTGTGTTTCGTACAGGAAGTCGGGATCGATTTCGATGTCACTTTTTTTGATGCCGGTTTCTTCGTCCAGTTCGCGCAGTGCGCATTCCATGTCGGTTTCGCCGGGATCCACGTGACCCTTGGGAATGTCCCACCGAGTGGGGTGTTTCATCAGCAGAAAAGACTGAACGGGATCGCCCTTCACAATCAGAAAACCACAGGATCGAGGTTCCTTCATCAGGCAGTGTTCCTTTCGCAGAACAGAACTGGATACAGAGCAGAGGTCAGACGGTTGTCGATTTACGATTCCGGGTCACGATTCAGGCGATGCTGACGTCGGCTCTGGTGGCGGAAAATCGGGGTGAAAAGGGATTGGCGACATCCGTTGTCCACGGTGCTCGGGGCGAGTTGAAAACGGCTGTGTCAGCGGAGCGTTGTTCAGGCTGAGGTAATCCCGCAGAATCCAGTGATTTACCGGGAACGCCAGATCGTCCCATGGCAGTTCGGATTCGGTCAGGGGAAACAGCCGGACTTCAAGGCTTTCCGGTCCGGGCGAGTATTCTGGTTTTGTCAGGTCCGCCATATAGACCATGTGCACCTGGCCGATGCGGGCGACCGTGTAGGTGGCCAGCAGCGCCCGGATGCTGATTTCGGCATTTGCTTCTTCACGGACTTCGCGACAGGTTCCTTCCTCCATGGTTTCGCCGAGTTCCATGAAACCTCCGGGCAGTGTCCAGAAACCGTAACGCGGCGGAATGGCCCGACGGCACAGCAGGATCTGTTTCTGCCAGAGGCAGAAACCCGTCAGCACCACGCGCGGGTTTTCGTAGTGGACCCAGTCACATTCGGCGCACACCATTCTTGGCAGGTTATCGCCGGGGGGCTGGCAGGAGCGAAAGTTTGGAAAGGCGGAAATCGGAGTGTTCATGAGCCGTGATCTTTGGCATCCGGCAACGGTCAGGTCGATTTCAGCGACCGCCGATCCCGGTGCACAGAGCTGGGGTGTCAGAGTTTCGGTTGCGGCAACGGTGCGGTATCGCGATCACTGCGAACCGCGGCGACCCGTTCCATGGCTGAGGAGACGTTGATGCGATGCTTCATCCACCATGCGGCCGCCCGGGAAGCACTCCACGGTTCCTCAAACTGCACTTCGGTCAGTCGCTGCAGCACGATTTCGACGGATTCGGGGCGTTCGGTAATGGTGCGTGAATGGCAGTCGCGGATCAGTCGGTCCAGGGCATCCGGAAGACGGGACGGGGATTGTTCGGAAGGTCGCCTTGCTGTGCGGTTCATGGTCTGGGCCAGCGCATCCATGGAATCAGAGGCCTCGAAGGGTTCTCGCCCGGTCAGCAGAAAATAGCCGAGAATCCCGAGTGAGTAAATATCTGACCGGGGGTCCATGCAGGTCGGGTCCACGATCCGTTCCGGGGCGATGTACAACGGCGTGCCGATCAGCAGCTGAGTTTCGGTGACTCGATTGGTGGCGCCGGAATCGAGATTCCGAGCCAGTCCGAAGTCCAGGACCTTGACCGTATCGGGTTCACCGCCGCGACGGCACAACATGATGTTCTGCGGTTTGATATCCCGATGAATGAGTCCTTTGTTATGAGCTTCTCGCAGAGAACGACAGATCTGTGACAGGATCCAGACCACCCGTTCCGGGCATTGAGGTCCGTTGATTTCGATCAGTTCCGCCAGTGACAGCCCCTTGATGAATTCCATCGCATAATAGAAGCGTCCGTCGGCCGTGGAACCGTAGTCGTAGATTCCGATGGTGTTGGGGTGAGTCAGACTGCTGGCCAGCTGCACTTCGCGTTCGAAGCGGACCAGGTTTCTGGAATTCATCTGAGCGGGTTTCAGTACCTTGACGGCCGTGGGGCGTTTCAGCAGCGCGTGGCTGGCCAGGTAGACGTGGGCAAAACCGCCCTCTCCCAGCAGCGAACGCAGTGTATAAGGCCCGATACGGTCTATGGTCGCCCGGCGACGCGCCTTCAGCGAGGCCATTCCGATCCCCAGCCCGACGATGGCCGCCAGCAGCAGAATTCCCAGGATGATGCTGAAGGCCTGCGTCAGCGGACGCAGAGGCTTAAAGGCGGCGTTATAGTCGACCTCGGTGGCGATTCCGAATCGGTATTCCGGCAGCCATGTCCAGACGCCGACCACGGGCACGCCACGATAGTCACGGTATCCCTGAAAGTTACTGCCACTCTGACCCGTGACAGCCGAACTGGCCGCGAAGGTCAGCGGCCAGACGTTGCGGTCTCGATCGGGCAGATAGCCCTCGGCCAGGTTTCCGCCGGGATCTGCAACCCGGACTGCCGGCGACGAACTGCCCTTCGGTGTTTCGTCGATCAGTCCGACCGTCTTTAACTGATCAGAAAATCTGCTTTCAGTGATCAGGTAGCCGTCCTGACCAAACGCGTAGGTGTCACCGGTGGCGCCCGGGCGTGCCTTTTCCAGTAACTGTTCCAGCTGTGCCCGCTGCTCGGGCGAGGTGACCAGCAGGGCCGCGATGGCCTTCTGTGAATCATCAAGAACGGGGGTGATCAGCGCGAATCCGTACTGATGTGTCGGGCGACTGAGTTCGGAAGCGCCCGAGATGAAGCCGGATCGTGACGGAAGCCACAACACTGTCTGATTGTGGAACACGCGTGACAGCAGACTGGCGCCGAATTCAGTGGTGCCGTTTCCCAGCAGGTCGGCGTGCTCGGGACAGGTGTCCGCCAGCAGTGTGCCTTCGCGATTCCAGACGGCAAACTGATAGCGGCCCGATGTTCCTGCGGTGCGGCTCAGAGCGTCCTGCAGCATGTTGGCAGCCGGAGCATTCTGCAGCGCCGTCTTCAGGTCTGTCTGCTGTTCTGCGGTCGTGTTCAGGCTGACAACGGCTGCGGCCACTTCCGGCGAGCGCGCCCATGTTTCGGCCAGTCGCTGCTCTGCCGACAGCCAGGTGCGCATCGCCAGCTTCTGTTCATCCAGCAATGCCTGCATGGTCTGTTGCAGTGAACTTCTCACAGACTGCTTGACGCCGCTGTAGACCCATGCGGCAATGCTGAACAGCAGGCACAGCAGGACCATGGCCAGCAGCACGACCGTGAACCGGTCTCGGCTGGTTCTGGACAGAATCTGCGACTGTCGTTCCAGGACCCCCAGTCCGGCACCGCTCAGGTCCTCGGCCATGGTGTCGCCGAATTTCTTGGTGCCGGACGGCGTGAACTTTGGTGGAAGTGAGCTGTTCAGTGCCTGAGTGCCGGAGGCGGTCTGTGATTGGTCACGAGCTTCTTCCACTTCGAGCAGCGGGATGTCCGGACGATGATGTACCAACAGGCGCTGCAATGAGCTAAGCAGTTCCTGGTCGTCGCCACACTGCTGCTGCAGAAATCGCTGCTGTTCTTCTTCCTGCAGTTCCACTGCCTCGTGAAACAGCATGCGCACGCGGTCGTGATCAGACGAGGCCATCTCAGTTTTCACTTAATTCTGCCCGCAGCCAGGCCCGGATCATTGTCCATTCGGCTTCTACCCAGCGTTTGGACATCTCCATTTCTTCCGCCACCTCTTCGACGGTCATGCCGCCGAAGAATCGCATCTCGACAATTCTGGACTGCTGCGGACTGACTTCTTCCAGACGCTGCAGAGCTTCTTCGACGGCCAGGACATGGCGGTCGTCGGTCCGAGTCAGCAGCGTGTCCTTCAGTTGCACCGTGACGGCTCCACCGCCGCGCTTGATGGACAGATTCTGTCTGGCTCGATCTACCAGTACCTGTCGCATGACGCGAGAGCCGATGGCAAAGAAATGAGTCCTGCTCTTCCACGACACGTTTCGGTGGTCAATCAGCTTCAGATATGCCTCATGGACCAGATCGGTGGTGGAAAACTGACGGGCCAGTGAATTGTTCGCCAGATGACGATGGGCAATGGTCTTCAGTTCACCGTACACCAGCGGAAATAATTGTTCCACCGCATTGTTGTCCCCATCCTGAGCGGCCAACAGCATCTGGGTTGCGGTGATATCCGGCATAAAGAACAGTCCGGTCGACGATTTAAGAATTCGCAGGGGGCGTATTATCCGGTTTCGGGCGGGTGGTTTCAACCTGTCAGACAGGGTATCCGGTGAGTCAATCGAGCCGGTTTTTCATTGCACCCCGAAATTTCTCCACAATTTGCTGCGGTCCGGCAGAAGCTTTTTCGTGTAACAGGGTGGCCGCTACAAACCGCACATCCGGTTCACCGGATTTTCGGCACGTGAGGCCACTGCGACCCCGCGCAGCTTCTGGCCCGCTGCTGCGTGGGGCTCGCGTTTTTTTTTCGCAATTTGTTCCGCTGCGGTGCCCGTCGGATGGGTCAATCGGCGTCGAACGGATTCCACCCGCAGTGATGTCTTCAATACTGGGGCTGTCAACTTTGAAACAACCGTTCCCACTGCCGCCTGCCCTTCCCACGGTGCAGGAAAGTCTCTGATCTGGTGCAGTTCACAGACCGCATGCGAAACGTGGCACTGAAGAAGGTTCTGATCGAAATTGCAATCGACAGGGCCGGACTGGTGTGTGTCGGTCGTCATTCTATGTCCCCGTGGAGACGGCCGCGGACACCTGAAGTCTGCCTGACTCAACCAAGGATGATCACCCAGCAGAGTTGGGTGTGCGACACGCCGGCCGTGCCGCATGCTGTCCTGTCGATTGCTGTTTTTCCCGGCGTTATTTGCACATCCGATACGACCCCGGTTTCTGCGTGTGAACCCGGTCCCTGTGTGTGAACCCGGTCCCTGCGTGCTTGTCGTTACCCACAAATTCGGGGATCAACACCGGTCGTTTATTCAGAGAACTCAAGAGTGAGCCGAGTGCCGTAGGGCACCGGGCCGCTCGCCGGGTGGGTTCCCGATGTGACGTTGAAATCCATCGAATCGTCGCGTGCGGAGCCCGGCCGCTGACGTGTCGGGGCTCAAGAAAGGATGAGCAATGGCTGTCCGTGGTTGTTACCGTCGCTGGGGCTTCCAGCCGCAGCACATACGGGTCTCGGCTGCGGCTGGAAATTCTCCGCGCCTGGGCGTGATAAGCGAAGCCTGCCGTCAGAGGCATTTCAACACACGAAGCACGTCCCTTTGTGTGACGGCAGGCAGACCTTGTCGACCCCGGCAAAATACCAGACCAGTGGCGAAAGGCGGGAAGTTCGCCGGTGGGACCAGGCTATACTGTTCCATCTGATGCGTTTGCGTTAGAAGGACACCATGGACCTTATCCCTTTGAATACCGACCGGTCTGCCGTCAGTGACGATCGGCAGCCTTTGCTTCATCTGAGTGAAACGGAACTTGAGTTGTGGCTGACGGCTGCCGGCGAAAAAAAGTTTCGTACGCGGCAGATTCGTCGCTGGATGATTGAGCGTCGGATTCAGTCGTTTGAGCAGATGACGGATCTGCCGTTGTCGCTGCGGCAGCATCTGTCGGAAAATTTCCGCTTTTCCAGTTTCGAGCAGGTTGGTCATCAGGTTGCGACGGACCAGACCGAAAAACTGCTGCTCAGGCTGCACGACGGAGAACTGGTCGAATGCGTGCTGATGCGCGATCCGGGACGCCGCACCGTCTGCATCAGTACTCAGGTGGGATGCGCCATGGGGTGTGTCTTCTGTGCCAGCGGTCTGCTGGGAGTCAAACGCGATCTGACGGCGGCGGAGATCTTTGAGCAGGTTCTGGTGCTGCATCGCCTGATGCAGGAAGACGAAAAGATCACCAACGTGGTCGTCATGGGAATCGGTGAACCGCTGGCAAATTACAGGAACCTGCTGCAGGCCCTGAGTTTTCTGACGGACGACACGGGGTTCGGGCTGGGCACACGGCGGGTTACGGTTTCCACGGTGGGTCTGCCGGCGAAGATCCGGCAGTTTGCCGAAACCGGCCGGCAGTACAATCTGGCCATTTCGCTGCATGCACCGAACGACCGTCTGCGGTCAGAAATTGTCCCGGTGAACAAAGGGACGGGCCTGCATGAGATTCTCGGGGCGGCAGATGCGTTCTTCGCGGCGACGGGGCGGCGGGTATCGTACGAATACGTACTTTTGTCCGGTGTCAACGACCAGCCTGAGCATGCGGAAGAACTGGCTCGTCTGCTGAAAGGGCGACCGGCCCACGTGAACCTGATTCCGATGAATGGCGTTTCGGAACTGGTGATGACGGCCCCTCGTGAGCCGCTGACGCGGCGGTTTCGGGAAATTCTGGAACAGCGCGGTATTGCCGCCACGGTGCGTAAGCGGAAGGGGGCCGACATCGACGCGGCCTGCGGGCAGTTGCGTCTGAATCGCATGGAAGCGAAATCGGCGGCGGGACCGTCATAAGAATCCGGATCTGACGGGCCCGGGTCAGGTGATGACGGCTGGCGCAGCGGAATTGCGAATTCCCTTTCCAGGCATTTGACCTGTTCAGCGAATCAGCGGAATAGATTGTTTGAATTGGCGGATCAGGTATAGAATCCAGCGTGTGAGCGGTTTTCAGCGTGAGGGGGCTCATGCGTCAGCCGAACGTACGGACGTCGTGCTGTTGAGGCAGGTATGCCACCCGATTTCACCGGAAACGTCTGATCTCAGGTGGCCCTCACAGGTCGCCTCAGGTGAGCGGCGGCGCCAATGGTCGGTCCGGGCAGCCTGCGACACAGGCGGGAGTGTTAAGAATGCAGTGCATGTCACAAATCATGAAGACCTGTGTGATCGCGGTCATTCTGTCGTCCGGCGGACTGGCTGTGGCGGATGTGGACACGATCCGTGCCGACGTGGATCGAATCGGACGTTTCCTGACGCTGACCTCACCGATCAATGATACTCAGGTGGCACGCGTCGGAAATCTGGCCGTGGAACTGCAGACGCAGGCGGAACGCGAACAGAAGGAAGCGGTGCTGGTGCTGGAAATTCCGGCCGGCTCAAGCAGCTTCGGACAGGTCAGTGATCTGGCGCGGCGGCTCACCGCAGCCGACGTGTCGCAGGTGCGGACGGTGGCATGGATTCCCAGAACGGTGGACGGCTACCACGCGATTCTGGCGCTGGCGTGCCACGATGTCGTGATGAAGGCAGACGCGTCGCTGGGAGACATCGGCCGAGGTCAGGCGGTGCCTGAAGAAGAGCGGGATTTCATTCTGAGTATCGTGAATCGTCGGCGGAACAGCCGACTTTCGCGCGGCGTTGTTCAGGCCATGATGGATCCGTCGGTTGAACTGCTCCGAGTCCGCATGGAGGGCGCTGCTGGTCTTGAAGAACAGAGATTTGTGACGCCCGCAGAGCTGAAAACGCTGCAGGACCGCAACACGGTCATTTCGGAAACAGACACCATTAAGGATATCGGTGCACCTGGACTGTTCAACGCCGCCGATGCTCAGCGGGCCGGCTTTCTGGTGGCCAGGACGCTGGATTCACGTCGCGATGTGGCAACTCTGTACAACCTGCCCACGGAATCACTTCGCGAATCCGGAGCAGGAGACTCACCGGTGGTCGCCCGCCTGATTGCCATTCATGAACCGATCACGCTGCTGACGGAAGAATTTATTCTGCGTCAGATCCGCACGTCTGTCGCGGAAGGGGCCAACGTGCTTATCTTCGACATCGATTCGCCGGGCGGATATCTGGACAGTACCAAGAATATCGCCAATACGATTGCCAGACTCGATCCTGCCAAAGTCACCACGGTCTCGTGGATCAAACAGCGTGCGCTCAGCGGTGCGGCCATTATTTCACTGGCGGCCGATCATCTGGTGATGAGCCCCGACGCCGAAATCGGAGATGCGGGTGTCATTCAGGAAACAGCAGAAGGTGGCGCCTTCGAACGGGCCGAGGAAAAAGTGACCAGCGAGCTGCGTGAGTACATGAAAACGCTGGGGGAACGCAAGAACCGGCCTTCGGCACTGCTGGAAGCCATGATTGACCGAAACCTGAAGGTGTATCAGGTCACTCATGCCGAAACCGGCCGTATCACCTATATGAGTGACCTGGAGATCGAAGATTCCAGCGAAAACTGGGTCAAGGGACCTTTGGTCCCGGAATCCCGAGAAGGCTTTCTGCTGACGGTGAACGGTCGCCGTGCTCATGAACTTGGTCTGGCTGATGCTCCTGCCGGCGATCTCGGAGCAGTGCGACTGCGGTTTGGGATCCCCGAGGGCAATGTGCTGGAACCCGCGGCCCGCACGTGGGTCGATACGTTCGTGTTTGTGCTGACCACTCAGATCGCGGGCTTCGGCCTGATTACCCTGGCGATCCTGTGCATCTATCTGGAGCTTCATCTGCCGTCTGGTTTCTTCGGCATCGTGTCGCTGGTGTTGTTTTCGTTGTTTTTCTGGAGCCGCTATCTCGGAGGAACCTCAGGTTCTCTGGAACTGATCATGTTTCTGCTGGGGATCGGGCTGCTGGCGCTGGAAATTTTTGTGATTCCCGGGTTCGGCGTGTTTGGTGTCTCAGGCATCCTGCTGATGACCGGCTCGCTGGTTATGGCCAGTCATACATTCGCCGGACTCACCGCCGGTGAACGCTTCAATGAATCCATGAGCAGCCTTGGCAGTCTTGCCGGTGCTCTGTGTACCGTGATTGTTGTGGCCATGGTGCTGAATCGGTTTCTGCCGTCGATCCCGTTCGTCAATCGACTGATTCTGACACCGCCGGGCCAGGCCACCGTGGACGAAGAAGCGCCTCATCTGAATCCCGCCGTGTTCTCAAGCAATCGCGACGATGGCCCGGTCAGTGTGGGCGAAGTGGGCGTAGCGGCATCGACGCTTCGGCCGTCGGGAAAGGCCAGCTTCGGCGAACACTTTCTGGACGTGGTCAGTGACGGAGCGTACATCGATCATGGCACGCCGATCGAAGTCATTCGCGTCGCTGGCAACCGCATCATTGTGCGACCGACGGAAGAATCAGACGACGGTCTGACGCAGACGTCCTGAACCCCGCAACCCGGGTTGCCCCTCGGTGTGACGTTCGATCTGTGAAAGCATCGCACCGGGGCCCGGCGGCGAAAAAATCAACAGGTCGGTGAGGCGCTGAGTTGTCTCGCGAGAATGGTAGTGGACACCGGCGATGCTCAGCCACGGGACTCATCCGCGTCCGGTTGGTCTCTGCGTATAGCGGCCAGCTGGGTGGCCAGACGCAGGGCTTCTGGGCGGTTGTCACATGTTTCGTCCAGCTGCGCATGGCGAATGGCTGTCAGGATCTCACTGAAGCCGGGGCCGGGGCGTACACCCAGTTGAATCAGATCGCTTCCATCGACAAGGGGTGGCGGATCGATGACTGAGACCGGCGTTTTCTGAAGGTACCGGGCGAGATACTCAGTGGCGTTCAGAATCTGTTCGTCGTCGGGCGCGTGTGCATGAAGGACGTCCAGCATCAGGGTATGCCGTGTATCGCCAAGAATCGGCTTCAGGATATGCAGTGGCAGGATTTCGGCCTGCCGACACAGATGGGTAGCTCTGGCGACCCAGCAGATGCAGTTTGTTTCGTCATTCGAAAGTCTGAGTCGGCGACATTCTGCTCGAAGGCCGGCAGTCTGCTGTTTTGGATCCGGCTTTTCAAAATCGCAGCAGGAATTCAGCAGAATGGCCAGTGCGGGTTCGAAGCGGATTGCAGAGAGTCGGCTGAGTATTCGGCCGCGCTGCTTTATGGAAGCGGGGTGACTGGCGTCGGGGCCGAAGATCGTGGGAAACAGCACGGGCAGCAGTCCGACCTCTGCCAGCATGCGGACGGAAACCGCGCGCGTGCGATGAGCCAGCATGCGACGCAGTTCCTGAGCGATGCGTTCGATGCTCACCTGCATGATCTGCGCGGACAGGCTCCGGATGGCGTCTGCCGTCGAATCGGCCAGCAGGAATTCATAGGTAGCGGCGAAGCGAACAGCCCGCAGCATTCTGAGTTTGTCTTCTGTGAAACGTGCGGACGCATCACCGATCGCCCGGACAATGCCGGCGGACAGATCGGCTCGACCGCCGACGTAGTCAATCACTTCCGTTGCGATGGGATCGAAGAACATGCCGTTGATGGTGAAGTCACGCCGCTGAGCATCTTCTTCGGGGGAAGAAAATGTGACGGCCGTGGGGCGCCGCCCGTCGACGTACTGACCATCGGATCGAAAGGTGGCGACTTCCACCTGACCACATTCGCGGGACGGCCCCAGCACCATGATGACGCCGAAGCTGGCACCCACGGGCACGGTTTTTTTGCGGCCGAACAGGTGAGTCACCTGTTCCGGCGTCGCGCTGGTCGCGACGTCGTAGTCGTCGGGGGTGATGCCCAGCAGATCGTCGCGGACACATCCGCCGGCCCATAACGCTTCGAACCCGGCGTTACGCAGTTCTCGGACAACCTGCAGAGCGAATTCTCTGGGAGCAGCGTTGTTGGCGGCAGGCATGGCAGCGTTGAGTTGAAGTCAGGAAACGTTCCGGGCGTCTGGTAAACCGACAGTCGGATGGCGGCCTGCGGCAATGCACGGGACGAAGGGGAAGTCCGTTCACGGTTGCGGCCGCGGGCTGAGTCTACAAAACAGAAACGGCACCATGCGAAGGGATCGCATGGTGCCGTTCGGAATACTGCAGAATTGAGACGGGAATCAGGCGGCGGCTGAATCTCCGCCCAGCATCGGTGTCTCGCCGCGGACCATTTCGGCTGTGATCAGGAAAGTCTGACCACGGTCCATTTCGGGCAGTTCGTACATGATTTCGAACATCGTCCGTTCGACGATGCTTCGCAGACCACGGGCACCGGTGTCTCGGATTCGAGCCTGACGGGCGATTTCCATCAGTGCTCCTTCCGTGAACTCCAGCTCGCAGTCCTCCATTTCAAACAGTTTCTTGTACTGACGCACCAGAGCATTGCGGGGTTCGGTCAGCACCTGCACCAGAGCCTCTTCGCTGAGCGGCGCCAGGCTGCCCAGGACCGGCAGTCGTCCCAGCAGTTCGGGGATCAGACCGAATTCCATGATGTCGTCAACGTCGGCCTTGGCCAGCAGTTCTTCGCGGATCCGGTCATCGTCGGTGGAGGTATTATTGCCGAACCCGATCACTTTGCGTCCGAGACGTTTGGCGATGATATCTTCCAGGCCGACAAACGTACCGCCGCAGACAAACAGAATATTGGTGGTGTCGATCTGGATGTACTGCTGTTCCGGGTGTTTCCGCCCACCCTGCGGCGGCACATTGGCGACCGTACCTTCCAGCATTTTCAGCAGGGCCTGCTGAACGCCCTCTCCGGACACATCGCGGGTAATGGACACGTTCTGGCTGGTCTTGCCGATCTTGTCGATTTCGTCGATGAAGATGATTCCCCGCTGTGCGGCTTCGATGTCGAAATCGGCCGCATGCAGCAGTTTCAGCAGCAGATTCTCGACGTCCTCGCCAACATAACCCGCTTCGGTCAGGGTCGTCGCGTCGCCGATGGCAAACGGGACCTGAAGCACGCGTGCCAGTGTCTTGGCCAGCAGTGTCTTGCCGCAGCCGGTCGGGCCGATCAGCAGAATGTTCGACTTTTCGATTTCGACGTCTTCGTTGGCACCGTCGTGCTGGTGCATCAGGCGTTTGTAATGGCTGTGAACGGCGACGGACAGCAGCTTCTTGGCCTGTTCCTGTCCGATCACATACTCATTCAGTTCATTCACCAGTTCACGCGGCGAGGGAACCTTGGTGAACAGTTTGCTGGGAGCTCCTCTGCGGCGTCGTTCCTGATCGAGGATGGACTGGCAGAGTTCGATGCATTCACCACAGATGTAGACATCCTCCGGTCCTTCCACCAGCGGACCGACTTCTCTGTAGTTCTTCCGGCAGAAAGAGCAGTTGGCGTTGCGTTTGCCCTGCGAAGTTTTCTTGCCGGTTCCAAAATCCTTACCAGATGCCATATCTGTTCCTTTGATCATTTCCCGTGAGTTGACTGTATCGACTTCCTGACCCTGGAGGAACGGGCCCGTCTGCACAGAAAAATGCGGGATCGGTTAACAGGGAGATTTTCTCCACGAGCAGTGGCTTCCCTGCCAACCGTTGTGTCTCCGTTGAACGCCACCCCAGTCGTGTGATAGCGCGTGGAATTGTGAAAGGTATTGAGTTCAGAATGTCACGAGATGAATGATCGAAGGTGTTACTGCAGTGCGGGCGGCCAGTCAGATTGTCGGCCCCGCCCCACACTCAGGATTGATCGCTTTGACCTCTATCGCTGACTTCGTTTTCAGAAGACTCAGAACTCTGGCCTCCCGAGTTGTCATCTGAAAGCTCCGTCCCTCCCGAGATTTCGGCTGTCGCTGCAGATGAACCTTTGTCTTCCTCAGTCTGCCGGCCCTTCTGAGAGGAATCATCAGAACCAGCACTGTGTGCCTCGTCAGCAAGGCGACGCACCAGATGACTCTTGATCGATCGGAATTCTTCCTGAGTCAACTCACCCCTGCTCCGCAATTCGTTGACCGCTGTCAACATCTCCCGATCGATCTCGGCAGGATCAATATCTTCGGTCGCCGAAGTCGTCAGCCGAGCAATCGCCCAAATGAATATCATCAGCAAAGCCAGAACAACCGCGCAGAACCACCAGCTGTCCACCGGCAGCGCCGGCACGGTCCAGTCCCAATCGTCAAGCATGGCTATCATCATCAAAACAGGGAATCGTCCGTTGATCGGCAGATGATGAAAAACATTCGGGCTGAAGTATCGTCTGCCGCCCCGGGCCGCTGCCGCATTCCTCGGTTCCTGCCATAAGTCCGTGTGTCCAACCAGCAAAGCACCTTGTCGCAGGTCTTCCACCTGTCCCGAACAGGTGTCTCTTGTCTGGAAGTTATTGTAGCAAGATCGGTGCCAATGGACCACGAACGGTTTGCCGGGATGTCTTCAGCCGCCTGTTCGGCCAAGTCCGCCACCTCACCACCTGTTTTCTCACCATTCTGCGTCTTGTGACATCCACCCGGCTGTGAAGGATCCCGTGAATTTCAAGTCGGATTTGTCATCTTTACATTTGGCGGCCCGCTGCGAACTATTGCAGGCGGCGGTACGAGAGCCGGTTGACGGTTCCGGTCGTTCACGAACGTTGTTTTTTGGCACACCGAAAAAGTCCTGATTTGCCTCAATCTGCTGAGGTTGTGCAGCCTCTCTGTTTTACATTTTCTACGTGACCCGAACTCCGGACACACCTGCCCATCGGAAAATCGGAAGTCGCTTCGGTTATCAGATCCGGCAGGCCGGGTCGGTCGGTACCGTTTGAGTCATCTCAACCGAGTCGAATCTGCAAACGGATTTGCGGATCCCAACAGTTTTGTGGAGATCAGCATGTTTGTGCGCGGTTCAATTCTTTCACTGGCGGCCTTTCTGGCAACATCTCAGGCGCTCAACGCCGGTCTGTGCGGGGTTCCCTCGTATTCGTGTTGTCCCACTGAAGCCTGCAGTCCGACCTGCTGCTACACCACGTGTCGGGTCGCTACGGAAACCTGCTACCGTACCGTCTGTGACACCGTTTACGAACCGGAACAATACACGGCCACCCGGACCGTTTATGAAACTGTCTGCGAAGATGTGGAACAGACCTGTTTTCGAACCGTGACGGAAACCGCCTGCCGCGAAGAGACCTACACGGTCGCTCGTCCGGTGACCGAAACTGCTGTCCGCGAAGAAACCTACTGTGTGCAGCGGCCGGTCTGGGAAACGAAGTATCGCGAATGCAACTACACCGTGCAGCGCGCCGTGTGGGAAGATCAGGTGCGTGAATGTCGTTATACCGTGATGCAGCCCGTGTGTGAGACACGCGAGCGCGAATGCCGCCGTGTGGTCATGAAACCCGTGACGGAAACAATTCAGCAGGAACGCTGCTATACGGTGATGAAGCCCGAGACGCGGCATCGCTGTGTTCAGCGGGTGACCGGCAGCTGGGTGACACAGCAGCAGTGCATTCCCGGGCCGGTCTTGCCGCGAATCGTCTGTGGACCCTGCGGCCCTCGACTGTGCATGGCGCAGGCACCACCTCGCACAATCTGTCGCCGTGTCTGGTGTCCGCGAGTGGAGCAGCAGCAGATTCCTTACACTGTGATGGTGCCGCAGGTGGTTCGGCAGCAGTGTCCGGTCACCGTGACCAGAATGGTTCCCGAAACGATTGTCACGAAGATTCCGTATCAGGTGACGCGGATGGTGCCGAAGGAAGTCGTGCAGCAGCTGCCGTACAAGACATGCCGAATGGTGAATGAGGTAAAGACACAGCGGATTCCCTATCGAACCTGCCGTTTCGAAACCGAGCAGCGGACACGCCGCATTCCATACACGGTCTGCCGCATGGTGCAGGAAGAGCGGACCCGAAAGATTCCCTATTGCGTGCAGAAACAGGTGCCTTATGTTGTGACACGAAAAGTGTCGCGTCTGGTGCCTCGCGAAGTAGAAACGACCTGCACGCGTATGGTTGCCAAACAGGTAACTCGACAGGTGCCTTATGTGCGAACCTATCTGGTTCCCGAAACCGTCTGCGGCTCGGCCATCACGGCTCCGTCCTGTCCTTCATGCGGCACATAGAAAACTGAGCGTGGGGCAGCAGGCGGCAGCCTCTGCCGCCTGGCCGGACGACGGTTGCATATTTTCGTCGGCGCTGCTGATGGTAATGTCGGAACACACGGTGGTTTTGGGGTTCTGACAGCCGGCCCGGCAACGGTTCGTTGGTGACCGTTGTCGTCACAAAGGCCCGCCCTTGCGAGCCACACCGGTCGCCAACAGCTCTCATCGGGGCCTTTCTGAAATTGACGACCTGGCCGGCCGGACTTTCGGTCCTTCAAAGTCCGGCTCGTGACGTCGGTACCCCGGATGAGGTGAATGACATGAAGGTCACAATTGTCGGCACGGGAAATGTCGGGGCGACGCTGGCGTATGTCGTCACGCTGGAAGGACTGGCGGACCAGCTGGTGCTGCTGAACCGTGATCGTCGTAAGGCTGCCGGACATGCCATGGATCTGCAGCATACGGCGTCGATGGTCCGACATCCGGTGCGTGTGACCAGCGGCGAGTTGAATGATTCGGCCCGGTCGGATGTGGTCGTCTTCACGATCTCTGTGCCGATGGACCGAACAAATCCGAATCGACGGGCGCTGGCATCAGGCAACGCCCTGTTGCTGCGAGAATGGATACCGGCGCTGGCGGAGGCCAGTCCGGATGCTGTGTTTCTGATTGTCACCAACCCGGTGGACGTCATGACATGGGCCACGCTGCAGCTGACAAAGCTGCCGCCCGAACGAGTGTGCGGAATCGGTACACTTGTCGACAGCGCCCGCTTTCGAGCCATGTTGTCACAGGAACTGGGAATTCATCCCGAGGATATCCGGGCATATATCCTCGGAGAACACGGGCAGTCTCAGGTTGCCGCCATTGGTGAAGTCTGGGTGGGAGGGGAACAGCTGGATGAGTCGCTGGAAAAAGCGAGGGAATTTGCGCAGATCACTACCGGCAGCGGCATCGATGTTTTCAATCTGAAAGGCTATACCAACTTTGCCGTGGCCAAGGCCACGGCGGTGGTGCTGGAAACAATTCAGCACGATCAGCGGCATACCATGCCCTTATCGGTTCTGGTCGACGGCTATTGCGGCGTCGATGACGTGTGTCTGTCTGTCCCCGTGGTGGTCGGCCGAGCCGGAGTCACGCGGCGGCTGCACCCGGATCTGGCCGAGGACGAAGTCGCCGCATTCCGGTGGTCAGCCGAGCAGGTTCGGCAGAGTAATCAGCAAATTCTGCCAATTCTTAACAATCCGACTGAAGAATAGTCGATAATGGCGGTTAGAGTGTCTCATCTGCCCTCCACCGGAACGACGTTCCGATAGTCGGCGCGGCTCAAACAGGCTGCGGCACGATGGCCCACCTTCCCGAATCCACGGCAACGACTGCTGTTTCCCGTGGATCTTCTCCCCATTGACCCTCCGCAGGGAGGGAATTCCCTATGTCTCGAGACTACTACACAATTGAAGAATTGACCCGCCAACTGGGTCGCGAACTACGAGCCGTTGAAAAACAGGTGAGCCGCGGCAATATTCCAGGACGCCGTGTGGGCGGTGAGTGGCGTTTCAACAAGACTGAAATCACCAACTGGCTGGAACTGGAAATGCCGGGGTTCAGTGCGACCGACCTGGCTGTTCTGGAACGATCTCAGCAATCCACGGAAGTCTGTCCAAAATCGCCGGTCAGCAGCCTGTTGCATCCCGATCTGGTGGAAGTGCCGCTGGACGCTGGAACAAAGCCTTCTGTGCTTAAGAAGCTGGTCGAAGTGGCCGGTCGGACGTGGCAGGTGTTTGATTCGCAGGCCGTCTTCCAGGCGGTGCGGCAGCGCGAAGACCTGAGTTCAACGGCATTTGAGGGCGGAGTCGCGATTCCTCATACCCAGAACCGCATGCCGGAAGTTGTGGGCGAATCGCTGATTGTCTTCGGACGAACGGTGTCAGGAATTCCGTTCGGCGGAGGCCGGCGAGAACTGACCGATCTGTTCTTTCTGGTGCTCGCACGGGATCCGAATACGCATTTGAAAGTGCTGGCCAGACTCGGCCGCCTGTTTCAAACCGACGGATTTCTGCAGGACCTGCGGACGGCCGAATCATCGCCTGAGGCTTACTCCGTCATCATCGAAGCCGATGAAAAGCTCGGGGCGTAAGTTCTACGGCCATTCACCTGCGTGGCTGTCCGCATACCGTAGCGAAGCTCGCCAAGAGCTTCGGTCTTTCGTTGCGGGGCGGTCTCCCGACCGCCCCACGCATCGGCGTCATACGCACCGGCAGACCTTCGGTCGATCTGGTGGTCGGGTCGGGAGCCCCGACCACAACCGGTGGGTCGGGAGCCCCGACCACAACCGGTGACCCTCGACCACAACCGGTGTTAGTTTCCATTAAATCGACAAACCGCCACGAGCTTCGGTCGACGTCGGAGAACGTGGCCAACAGCCCTGGCGGCTTTCTCTGCACCGGAGTTTCCGGACAGGCTACCAGCACTCGCCGATTGCGGCCGACGGGTTGGCCGGCCGCAGAGTCGGTGCCGGTGATGCTCAGGACTATGACGCTCGAACGGTCCAGCTGGAGCCATCTCGCACGACTCGTCGATACAGCGTGTCTCGTTCCACCGGCTCGCGACCGGCTTCCCGGATCAGGCGATGGATCTGTTCCACCGTCATGCCTTCTGGTGTCTTCGCACCGGCGTCGTGATAGATCAGTTCGTGTACCACTGTCCCGTCGATGTCGTCGGCACCGTAGCCAAGAGCCATCTGGGCGGTCTGTTCTCCCAGCATAATCCAGTAGGCTTTGACGTGATCGAAGTTGTCCAGCATCAGACGCCCGACGGCCATCATCCGCAGGTCAAAGAGTCCGTCGGGTTTCTGAATATCAGTCAGTTCGGTGTTGTCGGGGTGGAAGGCCAGAGGAATAAAGGTCTGAAATCCGCCGGTCCGATCCTGTAGTTCCCGCAGTCGCAGCAGGTGGTCGATCCGGTGTCTGGCCTGTTCGATGTGTCCGTACAGCATGGTGGCATTTGACCGCAGGCCAAGCTCGTGGGCGGTGCGATGGACGTCGAACCACACATCGCTGTCGGCTTTGTGTTCACACAGCTGCTTGCGGATCTCGGGGTCAAAGATTTCAGCACCGCCCCCCGGCATGCTGCCGAGCCCGGCTTCTATCATCTGTTCCATCACCCAGCGGACGGGCTTTTTGGTGATGAAGCTGAACCATGAAATTTCGACAGGCGTCCACGCCTTGATGTGAATCTCAGGGCAGGTTTCTCGAATGGTCCGCACGACATCCAGATACCAGTCGAATTTCTTCTGGTGATGCAGGCCGCCGACCACGTGAATTTCCGTCGCCCCGGCGGCGCGTCCTTCCAGTGCTCGTTCGCGAATTCCGTTTGTGTCAAACGTGTAGGCTTTCTCATCCCGCAGGTCGGCGCGAAACGCACAGAAGCGACAGCGATAGACGCAGACGTTGGTCGGATTCAGGTGAATGTTGGTGTTGTAGTAGGCAACATTCCCGTTTTTTCGTTCACGGACGATGTTCGCCAGGTGACCGAGTGTGTGCAGGTCGGCCACTTCTTCAAGGTAGAGACCGTCGTCGAACGAAAGTCGTTCGCCGGCCATGACCTTGTCGGTGATCGTCTGCAGGGGAGTATCCAGTGTGTCAAACATGGCAGTGCCAGTGGTCTAAAGTCTTGAAAGAATCAGGTTTCGAGCGGCATTTCAGACGGCAACGGACAGGTTTCGCCGACGGCAGGCGGGTTCCGGCATCGTCAGTGATGACTGAGCCAGAGATCCAGGCAGCCGACCGCCAGCATGCCGAAACTGACGATCGCGTTGACGTTGAAGAAGGCAATATTGACTCGCTTCAGGTCATCCGGTCTGACCAGCCAGTGCTGATACAGCAGCAGGCCACTGACAGCAACCACTCCGGTCAGAAATACCAGCCCCAGATCTGCCACATGCCACAACAGCAGCAACATACCGATGGTGGCGAGGTGGCTGCCAAACGCGATCCGCAGGGCGCCGACCAGACCGAATCTGGCCGGAATACTGTGCAGACGATGCTGCCGGTCGAATTCTGCATCCTGACAGGCATAAATGATGTCAAAGCCGCCGACCCAGAAGAAAATGACGCCACCCAGCAGCACGGGCTGCACGGCAACCTCATCCCGGACCGCGATCCACGCTGCCACCGGCGACAACATCAGGGCGGTTGAAAGCCAGTAGTGGCACAGGCTGGTCCAGCGCTTAGCGTAGCTGTATCCCAGTAGAAACAGCAGCACCGGGACGGACAGGATCACTGGTAGTCGTCGGGGCAGAAAGATCAGCGTGGACGCGATGAACAGGACCGAGCACACAAGCGTAAACACAGCGACCGCCCGGAGCGACAGCAGTCCTGCCGGAATGTGGCGGATGGCTGTGCGTTCGTTGGCCGCATCAACATCCCTGTCTACCAGCCGATTAAAGGCCATTGCCGCCGATCGTGCGAAGACCATGCACAACAGAATGCCAACCGCGTCCCGCAGACGAAATACCGAACCGGGCTGATTCCATGCCATCACCGCGGCCAGCACGGCAAATGGCAGTGCGAACACGGTGTGACTGAAGCGGATCAGTTCCAGGAAATGTCGGATCTTCGTGAACACGGAAATCGATCAGTTCATGAATCCAGGTCAAAGTTCGGAATGTACCACATGTTCCCCCGTCGCACGGCAGCAACGTTCAGTCGGACAGCCGTTCTCTGGCCGGCCATGGACGCTGCGATACTGCCGGTCAACGGCTGCCGTCCCGGTGGACAGGCCTGTGAATCGCCGCTGAATAGCGGAAACAGTCGATTGCCCGGCCCGTTTGTCCAAAGAAATATACCGTCAGTCACGTCCCGATATAACGCGAATAGATGGCTCTGGCGGCGGCTGGTTCTTCCGTCCCCTTGACGATGGCTCGACCATCCGGAAATACGGTCAGTTCGACGTCTGATTCTGCGACCGCAACGCGTACCAGAAACGGATTGGACGTCACCTTTCCCGCGGATGCCAGCCGGACGGCCAGTTCTTCCAGTGAAAGCCTGGTTTTCTCAGCCGGAGCAACCTGCACGGCATTTCGTCCGCACAGAATGGTCGAGCCTGAAGTCTTCGAGCCGTTCAGCCACAACCGTTCGCCGGCCTGACAGGCGGGGCAACTGGTTGAATTCCTCAGTTCGGACACGTCCAGCTGGCGAAACGTGAGCTCCCAGACGTCGATAACGGTCAGCTTGCGTGGCACGGCCTCCCGCTGGCCGGTCAGAATCTTCAGCGCCATGGCTGCCTGCAGTGACGCGATCACACCGATGGCCGGCCCCAGCACACCCGCTGTATCGCAGGTTTCTGTCGATCCGGGTGGCGGTGGTTGAGGGATCAGGCAGCGCAGACAGGCGGATTCACCGGGAAAAACGGGCATCATCTGTCCATGGCTGCCCGTGCACCCGGTGAAGATCCAGGGGATGCCGGACGTCAGAGACACGTCGTTGATCAGGTAACGGACTTCAAAATTGTCGGTTCCGTCCATGATCAGATCGCAACCGTCCGCAAAGCTCCGGACATTGGTGTAATCCACGTCGGCAACCACCGACTCAATCTCGATGTCGGAATTCACCTGCCGCAGACGGTCGGCGGCGGCGATCACCTTGGGCAGGTGCGACTGTACATCGTGTTCGGTGAACAGGCACTGTCGCTGCAGATTGCTTTGTTCCACGAAGTCGCGGTCGACCAGTCGAATGCTGCCGACGCCGGCCCGCGTCATGGCATCGGCCAGAACGCAACCCAGAGCACCGCAGCCGACGATCAGCACGCGTCGTTCTGCCAGCTGCCGCTGACCGTCGAGCCCGATTCCGTTGAATAGAATCTGCTTCTGATATCGCGAGGGACTGTTCATGGTGGGCATTGTAGCGACAGAAACGGCAAAAACGCTGCCGATCTGTTTGTCCCTGAGAACTATTTCTCACGCAACACTGTTGGCGGTAATCGCGTTGCCCCCGGGACGAGATGTCTGGTGCTCAATCGGAAACCGGTGAAAATCAATTGACAAGACGGGGGCAATGTCGTTAATTCACGATCAGGTCCGAACGGGACACTGGTGCCGGTTTCAGACGTCACCCGTGAGACTGCACGAAAATGGTGATCGAAACTTCTCAACCCTACGAATTACTGATTGCCGACGACAGCCGAAGCTTTCGAGAAACGCTTCGAGAGCTGCTGGAACCGCGACATCTGCTGCGTGTGCATGAAGTCGAGTCGGGTGAAGCGGCGATCGAGTACACTCAGGAATTTCGCATCGATATCGTCCTGCTCGATATGCATATGCATCTGCTGACGGGACTCGAAACACTGAAGGAACTCAAGGACCTGGACGCCGTTCGCCCCTGCATTCTGATCACGTCCGATGCCTCGGACGAACTGCGTCGCGACGCCGAGGCTGCTGATGCCTACACCGTGCTGAGCAAGCCGGTTCGCCGAGCGGAACTGTGTTCCACCATTGTTGACGCACTGGTCGATGCCTATCGAGACCCGACGGTCACGGACGGCTTCTAGCAGCCTGTCCGCATACCGTAGCGGAGCTTGCCAGAGCTTCGGTCGCCGCCGGAGAACGTGGGCGAAAGCCCTGGCGGCTTCCGGTACAGAGGGTTCCGGACAGCCTGCCAGCGGCATCCGCGATTGATGCCTTTCAGCCGTCTTTTCTTCACGGCTCAGTGACAATGACGTCGGCCGTTGCCTCGTGGACATGGGGGCATCTGCCTGGCGGCAGGGCAGCCTTAGACGGTTGTTCGGTCGGCCTGTGTCCGTTCCGTCGATGACGCTGGAAAAAGCGATGGCCATGCGTTTCAACACTTTGGCAGCTTGCAACCGTGTCGTCTGATGGCCAAAATGACGGCCCGCTTCCGGAATTGTTCAAAACTCATCGGAAGCCGCGCAATCTGGGCAACTTGCTCAATCTCTGCCACTGGGCGGAATTCATCAACCGGACGCACGTAACGATTTAAGGCCAGCAAATGAAATTTCTTGACGGAAAAACTGTTGGAATCGACCTGGGAACCACTTACTCGGCGATCGCCTACCTGGACGATCAGGGCAATCCGACGGTGGCCCCCAACGCCGACGGACGTCCGATCACGCCTTCCGTCGTGCTTCTGGACGAAGACCGCGTCGTGGTCGGCCCGTCGTTCCAGCGGATTTCCGTCGCGTCTCCGGATCAGATTGTGGAGGCGATCAAGCGTGAAATGGGCAACAAGGATTTCCATGTCGTCTACCAGAACAAGAAGCTGACGCCGGAATTCGTGTCCGCCTTGATTCTGAAAAAGATGAAGCAGGATGCGGAAAAGGTGATCGGACCGATTTCCAACGCCGTGATTACCGTGCCTTATTATTTCAATGATGTACGCCGCAAGGCAACGCAGGACGCCGGACGAATCGCCGGTCTGAACGTCATCGATATTATCAACGAGCCCACGGCTGCCACGCTGGCCTATGCCTGGGGCAAAGGTGAACTCGGACGCACCGATCTGAATGCCGAAGAAAAGACAATTCTGGTCTACGACCTCGGTGGCGGAACCTTCGACGTTACCGTCGTGCGATACACGCCGACCAGCTTCCGCGTGCTGGCCACCGACGGGGACGTCATGCTGGGGGGACTCGACTGGAGCCGTCGTCTGGCCGAACATCTGGTGGAACAGTTCAAGCACAAATACAATGAAGATCCGTCGACAGATCCGGAAGCAATGCTGTCGTTTCACCAGGAATCAGAAGATGCCAAGCGGGATCTGAGTGACAAATCGCAGGTTCCGATCAGCGTGTATTTCAAAGGAAAAACTCTGTCCGTGTCGCTGACACGTGCTGAATTTGAGCGGATGACGGCGGACCTGCTGCAGCGAACAAAGGACACCACGGAACTGGTAATGCAGCAGGCCGGCGTTAAGGCGGGACTGCTGGACGAAGTGATTCTGGTCGGCGGTTCCACACTGATGCCCGTTGTCGAGCAGATGTTGCGGGAAGTAACGGGCCGCGAACCGTCGCGTGACCTGTTGCCCGAACGGGCGGTTGCCGAAGGGGCCGCCATTCATGCCGCGATTCTGCAGGCCCGCCACGGCGATAAGGGCAGCGATGTCTCAGAAGCCGTCCGCAAGCGACTCAACAGTGTGCGTACCAGCGACGTGAATTCGCATTCACTGGGGATCAAGATCAGTGATCCGAGCGACAGAAGTCGCAAAATCAATCATATTATGATCCCCAAGAACACGCCGGTTCCGCACAGTGTCAAGCAGCGATTCGGCACCAACGTGGCCGGACAGCAGCGAGTGCACGTGGAAATTCTGGAAGGCGATGCTGTTGACCCGGCTGCCTGTGAACTGATTGGTGACTTCCGCGTGACGAATCTGCCCGCCAGCCTGCCGAAGGGATCACCCATCGAAATCACCTATGCCTACGATGGCTCCGGTCGCATCAGTGCGTCTGCCAGGGAAATGACCGGCAATAATGCGGCCTCAGCCGAAATCGTCCGCGACAGCGGCATGGGTGATCAGGAGATCGTGGACGCCTTCGATGTGCTGACGAAGGAGTACGACATCGAGTAGCCGTTCAGAGAACTCAGATCCGGATTCAATTCAAGGAGAGACCATGAAGTTTCAAGTAGCCATCGCTGCAGCGATCGCAGCAACCCTGTTGGTTCCCGGCCGTGGTGGCGCCGAAGAGCCGAAGAAAGATTCCAAGACAACAGCCGTCACCATCAAGGACCTGGTGCTGCACGTACCGGAAGACTGGAAACTCGCAAAAAACACCAGCAGTATGCGGCTGGCGACCTATACCGTACCAGCTGCAAAAGGTGACCCGGAAGATGGAGAACTGGCCATTTCCAGCTTTGGCGGCGATGGCGGCGGGATCGCTCCCAACCTGTCTCGCTGGGTTGGACAGTTTTCCGGCGACGGCCGGACGGCAAAGATCGTCAAGGGCTCTGCGGGCGAAAACG
The DNA here is from genome assembly GCA_040222735.1 of Fuerstiella sp. Taxonomy (GTDB): domain Bacteria; phylum Planctomycetota; class Planctomycetia; order Planctomycetales; family Planctomycetaceae; genus Fuerstiella. The sequence goes on along the minus strand of JAVKCM010000111.1, from coordinate 14,767 downwards.
ACTACTACGTTGCCGACATTGCCGGCACCTACAACAAGCCCGACGGTCCTCCCTTTCTTCGAAAGACGAAGCCGACGCCCGGTTACCGGATGATCGGCATGATCCTGATTCTGAAAGGAAAAGGCGTCTATTTCCTGAAGTTGACCGGTCCGGACAAGACCGTTGCGGCTCAGAGAAAAGCCATTCGAACAGCCATCGGCGGTGATATCGAGGCGGAGCAGGACTACGAATTGTAGACCGGACCGCACTTATCCAGGCGGCGTGGATTCAGGCCGTAGCGGAAACCGCCCAGGCTTTCGGCCATGTTTTTCGGCGTCGACCGAAGCTCTGGGCGAGCTCCGCTACGGTATCCCGAAGCCGCCGGGCGGCCTGTTCGAATGCTGCTGTATGACGGACTTCCAGGTCCATCATTGGCTAAAACGTTCGCGTCTTCAACGCGTCTGTCCGGCCGGTGTACAAAACGTTTCGGTTGTCCGTACAGTCTCCCGGGCTTTCGGCAGCCCTGTGTTTGCTGCAAGAACCCGGACCTCGGATGGGTTCGTCATGGGAAAGCTGCTTAAGTTCACGTGATTTGTTCAAAATGCGGAGTTCGGCCGGTGACCGGCCGATAGCTGCCACCCTGTTCATTCGACGTGTTCGTCATAAGTCCTTTAATGGAAATGGCTTACCGAGTCTTCCGGACCTGACCTGAGACAACCGGAACGGCCCATTCCCGGAAAACCTGGAATTGAAGGCTTGCTAAACCCCGCGCAAAAGCTTCCAATGGCCGTGGGGAAATTGCTGGGTATGAACACCATGGCTGGTGTTCACTTGCGTACCTCGGTGCGTCGCAGAGACCATGTTGTCCGGAGTGGCCACATGGATGGGATGCTTTGCTGCGCGGTCGAAGGTCCGTCACAACATGGAACATTCACAACCATTCTTCGTCACTATCGAGAGTCCAACGTGGCTCTTGTACGTTTCGCTGCTGCTTGTTGCCGTCTTCTTCCGGTTCTCGCGCTGGCTGTCAGTGCGCAATCTGGACCTGACGCTGCTGCTGACGCTGTCGACGGCGCTGGTGATATCGGCCACCGAAACGAAGCACGCCGACCTTGAAGCCGCTGGCTTCGGCGACGCATCAGCAAAGGTCGCACCAGCCGGCGAAGCTGCTGCTGAAGAGGGTGCAGAGGCTGTCGAAGAGAGAAGAGGAGCACACTGGAGCACAATTGCTGTGATGGCATTGTCGATTCTGGTGATTCTTAGGCTGACCTTTGATGAGTCGCTGACCCGACGTCCTCGGCTGGAACAGAATCTGAACCAGGCCGGACTCACTTTTTTGTTTCTGCCGGCGTTTTCCATTCTGATGACCGGCGTCTTCCTGAAGGACCCGCCGCCTCGAAACATGGACGCCGTTGAAGCAGGGCGCGCTCTGCTGCAGCGACAGGAATCAATTTCTTCTGACGCCCATGCGGATCAGACGCCGCCGCCTGCCACAGAAACGCTGCTGGCCGCGGCGGCCGCCAAGGTGTCCGAGTTGTCCGGCCAGGCCGAGCAGGTGCGTCCGAGTGCCGACCGGCAGACATCACCCACTGAACAGTTTATCGCCCGCGTGCTGGTGGTGATTGCACATGCCGCCGTCGTGGTGGGACTGCTGTATATCGGCCGCCGGCACTTCTGCAGCATGCAGCTGGGAGTGTCGATGAGCTGTCTGTATCTGCTGCTGCCGTGTACCGCCTATAATGTGCACGAGCTGAGTCATGTGGTGCCCGCCGCGTGTCTGACATGGGCATTCGCCAATTATCGGAAACCGGCCATCGCCGGGGTATTGCTGGGGCTGGCCTGCGGGACCCTGTTCTTTGCCGCCTTCCTGCTGCCGCTGTGGGCCGTCTTCTACGGAAAGAAAGGCAGTGTGCGGTTCGGGCTATCGCTGGGAGCTGTTGCAGCGGTGGTGCTGATCACCTTTGCCCTGACGTCCGAAAATACCGATTCCTTTGTCAACAAACTGGTGATGACCGCCAACTGGACGGCGTACCGTCTGTTTGATGCGGCTGAACCGATGCCGAGCGGACACATCGGTCAGGTCTTTCTGCGTATCACGCTGGCCGCCTTCTTCTTTGTGATGCTGGTGGCCATGACCGTGATTCCTCGCAAACGGAATCTGGAAAACCTGCTGGCCAACTCAACCGCGCTGATTGTGGCAGCTCAGTTGTGGTACCCCGAAGATGTCGGCACCTATGTGCTGTGGTATCTTCCTCTTCTGCTGCTGGTGGTGTTCCGGCCTCGGCTGGACCGATTCGTACCGCCGGAGTCACCGGCGTCGCAACGATCAGCACGGCAGCCGGACGAAAAATCGCAGCCTGCCGGATCCCTGTCCCGGGTCACTTTGTACAGTTGACCCGCCCGGTCGTTTGGAACGGTTCGATCTGCCCGGATGGTCCGTACAGTGAGTCGGCCGGATGATCTATACGGTGGTTCTGCCGGTTGGTCGGGCGGTATCCGGTGTGACCAACGGTATCCTGTATTCCGAGTCCCGGCCGGATTGCATCTGTCGTGGTCTTCGGTAGTCTGTATCGGCCTCCAGGGTGGCAGACACTGCCCTGAAGATTCAGGGCGCGTCCCTGTTCTCATTGTGCACTGGTGATTGAGGCTGTCGATTTAATGAATCGTGGTCGACAGATGGTCGCCTTTCGCTCCGCGAAAGGCGTCAATAATTGACCGGACGCTTCTTGCTGTAAATCGACAGCCTTTTTGCTCCGGTGGTTTTCTGAATTCTGATGCACTACCCAGCACATCCGCTCCCGCGCCGCGGGACGGGCGAGATTGTTTCGGCGTTCAGACGAAACAACTGACAGCATGGATTATTGGTGGCGGCTCGAAGCCGGACTTCTGTCTGCGAGCCGGATCCATCCACAGGAAGCATACCTCATGACGTTCTCGTCGTTGCCGCTCAGTTACTGCACCAATGTCCATCCCGGCCGGACCGTCGACGAAGTTGTTCAGGGCCTGACGGATTATACGTCAGAAGTACACCGTCGCCTGAATGCTCCGATGGCGGCGGGACTCTGGCTGTCGCGCAGTGTGGTGTCCGAACTGATGGACTCGGAATCGCAGCTGGAAAGTCTCGCCCAGGCCCTGTGGCAGTACGACCTGGGCTGTTACACGCTGAATGCCTTCCCCTACGGCGACTTTCACACGGACCGCGTGAAGGAACATGTCTATCTGCCGGACTGGACGTCGGCAGACCGAGTGCGATACACGCAGGACTGTGCCAGACTGCTGGCCCGCCTTATGCCGGAAGGCAGTGAAGGCAGTATCTCAACCGTGCCTCTGGGCGGCCGGATGAACCCGTCGGGCCCCGAATTTCACGCTTCCTGTTTTCACAATCTGATTCAGGTGGCCAAGTTTCTGCGAGACCTGCACTCCGAGACCGGCCGACGAATCCGGCTGGCCGTGGAACCGGAACCCATGTGTCATCTGTCTTCGATTCCCGACGATACCGTGCCGCAGTTTCGTACCATCTTTGAACTGGCAGAAGCACTGAACTGCGCAGAAACCGTTCACGAGCACATTGGCCTGTGTTTCGATGTCTGCCATCAGGCCGTTCTGTTCGAAGATCTGAATCAGTCAATCGACCAGGTGGTGTCCGCGGGAATCCGGATCAACAAGGTTCATATCACGAACGCGGTGGAGCTGGAGGAACCTTCGAACAACCCGGATGGTCGCGCCGTGCTGTGTGAATTTGTCGAACCGCGGTACCTGCATCAGACCTATGCTCGGATGGCAGACGGCCGGGTCCTGTCCCGGACAGACCTGCTGACGGAAGATATCAACCGTGACCCGGTGGACGACTTTCTGAAGGCCGATGCATGGCGGGTACACTTTCACGTGCCCGTGTTCGCCAATGAACTGGGGCCGCTGAACACCACGCGGTCCGACCTCAAAGCGGCCCTGCGCAGGATTCGTGACCTGAACTACGCGCCTCACCTGGAAGTCGAAACCTATACGTGGCCGGTCATGCCCGGTACCGACGAACCAACTGAACTGGCCGGCCAGATTGCTCGCGAACTGGCGTCGGCCTACGAACTGTTGAACGCTGCCGGTTGAACTATTCGGCCGCTGTCGCCCGGTTTCTTTCTACTACTGCGGCGGCGCGAACGTTGCCAGCTGCTTGCCATCCGCTCCGTTCCAGACACGCAGGATGCCGTCTTCACATCCCGCGGCCACGATGGAACCATCAGCCGTGGTGGCGGAACAGTAGACATAGTCCGGGCATCCGCTGAATTCCCGGACCTTGCCGCCATTGCTGGCCTTGTGCCGGAAAATTCGCTTGTCGCCGCTGCAGCTGATGAAGTCATCTTCCATGCCAATGAATTCCAGCGCCGTGACCTGCTTCTGATGAGTCGAGATGGTGCGGGCCTGTTCTCCGGTTTCAGCGTCCCAGACCTTGATGGCATTGTCTGCACCGGCACTGGCCAGTTGAGTCCGGTCTCCCTTCCAGCTGACATCCATGACGTGGTGGGTGTGTCCTTCGTAGCTGCGAATATGCTCACCCGTGCTGACATCGAAGACCTTCACAAATTTGTCGGCGGCGGCGGTGGCCAGCAGTTTGCCGTCGGCCGAAAAATCCAGGCCGTATACCGTGTCGCTGTGAGCGTCTTCGAAGGTGCGAAGCAGGCTGCCTTCATCCACATTCCAAAGCGTGACTTCGCCGTTGCGCGAAGCTTCACCTCCGCCAGCCGCGAGGATCTTTCCATCGGGTGAAAAGGCCAGCGCCAGCACTCGGTCGACAAACACGGATTCACCATTCTCGCCCTGAGGACCGAGGCTTCGTGTCAGTGTCCACTGCGGAAAGGCATGAAGATGCGACAGCTGTCCGTCCGCCTGCAGCAGCAGCAGCCCGTCTGTTCCACCATGAACCGCCACGGGCCGGGCGGGCTCTGCCAGTGATCCGGGCAGCACATCCACAGCGGCACCATCAGTGGCTTTCCAAAGACGCGTTGCTCCGGTCGGGTCAACCGTGGCGACCAGTTTTGTTCCGACGAACGCGGCCAGTGCAGACGTGACGGTCTGCCCGGCGGCCGCATCGGCGGCGGCCTGAGCTTCTGTGGCCTGTTTTGCTTCTTCTTCCGCCTGAGCCAACAGCTGTTTACGGTCGGCTACTTTGTCTTCAGCCCGCTTAATAGCCTGTTCTGAAAGAAGTTTGCCCTTTTCCGCTGACTGCAGAGCGTTCTCGGCGGTGGTGACCGCGTCTTTGGCAGCGGTTTCCGCCTTGGTCGCTTCTTCAAGAGCCTTCTTCAGGGCGTCGTCGTCTGCCTTTGCTTCGCTGGCCTCTTTGGCGGCGGTCGTTTTGGTGACCGCTTCCTCCAGCTTCTTCTTCGCTTCTGCCACGGCGTCGGTGGCCTTCTTGAGTTCTTCTTCGGCCTTTTTCAGCGACTCTTTCTGCTCGGCCACGCGTTTTTCGTCTTCCGTGATCTGCCCCTTGACCACATTCACGCGGGCATCACGGACGGCTTTGTCGGCGGTCTGCCGCGCCAGATGTCGCGTGGCATTCAGATCGTTGTTCAGTGTGGCAATCAGCTTGCCGTCTTTCGCATTCCACAGTTCCGGCCTGCCGTCGGTGCTGACCGTGACAACTCGTTCTGCGTCCGGAGAGATCGCTGCGGTGGCAAGAGCCGTTCCACTCTGAATCTGCACGGCAGGCTGCAGCGATTCGTTGTTGCGAAGTTCGACAGCAGGACCTTCGATACGACACATCAACACGTTTCCGGCTGTGGCCAGTTGTTTGATCGGTCCCTTGTCAGACTTCACCGGCTCGGCTGCGACCAGCGATTTTGCTTCGCCATTCAGCGCCAGCGGCAGCAGACTGCCGTCTTCCAGCAGAACGATCAGCCGGTTGCCGGCTGAAACGAAGATGGCCTCCATGGGTTTGCCCGGCAGTGCCTCGCTGACCGCGATCTCACTGCCATCGGCGCGGCTGACCAGGCGGACGCTGTTGTCTGCGGAAGCGGTGGACAGCCACTGCTTTTCATCTCCGTGAATTCCCAGCAAAGTGGTCATTGCCGGATCCTGGCCGCTGAGATCACTGAGGACCGAATCGGCGGCGAGGTCGATCACTCGAATGGTGCCGTCGGTCTGATGTACCGCGGCAATGGTGCCATCCGGACTGGTGACGGTCCTGGCAGCGGCGCCCGCGTTGGCGACAGCAGAGATCACGTTTTGAAAGTTCCGCGTCCAGAGCTTGACGACCTGAAATCCGGACGTTGCCAGCATCTGACCGTTCGGATGGAAGGCGATGGCATGGACGTAATCTCGGTGTGCCGTCTGCTGAGCGGACCCGGTGGCCGCCAGCGCCGGATCGGTCAGTGAGGCGATGTTTTCGGGGACGACAAGATCGTAGATGTTAACGTTACCGGTTCGACCGGCGGCGACGAACCGGCCGAACGGATCGGTATCGACCGCGTAGACGGCGTTCAGCTGACTGTTGATGGCCTGCCACTGCATATTCGCCGCCGACCCCGTGGCGCCGCCTTTGGCTCCTTCGATAATCCACTGCCTCAGCAGACCAACTTCACGGGGCGTCAGCTTTTTGGCCTGCACCTCGTTGGGCCATGGCGGCATAAAGGATTCCTCAACCCGCGCCGCCACGTTGTACAGATAACTTTCGTCCGGCTTGCCGGGGACAATGACCTCTCCCGAAGCGCCGCCTTTCATGATCGCGTCGCTGCTTTCCAGATTCAGCTCACTTTCAGCCTTGGCCTTGTTGTGGCACGCGATGCAGTTGGCCTGCAGAATCGGAAAAATGTCCTTTGCGAAGTCCACAGGCCGGCCCAGCTGGGCGTCTTCCGGAACAATGGCCTTTTCCTCGTCGGCCGACGCAGAAAGGCCCAGCACAAAGGTACCGGCAATGATCCATGCCGCCGGCTTTAGTGCCCTGAACCCGGCTTCCACGCTGGCGGACCGAACGATCTGTCTGAAACTGTTGATCATGAGTAGGGGCTCTTGAAGTGTTATCTGGTCAATGACAGGCGCCGGTCAGATCCGGCGGTCGAGCGGAGGGAACAGAATCACAAAACGTTATTCTGTCACTTTGAGGGTGATTGGTGTGTCAAAATGAGCCGGGCGACCGTTGAAGTCTGCCGCCGTCGCCCGAATCACGGCATGAGCGATATCGCCCGGGGCTGCATCGGCTGCCGCTGTCAGTCTCAGGACGCCTTCGGTCTGGTCAGCCGGGATGTCGATGGAGTCGGATGTCACCTGAGTAACTCCTTCCGGCAGCACAAGGGCCACCGTGACCGGCCCGGCAAATTTGTTCTTTCGGGCGACGGTGACCTTCACGTCCACCGTGGCGCCCTTTTTGATGGCTCCACCACCCGGTACCGCCGCCGTGATTTTTCCGGGAGTCGGGTGAACCGTCAGTGACACCGGGACAGCAATGCTGCGAACATTCTTGTTCTGCGGCTTGGACGCTTCTTCCGCCTTCTTGACAGCTTCTTCGGCCGCCTTCTTTGCGGCTTCTTCTGCCTTCAGAGCCGCTTCTGCAGCCTTGACCTCGGCGGTGGCTTTTTCGATTGCCTGTTGCTGAGTCACCATGGCAGCCTTTGCTTCGGCGACCTGAGCGGCCTTTGTCTTCACCAGTTTCTGTTTTTCTGTCAGTCTGGTGGTCAGTTCATTCAGACGCTTGGTCAGCTCCACCACCGGTCTGGCCGCGTCCGTGACGGCGACCGTCGCTGTCTCAACGGCCTTGATGGCGGCGTCCAGATCCTTCGCCTCAGGTCCGGCGGCGGCGGCGGCGTCAGTCAATACCTTCTGAAGCGCCGACAGCTGACTGGCAGCTTTCGCTTTGGTGGCGACGGCGGCTTTCAGTTCTTCCTCGACTACGGCGGTGGCTTTCTGCTCGGCGACCAGCTGTTCTTCCATGGTCTTCAGCATGGCGGCCAGTTCTGCCACCTTCTTTGTGCCGGCGGCGGCGGCTTCTTTGGCGGCAACCAGGGCAGCGTTGGTCGACTCCAGTTGCTTGACGGCTGCCTCAACCCTGGCTTTGGCACGGTCCACCTGCCAGGGGTTTCGGCGGTAGGGCACCTGAGCCGTCGCGTACATCAGCAGCGTGGCTGGACCGGCCGCCGCGTTTTCCTTGAAGTACAGCCGTGCCATGACCGAATCCTGACCCTTTTCAAAGGTCACCGCGGGGACATCGACGTTGCCCGGCTGGCCCGCAAATGCCACGGTCACCTTGTCTTCAAATCCTGAGCGGCGGGTCACCTTCAGGGGGATCAGCAGCTGCTGGTCCTGCGACACGTCGGCACTGGCAACTGCCGACTGAAGGCTGACGGGTTCATCGTCCTTCATGACGCTGACCAGCAGTGAGCCGGATACGCGTCCCGTTCGCGGCAGCCCGTTGGCGCCTCCGTGAACCAGCGTGGCGATTCGAGCCGTGTGTTCCAGCTGCTGCTCGGCACCAGCGGATGTGCCGATGATTCTGACCGGCGTGACTGTTTCGCCGGCGTCTGCCGCGGCCGAAAAGACCAGCAGCGCTGATGACTGACCGGCACGAATAACGGCGTCGGAACACTGGACGCCTGCCGGCAGTCCCTCAGCCTTCAGCTGAATGTCGGCGTTGTGGCCACCGCTTCGGTACGCATAGACGGTCACTTCGTAGGTACCACCCTTGCGAATGCTGATCGCCCCGGTGCCTGGAGGAGCTTTTCCGTCGGCGGAGGGCAGCGAATCAAACACGACGATGCGGAAGTCCGGAGCGGGCTTCTGAATCGAAACGGTATACGTCAGGTTGGCGGCACCACGAGACGCTCCGAATCGATCCTTCAGTCGTATCTGGTAAAGCCCGTCCTCTGGTGCTGTCAGCAGAAACGAGGGATCGCTGGTGAGCGTCGGAAGGTTGTTACCGCCGGGGTTCTGCTTGTTTTCGTCTTCCCTGGCCAGGCGTTTGGCCGATTCGGTCCCGTCCGCGGCCCTGGTGATCTGTTCGACAATCAGCAGCGGATCCGCCGCACTGCCAACTCGGTGAGCCAGAATGTCGATCTGCCAGCGATCGCCCTTGCTGGCTTCAAAGCGGTACACATCTTCGTCCAGTTCTGTGGCAAAGCTGCCGAAGACATCTGCCGGCAGCGACACCACCTGCGGCGTTTCTGTCTGCGGCGTTTCAGTCTGTATCGATTCCATCTGTGTCGCCGGGGCACCCTGGCGAACGGCAAACGACAGCAGGTTGCCGTCGACTCCGGACCAGATGGCCGTGTCGATCGAGGCGGCGGCAGAGTCGGTACCCAGAATCCGCTGTTCCGGAGCCGTGAGTCCGACTGTGACCTGCTTCTTCATCAGCGGCTGACCGTCCAGTGTCTGGTCTGTTGCTTCGCCGTCGGGGAGATTGCGTCCGAACAACGTCACAGCTGTATCGGCCCCTGCCTGTACCACGGTTGGTGACGTGAAGTCAATCAGCGGACGTGTATCAACGGCCAGGCGGTAGACGTAGTCGTTGCTGCCGGCATACACCGTATCGTGTATCTTCAGCTTCAGCTTCTGGTCGACGGGGCTGGTAAACACCAGAGCCGCGTCCTGTTGGCGACGTCGGCGTGCATGAGCCACACGGCGTCCTTCAGCGTCGAACAGTTCTACAACCGGCTGCATCAGCGAATCCAGCACGGCTGCTTCGGTTCGAAAAACGATGGTCTGGCCGGCTTTGGCTTCCACGGTGTAGACATCAACATCCGCCGCACCGTTGGACCGGGCATTCACCACTGTATTCACACCAACCAGTTGGGCCTGTTCGTCAGTGTTGTTGGGTTCGGTTTCCGCAACTTCCGCAATTGTGTCGATCCGGAAGATTCGCGGATTGCTGATTCCAAACAGACCTCGCAGTCGTACATCGTACAGGCCGGGTTCGATGTTCGGATCCACGGAAACCGAAAACTGATTGGTCACCGGTTGCCCGTTGGCGTCCGTCTTCTGAGTCGCGGTCAGTCCGGGATGGCTGAACACGAGTTCCCCGGCCTCGTCCAGATCGCTGCCGGCTGTCACCGCCACATCGACGCTGGTTCCGCGCTGGGCGCCGGCCGGAAAGATGCCGGTAATCCGGATCTGGGGCAGCTGGGCGTGAACCGTCACCTGAAGCAGGGCGAGCAAACAGAAACAGAGTGGGATACGTGGCATAATGTCTGACGGCGGGAAAGAGGTGGGTGGGGAGGGTTCAGCCCTGCCAGGCAGGGCCGAAATTCTGTCAGAGCTGCGAGAAGACGATCCGTTTGGTCACACCTGAAAAGACGGGGCGGCGGCGCAGGCTCTGACCTGACGACCGGACGTCGCCGACACGAAACAGGGGCCGGACGGTGCTTAGTGGTTGAACAGAAATTCCTTCGTGTTGATCAGCGCCCACAGGATGTCTTCGTAGGCAATTCGAGGATTATCCTGACGCTGTTCGATATAGTTTAACGCCACCTGCAGCTCGTCTTCACGCGGATTTCTGGAGAACACGATCTGGTAGAGTTCGGTCATCCGTTCCGTATGGCTGCGTTCGGTGTCGGCGGCCAGCCGGGCGGCACGTGCGCCGTCTTTGGAGATTTTCTCCTGCACTTCCTTGCTGTTCAGCAGATGCAGACTCTGAGCCAGATTTGCGTCCTGGCTGCGTTCGCATTCGCAGGCGGTGTCACCCTGTGGCATCCCGAAGACCTTCAGAAAGTAGGGGCCTCCGGATGAATCGACCAGCTGCAGTGCGCGGGTGCCGGACGGCATGCCGCTGAAGTTTTCGGAGGTCAGCGTGGCGGTGTGGAACGCGTCATACAGCGCCTCAGCGCTCAGGCGACGCGGGTAGTAGCGACTGAAGTTCTGCTTATCGCTGGCGTTGTACTCATTTGGCAGGGAACTCAGCTGGTATGTCTTTGAACGGCAGATCGTTCTGACCAGGTCCTTCAGGTCGAAACCGGATTCCACAAAGCGAGTGGCCAGGCCGTCCAGAAGTTCCGGGTTGGACGGCGGGTTGGTTTCCCGCATGTCGTCTTCGGGCTCAACAATGCCTCGGTTGAAGAAGTGTTTCCAGTAGCGGTTGACCAGCGACTTCGCAAAGAAGGGGTTCTGCGGGTCGGCCATCCAGTCGGCCAGCTGAATACGAGGGTCATTCTCAGCTGGAATGTCAAACGGTGCAGATCCCAGGCCGGCAGGTTTCAGACTTGCACCCGATCGTGGATTATTGGCCGTGGCCACGCCTTCGTTGTGGAAGATCTGTCGGTCGCGAAATGCGCCATCCACGCCGGGAATGCCCTTCTTTCCGACCCGCTTATAAAACGCGGCCAGACTGTAATAATCGTTCTGGCTCCATTTTTCGAACGGGTGATGGTGACACCGGGCACACTGAATTCGAATGCCCAGAAACAGCTGTGCGGTGTCTTCGACCTGCTCTTCTACCTGGTCGACCTCCCGATACCAGGTCACGGCCGGATTGATCAGGGGATCGCCGGAAGCGGTAATCAGTTCGCGGACAAACCGGTCATAGGGCTTGTTTTCGTACAGGCTGTCCCAGATCCACTGATGGAACAGGTGAGTTCCGGCGGTATCCTGCCCCTTCGTCTTTTTGTTACGCAGAATGAAGTTCCACTTGTTGGCGAAGTGGTCGGCGTATTCCGGGCTGTCCAGCAGCTGATCGATCAGCTGGTTTCGTTTCTCCGGGTCGTTGCTGGCCAGAAAATGGCGGACCTGACCGTCGGACGGAATCGTGCCAGTGATATCAAGCGACACTCGGCGAAGGAAAGTGGCGTCGTCACTGAGTTCCGAGGCCGGGATGCCCAGCAGTCGCAGCTTGCCGAACACGGCGTTGTCCACCATATTGGTCGGTTCCGGCAGATTCGAGGTATCGGCGCCCAGCGGAATGGTTGCGCGGAACGTGGAAACCTGGCCCTGATAGCGTGCCATGATGGCGACCTCGCCCGACAGATCCAAAGTCGTGACCAGGCCGGTTTCACTGCATTCAGCCATTTCGGTATCGTTGGGCTCGTACAGTGCCATTCGAGTCACGTCTTCCGTGCTGCCGTCACTGTACGTGGCGATGACGCTGATTTGCTGTTCGGAATTGCCGGGCAGGACCCGGGATTCCGGATAACACTGAATCGCTGTCACATACGGATCATCGGCGCTGCCGTAAGGCATGCCCTGCTCAATCCAGCTGACCAGTGTTCGGTACTCATAGCTGTCCGCATCCATCCGCTTGCCACCGCCGTGCGGAGACAGGCCGGTGGCTTTGGTCAGCAGCAGGCTCTGGCCCGGTGCGGCCGGAAAGATGCGACGTCCACGAGATTCCTTCCGCAGGAACTCGAAGTCGTCTTCCGGATAAAAACCAAGCAGAGACAGTTTGAAGCCGTTCTGTCCGCCCGATTTCCCGTGGCAGCCACCGCCGTTGCAACCGAGTTTGGTAAACACGGGAACGACCTGATTGCGAAAATTGATCGGCAGCGGATTTCCGAACCCGCTCACGGCCACCCGAATTTCGGCCGTCTGTTCGTTCCGGGTCGCCCGGATCACAGCTTCTCCGTCAGCCAGCGGAGTCACCAGACCGGTCGCATCGACCTGCAGTACCGTTTCGGGATGGACCGAAAACTTGACAGACCGTGTCACATCCGTTTCGGTGTCTGCCGCGGTGTAGGTGACAAACAGCTGCTGCCGAGTGTCCCGGCTGCGGATCTGAATCACGCCGGTGGCGTCGACGGGACCAATGCTCAGTTTTTCCGACGATTCTTCCGCCATGAGTGCGGAACCGGAGAAAAACAACAGAATTACGCAGTGACAGACGACGGGCATCTTCATGAACGCAGCTCCGGGATTTTACGGCGTCGTGCCGCGAAGTGGGTGGGACATCAGGAGGGCGCGCCAATCTGTTCCGGATAGCTTCTGGCAGGAGGGAGCCAGGAAAGCATGAATCAATTCCGGGCAGACGGGCGTCTGGTAACTTATGTAAAGCCTATTTACTGAGCGACAGGAGTCAAGACACAGCTGCGTCCAAGTGGTCTGCGTCTCAAACTGAGGATTGAACGGTGCTTTTTGAATTGACTTTCCCGGAGAATCTGCACGCTTTCTCTGGTCGGTGTTGTTGAACCGCGCGACCGACGTAGAATGTTTCGGGATGCAGGGACTTTCCTGATGTGGACATGTGGATTCCGAATTCCGTCCGCGACCGGCCGGTCTTGTGGTCATGTCGGGATCCGGTGACGAAGCGGTCCACGGTCGGGATGTCTGCAAACGCTGGTTGTCGGCACTTTCAAAACTGCGGCCTGCCGGCAGGCCGGTTCCGGCCCAAACGACTGTTCACCCGGATCAGAATCTACTTGACGGCGACCTGAACAGGTTGCCTGACACACAGGAAACAACCGTGCCATTTGCAGACATTGAAACCGCACTCGACGCGCTCCGCCAGAAGCGGATGATCATCGTGGTGGACGACCAGGACCGTGAAAATGAAGGCGACTTCATCTGCGCGGCAGAAACCATCACGGCCGACCAGGTGGACTTCATGCTGAAGATCGGACGCGGCACGATGTGTGTCCCGATGTCGGTTGAGGAAGCAGAGCGTCTGAAACTGAAGCCGGTGATCGACGAAACCTACAACACGGCTCCTCACAAGACCGCCTTTCTGACCACGGTGGACCATCTGAACGCCGGCACCGGTGTCAGTGCTGATAATCGTGCCAGAACAATTGTGGAACTGGCAAACCCGGACTCGCGTCCTGACGATTTTGTACGGCCGGGACATATGTCCCCGCTGATGGCGATGGACGGCGGCGTGCTGCGACGTGCCGGACATACCGAGGCCACTGTGGATCTGATGCGGCTGGCCGGCTTGCGCCCTGTGGGGACGCTGATCGAAATCTGCAGTCAGCACGGACATGGAATGGCAGACCTTGCCGAACTGCAGGAGATCTCAAAGCAGTACGACATTCCCATCATCTCCATTGAAGATCTCATCAAGTACCGCCGCGTGCGGGAACAGCTGGTCGTCCGCGCCGTGGAAGTCAGGATTCCGACTCGGGAATACGGTACACCGACCATGATCGGTTATCAGGTGATGCACGAACATCAGGAACCACTGGCGATTGTGTGGGGCGATCTCGCGTCCGTCGATGCGCCGCTGGTGCGGATGCATTCGTCCTGTTTCACAGGCGACGTGCTGGATTCGCTGCGCTGCGACTGCGGTGATCAGCTGCACATGGCGATGCAGATGATTTACAGCGAGGGAGCTGGCGCCGTGGTCTACCTGCCTCAGGAAGGGCGCGGTATCGGGCTGCTGGCCAAACTGAAAGCCTATAAGCTGCAGGATGAGGGGCTTGATACGGTCGAAGCCAACCATAAGCTGGGCTTCAAGGCAGACATGCGCGATTACATGGTCGGCCTGCAGATTCTGAAGGATCTGGGACTGCGTCGCGTTCGGCTGCTGACCAACAACCCGAAGAAAACGGAAGACTTTGTCTACAACGCGGTTGAGCTGGAACTGGTTGAGCAGGTACCGATTGTGGCCCCGCCCCACGCCTGCCGCAGCAGCTATATGGCGACCAAGAAAAACAAAATGGGACACCTGCTGCCCGACGACGTCGTCGGCAATAAATAGCCGCCGGGTGCAGGCTGTGAGCTGTGAGCTGTGAGCTGTGAGCCGCGACGCGTAAGCGGCCGGGCTCCGTGTTGTGGGACGCTGTTGTGGGACGCTGTTGTGGGACGCTGTTGTGGGACGCTGTTGTGGGACGCTGGTGTGGGACGCTGTTGTGGGACGCTCTGGAGGGACGCTGTGGGGGGACGCTGGAGT
>JAVKCM010000110.1:0-24638 GCA_040222735.1 Fuerstiella sp. | reverse complement strand
GTGACGTGGACGGGGAGACCTTCGGTCGATCGGGTGGTCGGGTCGGGAGACCCGGCCACAACCCGCGTGACGTGGACGGGGAGACCTTCGGTCGGTCGGGTAGTCGGGTCGGGAGACCCGGCCACAACCTGCTCAGAACCCGCGTAGACCCGGCCACAACCGGGTCACGGAAATGGGAGAGGCACAAACCGAGCATTGACAGGGCACTACCGTTTCAGAAACATTTCGTCCAGATTCAGCAACACGTTGCAGACGACGGTCATAGCCGCTGCCCGGTCGGGTTCGAGTCCTTCCGGAAGAGCACCCAGCGGGTCGGTTGCCAGCTGCATGGCCTCATCCGGCTGTTCCGAGAACTGCGTGACGGCGTCTTCGAACAGGACGGTCAGCGACGACAGCTCTGCGTCGGTCGCCGGCCGCAGCAGACAGCGTCGAAACGCAAACCGGATCTGATCGGCCGTTGCGTCGTCCCGCTGCAGAGCCAGCCGCGCCAGTGACTGAGCCGCCTCGACATAAACCGGATCGTTCAGCGTCACCAGCGACTGCAGAGGTGTATTGGTTCGGTTGCGCCGCACTGTGCAGACTTCACGATTCGGAGCATCAAATGTCGCCATGGACGGATACGGATTGCTGCGGCGCCACGTGGTGTAGATACCACGCCGATATCGGTCCTCTCCGGCACTCGTCTTCCAGTCGGTCGAACTGCCGAAGGCGGCCGTGAGTCCCAGATTCGGCTGCGGAGGATTGACGGGCGGACCGTACATCTTCTGACTCAGCAGACCACTGACAAACAGGGCCTGATCCCGAACCATCTCGGCGCTCAGCCGTATCCTGGGCCCCCGCGACAGCCACCGATTGTCGGGATCGTCCGACAGCTGCTGCGGCGTGGCTTTCACCGACTGTCGGTAGGTGGCCGAAGTGACCAGCGTGCGCAGAAGGGCCTTGCGATTCCAGCCGTTCCGCAACAGTTCCGTGGCCAGCCAGTCCAGCAGCTCCGGATGCGTCGGCGGTTCGCCCTGAGAACCAAATTCCTCGCTGGTTGCGACCAGTCCTCGCCCGAAAATCGTTTCCCAGTACCGATTCGCCAGCACGCGACCGGTCAGCGGGTTGTTCTCATCCACCAGCCATTCGGCCAGCGTCAGCCGATTCACCGGTCTGTCGGCAGGCGTTGAATGGAACACCTCGGGCAGCCCGGGTTCGACCAGCGGACCTTTGTCCAGATAATTGCCTCGAAACTGCAGGTGAGTCTGCCGGCGATTGTCCGTCAACTCGCGCAACACCGGAACCGATGTTGCCGGCTTCATGGCCGCCAGAGTTTTCTGAGCCTGAGCCAGCTCGGCCCGCGGACGGCTGAGTTCAGGCGCCACGTTCTCTCGATACCATGCCGCCAGGTCAGCTGCCTCATCCTTCGAACGTTCTGTCGGCTGTCGATCCAGCGTAGTCAGCAGCAGTTCCGGAATTCTGGATCGCTGAATGGCTGCATCGTCTCCGGTCAGACTCAGCTGAAAATGTCCCAGCAGATGATTCTTGTGAGTCGAGTTCTGTTGCAGAATCACACGCAGCACGGATGGGGCGTTCACAACCAGTTTCTGTTTTGGCACCAGGACCAGCCGGTGCGGCGATGTGGTGGCCCCGCCAATGGCCCAGCCGTCCTGGCTGCCGGATCCGCCGGTCAGGACGTCCGTCGGTGAAAAATCCGGTTGATGGTAGTCGGCAAAGGCCGTATCGAAAGCAATGTCACGGACATTGCTGGGAGCATAATCGGCAGACGGATTCGGCGATTCCGCAATCACCTGCTGCCAGACCGGCTGACGGTCGGCGGACAGCAGCTGAATCGTGAAATTGTTGAGTCTGGTGTGCAGTCCGTTGTCGGTCCGATTCCAGACGGCCAGTCTGTCGATGGCCTGTTCGCTTCCCAGATCCACTTCCCACCACGGATCATCCACGGTTTCCGTGTGAGTCACGGATTTCTTCTGGTAGTCACCGTCGGTCGTTCCGTCGATCGCGTACTCCGGCGGTCCGGCAAATGCGGTGGAATGCTGAGTCGCTTTGCCTTTCAGGGCGACATTGGTTCCCTGGCTGAACACCTGCACTTCGGCCAGTGACAGAATCTGTCCCTGGCCGTTGTTGGTCACCCGGACAAATTGTGCCCTGGGTGCCGCATCGCCTTCCGGTACGAGCTGAGCCTTGATTCCTGTGATGACAAAGTTGCCACCTGCCAGTCCGGTACCGCCACCCGGCAGAGATTCATGGGGTCTTGTTTCCAGGCGAAGCGCTGCCAGTTCCGTCGCCGGTGATAACGGCAGTTCAAGAGTGTACGAATCCGTTTCCGCGGTTTCCTGAACCAGCACCGTGCCGTCGTCCTGCAGCTGAGCGGGAAGACCGCTCTGGCGGGACACGGACGTCGGTTTTAACGTGCTCCAGTCCGGATTCTGACGCAGCTTCTGTTCCCACCGCTGCTGAGACGTCACCAGCTCAGGCGTCGGCGTGCTGATCAGTCTGTTCAGATCGGCGATCTTTGTTTCCAGTGCGTGCTGCTGCCTTTTCTGCTCTTCCGTGTAGATCTGAATGGACGGTGATTCGTCACGACGGTCGGCATCCTGTGTGTTGTTCAGAATGGCAAAGAACTGAAAATATTCTTCCTGCCGGATCGGGTCATACTTATGCGTGTGACACTGGGCACAGGCCATCGTGGTACCCATCCAGACGGCCATCGTGGTGTTGACGCGATCCACGACAGCCACGTTGCGAAATTCTTCGTCCTGTGTTCCGCCTTCGTTGTTGGTCAGCGTATTCCGGTGAAAAGCGGTTGCGATCAGCTGGCTTTGTGCAGCATCCGGCAGCAGGTCCCCGGCCATCTGCTCCACCGTAAACTGGTCAAAGGGCATGTTGTCGTTGATGGCTTTAATCACCCAGTCACGATAAGCCCAGATGGTGCGCGGGGGATCATCGGCATAGCCGGCGCTGTCCGCGTAACGGGCCAGATCGAGCCATTTGCGAGCCCAGTGTTCGCCAAAGGATGGACGGCTCAACAGATCATCCACGAGCTGTTCGTAGGCATCCGGATCCTGACTGGCGACAAACGCGTCCGCTTCCTCAACCGTCGGTGGCAGTCCCGTCAGATCCAGAAAGACGCGTCGGACCAGTGCATATCGGTCGGCCGGCGGCGACGGTTTCAGGCCATGGCGAAGCATGGCAGCCAGCACAAAATGATCCACCGGGTTCCGCGGCCATTCTGCATACGGTGTCGCCACGGCTGGAACGTCCGGGCAAACCGGCTTCACGTAGGACCAGTGTGTGGCAAAGGTTGCCCCTTCCTGAATCCAGCGACGCAGCGTATCAATTTCGTGTGCCGACAGCCGGGCTCCGTGTTCCGGTGGCGGCATCCGCAGATCTTCGTCGTCCGTGGTGATTCGAGCCATCAGCTCGCTGGCGTCCGGCTGCCCGGGAACAATCGCCGTCGCTCCGGATTCCAGTTCGGCCGTCGCGATGTCGGACTTGTCCAGCCGCAGTCCGGCCTGCAGACCGTCGGGGTCAGGCCCGTGACACAGCAGGCAGTTATTGGACAGAATCGGCCGAACATCTCTGTTGAAGTCGACCTTGTCGGCCTGAGCGCAGCTGACAAGCACGCCAAGAACAAGCAAACCGTGAGCAGGCAAAGCGTAGAGGCGGGAATTTCGCATGGGGGTGGTCGTGCAGAGGGAAGGACCGTCAGGTGTGAACCTGCAGATTCTATCAAACCATCGTCCGTTTTTCACCAGCCAATTTCGCACCCGGTGCCCGGTCGAACACGGCTGTCATCAGGCTGTTTTTTTATCAGGCTGCTGAGATCTGATCGCCGTCTTGCGGCCCGCCGTCGTCAGACCCGCAGCGTTTCCATGTCGCCAGCAAGGTCCTGTTGATAACGTTCTTGCACCGGAACAATCTGATCCCGGATGAACGCATCCACCTGTTCGGGAGCCCGGCCGATGTACTTACGGGCGTCCAGTGTTCCGGCCAGATCGACGGCGGCAAACGCTTCGTCCTGCTGCAGACGGGTCATCAGATCATTGCTGAGCCCCTGCTGCTTCACGACCGCGGCGGCTTCCTGACTGTGGACCCGAATTCTTTCGTGAAGATCCTGACGATCTCCACCGGCACGGACGCCCGCCATCAGAATTTCCTCGGTGGCCATAAACGGCAGCTCTTCGTTCAGATGTTTTTCGATGGTCTTCGGGTACACCACCATGCCGTCCGAGATATTGCGGTACAGAATCAGACAGGCATCGATCGCCAGAAAGGCCTGCGGGATACCAAGTCGCCGGATGGCACTGTCATCCAGTGTGCGTTCCATCCACTGAGTGGCCATTGTCGCATCCGTGCCGCCCTGCAGGCTCATGGCAAACCGCGCCAGTGCACACATTCTTTCGCTGCGCATCGGGTTTCGTTTGTAGGCCATGGCGGACGAACCGATCTGTTTCGATTCGAAGGGTTCTTCCAGCTCTTTCTTATGCTGCAGAATACGGATATCGCTGCCGGCCTTGTGGCAGGACTGCCCGAGTCCGTTCAGGGTCGCCATCACCTGAGAATCAAACTTGCGGGAATACGTCTGACCGGTGACGGCGTGCCGAGCTGTGAAGCCCATTTTCGATGTCACCAGCTGGTCCAGCTGTTCAACCTTGTCGTGATCACCTTCAAACAGGCTCAGAAAGGTGGCCTGAGTCCCCGTGGTCCCTTTGACGCCGCGGAAGCGGATCGTATCGATCCGATGCTGCAGTTCTTCCAGATCCAGCAGCAGGTCCCAGCACCACAGGGTGGCCCGCTTGCCGACGGTGGTGGGCTGAGCGGCCTGAAGATGCGTGAATCCCAGGCACGGCAGATCCCGGTATTCAGCGGCGAACTTCGCCAGCTGATCAATGACCTGAACCAGACGCCGGCGCGTCAGCAACAGACTTTCCCTGATCTGCAGCAGTTCGGAATTGTCCGTGACATAACAACTGGTCGCGCCCAGATGAATGATGGGTTTGGCGACCGGGCACTGCGTGCCCCATGTCTCCACGTGAGCCATGACGTCGTGCCGTCGTTCCTGTTCGAACTTTGCGGCCAGATCAAAGTCGATGTCATCGACTGTCGCCCGCATCTGCTGCAGTTGTTCGTCCGTGATCGGAAGCCCCAGTTCCTGCTGAGCTTCCGCCAGCGCGATCCAGAGTCGTCGCCAGGTGGAATGCTTTTTCTGAGCAGACCAGATTCCGGCCATGTCCCGCGATGCGTAGCGGGTAATCAGTGGGTTTTCGTAGATTTCGTGTGACATGAAACATGCTCCTGCTCTGACGTCTGTCGTGCCGGAAAACCGTGATTCACACAGCACTAAGCCGGAAAGTCGTCGCCGGCGACCGGCACCACTCGGATCGTCTGAGCGGCCTTCAGGCCGACGGTGAACTGCTGACCATCGATGTCCGCCCGGACGACGCCGGCATCTTCGCTGTTTTCAAGAATGTGACCAACCGCCCCGAGCTGAAATCCGGATTCTGAGAGATAGCGCAGAAAATCCGACTCCTGATTGACGACCCGGACAAAGCGAACGTCACGGCCCACAGGACAGGCGGCCAGCGGTATCGTGCCTGACAGATCACCGCGCATTTCTCCATCCGACGCCGGAATCGGAGAACCATGCGGATCGGTTTCGGGATGTCCCAGAAAGTCGTCGATGCGATCGATCAGAAACTCACTGACCGCGTGTTCCAGTTCTTCCGCTTCGTCATGAACCCGATCCCAGGGCAGGTTCAGCGTGCTGTGCAGAAACAGTTCAATCAGCCGGTGGCGGCGGAGCATGCGGAGCGCCAGCCGGCGTCCGGATTCGGTCAGTTCGACACCTTCGTACGGCACATAGTTGGCCAGACCGGATTCGGACAGCGTCTTCAGCATGCTGGTCACCGTGCCGGGTGACACGCCCAGCCGAGCTGAAAGGGCTCCGGGGGAAACCCGCGACTTGCCGGACTTCAGTTCCAGCTGCAGCGTCGCCTTCAGATAATTTTCCACAGTCAGGCTGGGCATCAGTTCAACTCAGAATGCGAACGCGGAAAGGGCTGGCTGACGATGTCGGTCAGGTGCCGGGAACAGTGAATTCGGCATTCAGACGAGCTTCAACTTCCTCGACGACGCGGTCCATCGGAATCCGCACCTGATCGGTCGTATCACGATCCCGCAAAGTGACCGTACCGTCGGTCATGGTGTCAAAGTCAACGGTGATGCCGCAGGGCGTGCCGATTTCGTCCTGCCGACGGTACCGCCGGCCGATGGTTCCCTGCTGATCATAGTGACAGTTCAGTCCCGCAGCCTTCAGCGCGCCGAAGATCTCGGCCGCCTTTTCCGGAATGCCTTCCTTTTTCACCAGCGGAAAGACGGCAGCTTTCACCGGGGCCAGTCGCGGATGGAATCTCATCACCACGCGTTCCTGCGGCTGTCCTTTTTCATCCGGCTGCTGATCCTCGTAATACGCTTCGCATAGAAACGCAAGCGTCGCTCGATCGGCACCGGCTGAAGGTTCCACCACATGCGGGATGAATCGTTCACGAGACTGGTCGTCAAAATAACTCAGATCCTTGCCGCTGCCGCGGTGTTTCGGCTGACCATGTTGGTTTCGTTCGACCTCAAGTTCACCGGCTGCGTTCCGGGCCAGCTTGCCTTCCATATGCGATCTGAGGTCAAAGTCGCCGCGATGTGCGACGCCTTCCAGTTCGCCGAATTCGCCTTCATCCAGAAACGGAAAAGCATATTCAATGTCTGCCGTACCGACGGAGTAATGGGCCAGTTCTTCGGCATGATGATCGCGCAGAATCAGGCGATCCCGGCTGATCCCCAGATCCAGATACCACTGATAACGGCGGTCCCGCCAGTATTTGTACCAGCCCGCTGATTCATCCGGTCGGCAGAAGAATTCGATTTCCATCTGTTCGAATTCACGTGAGCGAAAGGTGAAGTTCCGCGGCGTGATTTCGTTGCGGAAGCTCTTGCCGACCTGACAGATGCCGAACGGCAGTTTCACGCGACTGCTGTCGACCACGTTCTTGAAATTGACGAAAATGCCCTGAGCCGTTTCCGGACGCAGAAAGGCGGCATCGGCTTCCGTTCCCAGCGCGCCGATGATCGTCTTCATCATCAGATTGAATTCACGAGGTTCCGTGAAGGTGCCCGCCTTGCCGGCTCCCGGACTCACCACCGCACCGAATTCGGACACATCAACCTGATCCAGCGTGGTCGCCGGCCCGTCCCACTGCAGTCGATCGGCGTACTTCTTCTTCCTGCCGAAGATACGAAGTGCTTCGGACGTCAGGTCGGCGTCGAAGTCTTCGGCCGTCGACGTGACCATCACACGGGACAGCTCTGCGTCTGTGGATTCCTGTTTGATCGTCTGTCCTTCAAACGACACCCAGCGAGCCCGCAGCTGGTCCAGACGATAACGATTTCTGGTCTCGCGGCAGTCCACCATCATGTCGTGAAACAGGTCGTAGTGACCGGAACACTTCCAGACCTGCGGATGCATGATCAGCGCGGTTTCCACACCGACCATCTGGTAATTCGACGGAGCACCTTCCGGCGTCAGCAGCTCGTTGTGGGCCGCTACCATGTCGTGATACCAGCTGTCACGGACATTTCGTTTCAGTTCAGTGCCGAGCGGGCCGTAATCCCAGAAGCCGTTCTGACCGCCGTAGATCTCGGAGTTCTGAAACACGAAACCTCGTCGCTTGCACAGCGCGACGATCTTTTCCATCGAACGACTCATGACAGCACACTAAAACCTGATAAACAGTAAAACAGTTCCCGCCCCACTCCGGCCGGGGAAACTCTTGATTCAGATTCCGGCCGAGGCCGGATTGTAGGGACGCTGCCGCCGGTCGCAATTCACCCACCAGTCGCTCTCAGGACAAGCCCGAAGATGCTTTGTTCGCGTCTTCTTCAACCACGACCGCTGCGGTGGGAAATGCCGGTACCCGGTCGGGATACGGAACAGAATGAAACGGCGGCTGTCCGTGTCAGTGTCAGAAAAAATGCGGGCGTTCCCTGGCAGCCTGTCCGGATTCCGAAGATCTTCGTGCGACGGCCTGCAAGACGCGTTTGAAATTTGGTCGGTTTTGTGGATGACGGACCTGGAGGTCCGTTGTACAGACGTATTCGGACAGGATGCTCGGCGGCGGCTGCTAGGCGGCTCTTTCGCAATCCGTTCCGTCGCCTTTTTTTCCGGATTCCCCGTTCGCCTTTGCCAGACGCGCCAGACGTTCTTCTTCCTGCTGCTGCAGCATTGCCAGTCGCCGGTGTTTTTTGCGGCTGAACTGAGTGGCAAAATCCAGCAGCCCGGGAAACCAGCGTTGCAGACGTGCCAGACTGTGAGCCATCGGGGTGATCAGCACCTGACGTCTGTTCTTCCGAATGCCTCGAATCGTCAGGCGGGCTACCCGTTCGGCCGAAGTGCTGGCCCATGCCGGCGGCACCGGAATTTTTCCCTCCGGACGTCCGCTGATTCCGGATTCATAGAGTCTGGTCGACACCGGCCCGGGACAGATGGCGGTCACACCGATGCCTTTGCGACCATATTCGGCCCGCAGAGATTCCGTAAATCCGACCAGTCCGAATTTGCTGGTGTGATAGGCTGAAAATCGGCCGCCGGCGACCAGCCCGGCAATACTGCACATGTTTGCAATATGGGCATCCGGTCGTTCCAGCAGACGCGGCAGAAAGTGAGTGGTGATCTGGATGGGGGCCAGCAGATTGATGGCCAGCAGCCAGTTCCACTGCGCCGGTGTCATCGCGTCCGTCTGACCATAATAGGCCACTCCGGCATTGTTCAGTACCAGATCGACGATACCGACCCGATCGTCAAAATCCTGAAGCGTCTCCTGAATTTCTGACGGATTCGCAAGGTCACAGGGCCGTGTCCAGAGGGGCTGTGGCCGGTCTCCGATTTCACGACCGACTCGTTCCAGGCCTTCGGCGTCAATGTCCACCAGGTAGAGCCGACAACCGAGCACCGCCAGCTGGAGGGCCAGCTCTCTGCCAATGCCAGAGGCAGCTCCGGTCAGGAAGACCGTTTTATCCAGAAAAGTCTTCATCGAACATCCATTTTCGCATCTCGCCGCGAATCGGCCGACCGACCGACTGAACCGGGTCAGCGTTCCGAGACAAGCTCATTCTTCCCGTTTGTCAGACTGGTTTCAGTGATTTGCTGCACTCGGGTAACGAGCACGGTGATCCGCCGGAACGGTTTGAATCAATGAAGTCCACCACGAATTCCGCTGAATCCATGGCGGCACTGACCTTCTGACAGGTCTCTTGCCGACCGGAACGGAAAGTTCCGGTCATAGCAACGCGCCTTAACTTCTGACGCCCTGAAATCATCGTCGCGAAACTCCGGTGGCGTTGTGCAAACCGTTACCTTCCGCGCAGATTATTTCAACTCGTTCTGCAAACATCCTCACAGTTTCCATTTGCCGGTCAATTTCGTCCAGAGAAATCGCCGAGTCATGCACGGCCTCCAGCCGACGCGAAAGTTGAGCATAATCTGCCGATTCGCGTTCCGGGACAGTCAGGTCCTCTGCATTCCCACGCACCATTCGCAGACAGTCTATCAGCTCGCGCAGAAACTGGTATGCCTGTTCAATGGCAGAGTACTCTACGGCGGAAATCAGACCATGTTCACTTGCTGCGGTCAGTGCGTTCATGGTGTTGGGCGACCGTAATGCCGAGATGGTAGCGCCGAAGGTCAGTTGCAGTGCCTGCACGGCATACTCGCAGTCCACCAGTCCTCCGCTGCTGAGTTTCGCATTGACGGTACCGGGCCGCACCAGCTGCCGAATCTGCTTTTCACGCATCGCACGCATGGCGGCGAAGTCAACCGACTGTGATGAATACACGATGGACTGAACCAGCCGATGCAGACGTTCGGCAAATTCCGGATCGCCACCCACGCAGCGGAGCTTCACCAGGGCCTGACGTTCATAGGGCCACGCATCACCCGCAGGACCGAAATACTGTTCAAAACTGGCCAGTGAAACCGCCGTGGATCCGGCCTGACCGTAGGGTCGCATCCGCAGATCGATTTCGAAAATCCCTTTCCGCCGTGCCTTGATCAGTTCCGGAATCCGATTCATCAGGCGTTCAAAAAAACTGCCGGCCGAAAGCGATGGCGAGCCGTCGGTGCGGCACTCGGCGTCGAACACCAGAAACATTTCTATGTCTGATGCAAACCCCATTTCGATCCCGGCGAATTTCCCCAGTGCCGCCAGAGTGAATGAACACGGCTGACCATCTTTCAGCCGCGGCAGACCGTGGCTGGCAGCCAATTCGGCGTGGGCCATGCGGCTGGCCGTGACCACCACCACCTCGGCAATTTCCGTGACCTCTTCAGAAAAAGAACCAAACGCCCCGCAGTGGCCCAGCACGTGTCGCAGGTCCACTCGGAACAGATGATAATCCTTGAAGGCATTCAGTGCCTCCTCGGCCGCGGCCGGAGTGGTGGCTTCGCCGACGCTGCTGCGGCATTCTGCGGCAAGCTCCACCGCGGAAATCCGCGTTTTCAGACGTTCCGGTTCCGTCAGCAGGGGAAGCAGCTTGTCGTGATGTACCTGTAGAAAGTCCTCCCACAGATAACGACTCATTCCCAGCACGCGACTGATGGTTTCCAGAACGCCCGGCCGATGCAGCGTCGCGACGCGGTTTTCCCAGCCGGAATCCCGCAACAGGCGCTGCAGCAGGTCGCGAAACCGCAGCAGTGCCTGATGCGGGTCGTTGATGCGCGGCAGCCAGTTGGTGAACTGTTTAATAAGAGTGATCGCCGTCTGCAGCTCTTCCATGCGTTCTGTCTGCGTGACCGCACTGCCGTCGGCCTCGGTCACCAGCAGCGTGTCTTTAATCCGGCCGTCCGCACTGCCCAGTTCTGCGGTTCGAATTCGAAAGCGACACAACGACAAAGCATTGGCGACTTCGAACAGAAAGCCGAAGGTGTCATCGCCTTCGATGTTCAGCCTGGTCTTCCCGTCCTGTGGATGACCTTCTACCGTGACTTTGATTTCTGCCTGCGGCTGAGGGGCTGCAGGCATTTCAGCAAGTCGACGGCAGAACATGTCCAGCAGTTCCTCGCGGACATCGCTGCGACTGCCAGCGTGCTCAACCGCCAGCAGCCGACACAGTTCGTCGTGCAGCCGACGCGACAGAGCGCCGGGGCTGGTGCCTGCGTCCCCGCCGTTCATGGCGGTTTCCTGCACCAGAAAGATGCCCAGAAACGAATCGACCGGAATCCGCTGACCGAACGGATTCAGGCTTTCGCCCACGTGACTGACGCCTTCACGGATATCCAGACGGTTGGCGAAGAAGACACCGCAGACGATCGACAGCAGGCCGACCGTATCGGGAGCGGCCAGAGTTACGATCATCTGCCGGGAACGGGCCGCCAGCCGTTCGCAATGGACGCGGCAGGTGCGTGACTCACCGACTTCAGACAGCAGATGATCCGCCAGACGGCACTGATCCTCCCGATGTCTGTTCATCCACAGTCGCAGTTCCGTTCCGGCAGACCATTCCGGCTCTGGTCCGTCGTCGGACTCTGCCGTAGAGGCCGGAACATCCGCGATGGTCGAGAACCGTTGCGGGTGGAAGTACGAATCGAAAATTCGCCGCACCGCTCGGCGATGTTCATCGAATCGGGTAAGCAGCTGCCCTTCATCGTAGAAGTCCAGTCGACGTGTCAGCCAGCGACGCTGCTCGGGATCCGCCGGCAGTTCATGCGTCTGCTGGTTGTGCAGCAGCTGCAGGGCATGTTCGATGGTCCTTAAGAACACGTAACCTTCCCGCAGCTGCCGATACTCGGACGCGTCAATCACCGAGAATTCAGCCAGACGGACCAGCGCGTCCAGTGTGTTGGCGCTGGCCAGTCGAGGCTCACGCCGACCATGAATCAGCTGCAGCGCCTGAGCAAGAAATTCAATATCACGAATTGAGCCAGCTCCCAGCTTCACTTCCGTGTGCAGTTTGCCGTGCCGGCGCAGGCGATCTTCAATCCGCCCCTTCATCCTGCGGACACTATCCAGCACGTCGGACGCTGTGTTCTGAAACAACACCTCGGGCAGCTGCTGCAGAAACTCCATGCCCGGCTGCATATCGCCGGCGATCACCCGTGCCTTCAGCAGGGCCTGCTTTTCCCACAGGTCGGCGTGTGATGCCAGATAGTCCCGATAGGATTCCGGCGTGCTGACCAGCGGTCCCGCATCCCCCCACGGTCTCAGACGCATATCCACGCGATACAGAAATCCGGTCGACAACTTCTGACTAAGTCCGTCAATCAGCCGACGGGCAACACGCTGAGCGATGTCGGTGGAGTTCTCGGAAATCAGAATCAGATCAATGTCGGAACTGTAATTCAGCTCCTCGCCGCCGTGTTTCCCCAGCGCGATCACACAGAACGGGGGCTGATCGAGCTGCAGTTCCCGGCAGGCGATGCGAAGACAGGCCTGCACCATGGCGTCGGCCAGCAGCGACAGTTGCAGCGTCACGAATTTCAGATCCATCAGACCAAAGGCGTCGCACATCCCGATCCGCAGAATTTCCCGGCGTTGATACCGGCGTAATTCTGCCAGCTTCTGTTCCTCGGTCGGAAACCCGTCCGCACCCCTCAGTGCCTCTTCACAGAACAGTTCCCTGGGCTTCATTTCAGCCGTACGACGCTGGGCGGTCAGATGCCAGACCGCTTCCGGCTGACTCAGCACCACCTGCGTTAGAAACGGACTGCCGCACGACAGACGAGCCAGCAGTTCCAGTGACCGAGGCGATTCTTCGAACAGGGCGAAGGCTTTTTCGGGCTGAGAACATTTGCCGACAAACTGATCGACCGTAGCCAGCACGGGCCCCGGGTTCGGAGCCTCGGCCAGAATGCGCTTCAGCGTCTTGTACCACGGCGGGACCGAATGCGTCCGATTTTTTATCCGGTGCCGCTCATAGCCCCCGGACGATGCGCGCAGCCGAATCAGGTTCTCTGCGGCCGCATCGCCGTCCGAAAAGCCGGCCGCCGCCAGCAGACGCGAGTTCTGTGCGAATTCTGCGTCAATCAGTTTGTCAAACGAAGGAAACATCGTAGAAACGCACGTCGATTGCCTGTCGCTGCCGGTCCTCGGTGCAACAATGCCCGAAGTTGCAGTCACTTTTCGTGATGACCGCGTCCGGAACTCCTGTCCGTAAGTGAACCTTAACCAAGTATTGAGCCTGCGTCATGGCGGAACCCAGCCGAGAAACTCTTGAAACCTTCGAAAACCCGTTTCCCAACCGCAACTATCTGATCGAAACCGTTGCCCCGGAATTCACGTCGGTCTGCCCCAAGACCGGACACCCGGATTATGGCACTCTGACCATCAGCTATGTGGCCGATCAGGTATGCTTTGAGCTGAAATCACTGAAACTGTATCTGCAGGAATATCGGAACCACGGAGCGTTCTATGAAAACGTCACCAACACGATTCTGGACGATCTGGTCGCCGTCACCAAACCTCGCTGGATGAAGATCGAAGCCGCCTTCACACCTCGAGGAGGCATCCGGACCACCGTGATCGTGGAGCACGGTACGAAGCCGTAGTGCGGAACCGAAAAAAGACGCAGGCAAGAAACAGACCGCAGGCCAGGAGTGGTGGGTCGCCGAAAAAAGTGGTCAGATCTCTTTTCGGGTTGGCCCCCCGGATTCGGATCAGTTACCTCAGGAAGAGGAACGCCTCCCCCTTTTTCACGATCAACCTCCGATATTTTTAAAGCCGAATCACGACGCGATATTCAGGATCAGACCAACATGGCGAAGGCATGGGGCGGACGTTTTCAACAGGAAACCGATCCGCGAGTCGAAGCATTTACGGAATCCATCAGTTTTGACCATCGGCTGTACGACGTCGACATCCGCGGATCAAAGGCCCACGCGACAATGCTGGCCGCCGTCGGACTGATCACCGACGGCGAACGGGATCAGATCTGCAGCACACTGGACGATATCCACGGCGAGATTGCGTCCGGCAGCTTTCCGTTTTCAGCCGAGCTGGAAGATATCCACATGCACATCGAAAGTGCGCTGATTCAGCGGATTGGCGATGTGGGACGCAAGCTGCACACCGGCCGCAGCCGGAACGACCAGGTGTCCACCGATCTGAAACTGTACGCTCGCGACGCGATCGACGAACTGGATCAGCTGCTGCAGGACGTGCAGCGGGCCTTTGTCGGGCGCTGCGATCAGGACGCCGGCGTGATCCTGCCCGGCTATACCCACCTGCAGCGTGCTCAGCCCGTGCAGGCGGCTCATTACTGGCTGGCCTACTGCGAAAAATTTCAACGGGACCGTGATCGGCTGGCAGACTGCCGCCGCCGCGTGAATATTTCTCCGCTCGGAGCCGCCGCGCTGGCCGGTTCTTCGCTGCCCATCAATCGCGACATGACGGCCGATCTGCTGGGTTTCGATTCCGTCGCAGGCAACAGCATCGACGTGAGCAGCGATCGCGATTTTCTGGCAGAATTTGTGTTCAGTCTGTCGCTGGTGGCCGCTCATCTGAGCACGTGGTGCGAAGAATGGATCATCTGGTTCACCACGGAATTCGGGTTCATCAGACTGCCCGATGCCTACACCACCGGCTCGTCCATCATGCCTCAGAAACGCAACCCGGACGTGCTGGAACTGATTCGTGGCAAGACGGCTCGGGTGATGGCCACCGTGCCACAGCTGCTGATTCTGATCAAGAGTCTGCCCATGGCCTACAACCGGGACCTGCAGGAAGACAAACTGGCCATGTTTGATGCGTTTGACACGGTCAGGGCCTGCCTGCAGCTGACGCCGGCCATCGTGGCCGGAGCAGAATTGCAGCGTGAATCCATCAGCTCACGCCTGGAAGACGGGTTTCTGGATGCCACCGCACTCATGGAATACCTCATCAAAAAGGGTGTCCCCATGCGGACGGGACACGAAACCGTCGGACAGCTGGTGGCCCGGTGTGAGGCGGCCGGCTGTCGGCTTCAGGATCTGTCGCTGGAAGACCTGCAGCAGGCCTGCGGTCTGATCGAACAGGATGTATACAGCGTGCTGGGAACCAAAAACGCGATGAAGGCGCTGCAAAGCTACGGTTCCGGTGGTGAACAGCCGGTCGCAGATCGGCTGCAGGCATGGAAAACGGCTCTTGCGACCCAGCCGCCGTCCTGAACCACTGTGACGGGCTCCGTCCCGGACAACCTGAATTGCCTCTCGGGCTCGTTTCCATTAGTTTCTGCCGATGCCACCATCAGACGCTATCTGCCTGTCCGCCACCAGCACCGCGACGCCCCATGAAGTTTCGGTGTCCGGAGGCGTGGGGATTGAGGCAGCGTATGTCTGAGTGGAGTCTGGTGTCACTGCTGATTGCGTCAGCGGTGGGAGGCGCTGTCGGCTTTCTGTCGGGACTGTTCGGAGTGGGCGGCGGATTTCTGCTGGTCCCCGTCCTGAATGCGGTGCTCGGCGTGCCGATGTCCATCGCCGTCGGATCGACCGCCTGCTACACGCTGGGCCCTGCCACCACGGCCATGCTGGCCCGCCGGCCTCAGGCGGGATTTATTGAACTGCCGCTGATTCTGGCTGGTGGACTGATGGCCGGCGTCTGGTCAGGAACGCGTTCTCTGGCGGCCCTGCAGACCGCCGCCATGATTAACGTGTTCGGCCGTTCCATTCCCGCCGTGGACCTGATGGTCCTGTCCTGTTACGCGGTCTTAATGGTGGTCATTGCTGTCATGTCGCTGCACGACGGACTGAAGGCCCATGATTCGACAACGGTTGCCCGTCGCGGCTGGTTTTCTGTGGTGCGTCTGCCGCCCATGGCCTATGTTCCGGACCTGAAGCCGGGCGCTTATTCGATCCCGCTGCTGGCATGGACCGGATTGCTGGTTGGATTTCTGTCCGGCTTTCTGGGGATGAGCGGCGGGCTGATACTGGTACCGGCCGCCATCTATCTGCTGGGGCTGCGGGTGCATGATGCCACCACCGTAACCATCGTCATTGTCTGGCTCGTATCGCTGCAGTCGACGCTGATGCACGCGCTGCATGCGAATATCCAGCTGCAACTGGTGTGCGCTCTGCTGGTCTGCGGGACGATCGGAGCGAATCTCGGAAGTCATTTTGGCATGAAACTGCAGGGAAGACAGCTGAAAGTTGGATTCGGACTGCTGGTCTTTGTCGCTGCCGGAATCGTGTTTGCTAAGCTGTGGCTGCTGTGGCGGCAGAGTGGCTGATCGAACGGTCCGGACTGCCCTGCACCATATTCCTGAGCTTTTAACCAGACCTTCCCTTTCATTCGGCGTCATGAACATCGACTTTCGGGACTGCCTTGTCACCTACAGCAATCACGGCATTTCGTTCTCATACCCGGACATTTGGGAATTGACCGAGGAGCAGGACGGCGACGACGTGCTGCTGACGGTGACCTGCAATGCCACCTGTTTCTGGGTGGTCAGGCTGATTCCGGCCTGCCCGCCGCCGCCGCAGGTGGTTGATTCGTGTGTGGATGCCTTTGAACAGGAATACGAAGATCTGGAGATCGAAACGCCGGACGCGAGTCTGGCCGAAATGCCGGCCTGTGCGCGTGACCTGCAGTTCTTCTGCGTTGAACTGATGAATTCTGTCGGACTGCGAAGTGTCCGCACGTCCGACTTCACCGTGCTGGTCTGGTGGCAGGGGACCCATCATGAACTCGGCGACTTCCAGCAGATGCTGGATCATATGACCGAATCACTCCGTCTGGATTCCTTGTTGGACTGAATCGGCCGCCCCCGGCTATCATGTGCCGCAACCTGCTGGTATTGCCGGGCCGGATTCCGCCCGGCACGCCTGCTGTTATTTGCTGCTCTACTATTCACAGACCCTGACAATCGTTCCGGCGGCGGATCCCTCGCCGGACGTCTTTGGCCGCCATTCGATCATGCCCGTCGTCAATCATCCACCCGTTGACAAATTCGAGCACTACGCCAGCCAGGCGCGCTTTGTTCCCGTGTTTCGGCAGCTGACCTCCGACACGCTGACCCCGGTGACCGCATGGCAGCGACTCAGCGAAGGCGACTGGTCGTTTCTGTTTGAAAGCGTCGTCGGGGGCGAAAAGATCGGCCGCTACAGTTTTGTCGGCAGCAAGCCGTTTCTGTCCATCACTTCCTGGGAACACCGCGTTCAGGTGCGGCAGGCCGATGGCACCACCAAAGAATGGGAGAGCGAAGATCCACTGAAGGATCTGGACGCGCTGCTGGCCGACTATCGCTGTGTGCCGGTTCCCGGACTGCCGCGTTTCTGCGGAGGTGCGGTTGGCTTTGCCGGATATGACGTGATCCGCTACACGGAACATCTGCCCAATGTTCCTGAAGATGATCGGCACCTGCCGGACATGTGCTTCGCTCTGTACGACACCATGGTCGTGTTCGACCATATTCGCAAGGTTGTGCTGGCCGTGGCGCTGGCCGACACCGCCACGGCACCGCTTCAGGAAGCCCGAGCTTCGGCCGAGCAGCGGCTGGAGGTGTTGTGTCAACGGCTGGCTGACAGTCAGGATACCGTGCGGC
Organism: Fuerstiella sp.; assembly: GCA_040222735.1. Classification (GTDB taxonomy): domain Bacteria; phylum Planctomycetota; class Planctomycetia; order Planctomycetales; family Planctomycetaceae; genus Fuerstiella. The sequence continues at coordinate 7,079 of JAVKCM010000110.1, read as the reverse complement.
TGACGGATATCGATCTGACCATCGAACCGGAACTGGAAACAGCGTCGAACTTTACCCGGCAGCATTTTGAGGAATGTGTCGAAAAATGCCGCGAGTACATTCGCGCCGGTGACATCTTTCAGGTGGTGTTCAGTCAGCGTCTGAGGCACGAAAGCAGTGCGGAGCCGCTGGATGTTTATCGTTCGCTGCGAATGGTCAATCCCAGCCCGTTCATGTTTTTGCTGCAGACGCCGGAACTGCACCTGGTCGGCAGTTCTCCTGAAATCATGGTCCGGGTCGAAGACGGTGAGACAACCATTCGCCCGCTGGCCGGAACGCGTCGTCGTGGTCGCACCGAACAGGAAGATCGCGAACTGGCCGAGGAACTGCTGGCTGACCCCAAAGAGCGCGCTGAGCATGTGATGCTGATCGACCTGGCCAGAAATGATGTCGGTCGCGTGGCCGAATTCGGATCGGTCGAACTGAGCGACGTGATGGTGGTCGAACGCTACAGTCATGTGATGCACATCACGTCCAACGTAACGGGCCATCTGCGGCCGGGCATGTCCGCCGTCGAAGCGCTGCGGGCCGGACTTCCCGCCGGCACCGTGTCGGGGGCTCCCAAAGTGCGGGCCATGGAAGTGATTGATGAAATCGAACCTCACAAACGCGGGCCCTACGGCGGTGCCGTCGGCTATATCGACTTCACCGGAAATATGGATACCTGTATTGCCCTGCGGACGCTGGTGATTCAGGACGGCGTGATCTATGTTCAGGCCGGAGCCGGTATTGTGGCGGACAGCGTCCCGGCGCTCGAATACAAGGAAACACTGAACAAGGCCAGAGCACTGCTGAAGGCCATTCATGTGGCAGAAACACAGCTGTCCGCGAAATAACCTCTGCACCGACAGGTGTCACCGATTCACGTGATCACATCCTGGGAACAACTGAAAGGGCATCAGGAACAGCGAGAGCTGTTTCGGCGTTCGCTGCAGCGCGGACGGCTGTCCCACGCCTATGTCCTGGCCGGACCGGAAGGCACCGGCAAACACGCCTTTGCGCGCCTGCTGGCTCAAAGCGTGTTCTGTCGTCAACACGACCTGACAGAACTGCAGGTCTGCGGTGAATGTCGCGCCTGCCGGGCGTTTCAGGTCAACGCCTGGCCTGACTACATCGAAATCGGCGTCCCGGCCGGAAAAAGAGAAATCCCCATCAGTCTGATCGCCGGCGAAAAGGAAAAACGGGGCCGCGAAGGTCTGTGTTACGAACTGTCCATGGCGCCTCAGGCTTCTGACCGGCGCGTCGCGGTAATCAACGATGCCGGCCTGCTGAACACGGAAAGCGCCAACGCACTGTTGAAGACGCTTGAGGAACCGCCGGCAGATTCACTGATTCTTCTGGTCTGCGACAATCCCGATACGCTGCTGCCCACCATTCGCTCACGATGCCAGACTGTCCGCTTCTTTCCACTGGCCGGCGACGATGTCAGAAAGATTCTGCTGCAACAGCAGATGGTCGAAACAGAAGACGATGCTGCGGCGGTGGCATCTCTGTGCGAAGGAAGCATGGAAACGGCACGTCAGCTGCTGCATCCGGAACTGCGAAAACTGAAGTCCGCCGTGGCCCGACAGCTGGGACAGCTGGACGGCATGAAGCCGCTTCGCGTCGTAAAGACCGTGGTCGATGGTCTTGAGGAAATGTCGTCCAGCACCGCGGAACAGCGACAGAATGCTCAGTGGCTGCTGAGATTCGTGGCCGATGCGATTCGGGACCGGCTGCACAGTCTGGGACAGGGAGACCTGGCGGATCCCCTGACTCAGCGTCTGGGAGCTCGCAGTGGCGTCGACCTGCTGGCCCCGATGCTGGACCGCACGGTGGCCGCGTCGTCTCAGATCGACGGTTCATCTCCCGTGAAACTTGTCCTGGAAGCCCTGTTCGACGACCTCGCCCGCATGTTCCGAACCGGCCTCAGACGCTGACACCGCTGGACGCCGAACGCCGCTGACCAGTGAAATTCGTTTGTAGCAACGAACAGCAGCCGCTGCCCCGCCTATTTCTTGTCATTCTTTTTGTCAGGCGGCGGGTCGTTGCGAGGATGACGATCCACCATCGAAATCAGCAGCAGGACCGCCACGCACAGAATCACCACGGGCAGTCCCTGCTTACCCGCGTTCAGGATGAAATCGATCGCGGTCTGCATCTTGCCCACCTGGTCCCGTTTGAAGTGTTCAGCGCCCCGGTCGCAGCGACGTACTTGTCCTGAGCCTCACCGGAGCGGAACTCGCCGGCGGTTCGGTCAGCGGCCACTTACGATTCGCCCGCAAGCCTCCGAAAGCCAGGGCATCTCACACTACAGTGTATCTATCCAGTGCCGAAAATCGCCCCGGATTGACAACGTTCTGACGACAACGGGCGGATATGTTTCCACACTCAGCATGTGTGCGTCGTCCTCTACCGGAACCCACCGCCCCTGCTCCTGTTCCAAGGGAAGCCCCCAGCGCGGCAGATCGGCTGGACCAGCGGCCAGACTGCTGACATTGTTTCGGATCTGCTCAGCCGACAGCGGGCTGCTGCCTTTGGACTGATCGATCTGAGTGTCTGTGCCGGACAGCTGAACAATGTGAATCAGAAACGAATCGTTGGCGTCAAAATCGGCATCTCCATCGACATCGGCAGACGTTGCCAGCCGACCGATGTGGGCGCGAATCTGGGCCGCGGTCAGGTTGCTGCTGCCCTTGGACTGATCGATCTGAAAATCCGTCGCCGCCAGCTGGACAAGCTGAATCAGAAACGTGTCATTGGCATCAAAATCCGCGTCGCCGTCGACGTTGCCGGCGAGCAGCGACATGACCGTCACACGGAATGTCCGAATGGTGGTCGCGTTGTCAGCCACGGTGGACAACGCCATGTCCGGGCCGCCGCCTTCGACGGTCACACTGATCGTGGCCACACCGCTCTGTCCCGCAACCGGCTGGAACATCAGGCTGCCGGTGGAAGCACCGGGAATATACGTCACCACAGGATCGGGAATCAGAGTGGGAGTGTCGCTGGCCGCGGTGACGCGCAGCGGCTGTGATTCGCCGGCCCCCGCACCAATATCAGACAGTCCGACCGTCTGGACGCCGGCATTCTCATACACCAGCACCTCTGCCACCACCGAGACAGTAGGCACAAGGCCGGCCGGCAGTACTCGGTTTTCGAGTTGCTGCGGCCGTGCGATCGGAACAGGCCGGTACCCCGGACGGTCACGGCGTCGCCTCTGTCGTCGTGTTCTGCCTGTGCAGCGGTTTGCAGGTTCAATTCCGCATTAAGGATTGTCCGGTCAACAATTGTCGCCTTTAGCTCCGCGAAAGAGCGCCTTTTCGCGGAGCGAAAGGCGACCAACCAGTCGGTTTTTGTCCGAACGCTTCCAAGCAGATGGATTTTCCGGTGCAGGCGACAGATTGGGCCTTTTCTGGTTCACAATTCCCGGATTTTCTGCGACAACTGTTGAACTGAGTTGGGCTTTCGACATGGCGGAGTTATTCAGCATGAACGAATTCCAGATGAATCGACGTCAGGCCCTGATCGCGAGCAGCCTTGGTACCCTGAGCCTTGGGATGCCGGGCGCGGTGATGGGCAGCGACAGGGTCGACGCCTCCGGTAACGCCGTTGCCTCAGACAAGTCCTGCATTTTTGTCCTGCTGTGCGGCGGCCCCAGTCATGTTGATACCTGGGACATGAAGCCGGAAGCACCGCTGGAGTATCGCGGCCCCTATCAGCCGATCTCCACCAAAGTCCCGGGCATGCTGCTGAATGAAATGCACACCCGTCTGGCAAAGTTGACGGACCACTTCACGCTCATCAACTCAATGTCGCATCCGGGGGCCATCAGCAATCACTTTGACGCGATGCACAATCTGCTCAGCGGTCAGTCGACGGAACGCGTCCAGCAGGGAAGACCGAATTCCCAGCCTTACCTGGGCTCGTTCGTCGCCAAACATAAACCGAGCACCCGGAATTTCGTGTCCAATGCCTGGCTGATCAAATGCGTGGGGCCGCCTGTCTTCTGTGCTCCCAATATCGGCATCGGCGGCTACCTTGGTTCGGCGTTTGCACCGCTGTTTGTCGGCGCGGCAGACAACCATCCGGCAATGAAGAACTTCAAGCCTCCGGAGATCTATAACTCGTACGACGAAGAGCGTTTCGAAGAGCGCAAGGTACTGCTCAGGCAGCTGGAATCCAGCGAATTCGACAGAGACCGTTACGTCAGAGACTGGTCTGACCTGCGCGAAAAGACCTACGACGGCCTGACACGAGCCGAAGGTCGACAGGCGTTCGACCTGGACCGGGAGCCCGCCAAAGTTCGCGAACGCTACGGCATGCATCCACTCGGACAGAATCTGCTGCTCGCACGACGCATGGTGGAATCCGGCGTCCGCTTTGTCACTGTCAATGGCTGGACAGGCCAGGCAGAGCATGACAAAAAGGGACCACCGAGCAGCAGCTGGGATATGCACGGCGGAAATATGGGAATGGGAAACGCCTTCGGCAACGGTTCCTATGGAATGGGATTCTGTCTGCCACGACTCGATCAGGCACTGTCCGGGCTGTTCAGTGACCTTGTCGAACGCGGCATGCTGGACAACACGCTGGTTGTGGTGACGGGCGAGTTTGGTCGCACACCGTACCTGATGAAGCAGTCTCCTCCCGGACGACAGCACTGGCCGCGGTGCTTCTCTTCGATCATCGCCGGCGCGGGCATCAAGGGGGGAAGTGTGTATGGCAGGTCGAACAGGTATGGCGAATATCCCACACACAACCCGGTACGTCCCGAAGAACTGGCCGCGACCATCTACCACGCGCTGGACATACCCATCAACGACCCGACCGATGCCAGCGGTATTTCACGCACCCTGACAACCGGCCAGCCGATCATGGATCTGTTTGGCTGAACTGCATGACAGGTCAGCCGATGCCCGGCCCCGTCAAAAGCCGGGTTGCTCAGCCAAATCCGCGGGTAAGAGACGTTCGACCAATAATTGACCGGACGCTCCTAAGCTTTCGCCCCCCTGTCCTTCGTGATCTCCCGATGCCTGTCATTCCCGAACTTCACTCAGTCCAGCAGCACAAGCGCATCGGACAGTTCGTTGACGTCACTGTCCGTCCGGGGCAGGGCCGAGACCAGAAACGGTGTGGCGTGGTGTATCGTGTCGCAGATGGCGCTGCCGACGTCTGCCTGTTTAAGAGACGCTGTCAGTCGCTGGCAGAGTTCCTCAGGAAATCCTTCCCCCAGCGTTTCCACCACTCTGCGATCACCCAGTACCACTGCCATTCGTTCGTAGAGGGATACAAAAATCAGTACTCCCGAGGCAGCCGATGTATGATGCACGCGACGATCGAAGAACAGTTCGCGAGCACGCAGGTTGACTTCTTCTGACATCTGCTGACGAGCGGTAAACAGCCGTCGCAGCCCGGGAAGACGATCTGCCAGGACGGCTCCCACCAGAAAACAGATCGACATCACAGCCAGCAGCAGCAGGATCTGAACCCAGATGGCGATTCCGCCCCAGTGTCCCGACTCGACGTTGCCAGGAAACGTTGAAAAGGCGATGGCCGCGCCGGCCATCACGCACCACAGTCCGACAAGATCTTCGGCGCGATCGTAACGGCCGGAGGCAGTCGCCACGACGGGTACGATCTCACAACAGGACTTCGATTCCGCTTCAGACACTGCTGCGGAAACCTGAGCACGCTGTTCAGCCGTGACAATCTCTGATGCCTTTTTCATGATCATTCGTTCGCAGCCTTGATGCTGACAACGGTGTCAGCCACCGGGACCTCTCAAAATGTATCGCTCGGGCAGAAACGCTCATCGTGTCACCATGACCCGGACGCCCCGCCGCCCCCTGACGAACCACCGCCGAAGGAACCACCGCCAAATCCTCCGCTGCCACTGTTCTGCGCCATCGAACGCAGCACAAACCACAGCACCGTGAAGACACCGCCCCAGAACAGCCATGCCCAGCCGCTGGCACCGCGCCGGTACAGTGAAACGGCCGTAAAGATCGCCAGCCCGACAAACAGCAGCGGCAGAATGTAGTCCATTGCTGAGCGAGGTCGGCTGGGAAGCTCCAGTTTGCGCGCCATCCGATCCAGGGCCTCAACACCAGCCAGGATTCCGGCAGAGTAATCACCCTGTTTGAATTCGGGGATGATGTAATCATCCATGATCCGCTGGCAGGTTTGATTCTCCGAACGCCCCCAGCCGGCGCCCAGTTCAATCCGAGCTCTTCGGTCGCCCTTCGATACCAGCAGAAGAATGCCGGTGTTCCAGTCCTGCCCCTCCAGTTTGGCGTGACCGATCTGCCATTGATTGAACAACAGCGCCGCAAAAGTTTCGATCGGCATGTTCATCCCGCCACCGTGCTGCGCCATCGAATCAATGGTGACAACAATGATGGGAGTCGCTTTGTCGGTCAGCAGCTGGTCACAGATCTCGCGAATCCGAACGATCGTGCCTTCATCCAGCATGTTGGCGTTATCGCTGACGAATTCACGTTCGCCAGGAGGCTCCAGATCAAATTCCTGTGCAGAAACAGACACCGAAAACAGCGTCACCAGCACAACTGGTGCAAGAAATCTCAGCAAACAAAGTGACATATGAATCGGCCGTGTGGAACAGATTTACTGCGCTGCGAATCGAAACCCGAAACAGTCTTCCAATTATCAACGTGCAGAATCTTAACATCACGACGCATGCAGAGACAGGCGTAGCCGTGGGAAGCCAATATCGTTCGGCACGACTGATGCATTGGAGGGTGAATTCCGAGACGGGACTATTTTTTTGGGGGGGGACAGCGGCGACCGGTTTGCAGAGAAGGAACGTTCTTTTTTGAAAGACGCGCAGCAAATGTGCGGGCAAATGAGACACCGAAAAGGCCTGTGATTTCCAGTGATCTGCACAGACGCTGCCGGCAGTTTTGGGTCTTTCCGCGTTGTGGAAGGGGCCCAATTGTGGAAGGGGCCTTCCGCGTTGTGGGATGGTGTGCCCCCCCCGACCCAACCCCCCCCCCCACTGACACCAACCCCCCCCCCCCCCAACCGGGAAACCCCCCCCC
>JAVKCM010000109.1:0-27322 GCA_040222735.1 Fuerstiella sp. | reverse complement strand
GCCGACGGGTTCCGTGACGATTGACAACACGACACCGGCGCAGGGCGACACGCTGACGGCGTCGAACACGCTGGCCGATGCGGATGGCATGGGAACCATCACGTACACCTGGAAAGCCGATGGCTCCACTGTTGGGACCGGTGCGACCTACGTCGTGACCGAATCGGAAGTCGGCACGGTGATCACGGTGGAAGCCAGCTACACGGACGGACATGGCACCAACGAAACCGTTAGTTCCGCTGCCACGGCTGCGGTGACCAACGTCAATGATGCTCCCACCGGCAGCGTGACGATTGATAACACGACGCCCGCGCAGGGCGACACGCTGACGGCGTCGAACACGCTGACCGATGCGGATGGCATGGGCACGATCACGTACACCTGGAAAGCCGACGGATCCACGGTTGGTACCGGCGCGACCTACGTTGTGACCGAATCAGAAGTCGGCACGGTGATCACCGTCGAAGCCAGCTACACCGACGGACATGGCACCAACGAAACCGTTACGTCCGCCGGCACGGCGGCCGTAACCAACGTCAACGATGCTCCCGTGTTCAATGCGGCCGTTCCGATGGCGATTGACGAAAATTCTGCCAGCGGTTCCTCAGTCGGCACCGTTTCCGCCACCGACTCAGATGCCTCTGACACCCTCACCTACAGCATTGATTCCGGCACTCCCGGCCAGCCGTTCCGCATCAATGGGACAACCGGTCAGATTTTCGTCAACGATGCCACGCAGCTGGATTTCGAAACCATCGCCACCTTCGCCATTACCGTACGAGTCACGGATACAGGCGGGCTCACAGATCTGCAGGTCGTCAATATTGCCATTAACGATGTCAATGAGGCGCCGGTCGCCCTGAACGATCACATCACCGGTGACCAGCTGGAGACACTGGTGGTCCCGGCCGGAGTTCTGACCGCCAATGATTTTGATGGCGACGGTCATCCGCTGTCCGTCGTGCTGGCCGCCGGACCGGCCAGCGGTACACTCACGCTCAACGCCGACGGATCCTTTACCTACACCCCGAACGGTTCCTTCAGCGGCACAGACAGCTTCAGCTATTACGTCATCGACGGCAGCCTGAACAGTGCGCCGGCCACCGTGCAGATTGATATTGCCACCACCCTGACCGGAAACGGGACCACCAAAACACCGAATCCCGGCACGAAACCGGAGCCCCCGGTCAACCATGTGCCCCCGACCGACAACACGTCGACGGACAATGACACGGATCCGTCCGACACGGAAGACCATGATTCGGAAACAACCGGCGACAGCACCAGGAAATCAGCGCTGCCACAGGCCGTCACCGCCGGGGCGAAGGACGCGGAGCTTCCCTTCGCCACGTTCGGCACCGAAAATCCGGCAGATGCGGCGATTCGCCGCGCCAGTGCCGAAGCCGTAGTCGCCGTCTTTCTGGATGCCGTCCCCGAATCAGAAGTCTCTGACAACGACCCGAACTCCACGACACGCCGATCCGACGGTGACAGCGAGACTCAAAACAGCACCTTGACCGGTTTTCTGTTCACGCCGATTCCGACCACCAACCCATTTCTGTCCGGCAGTGTCTTTAACCTGAGTCGCCCCGCGTACATCCCCGAAGCTGCCGACCAGCAGCAGATGCTGGAACTGGAAACCGTGGTCGTCGGAAGCACAGCAGTGGTCAGTACTACCGTCTCGGTCGGGTATGTGGCCTGGATGCTGCGTGGCGGATCTCTGCTGACCACCTTTTTGTCCTCACTGCCGGCGTGGCAGTCGTTCGACCCGCTGCCGGTGCTGGACTCCTTCGAAAAGGATGAGGAAGACGGCGATGAAGAGTCGCTGGCGTCGCTGGTGGCCGGCGGATGAGGGGGACGGGGCGGCTGGAACGGATCTGGAGATCCGTTCTACAGGCTTGGGTGTGCTGCGGGAACGGATCTGGAGATTCGTTCTACAAACCTGGGTGTGCTGCGGGAACGGGTCTGGAGATCCGTTCTACAAGCTCGGGTGTGCTGCGGGAACGGATCTGGAGATCCGTTCTACGAAGCTCGGGTATGCTGTGGGTACGGGTCTGGAGATCCGCTCTACGAAGCCCGGGACTGAGAGTGAATTGACGCTGTGGAATGACCGTCGGCGGCGATGTCATTAAGATGTGCGTGAATTTCTCTCACAGCGCTCCGCCCAGACTGCCAACGGACATGCGACCGTGCGACGACTGGTTCCCACCCTGCTGATTCTGGCGCTGTCCTGCTGGACGATTCGTCCTGTGCTGACGCAGATCACCTCTGCCCTGCCGATTCGCGAAAATCACCTGATCACGGTGCCGCTGTTCAACGCATGGACCATCTGGTGGAATGCCGACTGCATGCGGCGGGGTTTTTCGGGGTACTGGGACGCGCCGATCTTCTTTCCGGAACAAGGCACGCTGGCGTATTCCGAACCTCAGCCAGCGACAACCATGGTCGCACCGGTGGTCTGGCTGACAGGATCTCCGGCGGCGGCATACAACGTCTATCTGCTGTTATCGCTGTTTCTGAACGGGTTCTTCACTTACGTGATTCTGCGTCGGCATGGCGCGCGGCGTCCGATGGCCACGATCGGTGGAGCGATGATGTTGTGGCTGCCGATCAGTCTGCGACAGCTGGAGGTGGTGCAGCTGGTGCCCGTGTGGCCGATGCTGTGGACGTGGGATGCGATGAGACGTCACGGGACCGGTCCGTCCCGGCGCACCGCAGCGGAACTGGCGGCCGCCTACGCCGTCTGTTTTTATACCAGCATTCACCACACGCTGTTTCTGTCGGTGGTGCTGGCCGGAACCGGGTGGATTCTGTTCCGAACGGTCCGGCAGTCCCTGTTCTGGAAGACCTCCGCCGCCTGCGTCCTGCTGGCGGCGATACCTGTCGGCGCGGTTCTTGTACCAATGCAGCAGACGCTGTCCGAGCAGTCGTTCGAGCGGTCCCGAAAACTGGTGACGGACCTGTCAGCCATTCCGCAGGACCTGTTTCTGACGCCGTCGGACGCTCTTTTCTTCGGGACATCGAATCCAGGGTTCGGCATGTCGCCAGGGTGGCTGAAGATGGTGCTGGCCGGGCTGGGGTGCCTTCTGGGGCTCTGCCGGCGCCGACATCGCCGCTGGGTTCTGTTTCTGCTGCTGACGGCCGTGGTGTCCGGCCTGCTGGCGCTGGGACCGAATCTGAAGATCGGCCCGATCCAGCCGTGGTGGACACTGGCCGACTGGTGCCCCGGCATGAGTCAGGTTCGGAACGTGTTTCGCTTTGCCTACCTGACGCAGATGGCGGTGCTGCTGCTTTCGGTGACTGCCCTGTCGCAGCTGTGGGTGCGGCTGCGGGCCAGCTGCAAACGCCCCCGGATCGCCAGCGGCATCGTCACGGTGCTGGGGCTGCTGGCCCTGGCAGAAACTCCGCCGCCGACGCTGCTGCTGGCGGGCGTACCGGATCTTGAACGTCATTCGCACTGGACAACTTTTGTCCGACAGCAGACACCGGCGGGCATGGGCATCGCCTGCCTGCCATTTGCCCCCGGGACCAAAGCCAGCGACTTCGCCGAAACGACTCGCTGGATGTATTACGGTACACTGCACAAAGTCCCGCTGGTAAACGGGTACTCAGGATTTTTTCCGGCAACCTATATGGAACTGCGAGCGGACATCACAGAGCAGGGTCTGACGGACGACATTCTGACCCGCTTTAGCGAGCTGCAGACGCATTTTCTGGTCGTGCGGCGAGCCTATGAACTGCCCGCGGCACTCATGGAAAAGAAGGCGGGCGTCCGCCTGGAACTGGTGTTTTCAGACGAAGTCGGAATCGATGTCTACGAATTGCGGCGCTGATCGTGCCGCTGATCGCGGTGCGAAACCGCCAGTGGCGGGTGGGCGCAGCGAAGAAGCCCGGCTCTTCAGAAAAGCCGGGCTTCGGTGCATTCAGGATCAGCAATGTTCAACGGCCGACTATCCGGGGTCTACAGCGGCCTGAGCGGCGGCCAGACGAGCGATAGGAATCCGGCGTGGCGAACAGCTGACGTAGTTCAGACCAATTTCGTGACAGAAGAATACGGACTTCGGGTCACCGCCATGCTCACCGCAGATTCCGATCTTCAGGTCACTGCGGGTAGACCGACCTTCTTCGACGCCCAGCTTCATGAGACGGCCGACACCGGTCTGATCGACCGTCTGGAACGGGTCAGCCGGAATGATGTCGTTTTCGGTGTAGTAGCCGATGAAGCCTTTGTAGTCATCGCGGCTCATTCCCAGACACGTCTGCGTCAGGTCGTTGGTACCGAAGCTGAAGAATTCAGCGGTCTTCGCAATATCGCCGGCCGTCAGTGCGGCCCGCGGGATTTCGATCATGGTGCCGGTCATGAAGTCGACGGTTACGCCCTGTTCTTCAAAGACTTTGGCGGCCGTATCCTTGATCACGGCCGTCTGGTTGTCGACTTCCGTCTTGTAGCCGGCCAGCGGAATCATGATCTCCGGCTTGCAGTCAATGCCTTCCTTCTTCACGGCACAGGCCGCTTCCAGAATAGCACGAGCCTGCATGGCCGTAATTTCCGGATAGACGATGCCCAGGCGGCAGCCTCGATGACCGAGCATCGGGTTGGATTCCTTCAGTTCTTCCACGCGCCGTCGAACGTCGTCTTCAGAAACGCCGAAGGTCTTCGCCAGCTTGCCGGCCAGCGTTGGGTCGTCGTCCATGTGGTGTTCTGAAAGGAATTCATGCAGCGGCGGATCCAGCAGACGAATGGTGACGGGGCGATCGCCCATGACCTTGAACAGGTGAGTGAAGTCATCGCGCTGGAAGTGGATCAGCTTGGCCAGAGCCGCTTCGCGATCTTTCTGAGTGGACGCGAAAATCATTTCGCGGATTTCGTCAAGATGGTCGAAGAACATGTGTTCTGTCCGGCACAGTCCGACGCCTTCGGCTCCCAGTGCGACGGAAGCTTCGGCATCGTGCGATTCGGTATTGGCGCGGACGGCCAGTTTGCGGTGTTCGTCGGCCCAGGTCATCAGCTGTGCATAACGCTGATAGGTTTCTGAATCTTCGGCCGCCTTGTTGCCCATCAGCACTTCCATGACTTCAGAAGGGCTGGTTTCGATCTTGCCGGCAAAGACTTCGCCGGTGAAGCCGTCGACAGAGATCCAGTCGCCTTCCTTCAGCACGTTTTCGCCAACGGTGACCGTACCGGCTTCGTAGTCGATGTTCAGCTTGTCGCAGCCGCAGACGCATGTCTTGCCCATCTGCCGGCTGACCAGAGCCGCATGAGACGAGGCACCGCCGAAGGCCGTCAGAATACCCTTGGCCACCTTCATCCCGCGCAGGTCTTCGGGGCTGGTTTCCTTGCGGACCAGAATCAGCTGAATGTCATTGTCGGCATTCCACTTTTCTTCAGCATCCGAAGCGTGAAACACGACCTGACCGGTGGCCGCCCCGGGACCGGCATTGATGCCTTTAGCCAGCAGGCGATGTTCCTTCTCAGCCTTTTCCTTGTCGATCGGGTTGAAGATCGGCTGCAGCAGCTGATTCAGGTCGTCTGCCGGAATACGGCGTTTCTGCAGGGCCGTCTTGGCATCAATCAGACCTTCGTTGACCAGATCGACGGCGATCCGGACGGCCGCAAAACCGGTTCGCTTGGCGTTTCGAGTCTGCAGCATCCAGACCTTGCCGCGTTCGACCGTGAATTCGATGTCCTGCACTTCCTTATAGTGCTGCTCAAGCGTCTTGCCGATGTTGGTCAGCTGCTCGAAGGCTTCCGGCTTGTCCTCAGACAGCGTTTCTTCGATACGTTTCGGAGTCCGTGTACCGGCGACGACGTCTTCGCCCTGAGCGTTGATCAGATAATCGCCGCAGAAGCCCGGCAGACCGACTGAGCAGTTGCGGGTCAGCCCGACACCCGTGGCACAATCGTCGCCAAGGTTGCCGAATACCATCGCCTGCACGTTGGTGGCGGTACCCCACTCGTGAGGAATACCGTACTGGCGGCGATACACCATCGCTCGGTCATTCATCCAGCTGCCGAAGACTGCACCGATGCAGCCCCACAGCTGTTCCATCGGATCATCCGGGAAATCGACGCCGGCGTGCTTACTGATGACAGCCTTGAACTCGCTGACAATCTGCTTCAGCGCATCGATGCTCAGATCCTTCTCGTGGTCGACGCCCGCTTCTTCGCGAGCCTTTTCCAGAATGTCTTCGAAGTGATCCGGGTCGTTCTTGCTTTCGGGCTTCAGCCCCAGAACCACGTCCCCGTACATCTGAATCAGGCGACGGTAGCTGTCCCACGCAAAGTGCTCGTTGCCGGACTGACGGATCAGTGCCTGGACCACCTGTTCATTGATTCCGATGTTCAGAACCGTGTCCATCATTCCGGGCATGGATTCGCGGGCACCGGACCGACAGCTGAGCAGCAGTGGATTTTCGGGATCACCGAACTTCTTACCCATCACGGTTTCGGCGTTGGCAATGGCCGCATTGACCTGATCCTTCAGTTCCGGCGGATAGGTGCGTCCGTTGTCATAGAAATAAGTGCAGACTTCGGTGGTAATCGTGAAACCCGCGGGTACGGGCAGCCCGATCCGACTCATTTCCGCCAGATTCGCTCCCTTGCCTCCCAGCAGCGCCTTCTGCGTTGTGTCGCCATCTGCCTTGCCATCGCCGAAAGTGTAAACGTACTTTGTGCCTGCCATGATTGGGTTAGACCTCGTGAGGTGTCGCGGTGATCGCAACGAAACTGCACGTCCGAAAGGACGCATTCGAAGGTGCCCAGATTCCTCCCGCAGCGGGACGATTCTGAGTGTGAAACGCATAAGCCGTCGTCGGCGCGCACCCTCGGTGGCACCGGACCGGCTATTCAACGATCGGGCACGGTATCAACCGGTCGGACAAAGTTCAAGCAGTATCGGAAGTGGTCACAAACCCGAGAAATCGCCCATCTGCGCGAGATTTTCCTGCTGCCTGGAATTCTTCACTTGCGACAGACCGGCAGTTCGGCAGAATGCCGGGTTCGGGAGACCAATTGGGGGCAGCCGTTCTGTCCCCGCGGCAGTCCTGAGCCTGATTTTACAGGTGTCATCTGACGTCTCAGCATGCCGCCGTCACACCAGCCCGAAGCGGGAGCGATTGGAACATGCCAGTGCGTGGAATTCGAGGAGCGATTTCCGTTGATGCCGATGAGCCGGACCAGATTCGGGAAGCCACCCGGGAACTGATCGAAGCGGTACTGAATCGCAACGGGATCACCGAATTCGACGATGTGATATCAGCCGTGTTCACCACCACTCAGGATCTGGTGTCCGCGTTTCCGGCCGAGGCGGCTCGACACATCGGCATGACCACCGTTCCATTGCTCTGTGCTCAGGAAATCCCGGTCGTCGGTTCGATGCCACGGTGCATTCGCATCCTGCTGCACGTCAATTCCGAACGCCGACCGGCTGAGATCGAACATGTCTATCTAAGAGACGCTCAGAAACTGCGGCCCGACATGAAGAGCGCTCAGTGAACCGCCGGTGTCCGCCAGCCCCGGCCGCCTCGCCCATGTCGGCTTTAGTCGGTTATGGTAATGTCTGCTGACCTCATGTCTGCCGACATCATGGTGGTCCTGATCCTGATTGCCGCCGGGCTGATCCGGGGCATGTTCGGATTCGCGGACGCCCTGATGGCGATGCCGCTGCTGGTGACACTGCTGCCGGCCAGAGCAGCCGCTCCCCTGATGGCGCTGATCGGGCTGCTGATCGCCGTCGTGATTCTGGCCCGCGAATGGCAGGAAATCGACATCCGCCCCGTCGCGACGCTGATCATTGCGGGGCTCGCCGGTGTACCGCTGGGGGTCTGGCTGCTGAGTTCGATTGACGAACGGGTGGTCAAAGCGCTGCTGGGAAGCGTGATCATCGGCTTTTCCGCATGGTCACTCTGGCGCCCCCATCTGCTGTCCCTGAAGTCCGACCGCACTGCCCTGCTGTTCGGGCTGGCCGCCGGAATCCTTGGAGGCGCCTACAATACGGCAGGGCCGCCGCTGGTGATCTATGCCACGCTCAGAAAATGGTCACTGCAGAAGTTTCGCGCGATGATGCAGGCTTACTGTATTGTCGGAAGTGTCTGGATCGCCACGATCCATGGCGTGGCCGGCAACATCACTCAACACACACTTATTCTGCTCGCCACTGCCGCGCCATTCGTGGTGCTGTCCACGCTGGCCGGACAGCGGCTGACTCTGAAGGTCGATGCGGCGCGATTCACGCGGATCGTATTTCTGCTGCTGATACTACTGGGCACCGGGCTGCTGGCGTCGGCACTGCTGAGCGACGCACCGGTCAGCGTGCCTGAGTGAAATCGTCTCAGCCGCCGCCATGCCGGACGCATAGCCAAATGACCGTGCGCGATCGTGAGGCGCCCTGCCTGCATCCTCCCGGCGCAGCAGGCAGCGAGGATCTTGAACTTGTTCAACGTGTGTCGTGAAAGAAGTTCGGTTGTTTGAGGATTCGATGATAAATCGAATGGCGTGCAGCGGAAGCCAGCCCCCGAACCCCAACCTGTTACCAGCGCAATCAGTAGCCTCACGCAGAGGCTCAAAGAAAGTCAGAGCTGCGGGAGCGGCACTGTGCGCCTTTAGCGCCTTTGCGTGAGAAGGTCACTCTCTGGTGCGCATGTACGTACGCACCTCAGGCTCAGCAAACGGGGCCGCGCCGCCGTCACTTCCGCAGAATCAGCGGGAGCAGCAAAATTGCGTTCGCGGAGCCCCGCGGTCGGGCTCGGTCGTTCAGGGAGCGGCGGCAGCGGCCGCACTTCGGTCTGCAATCCGTCGAATCTCATCAATCTCACCCTGCTGCTCCCGACGACGTTCGTCGCTGAAGAAGGTGGTGACTGAGGATTCCAGACCGTCACACAGTCGTTTGATGAACACCGTGCTGAGTCTTTTTCTTTTGGCCTCCAGTTCGGCCGGAATCCGGATATTCTTGATGCGTGCCTGAAAGTAATCGACCGCCGGCACACTGGCAAACTTTTCCAGCAGCGCTTCCACCTCAGCGGCATCGCCCTTTTCAGCCGCCTTTCTGGCGCGGGCCAGCAGGACAGAACGCAGGGCAATCGCATCCACCAGCTCATCCGTCAGCAGCTGAATCTCCCCTTCCACACCAAGGCGAACGGAATCGTCCGGCAGTTCGATGGTATCGGTGGGAATCAGTCCCGGTGCATAGGGAACGCGGGCCAGCAGCGAAGAACCACTGTATACGCGAATCCAGAATGTCGGGTGGTTCTCGCGACGTTCGATGACCACTTCGCCGTCGCGATCACTGACCAGCTGCGTCTGTGGTCCGTCTTCAGGATCGCTCCAGTGCAGCTGATAGGCCAGTGCCAGACGATGAGACACCAGCGGGCGGTCCGGACGACCTCGCAGAATCAGACGCACCTTGCTCTGGTCGACAGCGGGGCGCTGACGCACGGCCAGGTGCTGCAGACGTCGTCCCTTGCCACCGAAGGGTGAATACGGTGAGTGCGTGATAAAGAATCCCTGAAGGCGGCCCGGCGCGTCCTGACGATCGACTGCCATGACGCGGATATAGGACAGATCCAGTCGTAGCAGGCGATCCAGCTTATCGGGCTGCCGGCGGTCCATCTGCCGGACGAAAGGCCGCAGCACATCATTTTCCGTCACCTGCTCTGCCGAGGGATCCGGGGGCAGGATTTCTCCGGCCTGAACCTGCATCTCCATCAGTGATCGGCCGTCTGCATCCTGATAAGTGCGTTCGTACAGCACACACGGACGAAAAGAATCTCGCAGCAGTTCAGCCGTCAGGGTGGGAATCGAACGGGGATCATAGGTTTCCCGGACATAGACAGGAGTCAGTTCCTGAATCCGCGAGTCAAACTCGCGGCAGCTGATGATCCATGAACTGCCGTCCGCTTCCACCGTCACCAGAAAAGCCTTGTGGACCCGCTCTTCCGGATAACGCTGCATCAGCTGCTCCGACGTCAGCCATTCCAGACGTCGAGCGGAGGCCGGCACCATCCAGTCGTTGCGTTCCACCGTCACGTTCCACATTCGACCATACATCCGAGCCACCGCATGGCGGACGGACGTCAGCAGTTCCTCACGCTGCTGC
Source organism: Fuerstiella sp. (assembly GCA_040222735.1). GTDB lineage: Bacteria > Planctomycetota > Planctomycetia > Planctomycetales > Planctomycetaceae > Fuerstiella. Next base: position 17,228 of record JAVKCM010000109.1, on the reverse strand, counting down.
GGGTCGGTCAGGCAATGGCTTTCGAATCCGATCGAAACCTCGACGGTGTAGGGCAGATTCTTGAAGGGGATTTCGACTTCCGGCTCGCTGGTCACGCCCGGCTCAGGCGGCTGAGTCGTCGCGTCGGCCTCCGGATTCTCGGCCACGTCGGCCTTTGGTGACCCTTCGGCCTGTGCCGACCCGGCGGCAGGGCCGGTCTGCGCAGCGGTGGCGTCAGACTGACTGCCGGCATCGATACTGGATGCACGCGCTGGTGACTCGGGTGCCGCAGACTCTGCCGCCTGAGGAGTCGCGGGCGGCTCAGCGTCAGCATCCTGTGCGGGACACCACGGTGTCGTCAGCAGTACGATCAGGGTCAGCCGTGTCGTACCGGTCAGGCACCAACGTATGTTGAATGAAAACTTCATGGCACCACTGTCCAGCGTTCCACGCCATGATAGACGCTGAGCGGCCGACCTTCGAAACCCTTGACTCGAATACGCGGAAAGACCATGAAGTCGTCAATTTCCCACAGGGGTACAAGGAATGACTGAGCGGCCATGTGACGATGAATGGTAAACAGTTTCTGCTGGGCATCCACAAAACTGGTAGCGTAGTCCAGGTTGATCAGTTCCTGCCGCATCCAGTCGGGGTAGGACGCCAGCAGGCTGACATCGAACGTGTCGTCGGTCAGCAGGACGGACCAGAGATCCAGCAGAGGTTCTTCAATCCGCACGCGGCGATACATCATATCCCAGTCGCGGGATGTTTCTCCGGGCTGATCGGCCGGCACCAGTTCAATATCGAAGCCAAGGGCTTTCCAGCGGGTCAGCATCTGTTCGGCTGCCAGCATCACGACTTCGTCCGGATCGCACAGCATCTTCAGTCGAGGCAGCTGGATATGGCTGGCGGCCGCATTAATTTCATCGGCATGATCGCGCCGGAAGACAGCTTCGTCCCAGTCTTCCTTGTTCGCCAGAGCCCGGGCCTTTGCCTCCGCCACAAACTTCTGCTTATCCGGAATCCGCAGCTGCTCCAGCGCTGCCAGTCTCAGCAGGTACGACAGGTAGTGATCGTACTTCGGCGTCTTCACCAGCGGACTGTTGGCATAACTTCCGGAATGCCACGGTGCACTGACCGGTCGACCATACTTCATCTCCTCGTCCCGCAAGAGCACGATCTTCAGCAGATTCTCGCGGTCCACACCAAACGAAAGAGCGCGTCGCAGCTGGGGACTGGCCACCGCTGGCGAAAGCGGATTGAAGACAATCACGTGCGTCTGAGGAATGGCGTACTGCTGCACGGCATACTGTTCCGGAAACTTCCGGAACACATCCACTTCCCATGGCAGCAGATGAGGCAGGACATCGACTTCCTCACGATTGAAGGCTCGAATAACGGACTCACGATCCGGGTAGCGAATCTCCTGAATTTCGGCAATGTGGTACTGTCGTCCGATCAGACCATCCGGCTCGGGAATGGTCCGCTGATACACGCGTCGGTCCTGCGATTCATCCACCAGACCGAACTTTGTCGACAGCACCTGTCGCCGGGCGTCGGCCGAGGGCACCTGTCCGGGCGGGAAGCCGGTCACCGGAAACCGAAACAGTGCCTCCAGATTCAGCGGGACGCGATGAAAACTCACCTGCACCTCGTTGGGTGAGGGTACAGAGAATTCCCGAACGAACGACGCCAGCCGAGGGTTGAATGTTTCGAGTTTCGGATTCAGCTGGTCTCCCAGCGCATCGGCAATCTGGTTGGCGGAAAGAATCGGCTGGGTCTGCCAGTACGGACGATGCCGGGCAATCGAAAAAACCACTTCCCGTCCCAGATCCTGAGGATCCCACAGGTCGAAGTAGCCGGACTGGAAATAGGTGAGTTCATCAGCCGCGGTTGCCTCAAACAAAGACGCACTGGTCAGTTCCTGATGCCTTTTATCCGCCTCCAGAGGAATCGGCGAAATGATGTCCGTCCGGGAAAAGGCACGCACGGGAACCCGCAGCGTCTGATAGCGATAGGCCAGCTGCTGATACAGCACGCGCTGATTGCCGGTTGATTTCCAGACGCGTTCTGCCGCGCGGGCCGCTTCGGCGGCTTCCCGGTGCCGCCCGTCTGCCGCCAGCTGCTGCCCCTGCTGCAGCAGTTCGCTCATCCGATTCTGCATCTGTCCGATCCAGCCGGTCACGACTTCGTGCTGCGGGAAATGCCGAGAGAACCGCTCCAGATAATACTTCGCCTTAAGGTAGTCTTCCGCTTCCATCGCGGCTCTGAACTGCGGTTCAATCAGACGGGTCAGCAGTACCGGAAGCTGTGGATTGTCAATATTACGAGCCGCCAGTTCGTCCAGCAGCGCCAGCGCGGCGTTGATCTGTCCATCCTGGACCTTGAGTTCCGCTTCGCGCAGCAGCAGGGCATCAAAACGCGGTACGGATTGATCCCAGCCCGGAGCCAGCTGCTCAATTTCCATCAGCAGTTCGTACGCCTTGCGGATTTCTCCATCCTTCAGCAGCGCATCCACACGACGCAGAATGAGCATCGGAAAGGAAATAATCTGGTCGACCTGATTGAAGGGCAGCTGGTAGTCCGTCGACTGATCTTCCAGCAGAACAATGCTGATCTGCCGCAGCTGCACCAGTCGTTCCCGGTCTTCCTGAGTCTTCCGGCTGTTGGCCTCCAGATCGGCCTTTTCCCGAATCAGCATCCCGAGCGGATCCGGGCGTGGATAGATAATGTCTGTCACCAGCACCGACCCGTCCTTCAGCACGACCCAGTCAAACATCGGGCCGGTCCGGATGGCGGTCATCAGTTCGTCATAATCAGGCAGCACCATGTCCGCCAGTTTCGGCAGCTCTTCGGTGGTCGCTTCGGTCGTTGCTTCGGCGTCCTGAGCTGCTGCGATTGGCGGCCACAGCAGCCCAGCAGCGATGGTCATTACCATCATCGCGGCCGCGCCGGGCCGGCCGAGGCGCGAACATACGATCCGAATCTGTCGCTGACAGGTCATGTCATTCACCCGGCTAAACACTGTTTAACTCCCGCCGACTGCGGCACGACGCTTATTCAAGGAACTGTTCGACGCTGTACAGACTGCCATCCAGTCCGATCACAATCAAAGCATCGCCGGTCACGATCGGCCCCTTCTGGGCATCCTGTCCAAGGTAGATTTTCTTCTGTGTTTCGTTGCCGTTTTCATCCAGCAACACCACGTGTCCGTCGGACAGACAAGCCACAAAGCCACCGTCGACGGGCACCGGTGTACCGACCAGAAATCGTCCGTCCAGCGGCATACCACCGGTCTGCTTCAGTTCTGAAGACCGTTCAAACACCCGAAGCTCCCGGCGGCCGACTTCCACAAAGATACGGTCCCGGGCCGTGAACGGCGACGCACTGGCCACCGCTCCCAGCTCGACCTGCCCCAGCAACTCCAGAGTCCCTGTGGACATGATCTGCAGATTCCCTTCCGAAGTGCAGACGGCCAGCAGATCTCCGGCAACGGCCGGCGCCAGGTCCACGGACTGTTCCAGCGGCGTCACGCTGGCCTCAAACAGATGTGGTCGTGGTAGCGCACGGTACTCCACCCGTACAGCTTCGTTTTTGGAATTGATGGCCAGCACCTGAGTGTCGTTCAGTGCCACCAGACTTTTCCAGTTTGTCTGTTCATCAACTCCCTGAGCAGCGCGGTAGTCCTGCACGTTCAGCGTGCCGGACACGGCCGTCATCTGCAGTCGTCCGGGCAGTGCCGCCACGATTCCGTCAGCCAGTGACACAGGCTGTGTCTGTGGTGCGTCGCGCAGTGGCCACCGCTGTTCCAGCTGACCGCTCTGGGCGAATGTCCAGACGGCCGGCTGTTCTCCGCCGCAGAATGCCGCCAGGCGACCGTCCTTCAGTTCCAGCCCGCCTACCTGCTCACGCAGCTTTTCCGGAAGCGAATAACGACTGATTCGATCAAGTACGAATTCACCGTTTCTGATCGTCTGAAGCGGCACGCGGAATACTTCGCCAAAGTCGCTGACGGCCATCAGCGAGGTCCCGCTGCCGGACGGTCCTGCCGAGACGATGTTGGTGCCGACCACGGTTCTCCACAAACCTTCCATCTTCTGCGGCTCAACTTTGGAGAAGAAGACGGATGAGGAATACGGTTCGTTCGTGGTGACAAAGACGTTCTGGTCCTTGAACTGGATGGGCCGCAGATGAACACCGCTGGCAGCGGATGCGGATTCCAGTTCCACGGCATTGGTCCGCACCCGGAACTTACGCAGGGCCTCACTGGCCATCCACAGCTGTCCCTGAGGCCCTGCCAGCAGATGGACGGGCGCCGGAGACGGGTTTTCCAGCTGATTGGCACCGATCGGTGCCAGCGGCTCAGCCCCGGGATCGTCATTGACACTGAACGCCGTCACCCGCTGCGGTGTTGACGGAACAAATAATTCTGTTCCCCGCAACAGGCATGGATCGCGGACCTGACCGGAAACGGTCATCGGAGTTTTGGTGTCGCGAACAGTCAATTCTCCGGTGTTGAGATCCATATCCAGAATCCGCAGCCGGGCTTCCGAAGCAATGTCGTTGTCACACAGCAGCAGCATCTTCCCCAACGTCAGCACCGGTGCCTCGACACTGCCCAGACGGTGTTCTACATAAGAAACGGCAATACATTTCATGGGATTGACGGTCAGCGTGTAGACCACGGACTGGTCGCCGGGAATCACCAGATGTTTCTGATCCCGCGTCAGGGCCGGCGGACCGACGACCGGTTGATTGAAGGTCACCCGAGAAATCACTCTGCCCGAATCGACCGACAGCTTCCAGAGCTCTCCCGAAGCGGTGGTGATATAAATCTGCTGCTGGAAGATAAGCGGCGGCCCCGACGGACGCGAAGGAATGCTCTGCCGCCAGATCAGATTTCCGGTGGCCTGTTCCAGCAACAGCAGCTGATTGACTCCCGTGTGGTAAACAAGCAGCGGGCTGTCCGGCAGTGACGGCGCCGAAAGCGCGGGTGAAAACGGAGGATTCTTGCCGACACTCCGCTTCCAGAGAGGTTCGCCGGTTTCTGAATCGAGTCCGTAGCAGTTGTCCATGCCGATGGCAAAGACGCGACCGCCGCGAGAAACCTGGTCAACGGTTGCCTGCGTCCGCAGTGACAGGGACGCCGCCGGCAGACCGGACGACGGCAGGTCTTCGGTGACGGCCGGCTGATTGATGTCCTCTGCCGTCGTCAGTTCCTTTTCCTTGTCAAGAATCGCCTGCAGAATCTTCAGCACGTCTGCGTCATCACTGAGTGCATCGTACCGATCGATCAGCGCCTGACGGGCTTCCAGGGCGGCAAACGTATCTCCGGATTTCAGATGCCCGTTGATCTCGGCCAGCGATTCCTTCAGCTTGGTATCCTTCAGAATGGCGGCTTCTGCCTTCCGCTGCAGATCCCGGATATCACTGTCGACGGAAATGGCCACACCGTCCGGCCCGGCATACTTTTCCAGAATGGTTTTGGCCATCTTGCTTTGTTCCAGCGCCTCCACGCTCTTCTTCTGCTCGGCCACGATCGCTCCGACGCGGGTCAAACGTTCGGCGTAGCGACGAACATTTTCGCGTTCTTCTGCGAACCCTTCCAGATCCTGGCAGACACGGATCAGCTGGTTCAGCTGATCCACCCCTTCCTTCACCTGCTCAACCGTGTACGAAGTCACCTCGGTGTATTTCAGGACACGGGCCTTGTGCAGACCGATCCGGGCTTCGTCTTCGTAGTTTCCGCCGGCGTAGGCCGTCAGATGATCCAGCAGTCTCTTTTCCGCTTCCGGATAAGCCTGTTCCTTCAGCTTTCCCATTGCTGATTCGAAGCTGCGGCGTTCGCTTTCGGACAGAATCATCACGCCGAAGATCAGGGCAATCAGAGCGAGAGCGATGATGGCTCCGCCCAGGACCATCACAAAAGGCGACTTTCGGACAGACTGCTCGCCGGGCCGAGCTGCTCCGCCGGCCAGCCGGTCACTGAATTCCGTCAGTCTGCCGCGTCGCAGCTGGCGTCGTCCCCGGTCGGCCGGGGCAGCGGCCTGCCGTCCCGGCCGCTCAGTATCGACTTCATCCACGTCATCAACTTCTTCGATCTCATCGACGTCGTCGATCTCCTCGATTTCGTCGTAGTCATCAATTTCGTCGATGTCGTCGTAATCTTCCGTCGGCACGTTGGCACCCAAATTCTGATAAATCTCGCGGTTGTGTCTACGTGTCCACCCGGACGACGCGTCAGGCCTGCCTTCGGCCGGAACACGACATTCAGCGGGTCACGAACAGGCGAACACCCGTCGGTTGCTCATGGACTGGTTGATTCAGGAAAACTCAGGTTTGACACAGCACTAATACACTTCTGCAATCTTGGTATTGATTTTCACGAAACCCGCCGTGGCCGCGGCATCGGCGACAAGGATGCGTTTTTCGTGAGTGGACTCCGGATCAACCTTCAGTTTCAGTTCAATAACATCTGCCCCTGCTTTCGCGGCTTCCAGCAGCTGTACCAGTTCTTCATACGTACTGCCCGGCGAACCGTCGACGTAGATCTGGTTGTCGGCGTCGATCTCGGCTTCCACCGTCGGTGCATCCGGAGGATCCACGGATACGGCGGTTGCTTCGTCCGACTTGGCCGGCGGCATGTCAATTTTCTTCTGCAGGTTGAACGAGGCCGTGATCATGAAAAAGATCAGCAGCAGAAATGTCACGTCGACCATCGGCGTCAGATCCATTTCCTCGAATTCCGGTTCCGGCCTTCCCAGAACAAAGTCGTCCTCTTCTTCCTCCACCCAGGAAGGCAGTGATACCGTGACGATCGACCCGGCGGCTGCTGCCACCGCAGCCGGACGGGCAGCGGACGTTTCCTTTTCTGACCGACGGACCGGTTCATCGCTGAAATCGTCCACTGGCTGGCGATCGATTTCCAGCGTCGCGCCGACGAATGCATCGGCGCCCAGTTCCAGCTCGGACGGAGAATCAGAGGGCGGTGGCCTCAGGGGGGGCGGAGCAGCCAGGGCTCCGGAATTCGCTGACTGACCGGCGGATTCTGCTTTGGCCTTCGCCGCCGCTGCGTCCAGCCTGTCCAGAATCGGCAGCTTCACAAGGTCCAGACTACGTCCCTGTTTGTAGGCGGTGATCAGCTTTTTCAGATCAGACGACAGGTCGGCTGCTGACTGGTAACGCAGGGTTCGCCGCTTGGCCATCATGCGGTGTACCATACGGCACAGCACCAGAGGCAGCCTGGGATTCTGTTCTTTGAGCGGCGGCGGCGCCGTATTCAGATGCTGTACCGCGATGCCCATGGCCGACGTGCCGGTGAAGGGCGTTTTTCCGCACAGCAGCTGGTAACACGTCACGCCGAACGAATAGATATCGGATCGAGGGTCCAGTTCACGCCCGTTCACCTGCTCGGGACTCATATACAATGGTGTGCCGAGCGTCATTCCTTCGCGAGTGATGCTGCCGGCTTCCGGGTTGTCGTGCAGCTGGGCGAGTCCGAAGTCGGCAACCTTCACTTCGCCCTTTTTGGTAACAAGAATATTTTCCGGCTTGATGTCCCGGTGCACGATTCCGGCCTGCCCGGCGGCCTTCAGTGCCGAGGTGACCTGGCGGATAACATGGAGCGATGAACCGACGTCCGGTACACCTTTGGACTTCAGAATGCTGGACAGGTCGCGGCCCTGCACGTATTCCTGAGCGATGTAGTGATAGCCTGAATCTTCACCAATAGTATATACCTGCACGATGTTCGGGTGATTCAGGCCGGCCGCCATCATCGCTTCCTGCTTGAAGCGGGCCAGCATGACTTCGCCGGACGTGGCCATCAGTGCCGGCTTCATCACCTTGACGGCGACATGACGATTCAGTGATGTCTGTTGAGCAAGATAGACGTCGGCCATCCCGCCGCTGCCGAGATGTCTCAGCAGCAGAAATTCTCCCAGCATCCTGTCGACAAGGTCTGACATATCCGGCTACTTCCGCTCCCGCACAGCGAACTTCATTTCGATTTCTGTTTCCTGCTCGCTGGCGACTTCACCAAGAATGCCTTCCACTTCGCCGACAAACCCGGATCGCACATCACGTTCCGCATAGATCATCACCTTGACGGTGCCCAGCGCCGCCTGCTGCAGCAGTTCTGCCTTCAGCTGGTCCAGCGACACCGGATTGCCGTCCAGCTGAATCTCACCCTGCGACGCAGCTGATTCCGGTGCCAGCACGCTGATCTCAACAAACCCGGCCGCATTGGCATTGTCGCCTGAAAAAGCCGGCGGAATATCCTTGTCCGGCGTCCCCTGCATGGTGGACGTCACCATGAAGAAGATCAGCAGCAGAAAGGTGACGTCGATCATGGGCGTGATGTCCAGATCGGCTTCATCCTTCTTTTTTTTTCTTCCGAAACCAGTGTCAGTAAACACCGTTCAGTCTCCCTGCTGAGTAGACCTGAAAGCAAACACCTGCCGTCGTCAGTTCTGCCCGCGGATCTGCGCCGCTTCCAGATCATCGAAGAACACGCCCAGGTTTTCCTGAACCGAATCCTGCAGCGCAGCAATTCTGCTCTGCGTCATGGCTCCCAGAATGACCAGCGGAATGGCAATCGCCAGACCGGCAGCGGTGGTGAACAGAGCAAAACTGATGTCCGAGGCAAGGTCGGACGGATTGACTCCTGATTCACCTGTGCCGGCGATCTTCTTGAACGCCGCGATCATCCCCGTTACCGTCCCCAGCAGCCCCAGCATCGGTGCTGATTTCACAATGGTATTGACCCAGGACGTGCGATTGTCGAAGTCGGCGAGGATTTCCCGCGAGAAGAATTCCGCGACAATCTGCTTCACCTTCTTGATCGGCTTGGCCCGGTTTTCAACGGCGACGGTCACCAGCTGCGGAACGGCACGCGACCAGAGTTCAGGCGTGTCGCAGGCATCCGCGACACCCTCGAAGTCGTTCTTTTCAAGCAATTCGCCAACGTCGTCCAGAAAAGCGGCCGCCGATTCCTTGCTGGGAAAGCTCTTCTGCTTCACCCGACGCATCAGCACCACGATGCAGTACAGACCGTAGACCGCGGCTATCGCCATCGCCAGATAAATACCATCGCCAAACCATGCCAGTATGGGAGTGATGTCCACCTCAGCAAAGCTTGCCGTGGAGAACGAATCAGACAGACGCAGAAGATGCATACCAGTTCCCTGGACCCGAGGTGTTGTACCCGGCCTTGCGGCCTGTTGTCAGTTGAAAAAAATGCCGTCAGATTCTGTGGCCGTTTATCTTAGCTTCTGATTGACCACCACAAATTCATAGCCGTTGCCGGACCGCTTCACTTCAAAATAGGTTCGACGAATCTGCTCCAGCGGCTTGTTGCCGTATTCCTGTTCCAGCCGAGCCATCATCTGCTCTGTGGCCGGGTCGTAGAAATGGAGCACTTTACCGCTGGCTGCATCCGGGACACCAGCTTTTGTCAGCAGTTCAAGGTCTGCCTTGACGCGGTCGCCGCCTTCCCAGTTCATGAACAGACGCTGATCGTCGGCACTCAGTCGGGCTTCCCGCAGCACCGGACTGGTTGACATGCTGCTGAGATAATAAATCCGCCCGTCCTTGAAGGCGCAGGCCAGTTCAATTTTGAAGGCATCCAGCTGGCGGGCATAAGACTTCAGATTTCCCTGATCGGCGAATTCCACCACCCAGCGCTGTTCTCGTTTTGTGCCGCCGCTGCCGGGACCGCCGCTGCCATATGGTCGCCCGCCGCTGCCTTCTGCGCTGCCCGGGTTGCCGCCGCCGCTGGGATCCGTGAACGTATTCGGCTGAGTCAGGGAGGCCGCGCTTTCTGACAGCGTCATCACCTGCTCGGTGATCTGCTCAAGCTGACTGACGTTCTGGTCGTTGGACAAAGAAGGATCATCGCTGGGGTCTTCCGGCGATTCCACGTCCAGACTTTCGTTGGGATCGCCGTCTTCCCAGCCGCCGTCGCCGCTGGTCATTTCCACCGGCACAACCGTGTTCTCGGGCAGCAGATTGCTGAGCCAGATGGCAATCAGCAGCGCCGCAAAGGCCGCCAGCCCGATCGCACCGGCGATCTGCGCCGATGTGGCGATGTCGTAGGATGTGACCGACATCACCGGCACACGCCCGGTTACGTGCCGGGACTTTCGATCCGGGACGGTTGTTGGCATGGTGAATCCTGATGGAAGGCGTACCTGGAAGAAACAGCCGACCGGCTGAAAAAAGCACGCGGTTTGGTCAAGAACTGGCCGGCAATTCCGCCGACCGCGGAACAGACCCAGAAAGGAATTCTGGATGCTAGCTGTTCTGAAGACAGAATGTCAACAAACCGGGCTCCCAAGTAAGCCGTACGTCAAAAGCCCCCGCGAGTGACGGAATTGAATCAGTTGAGTCGCTGATTCTGAAAATTCCGCCATGCTGCGGGCAGAAAACGCAGCAAATCAGAAGCAATCAGGCCGCGTTCAGACAGTTCAGCCGCCGCCAGATCTCCCGCCATCCCGTGCACATGCACCGCCAGCGCCGCCGCCGCAAATGCTTGCTGCCCCTGCGCCAGCAGCGAAACCACCACTCCGGTCAGCGCATCTCCACTGCCGCCGGTCGCCATGCCCGAATTGCCTGTCCCGTTCACGTAAACACGATCTCCGTCTGTCACCACCGTCCCTGCCCCCTTCAAGACCACGACGACGTTGTTTTCCCGGGCGAAACGAACAGCCAGAGACTCGCGATGCTGATTGACGTCGTCCACGGTCCGCCCCGTCAGTCGAGCAAACTCGCCCGGGTGCGGGGTGATCACGCACGGCCGATCCTGACGCACGTGCCCTAATACTTCGTATTCCGCCGCCAGATTCAGGGCATCCGCGTCCATGACCACCGGGCAGATTCCCTGCTGCAGCACCGACAGCACCAGATCTGCCGCATGACGCGACTGACCCAGCCCCGGTCCGATCGCCACACCCGTCTTGTTCTCAAGATGTTCGGCAAGCTCTTCCGTGCGCTGATATTCGAGCATTCCGTCTTCATCACACGCCAGCCCGATCGTCATATAGGAAGGCTCAAACCCTGCCACAATCGCCTGAATGGAACGCGGGACGGCCACCGTCACCAGCCCGGCTCCGCTGCGGAGCGCCGCCGTCGCCGTCAGACAGACGCTGCCGCTCATTCCGACAGATCCGCCCATCACCAGCACACGCCCAAACGTGCCCTTGTGGCCATCAGCCGGCCTGGAGGGTAGTTCAAGGTCCTCGATCGATACCTGCTGCGTCATGTCACCTGCCCCTTGCTTATCACCCTGAATCGGCGCGGACTGCATCACTCTGCATCCGCGCCGATTGCCGTCGGAGAATCCTCGTGAGTCAGCCGAAGGTGGCTCCGACAACAACGATTTTGCACGGCAGCTTGACCTGTGTTCTTCGTTTAATCAATCTCACCGCAGATTCGTCGCCAGCGCTGTCCCGTTGAAACAGATCCCTTTCCTCAGCCCCCTATCAAGGCAACCTCAGTATGCGTGCAGCTTTTTTCTATACCATCCTGTACCTGCTCCCGCAGACCGGCGTGGCCCAGGAACCCTTTCGGCAGACCCTGACATCCACGACGCCACCACTCAACCAGACAACATGGGCCGTCGATGCCGCACAGGTCACTCCGGATTGCCCGCACCAGTGGTCCATCCGCAAAGAAACACTCCGAGGAGGACGGCAGGAAGGTGTCGACGTCATCACCGTGAACAACGGACAAATAGAAATTGTCCTGTGCCCGACCCGCGGCATGGGCATCCTGAACGTCACGATGGGAGAACTGCAGCTGAAATGGGACAGTCCCGTGCAGGAAGTCGTGCACCCGCAGTACGTGAACCTGACCAGCCGCGGCGGCCTCGGCTGGCTGGAAGGCTTCAACGAATTCCTGTGCCGCTGCGGACTGGAAAGCAACGGACACCCGGGCACAGACAAGTTCATCAACAACGTGGGTGACGAAGCTGAAATGGAACTCACCCTGCACGGAAAAATCGCCAATATTCCGGCCAGCCACGTCGAGGTAGTGGTGGACCGAACCGAACCGTTCGCCCTGCACATCAAAGCACAGGTCAACGAAAAAATGCTGTTCGGCCCGAAACTGGAATTGCACACGGAACTGGTGGTCATTCCGGGCGAAGACACGTTTCAACTGATCGATGAGATCAAGAACACGGGCGCCCAGGAACAGGAATTCCAGATCCTGTACCATGCCAACTTCGGCGCGCCACTGCTGGAAGAAGGAGCTGCCGTGGTGGCTCCGGTCAAACAGGTCACTCCGTTCAACGCACACGCTGCCAGTGGCATGGAACAGTGGAACGTCTACTCAGGGCCAACCACCGGCTTTATCGAACAGGTCTACCTGCTGGAACTGAAAGCCGATCACAACCGCCACACGACCGCACTGCTCCACAACAAACAGAAGAACAAAGCCGCCTCCATCAGCTGGTCACTGGATGAGCTGCCGTATCTGACGGTCTGGAAAAACACCGGCGCCACGGCCGACGGTTATGTCACCGGCATTGAGCCAGGCACCAACTACCCCAACAATCGCAGCGTGGAACGCGCTGCCGGTCGAGTACCGAAACTTGCGCCGGGAGAAAGCCGGACAATGAGGGTCAGCTTCGGCCTGCATGATGGCGTTCAGGCGGTCGAGGCCGCTCTGGAATCGGTGCGAGCCATCTCGTTGTCCGGCGAGCCGGTCGACGACATCAAGGTGCCGGCGATTCAACGTCAGCTTCGCCAGTAGATCCCGATCGATGCGCGAACCGGAGAATTTTGTCGGCCCCCTCAAGGCTTCTGAGGCGAGGAAGATCGCGGCCCTGAAGCCGGCTGGCACACGTGCGCCGACGCTCGCTGGTCTGACCGCCTTCGCTCTGGCGGCAGCCTTATTGAGCGGGTGGGTGGGAATCCGGTTCGGGATGAATGCCCCACCCTCGGCCACCGGCGATGAACCCAGCTACGATTCGATCGCCTGGGAGCTGAGCCATGGCGATGGCTACGCCGTTGACTACACCGATCCTGAATTTCGTGCTCCCTACGACAAGGCTGCCGGGTCGCAGCCGGATCTGTTCACACTGCCGGACACTTTGTCAGGACCCGTTGCATTCCGGCCTCCTTTGTTGCCAACCATCAACGCGGGTCTGAACGCATTGTTCGGCCGACAGTTTTTTGCTCTGCGGTTGCTGAATATTCTGTTGATGTCCGCTACAGCCGGACTGCTGACGTGGTTTCTGTGGCGTGAGGGTTATGCGGCCGTCGCGTTGCTGGCGGCGATTCTGTTTCTGCTGGACGTGCGAACTCGACTGTACGCCCGCGCTCTGCTGACAGAGGCCATGGCGTGCCTGCTGGCAACACTTCTGACGCTGGTGATGGTGCGGCTCAGCCGGCGTATGAATCGCAGAGACATCGCGCTGGCCGGCGTGCTGGCCGGGCTTTCCATTCTGACTCGGTCGATTGTGGTCCTGTGGCTGCCCGGCTTGCTGATCACGGTGCTGTGGCTCGGCCGCCGTATCCACCACCAGCGATGGATACAGTGTTTGGGCCGGGCCGGCATCTTCCTGACGACTGCGTTGCTGGTGATCCTGCCGTGGAGCATCCGTAATATCCGGCTGCTGGATACGTTTGCTCCGATGGGCACTCAGGGCTGGATGGAAATCTCAGCCGGCTACAGCGAAATCGCGGTACAGCACGGCGGCGTATGGCAGAACCTCGGCGCCGCAGGATTTTTTGACGACGTTGACACGACGGGGCTGACCGGTGTGCAACGCGAACTGGTTTTGGCCGATTACAGCCGCGCCGCCGCCTTTTCATGGATCCGCCGCCACACGAGTAAAATCCCGCTGCTGGCTGTGATGAAGGTCTATCATGAATTCCGACCCCACAGCTGGTATGAAGCCCTGGTGCTGGTCCTTGGGGCTCTTGGAGCAGTGACGACCATCCGCCAGCGATCAACACAGATTTTTCTGGCGCTGCTGCTGACCAACGCGGCGGCGATCGGCCTCACCTGGTCGGTGGAAGGCCGCTTTCTGGTGCCTCAGCTGTTCATTCTGTACGCCCTGAGCGGCAAAGGGCTCTGGGTTTTCTGTCGGCGTCTGCCGAAACGCGACCTGAGCCGAAGAACAATGGGTCGTTCCGTTCAACTCACCACAAAGCAAACTGACTGACCGATCCGCCCACCAGCAGGAGCCGGCGAGCGTCAGCAGATCACCGAGGATCGACGATCAACACGGCACCGACAACACCGGGAATACCCCTATCAAATTGAGAACCTAAGTCACCCCCTGGTGATCATAATGACATGAGTAGCGAGACCATGAGCTATTGAGCACTGGCGGCGGCAGGATTTGACGAAAAACGCTTAACGGTGGCCGTGGAGTAGACGGCCGTCAGCGTATGAGATGCCCTGTCCGTTCGAAAACAGGCAGAAAATTGGGCGAAATGGGTGACGTGGTACCACCGTGCGATTTCCAAACACCGAAGCCGATCACTGTTCGCCATCGCCCGGTTCGTGAGACTCGGCAAACAAGACCAGGCACTTCGGCCTGCCGTTTGCTCTCAACGTAAACGAGGCCTCTTCTCAGAAGAGATTCCGAATGGGTTGACGGGTGTCGCACGCTTGCCTCCATCTCGGAATGATGGGTTTTGTCGATTAGTTGAGGGGTCCGACAGATCAAGTGTCTGCTTCCTCACATATCTGTATTCTTTTCGAAACAGGAATTCTTTGATGTCTTCTCGAACTCGTAATTTCTGTCGGTATGCCGCGATGAGTCTTGCCGCCATTGCCGTTGTCAGCGTCGGTGGTGTTGCGCAGGCCAACTTCGGTCCGCCAGCTGTACCAGAAATCGATCCATCTTCGGCCGCAAGCGCCCTCACTGTTCTGGCAGGTGGTGGCCTCATTCTTGCTGAGCGACTGGGCTTTCGTCGCAAGTAAGTTCGTAAACGACATCTGAAACCTCAGCGGCACGGATAGGCCACAGGATAAGGAACCCATTGGTTAGTCCGGCTGGTGAGTTATGCAGAGCTTCGTCGCGTTCAGTGTCGGTATTGAAAGCACTGGAGAAGCGCGACATTCGAAGCCGAATCGTTCACCGTGTCAGACACGTCCAATTGGGTTTTGAACGCTTCAGCTGACCGGACGTTCGCGTCCGGTTTTCTTATTCCCTTTCACTGTAGGGGGATTTTGCAACTGACTTAGCCGGGCCGGTGGAGGTTGTTATTTCCGTTTCTGAGCAACAGTTGCGCAGAAGTACTGCTGGAAGTGAAACAGATCTGTCGCAACACCGGTCTTTACTGGCAGGTTTTAGGTGGTTGGGGCTTCTGCTGCTGCTGGCCGCAGAAGTACTGGCACTGACTATCCGTTTCGATGCTCAGGGAGCTGTCCGAGATAATCAGTTGGTCACTGCACTGACCAACAATGTCTCGCTGGTACCGCAGCTGCTGGCGGTTGTTGTGACCGCCACCCTGATCTTCGGTGGCGGCGGCGTTTCACAAATCCTCGCTGGCATTCTGCAGGAAATCAGCAGCCACCGCACTTGGCCTCGCTGGCTGTCCATGCACCTTGCATTGATGGTCGCCTTCAGTCTGACCACTGCTTACGTTCTGGAGATAAATCCTCGGGCCAGTACGGGTTTTTTTGCCCTTTGGATTTTCCTGGGAACCGCCTCATTTGCCGCGTGGCTCGCGGCGACCGCACCGCCCCAGAGCTGGCCGAGAATCGGAGCAAGTCTGGCTGGCCCGGTGCAGATCGGCGCCGTGATCGGCGTCTGTGGATGGCTTGGCGGGCAGTGGGCCAGAGAATTCTGGAGGCCACTGGCATCCGTCACTTTCCGCTCGGTCGGCTTTCTGCTGTCCGCGTTTGGCATGGATGTGGTCCAGGATACCAGCGAGTTCGTTCTGGGCACCTCAGTATTCGCGGTTCGTGTTGCCCCGCAGTGCTCCGGCTACGAGGGTATGGGACTGGCTGTTGTCTTCGTAACAACCTATCTCTGGCTGCGGCGAGCCGACCATTATTTCCCGCGATCCCTGTTGCTGATACCGATTTCCGTCGCGTTGATGTTCCTTGCCAATGTGCTCAGGATCTCCGGACTGATCACAATCGGTCATCTCGGCTGGGGTGATTTTGCCGTCGGCGGCTTTCATTCTCAGGCGGGATGGCTGGGCTTCAATGCCGTCGCTCTGCTGATTCTGACGGGTGCACGAATCAGTCCGTTCTTCTGCCGTCCGGCTGTGAAGAATGAGAGGCCGGAATCTCTGCAGTCTGTCCCGATGTTGATGCCTTTCATCGTATTGATGCTGACGGTCATGATCACCGGCGCTCTGCAATCTGGATTCGACTGGCTGTATCCCGTCCGTGTCATCGCCGTGGTTACTGCATTTGCCTGCGTGAGTCGGCAGTTTCCTCCGGGCATCTGGACGTGGACAAGAGACTGGGCAGCCGTTGGCATTGGAGTTGCTGTGTACGCTCTCTGGATTGCACTGGAGCCATTCAACACCGGCACTTCGGCCCAGTCTGCGATGAGTAACCTGCAGGGGCAATCATCGTTGCTGGTGACCGGCTGGTTTTGTTTTCGTCTGATCGGGTCTGTGATCACGGTGCCATTGGCGGAAGAATTTGCTTTTCGGGGATATCTGCTTCCATGGCTGACGCCGTCTGCGGAAGCACAGGATTCAACAAAACGGTCATGGATGGCGTTGTTATTGTCATCGGCAGCATTTGGAGTGCTGCATCCGGGGCGCTGGATCGCCGGCACCGTAGCAGGCTGCCTGTTCGGGATTGCGTGGTACCGGCGCAGAAGACTGATGGATGCCGTGCTGGCACACGCCACCACAAATCTAATGATTGCTGTGCAGGCAATCACCACCGGTGACTTCAGTTTATGGAGCTGACTTGTTTTCCAAACGAGTAATTCGATCGACTCGGGAGAACAGAGTGACACGGACCAGTCGCGTGGAAACGACATTCAAGTGATAAGTACGTGTGTTGCAGAAACTAATCAGGCGCTAATTATGACCAGACTTTTTGATATTCGATCATTGTTTTCCCGCACGGCCGGCCGTTCTCGACGGAGTTTTCGCAAGGGGCGCCGCAGAGTCGACCATTCGTCTCAGGCCGAAAGCCTGGAACAGCGGACGCTGCTGACGGCGGAACTGTTTCTGCAGGGAAGTTCGTTTGTGGATGCCAATGGCAACAACGAATTTGATGGCGGTGATGTGCCGAAAGTCGGAGCCACGATCGAACTGTAC
>JAVKCM010000108.1:0-88810 GCA_040222735.1 Fuerstiella sp. | reverse complement strand
GAAACCGGCCGGGATTCCGGAATGCGCGAAAAACGCCACGGCTTCTGCACGCGCGTTGCGTTTTGGAAACATCCGACGCAGGGTTGTTGGCAACCGTCAACACAGTGCCGAAAATCACCGTGCGTCGGCAACGCATCAGCGCCCCGCCGGGGCGGGTAATACCCCCCGGGACCTGTTAGTGAATCACAGCAGATTGCCGGGCGATCTACGGGCCGCCGTCCACAGGCTGAACGTCTGCGTCGTTCATGCGGTACAGCGGAAGCAGACGGTAATAGACTTCCAGGGTCAGCGTGGCAATTGCGGTCGAATACAGTCGCCCACCGTACTGCCCCCACGGGCCATTCGGGTCCCAGCTGCCGGCATATTCACCATCACGTCGCTGTTCGCCGACCAGCGTATCGCGTACCACCCTGTTCCAGTCTTCCCATGGTTTGCCGCCATATTGATACATGGCAAGCGTACCGTAATACCAGTAATAGAAATTCAGCTGAGACAGTCGCGGTGTATTTCGCAGCAGGTACTGCACGGCTTCCCGACTCGCGACGGAATCTCGCGGGTATCCCAGCATCTGCTGACAGAACAGCGCTTCCGCGGTCATCACCGGCGTCACGGGCTCAGTTTCCCGGCCGTCAATCCGCACGGACCGGCGATATCCGAACAGACCGCCGTTCTCTCCCTGCCGTACGCTGTTCAGAAAATCAATCATGCGGCTGCGGACGGCCGGATTGATCCGGACACCCGCAATTTCAGCGCTCTTCAGAGACATCATCTGCCAGCCGAACATGCTGACATCGCCTTCCTGGCCGAACTTATAGCGCCACCCGCCACTGTCGGGATCCTGCTGACTGATAGTAAAGGTAATCGCTCTCAGCAGTGCAGCACGCAGCGTGACATCGTCCACGCGGCGCAGGTTCCAGGCCACGTGATCCGCCTGTGCCGACAGTCCAACACCGGAGGTCGGCAGCAGCACCTGAGGAGAAATTCCAACGGGCGCCAGAAATCCTCCGGAAATGACAGCGGCGACGGTCGGGCCGGCCGAGAACACTTCCGGCTCAACAATCGGACCGGGCACCATACTGTCCTGCATACCCAGCGCTTCGGCCAGCGCATAGGTGGCCATGGCATGACAGTACATTCTGGCGTAGTGGCCCGCACTGCCGGCAAGACTGCCCTCGGCATCCTGCTGGCGGATCAGCCAGTCAAGGGCGCGATCCACCTCCAATGCATACCTGCCGTCTTCATGAGTGTATCCGGCTCCCAGAAACGACAGAATCACCAGCGCAGTAATGCCTGTGTCGGCATCTCGGCCGGCATAATTTCGAGGAACACCGTTTTCGTCCACGCGCACCTGCCCGGCACCAAATCGTTCGGCGTCCCAGTGACCGTCATCCGCCTGCATCCGGCTCAGCCAGCGCAGGCTGAGTTCCACGGCGGCCTCTGACGCCGCCGTCCCGCCGAATCTGACCGCGGCATCCTTTCGCTGTGCGACATCACGCAGCTGATAGGTCGCTGATCGCGTATCCCGACGACGAATACTGTGCACGTCTGAATCAATCAGCCGCGCGGCTGACTGCAGTGCATCGGTCAGGTTCAGCGACGCGATTCCGCTCCGTACCTCGTCATAATCGGCACTCAGAGGAATCGGCGTCTGAGGCGTCTGAGCATTCTGCCGCACCGGGCGATCTCCTGAATCCGGGCTCAGCAGCGATCGCGAAGGTCGCGGAAGCCGGGATTCAAACGACCGTGAGGGCATCGTCCGCTTCTGGGGCTGATCCAGATTCAGACCGGCCACTTCCAGCGGATCAGCCCCCGCCACCGGCGCAGCGCGGCGTTCAATCAACTCGGATGAATCTGCCTGCGGCAGAGGAATCGCCCCCGGGACCGGGCTGGTCACGGCCGCCACAGAAGCGTCTTCCGTCACCACGTTCGGGTCAATTCGCGGAACACTGCCGCTCGACATTTCCCGCTGTTGCGGCTGATCGATCGGTACCGGATCACCGCGTTCAGGACGCACTCGTTCCGAATCTGCCGAATAAACATCCGCATTGCTGCGGTCCAGCATTGTCTGAACCTCGGCCGCAGGATCGCTGGCGGCCACAGCACGCGGCGCCGTCCGTCCGGAATCGACAGGAGCCGCGGTTTCCGGATTCAATGATTCCTCAAACTGTGAAACATCGTCAGCGTTCAGCTTCAGACTGTCCAGGACCTCCTGCTGTCGGTCCGGAATTTCCGGTGGCTGCATCAGACGTGCCTGCTGCGGCAGTCGTTCCAGGTCGACATCCGGGGGCATAGCCCGGTCCGGCACCGGAGTATTGCCCGATTCACTCAGGGCAATCGTATCATCGCTTTCCACCAGAATCCGGGTTACAACTTCGGGCCGAACGTAGTCTTCAGCCTCAGCGATCTGAGTAATCGGATCCAGCGGGTCGAAGACTTCCAGCCCCAGCAGACAGACCGTGTGCACCAGCACTGAGGCCAGCGTCGATTTGATGGTGATGTGGTGATCACCCCATCGCGTGATCAGCATCGTGATCAGATGCGACAGCGACATCACCATCGCCAGCAGCAGCGCCAGTGCGACAATATCGTCTCCGCTCAGTACCTGTCCCTGCCAGATCTTCAGCAGCACCTGCTTCAGCACAGTCATGGCGAAGCTCCCTGTACCACCGGCTGAAAGGCCAGTGAGAATCGGTGGATCTGTGCTTTGTGACAGGTATCCATGACATCCACGATGGCCTGATACATTCCGGCGCCGTCGCCACGGATCAGCACCGACTGTTCAGCCCAGGCCTTGCGAGCTGCCTCCAGACGCTGCTGCAGCTCGGCCAGTGTCACGACCTCGCCGCCGATCGTGACCTCGCCGCCGCGCGTCACATTCAACACGATGGAATCCGGACGGCTGGTCATCGGTTCGATGGCGGTCGCGGTCGGCAGCTCAACGTCGTATTGCTGTTCAATCTCACTGAACCGCGTGCCCACCATAAAGAAGATGATCAACAGAAACACAATGTCGATCATCGGCGTCAGGTTCAGCTGCGGTTCTTCCAGAGAATCAGTTCGCAGTGGCATAAGCCGTGGCCCCGGACGTTGGTGAATGTGACTCAGGAGTGTCCGGTCAGTTATTGTCGCCTTTCGCGGTGCGAAAGAGCGCCCTTTCGCACCGCGAAAGGCAACCAACCATTCAGTTTTTGATCGACCGTTTCTTATCGGTCTGGCCGTAACGGCCTGATGTTGAAACCACGACGGAATTATCCGGGCAGACGGCTGACGACAAAGCCATCAGAAACCCGCCGGTCCGACCGTCACCCCGGAATGCGGGACCGATAACGCCGATGCAAGTCGCCGATCCGGGACGCCGACCGTCACCTCAGATTGTAACGTCCATGTCCCGATCGGCAGAAGCCGGAATCCCGGGGTTTCAGTTCCTGTGGAAAACTGCGTGGCCGAAGCTCATTGGTGTTCGGAAATCACTTTGATGCGGGCTCGCCCGACAAGGTCCAGAACCGGCAGAAACAGCACGACACCGCTGGTCAAGTCCGGCGGCAGCTCAGAATGGGCAAGTTTGATATGAGTGGTCCCGATCCCCGTGGCACCGGTGGTTGAATCGAAGGGAAACCACTCACCGTTGATCAGGGCTTCGGTCCACATATGTCCTGTAAAGCCGAATTGCCGGTTGGTATGCACGATTCCGGCAGCCACCCGCGACGGAATTCCCTTCACGCGCATCAGAGCCCCCAGCAGCACGGCGTGCTCCGTACAGTCTCCCCGCAGATCGGCGGCCACTTCGTCCGCCGGAACAATCGACGTGGAAAAGGCCGACCAGCGCATTTTGGAATGCACAAACTGCTCCAGCCGACGACAGACCTCAACCGGATCCGTATGTCCTCCGGCCGCCGTGGCCGCCATCCGCTGCAACAGAGGGTTTTCCAGAGGCATCCAGTGGGTCGAGGTCTGCGGACGTCGGGAAAACCCGGACGCTGTCCGCACGGTCCGCTTCGGCAGAGAAGGGCGAGTCAGGGTGAGTCGCACCGACGAGGCCGTCAGCCGCTCACTTTTCTGAAACAGCGTGTCCGGCACGTCCGACAGAAACCCGTCCGTCAGTGACAGTTCCAGCACCAGCTGGCGCCGAGTCGTCGTTGCCGACAACTGTCGGTCGACAGGAATCACGGCGGCGACGTCCAGATTCAGCGAACGTTCTGCCACGACCTGAAGAGCTGTTTCTGCCGTCGCCTGTTCCAGTGACAGATCGCCGCCCAGCAGCATACGGTCCTGCCGCAGCACGTTCAGCCCGTCGTCGACAAACAACGTGGTCGATCGGGCGGGGTCTGACTGCGGAGCGAAGCGAATCTGCCGGGCATTGACCGGCCGCGCGGTACCAATTCGAACACGACGATTCTGCGTTGTCCGAACGGAAATATTTTCAACAGAAGCGGATTCCGGAAACAGCATCGGAACAATGACAGAATGACTGGACGTCGCCGCTCGAGCCGGCAGCCAGGGGTTGAAAATCGGTGAGTAGACAGCCTCGGAAACTCTCAGGTCGAAATTTCGCCGCGTGGCGCTGACCTTTTCGCGGATCCGAAACGTTCGCTCCGCGGGCACGTATTCACCACTGCGTTCTGTACGGTGGCCGCCACCGTCGACGCGATGCAGATCAAAACTCAGCAGCACTCCGTCCACCGTCTGCCGGGTGGACAAGCTGGTTTCCGTGGTCAGATCCTGCCCCAGTCGGCGCAGCTGCAGTCGGGTATTCTGGCGGCACAGGACGACACGCTGCTGCCCGGCCTCCTGTACCTCCTGCACACTGAGATGTTCGTAGCCCACAGGCTTGCCGTCAAAACGGACCACGAACCAGGTGTCCGCTGCCGCGGGGGCCTGAGCCTCAGAAGCTGCCATCCGGGGCAATGGACGGCCGGACGGCCGCGTATCCGGCACCTGGGCCTCTGCGAAGGATGACAGCACAACAACCATGGCCGCCCAGACGGGGATCAACAGCGTTTCAGAACGGCCTGCCCGGCAGGCATACAGGCGGCGACCGGCAACGCGGGCGTGCAATGATTCCGGAACTTCTGGGTGGCGGCACATAAAGACGGCTGGCCTGTCTGACGGGTCTGCAACGATTGATCCAGATAAAGCCCTGTAGCAGAAACAATGACCTGACGGGTCAGTGCATCTGTAGCGACACCCGAATAGTTTCGCAGGACGTCCCGTTCGTGTCAGTACCAAACTGATCCGAACGTTTTGGCGGTCATCCACAAATGATTCTCAACAAGGCAGAAACAGATGCTAGGTTTGCACCGAGAAACTGAATTTTCGCCGCCTCGCCTGTCGACGCGGCCTCTGCAGCCCTGATCAGACAGTTGTGAGGACCTGATGGGATTTCTGAAGAAGTTCTTGAAGTCGAATTACCGAGACGGCGACACCCAGCACGGCATCAGCAGCTTCCGAGATCTTTCCGAAGATCAGCTGGAAGCGCATATGAGCATCGCTCGATACGGCGACTTCACCCTGACTGACGCCGTTCGGCCCTCCTACAATCTGGATGTGGTACCGCGAACGGGCTTCCGACACGAATGGTACGTGGATCAGGAATCCGGAGCCCGGATTCCGGTGCTCATGTCCTCGGTCAGCCGGGAACGCCTGTTTGACACGTTTCTGTCATTGCTGGATCCACTGGGCGATTCCGTTGACGTGGTCCTGGAAACCAGCCACGACAAGACCAACGGCGAACACACGGATCTGTATCGCGAACAGATCGACATGCCGGTGCTGCAAAGCATTCTGTATGACTTTGAAGATCTGTTGCTGGATGACGGCTGCTGCGGCATCGCTGTCCTGAATCCGCGCACGCCGATGGAAGTTCAGCTTGACGAACACAAACTGCTGTTCGTCTACGGACACGATCATGCTCCCTACGAATGGGCGTTCTCAGAAAATCGCGTCGCCTGCGACGAAGGCATTCGCTTCATCACGGAAGCGGAACACGTTCATTCATCCAGCGATGAATTCCAGGAACGATTTGAACAGCTCTGTTTCCAGCTGGGAATTGATGACTGACACATGTGAACCGGGCAATCTGCCCCTGTAATGGCCGGCAGGACGCCTGTCCTGCAACTGACAAACAGAAACGGAGTGGCTGGAACGGATGACCGACTGCTTCCCTGATTAACCTTCGCCGGACGACCGCTGCAGAAAACCTGTCAGCTGATGTCCTGTCCTGTCTGATACAGATGATGCAGACATCGCCTGTCCTGAATCTCAGAGGTCAGCCGCCATGGCAAGGAAATTGGAGATGAGCGATGTGGTTCCCCCCACACATTCGCCAGAACAGATTCAATGACTCTGTTCTGCTGATGATGATGATTCTGTGCGGCTGTGTGCCGCTTGCAGGCTGTTCTTCGCTGCCGAAGCTCGACACCGCACCACCACCGCTTACCGCCAGGCCGGACGCCACCGGTGATCCCGCCCGCGACACGGCTGCGGTCTTCGATGACTCTGAATCGGATCCCCGGATTGCCAACTCCGGCTCTCAGCGCGCGATCGTGTCGGCGCCCGAACCTTTCGCATGGACGCCGGTCGGAACCAGTGCCGGCGGACGCCCGATTGACAGCATTTCACTGGGGCAGGGCGGATACCGCACGCTGGTGCTGGGCAGCCTGTCCGGACATGACCCGCTGGCCATTCAACTGACCGAACAGTTTGCCCGACATGTTCACGAACAGAGCATCATCCTGGGCGGAGTGCAGACGGTATTTGTCCATAGTCCCAATCCGGATGGAGCAGCGCTGGCTCGTCGCGAAAACGAAAACGGCATCGTGCTGAACCGCGAGTTCCCGGACGCCGGTTCAGAGTCCACCGCCGAGTCGGCCAGCCAACCGGAAACTCAGGTCATCCATCAGCTGCTGCGGAAACATCAGCCGCAGCGCGTGATCCACCTGCGAACCTATCCGGGCGACAGGGGTGTCGTGGCTGCCAGTGCTCAGGCTTCCTCAGCCGCCGCCGACGTGGCAGAGTGGCTGGGCTTCGAACTGATCACGTTGCCTGGACAGTCCCGTGCGGGAACGCTGGAACGTTTTCTGTCTGAACAGGATTCGACAGAGATCATCACGTTTGCCTTCCCCGAGACATCTGACAGCTCGACGCTGTGGGAAACCTACGGTGATACGCTGATGAATCTGCTGCTGGACGATGACTTTCAGACCCGCACGCTGGCCCGCACCAGAGGTCAGCAGAATTCGGCCGACCGACGAACCGGGAAGAATCGGGCGAACGCGCCCCGGCCTGCCGCACCGCGGCAGGAACCGATCAGAAAGAACTAGTCTGCCAGTGGTCTAACCACGAGCATCAATGGTCGACATCGCAGCCTGAACCATCCGCCGGGAATCAACCGTTCGCTGGATGGCATTCCTGAAGGAAGCGGCGTCCTTGATACCCTTCAGTCGCAGCAGAGTCTTGCCGTCGGCCGCCACAAAACGAAGATCGGCAGCGTTGTAAAAGACCTGTCCGGGACTCTGCTCAAGCTCGATGTGGTCAAAATCGAGCAATCCCACCGATGCCACCATGCGTCCGGTCCGCGCGGTCCAGATCTGGACCGATCGATTGGTCAGCACATATCGCTCACCCATCAGTCGCTGCACGGCATACAGCAGCAGCCCCAGGGGAGCCGTGATCAGGGCGAAAATGTAGGACAGGCGAGGCAGTCCGAACGGACCTGGCAGTGACTCATAGAGGCTGCCCAGAAGCTGACCGAAACCTCCGGCGGCAACAGAAGAATGCTCGACCATTACAACGGCTTCGGAAGACGGGCTGACGCCAGCGATTGCCTGAACTGTCATGGTGACAAAGGACCGAAAAACTATGGAAAAGAGTCAGAATTCAGGCAGGGACAGTACCAGTGATGCTGCCGGATTTCCACTCCGTCTCAACATCTGCAGGTGAACTTCCCGAGTTTCGGGAGGACAGAAATCCCGACAGGCTGGCTCAGACCGGACTTTGCCGGCCAAATGCGGGCCTGTCGGCGATTCTGTCGGCGATTCTGTCGGGATTCTGTCCGCTCACAGGCCCCGGTCAGGACTTCGGTTTCGTCTTGGCGTCCGTCTTCGAGCCTTTGGGTTCGGGCGTCGGAAACTTCGACTGGTTGATTTTTTTCAGGGTCGCGCCCTTCGCAGCCAGCGGCAGTTTCCCCTTCATCACAATTTTGTCCGGCGGCAGACACTCAGTAGAGTTACAGCCCTGAAAAGTGACGTGAAATTCCAGTTCCGCCGTCTCGGCTTTCTCCTGTTCGTCGATTTCCAGCAGACCATAGATCAGTACTTTGCCGTCATAAACGTGGTACGGCTCATCAAAACCCTGAACCTGCAGCTCATGGTGCTTCGGATACCTGATCCGAGTCAGCTTCACCTTCTGTTCAGTCTGCAGCGTCACCTTCGTAGGTACCAGAAAATCAGGACTCGACGGATTCGCGTTGACGTGCCAGCCCAGCTTGATCTGCAGTTCCACCGCAACCAGACATTTTCCGCCGCGTTCCAGTTTGTCGTACATCGGGTACACCTTGACCTTCACCGGTACCGGCTTTTCGTCCTTCGCAAACGGCCCCGCCGTTTCCGGAGGGGCAATCGGCTTGAAGGACGTGTGTTCCACGACCGGCGCTGCGGAATTCTGCGTCGCGTGCCCCGCGTCTGAAGCGTCCGGCTTGTCTGCTGCGTCCGCAGTGTCCGGCGACGTTGACTGAGCAGCCGGTTCGTCGCCTGATTCGCCCGCCCGTTCATCGGCCGGTTTATGGGCCTGCGAACCAGCCGTCAGGCCGGTAAGAATGAAGCTCGAGTGCGGGAATTCGGACATACTGACGCCCGCCGCTGACGAAGCCTGGTCGGCCGTCGACAGCCACTGCTGCAGAGCACGCGCGAGGCCGGAACAGCCGGCCGGGGCTTTCTTCAGCGTCGGAGCGAAGCGGGTCAGCGTGCTGGTCGCGATTTCTCTGAGTTCCGGGGACGGACGAATGGCATCCAGCTGAAGCAGATTCCGGATGGAAACGCTGTTGGCCGACGGGAAAACCGAATCATAAGCAGAACTGGTGCGGGCAATCAGCTTTTCATGACTGGACGCCGTGAAGTAAAAAGCCTGCAGCTGCTTATCGTAAAACAATTCATTCTGCAGCTGTGCCAGCTGCCGGGCTTCGTCCAGCCACCGAACGTCATCCGTCGCGGCATTCAGTTCCAGCAATGCACTTGTCAGAAACGCGTAGTCGTCGAGGTACGCCGCATATTTTGCATTACCCTGACGCCATGTTCGCAACAGGTGACCGTCGTCGTCACGAAGACTGGTCAGCAGAAATTCAGCCGCTTTGGTGGCGGCAGCGGTATCCTGTGGCCGGTCCAGTTCGCGACCGCTGACGGCCAGTGCCCGAATCATCATGGCGTTCCATGAAGTCAGCACCTTGTCATCCAGCAGGGGACGCTGCCGTTCTGAACGTGCCTTCAGCAACCGGCCTCGCAGTTCGGCAAGGCGGTCTGACAGTTCATTCGTCTGAAGATTCAGCGTCTCAGCAACTTCAGGAATCGGTTTTGGCAGATACAGTACCGCGCCGTGTTCCAGTGGCTGCGGTTCGGTCACCCCGTACACACGCGCCAGCAGCTCGGCATCATCAGCGCCCAGAATCTGCTTGATTTCCTGCTGCGACCAGACGTAATACTCGCCTTCAATCGCGTTCGTTTCTGCATCCAGCGCAGAACAGAATGCGCCTTCGGGCGTTGTCATTTCGCGGTGAACAAAATCAGCGATTTCCGAGGCCACCATAGCATACTCGGCTTTGCCGGTCAGGCGCGCTGCCCGCATGTAAACCCCCAGCAGCATGGCCTGATCGTACAGCATCTTTTCGAAGTGCGGGACGTGCCAGCGACGATCGGTACTGTACCGGTGAAAGCCGCCGGCCAGATGATCCCGAATACCGCCAGCAGCCATCGCGGTCAACGAGTGTTCAACGATCGTCAGCAATTCCGGATCTGACGTGGATTCGTACAGGTCAAGCGCCAGTTCCAGTCGAGGAACGTTGGGAAAACGAGCTCCATCCGGGCGATTCGGATTAAAATCGACGCCTCCCCAGACCGGGTCATACATCGCTTTGATCTGTGCGGCCGCTGCGTCCAGCAACTCAGCATTCAGGACCACCGGCTCCAGCTCCAGCCCCGGTTTCGTCAGACGCTGCACCTGAGCTGCAATCATACCGGCCGTATGTTCCAGATCCGGCCGCCGTTCCTGCCACAGGTTGTGAATGCGTCCGGCGACGCTCAGAAACCCCGGGCCGCGTTCCGGTGAGTCATCCGGAGGCAGGTAGGTCGCGCCGGCAATCGGATTTCCGTCCGGTGTCAGAAACATTGACAGCGGCCAGCCGCCACCACCACCGGCCCCCGTCAGCTGCTGATAAACCAGCAGACTTGTCATGTAGATGTCGTCCACATCCGGGCGCTCTTCCCGATCCACCTTGATGTTGACGAAGTGCTGGTTCAGATACTCCGCAATGGGGCCGTCGGAAAACACCTTCCGCTCCATGACGTGACACCAGTAGCAGCTGCTGTAGCCGATCGAAAGAAAGATCGGCTTGTTTTCGCGCTTCGCCTTATCGAATGCCTCCGGCCCCCATGGATACCAGTCGACGGGGTTATGGGAATGCAGAAGCAGATAGGGGCTCGATTCGCTGGCGAGTCGATTTGTGCGACTGTGACCTGCTTCCTGTGCGACGACCGCCGTCGTCAGAATTGCAGTACAGGTTGTCAGAACAAGTGTGGCCAATCGATGATGACTCATCAGAGTAGTTTCCATGCTGAAGCCTTTGTGCCATCTGCCGAAATCCCCATTCCTGCAGACGCGACCTCCGGTTGATGAATATCCCCACTTACGTAAACGCAACCAGCCAGACAACCGGCATTCTAACAGGGCCAGGCGCCGCACCTAGCCCAGCCGCGGCAGGACGAGCCAAATCGTCAGTTTTCCCGCCGCCGTGCGACAGCAGCGAATCCCGAAAATTGCTGGTTCATCAGCCTGTCAAGCGTTCAGCGGCGGTTCATGGATCGTTTTTCCGGACCGATGAAAAGTTCGAATCGTCTGCTGGTTTCGACGGTTCCCGAACGGAATTGTGAGACAGCTCGCAAAGCACAGCGGTCAAAAATGCCGAATATCGACGGCGGGAAATCCCTGAATCAAAGGAAGTACGGACGACGCTCGAAAGGTGTGCGTTCGGTTGAACGGATTTCGGGATTTTGTGAACCCCTGACGATCGTGCCGCCGATGACAGATACAGGTCATTCTTACCGTTGTGCGCACGCTTCGTCAGACCGTTGTCATCCGGCAGATTCCGCTGCCGTCAAAGAATGTCGGCGCCCGGCGATGCAAAGGAAAATTGAGACCGATCTGAGTCCTGCGGTTTTTAGCGGGGCAGGAGGCTCCGGGATCCATGAACCAGTCATCCGCATCCAATCTGTTCGATCAGCTGCCTCATGGCTATCGGATCGACCGGCGTTTCGGTCCGGTCTATGACCGGATCCCGTCGGGCGCCGACGATCTGACACTGATCCGGGGCATTGATACGCGCCAGGCTGTGATCCTGAATCGGCTGGGTGTCTACTTTCTGGCTCAGATCGCTCTGTGGGAACACCGCGAAGCCAACCTGTTCGCCGACGAACTTGGCATGAGCGCTTCATCACTGATTCAGGAAGGGTGGATTGAGCAGGCGCAGATCATCTGTCGCCCGCGTCCCGAAGGTCCGTCGACGCATGCTCCTCATCTGCCGGCCTCGGTCGTCCGAACGCTGTCTCTGCTGGCCTGTGCTGTGCTGGTCGGCAGCCTGCTGGTGTACTGGCTGAATCTGCGCACCAATGCGCCGCTGCGGGGCGTTTTGTCGGCCGACATTACAAGCATCCGCGTGCCGGCAGAATCGCGACTGATCGCCGCTCATGTGCAGGCCGGACAGGAAGTTTTCACCGGCGACCCGCTGCTGACTCTTGAAAAGACCGAACATCTGACCCTGATCAGTCAACAGGAACAGCGCGTGCAGGAACTGGAACGTTCACTGCAGCAGGCGGAAGCCAGGGCGGCGCTGGACCTGGCGTGGCGCACCCGAGAACTGGAACGGGAGCTGTCGGACATGCGAGCCCGGGCACACCTGATCCGGGAAGTGAAACGTACGGCAGCCGATGAACCGTTTCGCCCCGCCACAGCCACGTCACCGGAAGAAACGCCCGGTGTGCTGAGCCCGGTTGTCCCGACGCAGCCCGTGTCTCAGAGTCGCACAGAGAACCAGGCAAGGCCGCCCGCCCGGCCCAATACGATGATCTTCATCAGTGGAGAGTCCGGCGAATCATCCATCGATGTGGAACGCCCCGCCCGACTGAAGATTCCCGCCATCACCAGACCTCAGCCCGTGGTCCTGAGATCTGAACCCAAAGCGGACGGTATGCTCACCGTGGAAGCTCAGAATGTGGAACTGCAGCTGCACCGACTGGAAGAACTGCGAGACGAACTGCCGCAGCAGGTGCGACGAGCTGCCGGTGTTGAAAATATTCGCGTGCAGTATGATGAGGCCAGTCATCGACTGACGGAAATGAAGACCGCCAGCCGCGACGTAGGCGTCTCTTGTCCGGCCTACGGCAAAGTCGGACAGATCCGCTACCAGCCGGGCGACACCATGTCCACCGGCGACGTGATGCTGAAGATTCTGCATTCCGACCGCCGGTACGTGGTCCTGAACGTGCCGACGCGCCGCGTGAACGAAATCCAGCCCGGAACCATTGTCGACCTGATCTTTCCCGGCGACAATCTGTATCAGGGCCGCGTGGCCAACCTGCCCATGCTGGCAGAATGCTCACTGCCCGACGGCCCCAGTCTGGTCACCGTCCGCGTCGAGCCGACCGGGCGACTCTGGCCAGAGATTCCCATCGGCAGCCAGATCGACGTGGTGGTCAGACGTCGTCAGTCACTTTAGAACCCCGTCGCCGGACGTTATCTGCCGCAAAAATGGTCGTCCCCGGCAGGCCTTGCAGTCTGTCCGGAAACCCGGCTGCAGCGGAAGCCGCAAAGGCTTTCGGCCACGTTTTCCGGCATCGACTGAAGCTCTGGGCGAGCTGCGCTACGGTTTCCGCACAGCCACCCGGCAGTGAGTCTCACTTTTTTCGAGGCCGAAACGCCACAATGCGGTCTGCGTGAGTTTCCAGAAACGGTCCGCCGATCAGATCAATACAGTATGGAATGGCGGGAAATACGGCATCCAGGCATTCGGCAATGGCCCTGGGCTGGCCGGGCAGGTTCACAATCAGCGAACGGTCCCGGATTCCCGCCGTCTGCCGTGACAGGATGGCCGTGGGCACTTTTTCCAGCGAGACCTTGCGCATCAGTTCACCGAATCCGGGCATCATCTTCTGGCAGACGGCTTCAGTGGCCTCGGGAGTCACATCGCGGGCCGCCGGTCCGGTGCCGCCGGTCGTGATGATCAGGCAGCAACCGGCGGTATCGGCCAGCTGACGCAGAGCGGCTTCGATTTCAGAGGGTTCATCGCTGACCACGACGGGGTGGGCCGTCCACGGGCTGCTGAGTACGGCGGTCAGGTAGTCTCTGATTGCCGGGCCACCGCGATCTTCATATTCACCGCGGCTGGCTCGGTCAGAAACGGTCAGGATACCAATGGAAGCGGGTGTGGTCATAATCAGCGTCGGGTGGTCAGCAGGAGAGGGCAGTTGGAGGTCCGCAATGCGTGGATGCCCACAGTTTAATAAGTGAACGTATGCGGAGGTCAGGTGAGGTCGGCTGTTTCAAGGCGTCCTGAACCGTCGACCGAAACGTCCGGAGCACCTTCGGATTCAGATTCTGCGACCATGTTTGCCGATCTGTGGTAATTCCGGTGGGGCTGTGCTTCCGGAACTTCCCATCCAGTATAGTGTGTCTATCATGCAGATCCGCTTCGCATGATGTTACGTATTGCCGGATTATCGGGGAAAAACGCCCGCCACAGGCCGATACCGTAGCGTGGACCAGGGGGCGAAGCGGGAACTCGGTCTCGAATGTCGGAAATAGAGCCTCGGTTGTCCTGGCGGGACCGATGCAGAACGCAATCGGAATTCACGCGGCCTGACGGGTCGCCGATCACATGTCATCATCTTCACACCACCCTGCTGCCGCTCCTGCCTTTCTGGATAGTCCGGAGAGCTCGCTGCCGAAACGAAACCATCGGGCGGGTACCTCGCAGCTAAGTACGTCCAGTCTGGCCTTTATCGAGCAGCAATATGCCGACTACCTGACGGACCGGAATTCCGTTTCCCCGGACTGGCGTGACTACTTTGATGAAATTCATGCCGGACATGAGGACGTGACGCCGGCCGTGCTGCAGTCGCCGTTTGCGCACGACAGCATTTTCCACCGGCACCGTACCGGCACGCTGACTCATGAAGCGGCCGCTCCGGAAACCGCCATTCTGCAGGAACGGCTGGACCAGCTGATTCGCAACTATCGGGTCCGCGGCCACATTGTCGCTCAGATCGATCCGCTGCAGGCCAAACGTCCGGAGCCGCCGGAACTGGATCCGGCGTTTTACGGCTTCACCGACGAACACCTGAAGATGGAATTCTCTACTCAGTGGTTCGGCGGAGCCGAGTGCCGGACACTGGGTGAGATGCTGAACTGGCTGCAGACGACGTATTGCCGGTCAGTGGGCGTCCAGTTCATGCACATCGACAGCCTGCAGGTCCGATCCTGGCTGCGCGATCGGATGGAGCGAACCGGAAATCACATCCGACTGTCCCGTGACGAACAGATTCGCATTCTGACGAAGCTGAGCGACGCGGTCATGTTTGAAGAATTCGTCCAGAAAAAATACGTGGGCGCCAAAAGCTTCTCGCTGGAAGGCGCCGAAAGCCTGATTCCGCTGCTGGACATGGCCATTGAGCGGGCCGGCATTCAGGGCATCGACCTGATCGTTATGGGGATGGCACATCGCGGGCGGCTGAACGTACTGGCCAATATCATGGGCAAGCGGCCCAGCCATATCTTCCGTGAATTTGAAGACCGCGACCCGGAGCGACAGATGGGGCGGGGCGATGTCAAATATCACCTCGGCTACAGTTCAGACTGGATGACAACCTGCGGGCAGGAAGTGCATCTGACCCTGTGTTTCAATCCCAGTCATCTGGAATTCGTGAATCCGGTGGCGCTGGGCCGGCTGCGAGCCAAGCAGGATCATCGCGGCGATCAGGAACGTCGCAAGAGCCTGGCGATTCTGATCCACGGGGACGCCGCCTTTGCCGGCGAAGGTGTGGTTCAGGAAACGCTGAACCTGAGCGAACTGTCGGGCTACCGCACCGGCGGAACACTGCACATTGTCGTGAACAACCAGATCGGCTTTACCACGTCTCCGTCTGAAGGCCGTTCGTGCACCTACGCGACCGACGTCGCTCGAATGCTGCAGATTCCCATCTTCCACGTCAACGGAGAAGATCCGGAAGCGGTCGCTCAGGTGGTTCAGCTGGCGATGGATTTCCGCGAACGATTCCAGCGCGACGTGATCATCGACATGTATTGCTTCCGGCGGCGCGGCCACAACGAAGGCGATGAGCCCGCGTTCACACAGCCCACCATGTATCAGATGATTCGCCAGCGAAAGACCGTCTTCAACAGCTACCGCGACAGCATGCTGAAGCTGGAAGGTCTGACACGGGAAGAGGCGGATGAAATCGTTGCCCGCCGGGCGCAGCACCTGGAAGAAGAACTTGAAGAAGCTCGCAAGGATCAGTTCAGCTATCTCACAGACGGTGGCAGCGGCACGTGGAAAGGCTTCTTCGGGGGACCCGTATCCGACGCCGATGTCGTGGAGACCGGCGTTCCCGCCGCGGAACTGAAACGAATCGTCGCGACGCTGAGCACGACGCCGAAAGGTTTTACTCCGCATCCGCGACTGAAACGGATTCTGCAGCAGCGACTGCAGATGGGGACCGGCGATCTGCCGTTTGACTGGGGCATGGCTGAGCTGGCCGCCCTGGGGACACTGGTTTCCGAAGGTCGACAGCTGCGTTTCAGCGGACAGGATGTGCGTCGCGGGACGTTCAGCCACCGGCATGCCGCGCTGCACGATGCAAAAGACGGTCGCGTCTGGATCGGACTCCAGGATCTGGCCGAGAGTCCGGCACTGGTGGAACTGTATAACAGCCCGCTGTCAGAAATCGGCGTACTGGGATTTGAATACGGCTACAGCCTGGATCGGCCGCACGGACTGACCATCTGGGAAGCCCAGTTCGGTGACTTCGTCAACGTCGCTCAGGTCATCATCGACCAGTTCATCTGCAGTGCCGAGGACAAGTGGAAGCGGCTGAGTGGCCTGGTGATGCTGCTGCCTCACGGATTTGAAGGCCAGGGGCCGGAACATTCCAGCGCCCGGCTGGAACGATTTCTCACGCTGGCCGCTGAAGACAACATGCAGATTACCGTGCCCACGACGCCGGCTCAGTATTTTCATCTGCTGCGCCGGCAGACACTGCGACACTGGAAAAAGCCGCTGGTGGTGATGACCCCCAAGAGTCTGCTGCGACATCGCGAAGCCGTCTCGCCGATCGCTGAGCTGACAGGGGGCGGTTTTCACGAGGTGCTGGCGGATGCCACGGTGCAGAAGCCGGATTCCGTCAAACGCATTCTGTTGTGCAGCGGCAAGATCTTTTACGAACTGGACAGCGTGAGAAAAGAATCCGGGCGCCAGGATGTTGCCATCTTCCGGCTGGAACAGCTGTACCCGTTTCCTGAGGCGGAACTGCAGCAGAAGCTGGCGGCCTTCGGAAAGGACGTGCCGGTGTTCTGGGTTCAGGAAGAACCTCGCAATATGGGTGCGTGGCCCACGATCCGGTTCCGCTTCGGAGACCGCGTGTTTGACACGCATCCGTTGACCGGAATTACACGAGTGGAATCAGCCAGCCCTGCCACAGGGTCCGGTACCAGTCACAAAATCGAACAGGAAGCCATTCTGAAAGAGGCTCTGGAAATCAAATGAGCGACGAAGTTGAAATTACAGTTCCGGCTGTGGGTGAATCCATTACGGAAGTCTTTATCGGCGAATGGTATGTTGACAAAGGTTCATACGTCGCCATGGACGGCAATGTGGTCGGCCTGGAAACCGACAAGGCCACGTTTGATGTGCCCGCTCCGGTAGGCGGCACGATCACGCGGGTACTGAAGGAAGCCGGAGACACGGCAGAGGTCGGTGAAGTCATCGGCTACATGCAGGCAGCTGAGGCACCGGCCGGCAGCGGCGCGGCCGCGAAGCCGGACCAGACTGCCGCTTCCGCTCCGGCGGCAGACGCTCCGGCGGCAGACGCACCCGCGCAGGCAGCAGCCGCACCGGCAACAAAAGCATCAGCGGCCGCAGGACCGGCGGTGATGCCGGCGGCCGAGCGTCTGATGAATGAAAATCAGGTGCCCGCCGGATCCGTGGCCGGCAGCGGCCCTGGTGGACGTGTCCTGAAGGAAGATGTGGCTCGCCACCTGCAGCAGGGCGGTGGCAGCAAGGGCACCGCCGATGCCGGTTCGCGGGAGGTCAAGACCGTTCCAATGAGCCCCATTCGGCAGACGATCGCCCAGCGACTGGT
This sequence comes from Fuerstiella sp., assembly GCA_040222735.1. GTDB lineage: Bacteria > Planctomycetota > Planctomycetia > Planctomycetales > Planctomycetaceae > Fuerstiella. The sequence goes on along the minus strand of JAVKCM010000108.1, from coordinate 71,198 downwards.
GGGTGCTCAGCAGAATGCGGCTCTGCTGACCACCTTCAACGAAATTGACATGACCGGCGTGAAGCAGCTGCGTGAGCAGTTCAAGGGGCCGTTCGAAAAGAAGTATGGCATCAAACTTGGCTTCATGTCCTTTTTCGTCCGCGCGGCCGTGGACGCGCTGCAGGAATTCCCCGCGATCAATGCACAGCTGGACGGCAAGAAGCTGGTCTATCACAACTACTGTGATATCGGGATTGCCATCGGCGGCGGCAAGGGGCTGGTGGTCCCCGTGCTCCGGAATGCGGAAAGCATGAGTTTTGCCGAAATCGAACAGTCGATTGTGAACTTCGCCGTGCGAGCCAAAAACAATCAGATATCGCTGGAAGAACTGGAAGGGGGAACGTTCACGATCACCAACGGCGGCGTCTACGGATCACTGCTGTCAACACCGATCGTCAATCCTCCTCAAAGCGGCGTGCTGGGCATGCACGGCATCTTCGACCGCCCCGTGGCCGTCAACGGTCAGGTGGTCATTCGCCCGATGATGTACGTCGCACTGACCTATGACCACCGAGTGGTCGATGGCCGGGAAGCAGTCTCGTTTCTGAAGCGAATCAAGGATGTGATTGAAGAACCGGCGCGAATGATTCTGGAAGTCTGAGCGTCTGTGGCACCGAACAGGAAAGATGGCGAGGTCTGCCCGGCCGTGATCTGCCGGCCGTCAGTGGCCAGACCACCTGCCCTTCAATCAGCGGCGGCCGCATCACGGACGCTGGCCGCGCCAGTCAGGCCGTGCTGCCGCCGATGAAAACCGATCCTGCGGCCGCCTGTCGCCGATCTGAACGGCTCTGGGCGTTGCCCCTGAGCACCATTGACAGAACGAAATCGAACAAATGCCTGATTCTTACGATCTGATCGTCATCGGCGCCGGGCCGGGCGGCTACGTCGCGGCGATCCGTGCTGCTCAGCTCGGCCTGAAAACCGCAGTCGTTGAACGCGAACAGAAACTCGGAGGCACCTGTCTGCGCGTCGGCTGCATTCCCAGCAAAGCCCTGCTGGAGACGACGGAGCTGCTGGAACGGTCGCGGCTGGACTTTGCAGAACGAGGTATCAAGGTGGGTGAGACCACCGTGGATCTGCCGACCATGATGGCTCACAAGGACGGCGTTGTCGCCCACATGGACGGCGGGGTCCAGGGACTGCTGAAGAAACACAAAATCGATCGGCATTTCGGCCACGGCCGACTGCTGGGTGACAATCGGGTCGAAGTCGTCGCCGACAATGAAACAACGCAGCTTACCGCTCGGCGCATTCTGATCGCCACCGGCAGCGTTCCGTCGTCATTTCCCGGCATGGAACCCGACGGTGACCGTATCGGGACCAGCACCGAAGCACTCTCATGGCCGGACGTCCCCGGACATCTGGTGGTGATCGGAGCCGGCGTGATCGGTCTGGAACTGGGCACCGTCTGGCGACGGCTCGGTTCCCGCGTCACTGTGCTGGAATATCTGCCCAGAATCCTTCCCGGTACGGATGCGCAGGTGGCCACTGAAGCTCAGAAGATTCTGCAGAAACAGGGCATGGAGTTCCATCTGGGCACCAAAGTGCAGAAGGTCGAATCCGACGGCACCACCTGCACGATCGACATGGAGGGCCGCGAACCCATCAGCTGTGACCGCGTGCTGGTGGCGGTTGGCCGGCGTCCCTGCACGGACCGACTGGGGCTGGAACAGGCCGGCGTCCAGACGGATACGCGAGGATTCATTCAGGTCAATTCGTCCTACCAGACCACGGCTCCCGGTGTCTTCGCCGTGGGTGACGTGATCGGCGGAGCGATGCTGGCACACAAGGCTGAAGAAGAAGGCATCGCCTGTGTCGAGAAGATAGTCACCGGCTACAGCCACATCAATTACGGCGCTATTCCCGGCGTGATCTACACGGCTCCGGAAATCGCCTCCGTGGGAGAAACCGAAGACGCGCTGAAGGAACAGGGCCGCCGGATCCGGGTCGGCCGGTTCCGCTTTGCGGCCAATGGCCGGGCTCGTGCCGCCGGACACGTGGATGGCTTCGTCAAGATTATTGCCGATGCCGACACCGATCGGGTACTGGGAGTTCACATCATTGGTGCTCACGCCGGTGAACTGATCGCCGAAGCTGTCCTGGCGATGGAATTCGGCGCCAGCAGTGAGGACATCGCGCGCTGCTGCCATGCACATCCCACGCTGGCCGAGGCCGTCAAGGAAGCCGCGATGGCCGTCGACCGCCGGGCCATTCATTCGTAGTGGCTTGTAGACAAGCGAAGCCTTCCGTCAGAAACATCCCCACACACAAAACACGTCCCGGTACTTACCGCATGCCTGCTCCCTCGCCTTCGCGCCGGCACACCATCTTCCGGCTGTCAAAATGAGTAGCCGCGATCAACCCTCGATCCGGATCCGTATCCGGCAGGAAGATGGGGGGCAGGTAGATTTCTGCCTGTCATCTTCCTGCTCCCCATTTTCCTGCCAACTATTCGTCACATGCTGAATTTCGTTCTGAACTTTGGTGACAACGCACAACTAATGGCCTGCACTCGTCGTTGCACCGTGCCGTGGCCCGGCCGCTGACGCGTCGCGGCTCACGCTGCACTGGTCACCGCCACCGTACCCCGGTCGCCTTCGCGCCGGCACACCGCGGTTCCATCGCCGCAACCGTGTGCCGGCGCTGCGTCTGTCACGGCCTAATCTGCTGAGGAAGCCGATTCTCGGAGCAGTCTGAGTGCCGCTTCCACCAGCATCTCACCGCTGCCGGGTTGCAGGGCCGAATTCGTGACCTCATAACTTCCGCCCGCATAGGCAGCTCGAGTCGGGATGTACATGGTCTCCACGCAGTTGGACAGTTCGATCACCAGCGTCGTGCGGTAGGGCGAGCCCTGTTTGATGGCCAGGCCGAGTTCCACAAAAACTTCGCCGGGCAGAAACACGATGGCCGCATCACTGCCGATCGTGATCGTCGTCACTTCCGCCGGCAGGGTCCGGCCGATTCCTCGCCAGGCGTGCGACAGTCCCCAGCTCAGCAGGTCCTCACTGCCGGCCCGCGGTTCGCTGGCCTGCAGCTGATCAAGAACGACGGCTTTATAGGCCGAAACCAGATCGAAAAAGTCGACGCTGCCGCCGGCGCGGGCGATCGGAATCAGTTCTTCCGCTCGTTCCAGTTCCTGTGAGGTGACCTGCTGCATCGGCAGACTGACCGTCACCGATCGAACCTGCAGCTCTGGTGCCGACACAACCCTGAGATCGGGCACTGCGGCCACAATCGTGTCCGCCAGGGCCCGTCCGATAAAGTCGGTCTTGTTGCGTTCCTTCCGATTGGGGTCGCTGTGATTGATATCGCCGCAGCAGCCGGTTCCGAAAACAGAGATCACCGAATCACCGAACTCCTTCCGCAGACGCTGTTCAATGAAGTACGGATAGTCGGCACTCCAGCGTTTGCCTCCGACCGTATCCAGGTGCAGGGCAAAACTGCTGAGAAAGCCGCGCGGTTGCCCGTCGGCCGTCCGAATTGCCAGCAGCCCGATTTCCGGATCCGTCGGCCCTGCCGCCCGCACCACATCGGCAACACGGTAGTTCTGCCACGTCCGGACGCTGCCATCACGCATGACAAAACGCCGATTGAAGGCTACCGGAATCTGCTGCTGACCCGATCCCGTCGCGATCTCTGCCGGCTCAGCAGAGCGGTTGGCGCGAATGATCGCGTCGACACAGCCGTTGATCAGCTGTTGAGGATAAACGTCCGGTGCTGAATCACCCGCTGCGCCGGCCAGATGCTGGTACAGATGCTTCGTGTAATCCGGTGCGGTATGCGAATGTGTGGCCGAAACAACAATATGATCCTGAGGAATGCCGGTCGCGGCGGACGCTGCCTCACGGATCGCCACATACAGGTCCCGTGCAATGCCGGTCAGGTCGACCACAACAAATGCCGCCGCCGTATCCCGCTGACGGAAGACAATCGCTTTGGCCTTGAGTGGATCAAGACGTCCTTCGGCCAGACGTTCGTGATAATAACCCGCCATCGGAAAACCTGTCGGCGGCGTTATCTCAGCTTCTGCCATGCCGACCTGCAGCGGCTGAGCAACGGCCACCGGAGCATGCAGCGCCAGCAGGATGGTGCAAAGGAACAGAATCGGGCAGAACAGGCGTCGCTGCATGGAAGCAGTGTCCTTCAAAAGACGATGGGCGAGTATTTAAAAAACGACAGCTGACTGCCGGGCTGTTCCGGAGATCGCAGTGCCGTTCGCCGCCGCTGTGAACGGTATCCGATCTGACGGCCCCGAATCATCAGGATTCACAATCTCGGGATACCGGTCTCACGCTGCCGGTCGCCGGGCAGCTCCGGAGACCCCCGTGACCTGCTCAATGACCGCAGCCAGACATTCACGCACCATATCGTTATTCAGCCATCGGTTGTAGGCACCGCGGGCGGCACGGCCGATCTTCGGCAGCGCGTGGGCGTTCGCCGCCAGCTGTCGCACGGCGTCCGCGATCTGCTGAGGCTGGCCGGGGGCCACCCACGTCACTCCGGATTCCACGGCCGACAGCCGCCGCATGGCCGATGGGTACGCGCTGGATGACTGAGTAATGACCGGACGGCCACAGGCCAGTGCCTGGTAGACCTTGTTCGGAATAACACGCCCCGCTTTGTCAGAGTTGCCGAATACACCCAGCAGAATATCCGCGCGGCCGATCCGGTCGGGCAGGGCGTCATACGGCACGCGCGGCACAAACGTGGCGTGATCGCAATTCTTCAGAATTGTCTGACATTCTGAAAGCAGCGGACCTGAGCCGATGAAAGTCCAGCGCAGTTCCGGCACCTGACGAGCCGCTTCGGCAATGAACTGCGGCCCCTGCAGACCGATGAAGCTGCCATAGAACATGACATGCACAGGTTCTGAGACAGCCTTCGGAGGCTGCGGGACAAACAGTTGCTCTTCCGCGCTGACCGGAATCACGTCAACGCGCTGCGAGTCGACATGGTGGGTCTGCTGAAAATACTGCGCGTGGCAGCCTGTGTCGGCAATCAGCCGCGTACTGTTCTGAAACAGACGACGTTCCCGGGTCAACAGTCGCTGCGCTGCCCGCGAATCAGAGCTGAACTTCTGTCGTTCAAAGACCTGCTTGTCGTAGGCGCTGATCAACGGATCAAAGATCAGTGGCACACTTCGTTTTTTTGCCCACCGCTGAGCGGCCTCGGCATCGCGCTGTCGGAAGCAGGGAACCCACACCAGGTCCGGCGTTGGCAGACGGCGGAGTGACGCTTCGACGTCACCGAGCAGACTCACGGCCGGCCGGAAATCCTGGATCACCCAGTTGAGGCCATGGAAGGCGTCCCGAATAATTCGATCACGTGAATACTGGCGGCCCCCGTGACTCCACCAGAGAACACGCGGGGCAGATGCTGACAGCGCGATGGTCACACAAAAGCCTTCCGAAAATCAGCGGCCCGATCAGGCAGCCCGTCGTCCTTCGTCGTCCGCGGCCGCGGCCACGGACGGTGACGCTGACGCTGACGATTCCTGACGGCATTGCCGCACAATGTCGGCAACAAAACGCTTCGCCTGAAGAAACTCAGCCGCATAGCTGCCCAGCTTGCGGACACGATCGGTGAAGTATCTCAGACGCAGATGATACGGCAGCACGTCGGCTCGATTCAGGTCACGCAGCGTTCGTTCAAAATTGTCGGTTTCGACCTGCAGCTGAGGCTCAGCCGAATGCTGAAACAGCATCTGCAGATTGACATCCTGGCTGTCGCCGAAACGCTTCCGCAGGCGGAAACCACAGGATTCGGCCAGCATCTGCAGTGTGGACGGCACAAAATTATGGATGTGTGCCGTATGAAACAGATGGCTGCGATAGGCAAAAGGAGCCTGCAGATTGGGACATTCGACGTACAACATGCCACCTGGTTTCAGCAGTCCGGCGATCCGCTCCAGAGCGAGTCGAGGAGACCTCAGGTGTTCGATCACGTGGACCAGCAGCACCGCATCGAAGCTGTTCTGCACGGGCAGATCGTACAGATTGCAGACCTCGACCTGAGCGTGCAGCTGGTCTCGGGAAAAGCGCAGGAACTCGCCCCCGGGGTCAATCCCCTGAGCGGCAAAGCCGGCCTGTTCAAAAACCTTCACGGTGCAGCCGATGCCGGCGCCCACTTCCAGCACTCGACTGCCGGCTTCCAGCAGAGGAGAAACCTGACGACAGATCCGCTGTCCGTTTTTCCAGGCCCGCATGATCCGTCGGGCTCCCGGTGTCTGCTCGCCGTTGTAATCTTTCCGGTAACTCCCGGCATAGAACTGCTGCAGTTCTGCTTCGGTGGGAATCGTGGCGTGTCGAACCAGACCACATTTTTCACAGATCACCGTTTCCAGGTCTTTGCCATGCCGGTCCGTTTCCGAGATCAGGCGAAAATTTCTGTTTCCGCAGAGATCACATTCTGTCAGTTCCATCTGACTATTCCCTTGTTCAAGTGCGGTCGTGGCGGACATCCCGCTTACGAAGTGTTGAGGATCTGTGGTTGGCATCTGCCGGCTGAGAAAGCACTGGACCGCCCGGGTGCGGGCTTTCAGCAGCCGGTATCTGGATTTGTTTCGTGTCAGCTGAGCCAGCGCCCGCCGTCGTGCCAGTCGGCCCAGAGTCTGTCTGGCAAGTCGGACAGCTGACTGTCGACCGTTTGTCTTCTGTTCAAGATAAAGGCGTGACCACTCGTAGTGATATTGTTTGAAGGCGATCAGTTCCGGCTTTGGTGGCGAAGACTGTCCCACAGAATGCGACACCATGGCTCTGGAGGTCAGAATCAGCGTATACCCCGCCTTTCCGGCCGCATGGCAGATGTCGTCATCTTCATGAAACAAAAAGATCTTCGGATCAAAGAATCCGCTGCGACGAACCAGCGACATTCTCATGAACAGCGCTGCACCGGACAGGAACTCTACTTGAATTTCCCGTTCCACCGGAATGGGAATTTTTTCCGGAGCCCAGACGGATCCGATCCGGACCAGCGGCCGACTGGTGCCCGGAACCTGCAGCACGGGTCCCACAATCGCCGCGCCCGGATTTTCATCCGCCACCTGAATCAACGTCTCAACAGCTTCTGCCGTGACCAGCGCATCAGGATTCAGCACAAATGCAAACTCGGTCCGCACCCGCTGCAGTCCCAGGTTGTTGGCCGGCCCGAAGCCGATGTTCCGCGGACTGACAATCAGTTCCACCTGCGGAAAGTCGCCGGTCACCAGCGGCACCGTCTGATCCGAACTGGCGTTGTCAACCACGATCGTGTGCCGCACCGCCGGACACGCCCGCAGTGCCTGCAGTGCCGCCGCAATGACCTGGCCGCTGTTGTAGGTCACAATAACGGCCGTGACTGCCCGGCGTTCGTCAGAGACGTCTGACGGACAGGCCGCTGGATCTCCTGGCGGACCGGTCATGCCACCCTTTCCGTTGACGTCTGGTATGAAACGGGAAGCAGTCCGCGTGTCAGAAGTTCGGCCGTACAGCGATCCGCCTCAGCCAGCTGCCGGGCCGGCTTCTTCAGTTCTCCGGACTGCTGCCAGTCGGACCACAATGTTACATCACCATTCCGTATCAGCTGCTCGACGCACATCGTTGCCCGATTGCTGCGCAGCGGGGGAAGTTCCACAACACCCGTCAGAGCGCCGGAGGTCACGGCTTCGTACATCATGGACACACTGTCCTGAGTCACCCAGACGGTCCCACATTCGCGAAGCTGCTGCGGCAGCCAGCCGTCCGCCACATCGTCCGGAGTGAAAACGCCGTCGGGCAGCACCTGACGGCACATCCGGATAAACGAGGCCGGTGTGCGGCGAGACGTTGCCAGACGCCACGTCGACTGTGGCGACCGACGAACAACGTCGGTAATCTGAGCGAAGACTTCCTGATCAGACCAGCGATGATGAGAACAGGGGCCCCCGGTCAGCAGCAGGCCCTGATCCGAACTGTGATCGTCTGACGGAATGATCCGATTCAGCACGCCCGCGGTGGGAAGAACGTTTCTCGGCAGCCGCCGAAACTGATACACGTCCGGGATCAGGCACAGATCAAACAGCCGAAGCGGAAACGTGGGCTTCATCAGAACTGTCGTGGCAGCACCAAAGCGCCGTCCCAGCTGCAGCAGCGGAACATGTGTACTGTGACCGGCGGCCACAATCAGGTTCGGCCGCGGCGCAGGCAGTGACCGCCGACTTGAGAATCCGGACAGAATTCCGTGCGTCACACCGGTGACGCCAACGTGATGCACGCTGACCGACAGTCGTCGCTGTAACGCCTCAACCAGTCCCAGCACCTGGTTCCTGTGACCGGGCCGTGCATCCAGCAGACACCACACAACAGGTTGAGCCCCGGATAATTCCATATCGGAGTATTTCCCTGTTAAGCCGCCGCGCGGGGCTGCAGGCCGGCCTGAGAAAGTCTGCGATAAACGGGGCACGACTGCAGCAGTTCGTTGTGTTCACCGACAGCGGCGATACGCCCCTGATCCATCACCACGATACGGTCCACCATGTCGAGAAATGTTTCGCTCAGGGCGTGTGTGATGATAAAGACAGTCCGTCCCTGACTGAAATCCTTCAGAACACGATGAATCAGATCTTCACCTTCGGCATCCACCGCTGACGTGGCCTCATCCAGAATCAGAATCGCCGGATCGCGGACAATCGCCCGGGCCAGCGCCACACGCTGCCGCTGGCCGCCGGAGAGCTTCCGTCCGCCTGGACCAACGGGTGTATTCAGACCCTCTGGGAGGTCCTGGATGAAGTTCCATGCATGAGCCTTCCTGGCCGCTTCTTCGATCGCCCGTGAATCGGCATTGAAGTTGCCGTAACGGATGTTTTCGTAAACCGTGTCATCAAACAGCATCGTTTCCTGGCTGACCAGGCCGATCTGGCTTCGCAGGTCCGCTGTCCGATATTTTCGGATGTCAGTCCCGTCGATCAGAATCTGTCCGGATTCCGGATCCATGAATCGCGGCAGCAGGTTCAGCAAAGTGGACTTGCCGGACCCGTTTGTGCCGACCACAGCAATGACTTCGTCAAAACGGACGTCCAGCGTTACGTTGCTGAGTGCCTCCGGACGAGGTTCTTCACCATCGAACGTGGCATACCGAAAACAGACGTCGTTGAAGCGAATGGATTCTGCGTGGCGATTCAGTGACAGCGCCGTTTCCGGCTCGGTAATGATTGATTCGCGGTCAATCAGTTCGAACGCCCGGTCAGCACCGGCCATGCCCTGTTTGATCTGACCGAACACGGATGACAGTTTTCGAATCGGATCCAGTGTTCCGGCCATCAGCACGTAGAATGTCATCAGTTCGGTAATCGACATGGCGTCCGCGGCCAGCTGAACACCCAGAATCGTATCCGTATTTCGCAGTACCATGTACGCTCCGGGCGTAAAGGCAACCACCACGATCATAATGGCCATGACTTCGGTGGTTGACCGAATCAGCCCGTTGATGCGGACGCACTTCATCATGTGGTTGTAAAAGTCTCGGTTTGCGGTGGAAAACTGTTTCTGCTGTCGCCGCTGTCCGCCAAACGCCTGCACAATCTTGAACGAATCAAATGTTTCTGAAATGCAGTCGTAGATCATCGCGATGCTTTCCATCGCTCCATGTGACGCCTTCTTCAGCAGCCGCCCGAAACGAGCCACCAGCACCCCGATCATCGGAACCAGCAGCACCGCCACCAGCGTCAGCCGCCAGTTGATAAAAAAGGCGGCTCCGATGCAGGCCGCTGCCTTCAGCGGTTCACGAATGACCTTGGTCCCGAACACGCTGATCGCTGTCATCAGCTGATAGATGTCATTGGTCATCCGCGACAGCAGATTGGGCGTGCCTTCACTGGAAACAGACTGCAGATCCAGCTTCTGAGCACTGCGGAAACAGTCCCGGCGGATATCGTTCGCCGTGCGATTGACGACCGCACCGACAAGAATTTCCTGAGCGTACATGAAGCCGCATTTCAGAATCGTGCCGATCAGAACCGCAAAGACCAGCATCGCCACCGTGTTGAACTTGTCGCGCGGTACATACGGCATGATGTACCGATTCAGATTCGAATACGTGTGCAGTCGACCGGTTGCCGTACTGATGCGAGCCTGAATTCGAGCCTGCCTGGCGATGGTGTCCGCCTGACCCGAATCAAGAAATGCCGATTCGGTCGCGATCGTCGCTTCGGCTTCGGCAATCTGGTCGTCTACATATTCCTGCAGGCTGTTGCTTTCAAACAGCACTTTGACGATCGGGCCGACCGTCGAAATATTCGCACACCACAGCAACGCGACCGCCATGGCACAGCCAACCGAGACTCCAAACGAGTATCGATACGGCCAAAGATATTTAACCAGTCGACTCAAATTTCCCATTTTACCGCCCTGAATCCATTCACCGGGCCTCATCGCCACCGGCCACCCCGGAATTCCTTCTTCACGTCCCTGAGAAGGTTGTCGCTGGAATTAGACACGGATTCCGAAAACGTGTCTATGCTGAATCGTCACTCGATGCACCCTGCTGAATCTGCCAGTGCACAAAAATCCTCAGCGCAAGAAACTTTGAGCCGCAGGACGGTCACCCCGGCAGATTTCGCTGCCCGCCGGCTGAGGACGGCGCTGCTCCAAGGTCGCCCCCCCGATGGCGCAAAACCGGAATGGAATTCTGGTCTTGCCGCCAGGCCGCCCGCGGACGTACGTTCTGTGGTCTCGCTTCGGGCACCTGGCAAGGAAAGTGCTGTGAGTTCAGTTCCGGTTTCTGTTTATCTGATCACCAAAAACGAAGAGGCCCGCATCGGCCGTGCCGTGCGTTCAGTAACGGCGTGGGCTGATGAAGTCATTGTTGTGGATTCCGGCAGTACCGACAGGACGGTCGACGTCGCCCGGGCGGCCGGCGCGCGCGTGCTGTTTCGAGAATGGAATGGCTACGGGCCGCAGAAACGATTCGCAGAAGAACAATGCCGCAACAAATGGGTGCTGAATCTGGATGCAGACGAAGAAGTCAGTCCGGAACTGGCTGATGAGATCCGGACGACGACGCTGACCGACGATTGCGGTGCCTGTCGGCTGCGCGTCACCGACGTACTGCCGGGAGAATCCGCACCCAGCTGGCATGCGTACAGTTATCGCATTCTAAGGCTCTACAACCGCGACTTCGGCCGGATGTCCGAGCACCCCTACCAGGACCGCGTAGAACTGTCCGGTGGAAGGATTCTGGCGCTGAGAGGGCGCATTTACCACCGGTCCTTTATTTCCTGGGAAGCGACCGTCCGCAAGATCAACTTCTATACTTCAGAGGTCGCTCGAGTGCGCGCCGGGTCCGGACACCGAAGGCTCGGCCACCTGCGTCTGTGGACCGAATTTCCACTGACATTTCTGAAAATCTGGATCGGCCGACGATACTGCCTGCGCGGCAGTATGGGGCTGGGGATGTCCATCACCGTGGCCTACCTGAACCTGCTGCGACTGCTGAAGACATCGGAACGGTCCACCGGAACACCAAATGCCGACGAAGCAACACTGCAGAACAAGGACATCGCATCGACCAGAGCCGCCTGAAGGCAGGACGGTGGGTTGTCCGAAGAAATGCTGTCTCCAGGAACGATGTCTCAGGAAACGCTGTCTTGGGCAACGCTGCGTGAAGCAGCCCCGGACAACACCCAGGATTGTCCGATCAATTTGGGTCGCCTTTCGCTCCGCAAAAAATCGCCCTTTCGCGGAGCGAAAGGCGACCAACCAGTCAGTTATTGATCGAACGTTTCTTAAGACCGAGCGGAAAATAAGTGGCGTAAGCTTCCAGCTTGCGATGCAGAAAAACGCAGGCTGGAAGCCTACGCCACGTTTCGACGCGACAGCAATTTTCCGTTTGATCCTTACTTCGACAGGCGGCCCGCCGTGGCGGTGTCAGCGAGTTCGAAACCACTTGCTGTAACGTGACGCAGACCCACGGTAAGTTCAATTCTGCTATTGCTCTCAATTCACGAATACCACTACGTTTCAGGGCATGTAAAAGGCCGGGCCGGGCATTGTCAGCAGGCATTGTCCGCCGGGGAACTCCGGAAGACACAGATCTGTCCGTCCGGCGTCGCTTCGACCGATTCTGCAGTGCCGTTGGGCGAAGACAAGCAGGGCACTCGATTGACGGTCCCTGAAGTTTTTTGGATGAGACAGGGAAGCACGTACATGAGCACCGTGGCCCCCAAAGTGACCGTGCTTGCGTTAAGCTATAATCACGCAGACTACCTGGTGGAAACGCTTGAAAGTATCCGATGCCAGTCGTTTCAGGACTTCGAACTGTTTATCTCGGACGACGCTTCACGGGATGATTCCGCAACGTTGATTCAGGAATGGAATGCCCGCCACCAGCGGGCCGATCGGCTGTTTCTGCATGCAACCAATCAGGGTCTCTGTCCCACGCTGAACGAAATGTTTGAGGCTGCTTCCGGGCAGTACCTGCAGCTGATTGCCTGCGACGATCATCTGCTGCCGCAGTGTCTGCAACGCAAGGTGGCGGTCCTTGATTCGGCGGGCAGCAACGTGGCGGCCGTCTACTCAGATGCCATCGTGATGGACGACAACGGTCAGGAACAGCCGCGGACTTTTCTGGAGAAATTTCTGAAGAAGAGACCGGCTCCGGAAGGAAACCTGTTTCCTCGACTGCTGCTGGGAAATTTTCTGCCGGCCATGTCCGTACTGTCCCGACGCGAATTCGTTCAGCAGGTCGGGGCCTTCGATAATGCGCTGCTGTTCGAAGACTGGGATCTGTGGCTGAGACTCGGCCGACACTACGATTTTGTGTACGACAACCAGCCGTCGGTTCGGTATCGAATTCATCAGGCCAACATGCATCGCAACATGTCCGGAGAATGCCTGCAGAACTACCGGATTCTGGCAAAACATCGGGACATGTTTCGGGCGCGGATGAGAATCCTGCTGACGATTGTCAGAAATGCCGATGACTTCAGCCTCGATACCGCGGAAGTCCAGGACTTTCTGACCTGGGCAGACAGCTATCCTGAAACTCGCTGGTTTCGCCGGGCCTTCTTCGGTCGCAGCCGGATGGCACAGCAGATGATCGCTCAGCTGGTCGACACTTCTGAAGGGGTGACGCGGCCGTTTTCGGCCCCGGAGAACAGACGTCTGCAGAAAACCGCCGCGTGAGTTCGCAAGCGGCATCGGAGACGAATGCGAAGAAGAGTGAAGCTGAAGAAAACGGACAGCCATGAACGCACCATCAGCCCGGAAACCACACTCGGCCTTCATCCACAGCACTGCAGACGTCAGCACTTCCATTCTGGGACGCGACGTGCAGATTCAGCAGTATGTGATTGTGCATGCAGGCGTTGAGATCGGCGACTTTGCCATTGTCCATCCGCACTGCCTGATCGGCCCGGACGCGACGATCGGTGAGGCGGTGACCCTGCACAGCGGCGTTCACATCGGTGCGGGCAGCCGCATCGAACGCGGTGTCAGCGTCGAATCAAACTCTGTACTGCAGGGCCGATCGACGACCGGAAAGCTGACCCGGATTCAGGAACATGTCTCGATCGGTGCTCAGGTAGTAGTCGCCGCCGGCGTGGAAGTCGGACAGAATGCTCAGGTGGAAAATGGCAGCGTCGTGACGACGGATGTTCCGCCAGGAGCCCGGGTGGCGGGAAATCCGGCCCGAATTCGCGGGTACCGTGACGCGTCGCAGACGTCGTTGAAAATCCATCAGCCGACCGCCTCTGCCATCGCCGGCGTGAAATCCATCCGGCTGCGGCAGGTCAGTGACCTGCGCGGGACGCTGACCGTCTGCCAGTGGGACCAGCAGCTGCCGTTTGTACCGCAGCGAGTTTTCTTTCTACACGGGGTGCCCAGCGAGAAAGTACGCGGAGCTCATGCACACAAGGAATGTGTGCAGGTGCTGGTCTGCATCAATGGCTCGGTGAATGTACTGCTGGATGACGGCACCATCAGAGAAGAATGCGTGCTGAATTCCAGCGCAGAAGGCCTGCTGATTCCGCCGGGCGTCTGGGCGACACAGTACGGATACAGCCCCAATTCGATGCTGGTCGTGTTTGCGTCACACGAATATGACAATGCAGATTATATTCGTGACTACGACGAATTTCTGACTTATCGGAGGTCGTACCTTGATTCCGCCGCTTGACCTGCAGGCTGCCACCGACGAACTGCGACCACAGCTGCAGGACGTATTCGCTCGGTTTCTTGATTCCGGCCGATATGTACTGGGACCGGAGGTTGAGGCCTTCGAATCCGAATACGCGGCCTTCTGTGGTGCCGCCGACTGTGTTGGTGTTTCGTCAGGCCTGGATGCGCTGCACCTGGCACTGCGAGCTGCCGGCATCGGGCCGGGCGATGAAGTCATCGTGGCATCGAATACCTACATCGCCACCTGGCTGGCCGTGACTCATGCAGGCGCTGACGTGGTGCCCGTCGAGCCGGATCGCCTGACTCATAACATCGATCCGACACTGATTCCGGAAAAGATTACCAGCCGCACAAAGGCCATTCTGGCGACCAGCCTGTACGGACTGCCGGTTGACTACGAACAGATCAGAACGATCGCAGCGAACGCAGGCCTGCTGTTCCTTACCGACAATGCTCAGGCCAGCGGAGCACAATACCATGGACGTCCTGTCGGTGGCATTGCCGATCTGGAATGTCACAGTTTCTACCCCACAAAAAACCTGGGAGCCCTGGGCGAAGCAGGTGCGGTCACAACTTCAGATCCACAGTTCGCCGGTCGTCTTCGAATGCTGCGAAACTACGGTTCAACACAACGATATCACCACGAAATACCGGGCTTCAACAGCCGCCTGGATGAACTGCAGGCAGGGATCCTGCGAGTGAAACTGACAGTGCTGGACGAATGGAACCGACGACGCCGTCAGATCGCCGCGGTTTATCAGACCCGGCTGCGCGACTGCCGCGGAATCATTCTGCCGGTGGAACCTGATCGAATGCTTCATGCATGGCACCTGTACGTCGTGCAGCCGGCCCGCCGGGATGAGATTCAGGAATTACTCAGACGTCGGGACATCGGGACGCTGATTCATTATCCGGTTCCGCCGCATCGAAGCCCGGCTTATCAGTCCGCCGGATTTGCACCGGAACAGTTTCCTGTCGCCAACGCGCTGGCGGACAGGGTATTGAGTCTGCCGATGGGTCCGCACCTGACCGAAGCAGCAGCGGCTGAAGTGTGCGACGCGCTGGTCAGTGTCCTGTCGTGTCCGGCGGATGAGCCCCGGATGGCGGGGTGACTGCCGGCGCCTGGCCGTGTTTTCGTGCCGGATTTCCGTACCACAATTCGCCCGCGGGAACGTCCCTGGTGACCACACTGCCGGCTCCGATCATCGCTCCCGCTCCGATGGTGAGCCCCGCCAGAATGGTCGCATTGGCTCCGATCGACGCACCTCGGCAGATGGTCGTTCGGGAAAACTCATCCGGATAGTGTTTTGAACGAGGGTAGCGATCATTTGTGAAGGTGGCATTCGGGCCGATAAAGACATTGTCTTCCACCGTCATCCCATCCCACAGCTGAACGCCGCACTTCACGGTCACGCTGTCGCCCACCGTGACATCATTTTCGATGAAGCAGTGCGCGTTGATATTGCAGCGGGAGCCAATCGTCGCGCCGGGCAGAATCACACAGAACTGCCAGACGGCCGTCTGATTACCGATCTGCGACGTCTGAACGTCTGCTGTCGGGTGAATGAACGGAACCAGGTCACCACTCATCGACAAGCCTCACCGACGGACGATCAGAAACAGTTCGCCTCAGCATTTGATCCCCACGAACGTACCGCGCAGGTCCGTGTGATAATACCCGCCAAGCATGCTTTCCGTGATGGTGGGTCGCAGGTTGTCGAACTGCTCAAACACCAGATCAAAGCCGGCTTCCTTGATAGCCTGCAGCAGATATTCTCGCTGAATCCAGAACGAACGATGGTTTTCCCAGCTGTGCCACCGGGCTGCTTCGCGGTCTTCCCTGGATGGTTCGCTCCTGAATTCCGTGAACCAGCGACCCATCAGGCCTTCATGTTCGCACAGTTCCGACAGTTTGAATTTGTCCGTCCGCCCCAGAGCCTTCGGCAGCATGTTGCGCAGGGGCCGCAGGACGCGGGAACGAGCGTAAAAATCATCCACGGAAAAGTGCGTCTGAATGATCAGAACCCTGTTGGTGGCACCAGCCATGGCTTCAATGAAGCGCCGGGGCCTGTCAATGTGATACAGCAGGCCACAGCAGAAGACGGCATCGAACGGACCGTGGTCGCCGATATTCCACGCATCGTCTTTGATGTAGGTAAGATTTTCCTGCTGACACCGGTCTTTTACGTAATTGCACGCGGCGATATTTGTTTCGCGGACTTCAATACCAACCGAATCGAAGCCCAGACGAGCAAACTCCAGAGCATAGCCGCCTTCCAGACAGCCCAGATCCGCCACGCGGACGTTCTGCCGGTTGTCCGGAAACAGACTGGTCAGGATGCCCCGGGCCGACAGAAACCACGGGTGTACATCAATGGAATATTCTTCGTCGGGTTTGGTGAACGTGCCGTCGGCGAGACGCACATTGTGGGCTGTGAATTCCACCTTCGGTTCTGTTGTTGTCAGCGTCATCTTCCTGCCTGCTGTCTTGGTTCCAAAACGGATTCCTTCCGTCTTTTGTCGATATCCGGACGGGATTAAAACAATATTTCCGGATTCCGTCCAGATGTTTAAGATGCCGCGATTCCGGGCGGCCCTCCTGACGGGATGTCGTGGGGCTGCCCATTGCTTTACTCCCAGAGATGCGGCAACGTCGAAGGATCTTTTTCAGCCTGCACCGGGCCCGGCCGGACACCAGTTCGATCAGCCTTTTCAATTCCGGTGACACGGTAGTAACCTGTTCAGGGAAGAACGCAATGACAAGTTCCGAAAGAAGCTGTCGTGTCTGTGGAAACCAGGCGGAAAACCAAACCTTTCACGTACGGGAAATGCTGCACGGTACTCGGGAGGAATACGAATACCTGCAGTGCGGTGCCTGCGGATGTCTTCAGCTGGCCGATCTGCCGGAAGATCTCAGCCAGTTCTATCCGCCGGACTACTGTGCCTATAAAGACTATCGGGGCAGGGCAAAAAATATTCTCCGCCGCGTGATTGACACTCTGTACGTCAGCGCCAGTCTGCCCCGCGAAGGCATCGCCACTCGGCTGATGAACAGGCTTCGGCCGCCGCTGGACTATCTGTCCTGGGCAAGATTCACGGGCGCAACTCAGTCCTCCCGAATTCTGGATGTGGGCTGTGGCAACGGGAAACTGCTGATCCGCATGTCGCTGGGCGGATTCCGAACGCTGGACGGGGTTGACCCGTTCATTCGGGAAGATATCAACGTGCCGTCCGTCCGGATTCGAAAGATCGGACTGCGGGAATACGTCGAATCACAGCCGGAAAAGTATCATCTGGTGATGCTGCACCACGCCTTCGAACACGTGCCGGATCCTGTTGAAACCTTGCTCGACGCCAAACAGCTGATGGACGACGATGGCTTTCTGCTGATTCGAATCCCCGTCGCCGACTGCTATTCACGCGAACACTATGGGAAAAACTGGTACAGCTGGGACGCTCCGCGACACACCTACCTGCACACCATGAAAAGCATGGAATACCTGGCCAGGAAGACCGGTTTCGTCATTCGGAAAGTCGAGCACGATGCCACCTTTCATCAGCTGCAGAACAGCGAAATGTACAGCAGAAACATTCCGGGTAATCAGCACCATCAGGCGGTGGGAGACTTCAGCCGCCGACAGATCCGGGAATTCAAAGCCCTGACCAGAGAACTGAACAGCCAACAGCGGGGTGAGCAGGCAGCCTTCTTTCTGCAGAAGGCTGAGTTCGCCGAAACCAGCCGACGCGCAGCATAACCCGAATCCGGATTCCAAAGCATGACTCTGGCACGCGAAATTGCTCTACAGGCTCGTTCTGCTGTCCGATATTCCATCTGTACGCTGGTGACGAAACCGAACGAATACTCAGCCCTGCAGCAGTCTTTTCTGGAGGCCGGGTTTCGGGAAGACATCTGCGAGTTTCTGTATATCGACAACAGCGAAGTCAATCAGTGCGATGCCTTCGCCGCCGTCAATCGGTTTCTGCAGGAAGCCCGGGGACAGTTTGTCATTCTGTGCCACCAGGATATTCGCCTGCATGACGACCGGATCGATGACATGGAACGCGTCATCGCTCAGGTCACGCAGCTGGACCCGCAGTGGGGAGTCCTGGGAAATGCCGGCGGCGTCGCGCCCGGGCAGCTGGCCATTCGCATTACCGATCCCAAAGGTGTGAACACCGCGAACGGACCGTTTCCCACGCACGTCGACGCGCTTGATGAAAACTTCATGATCGTCCGGCGAGCCGCCAACCTCGGCGTGTCCGGGGATCTGGCCGGCTTTCATTTCTACGGTACCGATCTGTGCATCATCGCGGACATCCTTGGCTATCGCAGCTATGTGATTGATTTTCATCTGCACCACCTTGGCGGTGAAAGCACCAACAAGGGCAAGACGAAGAATTCCTTTCACAGCAGCTATCCAAAGATCCGCCGCGCCCTGACTCAGAAATACCGACGGGCATTCCGCCCCCGCTGGATTCAGAATACCGGAACAATCCTGTACCTGTCCGGCTCTCGATTCCGGCACTGGCTGCTGAATGGCAGAACAGCAGTCAACCTGGCAAAGTCCATCGGCCGCGCCCGGACCCGGCTCAAGAACCGCCTTCTCCCGCCAGAGCGGACCTCGGCTGATTCCTCTGTCGATTCTTCGGTTGAATCCCCGGTCGGACACGTATTCGGTCGCGGTGTCCGCCGAGCCCCCCACTTTTCGGCAAGCACAACGGATTCTGCGAACGCTTCGACAAACGTGGCTCGATCTGAAAACTGAACCGACCGCGAGCGAAGCAGAACCGCTGGACTCGACAGAAACCAGCGGCATTGGTTGTCAGCCTGTCTGCCTGTCAGCTCATTCATCGGCGGCCGGTTGTTCAGCTGACGTTGTTTAGCTGCCCGAATCAGGCGGCGATATCCGCCACGTCTGTCGAATGCCCCGCCAGGTCCTGATAAAGCTTCAGTTCCCGGCGCTGCATGTCTTCCAGCAGAAAGTGGCGGTTCGGCGTCGGCCGGGGCAGGGTGCCGTCGCGAGCATCCTTCAGCCGCCGGGCCAGCATATTCACATCCTGCAGCGGAATGCGGCCTTCCGGATAGACGGTGGACAAGACTTCGCCGACGCCGCCATGCGCGTATCCGAGCGTGATACGGCCCAGGCGGACGGATTCCAGCACGGCCCGGCCGAAACTTTCCGGTGGCTTCGTCGACGTCGACACCGTGACGTCACACGCGCAGATCACATCCCGGATGTCAGAACGGTGGCCCGTAAAGACGATCTGTTCCTGCAGCCCCAGCTGCAGAACTCGATTTCTGAGTTCTCTGGCGTACGCCAGTCGTCGCGGGTCTTCTGCGCCGGCAATCACGCCGTGAACAATCACCCCCTGCTGCTTCAGCATGCTGATCGCCTGCAGAAAGTCCAGGTGCCCCTTGAAACGCGTGATTCTGCCGGACACGCAGGCCACAAACTGGTCCCGCAGGTTCGGGTACTGTTGATACCAGTCCTGCAGCCAGGCGTCAGAAGGCCGGTAACCAAACGGAAATTCTGCCGGATCGACGCCGCGGTGGATCACGGTCACCTTGTCTGAATCTGTCTGTGGGTAATTCTGCAGCAGATAGTCGCGACACGTCTGGGACACGGCTATCACACGTTCGCCATATGTCATGATACGGCTGTACGCATTGGGCTTGTTCATCCCGTGCGCCGTCGTCATGAATCTCGGACGCCTGTCCGGATCCAGGCGACGCCACGCCAGCCAGGTGGCCCAGGCCGGTACACGTGAGCGGGCGTGCATGATGTCCGGTTTTGTCTTCTGCATCCAGCGACGCAGCCGCGGCACCGCCAGCAGTGTCACCGGACTCTTTTTCCACAGCTGCATTTCCACATGCTCACCACCGTCCGCCTGCAGCTGAGGAACAAGTCGTCCGCCGCCCGAGATCACGATACTGCGATGACCGGCAGTGACCAGCGCGCGATTGATTTCCAGGGTTCCGCGTTCGACGCCGCCCGCATTGAACAGGGGCAATAACTGAACAACCGTGAGTGACGACATCAGGACGGCGATCCTTCAAATTGCATGATTTCAACATCCGTGTGACAGCAGCCGGTTCTGCCACGCGTAGCCTATCTGACCCGCCCCGAACCGGGTACCCCGACCTTTGATCTCAGAGGTGTTCCACAGCGTATATTTCCGGCAGGCGGTGCTCTGCATGCAGTCCCGGGTAACCGGCATTGACCGCCGTGCGGCCATGCCCTAGTGTCCGCCTCGGTAAAAGCCCGAGGCCGACACGGCCTCGGATTCCCCTGCCGAGCCTGCCAGGCCGATGCCGCAGACAGCTGCCCTGAAAACAACTGCGCATTCGCGGGCAGGAAATAAGTGCAGAGACGCTGTTAACCCCCGATGCCGGTTCGGGGTCGACCAGATCGAAAAGCCGGCCAAACGACCGCGGAAGGATTCGGTCCAGTGAAAATGATCCTGTTGTCCGTCGCTGTCCGTCGTCGCATCCACGTGTCACGGTCCGCAGCATGAAAAAGATTATGCTTGTCTTCGGCACTCGGCCGGAAGCGATCAAGATGGTACCACTGGTGCAGGCACTTGATCGGCACCCGGAATTTCAGCCGATTGTCTGTGTCACTGCGCAGCACCGCCAGATGCTGGACCAGATTCTGGAACTGTTCGACATCACCGTCGACCAGGATCTGAACCTGATGCAGCCGGGGCAGACGCTGGCCGACCTCAGCGCCCGAGTACTGACGTCGCTGACCCCGGTGATTCAGAAAATTCAGCCGGACGCGGTGCTGGTGCAGGGCGATACCACGTCAACTTTCTGCGGTGCACTGGCGGCCTTCTACAGCAATGTGCCCGTGGGACATGTAGAGGCCGGCCTGCGGACCGGCAACCTGCGTTCCCCGTTTCCGGAGGAAATGAACCGCGTGCTGACCACGCGGCTGGCCACCTGGCATTTTGCCGCCACTGATCAGAATCTCAGAAATCTGGTCAACGAACGAATTCCTGAAGATCATATCTTCGTCACCGGCAACCCGGTGATCGATGCACTGCTGCAGGTGCGGGACCGCATCCTTCAGGGACAGCACAGTGACGAAACGGGCCGTCTGCTGAAACAATTCACGCGGCCGTTTATTCTGGTCACAGGCCACCGCCGGGAAAGCTTCGGAGACGGATTCGAATCGATCTGCCAGGCACTGAAGACGCTGGCGGAACAACACCCGGAATTTGATGTGCTGTATCCCGTGCACCTGAATCCGAATGTTCAGGAACCCGTGAACCGGATTCTGAGCCACACACCGAATATTCGCCTGCTGTCGCCTCTGGGCTACGAACCCTTTGTGGCGCTGATGACACGTGCATACCTGATTCTGACGGATTCCGGCGGTGTGCAGGAAGAAGCTCCATCGCTGGGCAAACCGGTGCTGGTCATGCGCGACACGACTGAGCGAACCGAAGGGCTGGAAGGCGGAGTGCGACTGGTCGGCACGAATCAACAGCGCATCGTTGCTGAAGCCAGTCGCCTGATCGCTGATCAACAGCACTATCGCACCATGGCCGAGGCCGCCAATCCCTATGGAGACGGCCACGCGGCCGAACGAATTCTGAACCTGCTGTCCAGCATGCTGTGACCACGGCGCAGAACGCTACTTCTTTTTGCTGCCGGCACCCTTTTTCAGTTTCCCGTTCTGCAGCTCTTCCACCACGCGGGCCAGCACGGCCGGATCCTTTGATTCCATCACGTGCGCGATGCGCGTCTTCGGAAGCTCCATCCGCGTCATAATCTGCTCAGCCGTTTCCCACATCTTCGCCTGCTTCCTGCCGGTTTCCAGATACAGATTCGTCACCAGTTCCGCCAGCCGCTGATCATCAATGGCGTCGCGGTTATCGTAATAACGCTGAATGACTTTCTGCTGGTAGTTTGAATATTCGCGATTGGACATGGGTGCATGAATTCTGGGAGGTACGGACGGGAAAAGTGCGGGTAGCCTATCGAACCGAAACGATTTGCGAAACACAGATTCCGGTTCGATCCCGCACCGCACGAAACCGGACGCGGGATGTCAGAAGGTGCGCCGGGCCGAGCTGCGTCTCGGACAGGAATGTCCGAGATACAGACTCTCAGCAGGCAGCACCGGAGAGTTTGCCTCGCGGAATTGCCGGACCACCCGAGTACCGAATGACCGTAACACCGTACGGCGGACATTCCTGTCCGCCGACCAGCGAATCAGGATCCCGCCACGATCGACGCCCGCAGATACTCGCGGTTCAGTCGAGCGATGTTGCTGACAGAAATTTCTGCCGGGCACGCGGCTTCGCATTCGGACGTGTTCGTGCAGTGCCCGAACCCTTCTTCATCCATTTTGGCGACCATGTTCAGCACGCGGGCGTTCCGTTCCGGAACTCCCTGAGGCAGGATCGCCAGCTGAGACACTTTTGCAGAAACGAACAGCATCGCCGAAGCGTTCTTGCAGGCCGCGACACAGGCACCGCAACCGATGCACGCGGCGGCATCCATGGCCTTTTCCTGTTTGTTACCGGGCACCGGGATCGCATTGCCGTCCGGAGCGTTGCCGGTACTGACTGAGACATAGCCGCCGGATTCGATAATGCGGTCGAAGGCCGAGCGATCGACCACCAGATCTCGCAGGACGGGAAACGCGCTGGCTCGCCACGGTTCAATGGTGATGGTGTCGCCATCACTGAACCGCCGCATGTGCAGCTGGCAGGTGGTGGTTGCCTTGTCCGGTCCGTGTGCCTGCCCGTTGATCATCAGGCTGCACATGCCGCAGATTCCCTCACGGCAGTCGTGGTCGAAAGCCACGGGTTCTTCGCTGGACGCGACCAGCTGTTCGTTCAGCACGTCCAGCATTTCCAGAAACGACATATGGGTGCTGACACCGTCCAGCTTGTACTGCCTGAATTCCCCGGGAGCATCGGGGCCATCCTGGCGCCAGATTTTCAGAGTCAGATTGATCGTATCGCCACTCATTATTTGTAGCTCCTTGTCGTCGGAGGCACATTATCGAACGTCAGCGGTTCTTTGTGCAGAGTTGGTTCTTCGCCCACACCGTGGTGTTCCCACGCAGCCACGTAACTGTAATCGTCGTCGTTGCGCTGCGCTTCTCCTTCGGCGGTCTGGTATTCTTCTCGGAAGTGGCCGCCGCACGATTCTTCGCGGTGCAGGGCGTCGGTCGCCAGCAGTTCCGCAAATTCCATGAAGTCGGCCACGCGTCCCGCCTTTTCCAGACTCTGGTTCAGCGTATCGCCGTCGCCCATCACGCGGACGTCTTTCCAGAACTGGTCGCGAAGATCCTGAATCTGCCCGACCACGGTTTCCAGACCGGATTTATTCCGAGCCATCCCGCAGTGTTCCCACATCAGCAGTCCAAGCTCCCGGTGGAAACTGTCGACGCTGCGTCGGCCGCGGACATCCAGCAGCTGATTGAGTCGGTTTTCGGCGGTCTGCCGGGCTTCCACACAGGCCGGATGGTCTTCCGCCACTTTTGGCAGCGCTGTTTTGGCAAGATGGTCGCCAATGGTGTACGGAATCACAAAATAGCCGTCTGAAAGCCCCTGCATCAAAGCACTGGCGCCCAATCGGTTGGCTCCGTGATCCGAGAAGTTGGCTTCACCAAGAACGAACAACCCGGGAACGTTGCTCATCAGATGATAGTCCACCCACAAACCGCCCATGGTGTAATGCACGGCGGGGAAGATTCTCATCGGTGTCTGATACGGATTGTCGGCGGTAATCTTTTCATACATATGAAACAGATTGCCGTATTTCTTCCGGACGGTGTCCTCACCATCCCGACGGATGGCATCAGCAAAGTCCAGATACACGGCCAGACCCGAGTCGCCGACGCCGTAGCCGGAATCACAGCGTTCCTTCGCGGCTCGTGAAGCCACGTCCCGAGGAACCAGATTACCGAACGACGGATAGCGTCTTTCCAGGTAATAATCGCGATCTTCCTCCGGGATGTCCGAAGGACGTCGCTTGTCGCCACTGTTCTTCGGCACCCAGACCCGCCCGTCGTTTCTGAGTGATTCGCTCATCAGCGTCAGCTTTGACTGGTAGTCTCCGCTGACCGGAATGCAGGTCGGGTGAATCTGCGTGTAACACGGATTGGCGAAATACGCACCTCGTTTGTGACAGCGCCAGGCCGCCGTAACATTGCAGCCCTTGGCATTCGTGGACAGATAGTACACGTTGCCGTAGCCGCCGGTACACAGCACGACGGCATCCGCGGTGTGTGTTTCCAGCTGACCGGTAACCATGTTTCTGACGATAATGCCGCGGGCGAGACCATCCACGACCACCAGTTCCAGCATCTCGCGGCGAGCGAACAGTTCCACCTTGCCCAGGTGAACCTGTCGCATCATGGCCTGATAAGCGCCCAGCAGAAGCTGCTGCCCGGTCTGACCGCGACAATAAAACGTGCGTGAGACCTGAGCACCGCCGAAAGAACGGTTGGCCAGCGTGCCACCGTATTCGCGGGCAAAGGGAACTCCCTGAGCCACACACTGATCGATGATGTTGTTGCTGACCTGAGCAAGTCGATAAACGTTGGCTTCGCGAGCCCGATAGTCGCCGCCCTTTACGGTGTCGTAGAACAGACGCCAGATGCTGTCACCGTCGTTGGGATAATTCTTGGCGGCGTTGATGCCCCCCTGCGCCGCAATACTGTGGGCTCGTCGCGGACTGTCCTGATAACAGAACGATTTGACGTGATAGCCCAACTCTGCCAGCGAAGCAGCGGCGGCACCGCCGGCAAGGCCGGTACCCACGACAATGACGCTGAACTTCCGCTTGTTGGCGGGATTCACCAGCTTCATGTTGAAGCGATGCTTGTCCCACTTCGTTTCAACCGGACCGTCCGGAACTCGGGAGTTCAGGGTTTCACTTGCAACGCGAACCATCAGTTTGCCTCAGTTTTTCCTGTTCCTCAATGGCTAAGCGGCCGTGCTTTTGCCACAGGGCTGTCGTTTGTGAAAAAGGTGTTTCTGATGAAAAGTGATCAGCCCGCGGCAGCCGCGGCAGCATTGAACGCCCATGCCAGAAGACTCATGAAACCCAGAGCAATCGCCCAGGCAAAGAGCACACCCGCAATCCGGATCAGTCCGTTCCAGCGAGCGTGATTGATCCCCAGCGTCTGAAAAGCACTGCTGACGCCGTGAGACAGATGAATCCCCAGTGCCACCAGGCCAATCAGATACACGATCCGGGTGACGTTGTTGTTCAGCACGGCTTTAACGTGTTCGAACGTGTCTTCCTCGCCGACACCGACGCCCCGCAGATTGAATTTCATGTCCGACACGTGCAGGATCAGAAAGACCAGAATGGCCAGCCCCGTCGGCACCATCCAGTTGGACGCACCGCCGCCCAGCAGCACAAAAGTGGACTGCTTGGATTCCTTTTCGGCGTAGCTGCTTCCCCGAGCTCGCAGACTCATGGCTGCCGTGGATACGGCCAGACAGATGTGAATCACGA
The DNA here is from genome assembly GCA_040222735.1 of Fuerstiella sp. Classification (GTDB taxonomy): domain Bacteria; phylum Planctomycetota; class Planctomycetia; order Planctomycetales; family Planctomycetaceae; genus Fuerstiella. The sequence continues at coordinate 45,542 of JAVKCM010000108.1, read as the reverse complement.
AGGTCGCCAGCAACCCAAGTTCCGCAGCCCACAGCACGGGACCCAGACTGTGCAGCCTTTCAGCGTATTCATTGAACTGTTCGGCGCCGGAATACAGCAGCAGGTTGCCGGCCAGATGAGCCACCAGAAAGCCGCACAGGGCAAGGCCGGTCAGCGCCATCAGGATCTTCTGACCAACCGATGTGCAGCAGACTTTGATGAGAGGTCCGATTACCGGCAGCCGGGACAGTGCTTCCGCCGGAAAACTACAAATCTTTAAAAGAACGTCCAAAGCCCCGCTCCTTCAAGCGTGGGTGAACACGAGAAAACCAGTACAACGGGCCGCGATTATAGGAGCCCAACCGGGAACTGCAACAACCACCGCACATTGCCCGGTTCAAAGAATGTGCGGCTACGAATTCGGAGCGATCTTTACTCGCGGCAGAAAGCCGAAACACTCGTCAAATTCCCACAGTCGGACCATTGATTCGCTTTCGGCATTCCATCGCGTGAAATCATACGGGAGTAGTCACCGAGTCTGCCGAGCAGCGTCATCGGGGGCCGTTTCAGAACCATGGACCTCAGAGTCAGTGACCCCGCGTTTGACCACCAGCCAGATAACCGCAAGCACCAGCGGAATTAAACCGGCCACAAAGAACATCTGGCGAAAACCCACACCGTTAAACTGAGGCAGGTCAATCACGCGCCCCAGCAGCGGGGCCGAAAGTCCGGCTCCAAGGTCCAGGCAGCCAAGCGTCAGGTTGGTGCCGCTGCCGCGATATCTGGCAGGAAAACTGCCCGCCCCCAGTGACACAATCGACGGAAACAACAACGCGTGACCGAAGCCGCAGAAAGCCGCCGACAACAGCAGATGCCACCATGCAGAGACCGGAATCAGCGCCCACAGGCCCAGGCCCTGCGAGATCAGTCCGAACAGAATCAGATTGTAGCGTCCCACGCGCCGGCTCAACGCGGCGGTGCGAATCCGAAAGGTGAAGGCCGTCAGAGCATAGGTGGTCCAGTAAGTCGCAATCCCCCCAAAACCCTCATGCTGGTTGAATCGCACCAGAAATAACGAAGGCACCGTAAAAACCACGCCCATGGCCATAGATACACCGGCCACCAGCCCCGGCCAGTAACGGCGCGTGAGCCGAATCAGAGACGGCCGCGCTTCATGCGGTGCCGGCGGCGGCAGTCCACGAGTCACCAGCAGCACACAAGCCGTGTAACACCCCAGCAGCAGTGCCGCCATGCCGAACACGCGAGGAAAAAACACGTCCGCGTCGCCGTCCGCCAGCCACCTGAGCAGATCCGCCAGCTGAGGCCCCAGAATCATTCCCAGAAATCCGCTGCTGCCCAGCAGCGCGATAAATTCCGTCCGCCGATGCTCGGCCACGCATGACTGAATGTGAAACGTGCCACACGTGAACATCCCCGCCAGCCCCGTGGCAAACAGAATTCTGCCCAGTGTCAGCAGCGGTGACAGCGAGGTGAGTGACGCAAAAATGGACATGCCGGTCAGCGCCATCAGACTCATCGTCAGCCAGACCCGTCGCACCCCAAAGCGATCGATGGACTGCCCCAGAAAAATCCGCACCGTGATGGCCGCCAGAATGCCGTATTGGATAATTCGCCCGGGCAGCTCTTCCTGATACCGAACGCCGGTGGTGCCGTGCTGTGACAGCCATGCCACCCAGTCCGCAAACACAAAGGTCGCCGCATTGGCCGTCACCAGCGTCAGATTGGCAACGTACGACAGCACAAAGACCGGATGAGACGTGCGGTGAATGGTCGCCGCTGCCACGTGCCCCACGTCTGTCGGCTCAGCGTCTGTCGGCTCAGCGTTGACAGGCTCAGCTTCCCTGGTCGCCGGCTCTGATGCTGACCCGTTGGCCGGCTCAGTTCCCGATGCCGGCTCAGCCCCCGGGGCCGTCTCAGTTCTGGAATCAGGCTGAGATCCGGGCATACTGCCCCGTGTCGCAGCAGGCATAACTCGCGATGTGCCTGACGATTCAGTGAGCTGATCGTCTGACGTGTGATCAGCCACCAAACGCTCCGTAGCGCCGCACGCCGTAATGAAAGGCCACACGGTTCATCGCAAACAGAGCCACCACCCAGCCTCCCTGAATACTCAGTTCCAGCAGCAGCGAATCCGCCGGCACCCGCCCCAGCAGAATGGCCGCCGGAAAGTAGGCAAGGTATTTGAACGGCAGGTAGTAAACCCACGGAATCCATTCCGCGATCCATTCCAGCGGGATCATATGCCCCGACAGAAAATAGCTCATCATCATGTAGATAAAAATCAGAGAACTGACTTCCAGAAACCAGAACGAAATCAGCCCGATCAGCGATTCAATCAGAAATCCGATCAGAAAAGCCATCATCAGCGAACAGACCCACGCCGCGGTCACCGTCGGTTCCGGCCAGCCCGGCAGATAGTCGCGACACAGCCAGAACACCAGCAGAAACGGGCCGGAGGCGACCGCATAATATACCAGCTTGTGAGCCACCCGGTGCCAGAACAGGTAATCCAGCATGTCAACCGGCTGAATCAGATACTTGCGCACCGAACCGTCCCGCACGGATGTGGCAATGCCGTTGGCCAGGCCCGGCATACTGGAAAACGCCCGTGCCACCATCACCAGCAGGTAATACGAGACCATTGCCTCATAGTTGTAGCCATTCATGATTCGCTGGCTGTCGCCGGCAAAAATGGCATTCCACAGAAAGACCTGAGTCACAATCGGCAGAAATCGAACCAGCGTGGCAAAGGCGAAGTCGCCGCGATAGACCAGACGTTCTTCCATCGCCGTGCGCAGAATCAGCCACTTGACCCGCAGTGTCGCCTGCAGGCCGGCCATGGCAGAATTTGGGACGGCACTGGTCATCTGGTCTGTTCTTCATCGATCGGCAACGCGTGCAGATCAACGTTCTGTTCTAAGCCGGATCGTGCTCTGCTGAAAACAACTCGGCAATCACGTCTTCCAGCGGTCGTTCTGACACGCTCACATCTTCAATGTCGTATTCGCCCAGAATCCGGGACAACACGGCTGACACCTTCTGTTTTTCCACCTGTAGCTTCAGCATCGGAGGACGGTCTTCCAGCACAACGCCGTAGCGGTCAATTCCATGAGGTGTGCTGCTGGCCGCAAAGTGCAGTTCAATAATCTTGTGCTGGCTGAAGCGATCGATAATCTCATCGATGGATCCGTCGTGGATCTTGGTACCCTTGTTGATCACGATGGCCCGATCACACAACGCTTCCACGTCCTTCATGTAGTGACTGGTCAGAATGACCGTGATTCCCTGTTCTTTCTGATACTTCAGCAGAAACTGCTGAACACGCCGCTGACTGATGACATCCAGCCCGATGGTCGGCTCGTCCAGAAACAACACGTCCGGCCGGTGCAGCAGGGCTGCGATCAGTTCCATTCGCATGCGTTCACCCAGCGAAAGCTCGCGCACCGGCTGAGCCATCAGTTCGCCGACCTCCAGCAGCTCGGTCAGTTCATTCAGGCGGCTGTTGTAGTCGTCTGTGCTGACGCGGTAGATTTCCTTGTGCAGTCGAAACGATTCCTGAGCCGGCAGGTCCCACCACAACTGCTCTTTCTGCCCCGTCACCAGCGAAAACCGGCGGCGGTACGCGTCTTCCCGCTTCCAGGGCGTGTGTCCCAGTACCGTCGCAGTACCGGATGTTGGCACGATCAGCCCTGATAACAGCTTCAGCGTGGTGGTCTTACCCGCTCCGTTTGCCCCCAGAAAGGCGACCATTTCGCCTTCGTCAATCGAAAAACTGACGTCCTGCACCGCGTGAACTTCGCGATATTCACGATGCAGCAGCCCGCGGACCGAAGCGAACAAGCCTTCCCGCTTTCGATACACCTTGTAAGTGCGACCAAGATTCTGAACTTCAATAGCTGACATCAGCGGGATCGTAGTTCAGGAACGAGTCCGGACCAATTCGCTGACCTGGCCACGTGCGAAAAAGCAAAAAACAATGTCCCACCGGCCCCGCCACAACGGCAGCAGCGTCCGGCGCAGTCCACGGGCCGGACGACACGGAATCCCTGATCCTTACAGGGGACCCAGCCTGTTTCTGCTAAAAAGACCTCGGCTTCGCCCCGGGAAGGCGTCCGGCGACAAGCCGCGTGTTTCAGTCATCGACCGAAGTTTCCACCTCAGACAGCATTCCGAAGATTTTCCACTGTCCCGTTTCCGCTTCCGTGCCCCGCCCCCAGGTTTGGCAATAAGCCGTGCCGCTGCCTGGTCACCAGTCAGAGGCCCTGTCTGAAGCGGTGCCGGCAATTCAGCGGCCGACGGCGTCTGCCAGCTGAGTAAACAAGAGCTGAGCACGTTCGAAGCGACGTTCGTGGCTGTCCCCGCCGATTTCAGTACGCGTGTAGATGAAGCCGTATTCCCAGTCTTCGCCGTCTTCCTGTGCGGCAGCCAGCACCACGTAATATCGCCGTTCAGCATTCTCGTTGCCTTCGCTGCCCACGATGCTTTCTTCGATCCGGCAGGCTTTCAACGCACCAAACGGAATCGTCCACCGATTCTTGTTGCCTTCAAACTGCAGCAGGCGCTGCTGACGATCGATCTGAAGAAAGCCGAAGTCAGACGACATCGCCGCCGCGGATGTCCACTTCTCACGCGGAAACAGTTCCACCGTGACCAGATCGTCCTCCAGCCCGCTGAACAACGCACCAACCCGCCTCTGCATGGCGGCTTTGGCCACTCGAATGCCATAGGCCGCGGCAATGTACTGCCCGATTCGGATCATGAACAGAAACGCCAGCACCAGCCCCGCAAAGGCGCCGCCGCCAATCAGGCTTTTGTCCAGCGCGGTTAGCGCACCCCAGTTTTGGTACAGATATACACCCGCCACAATGGCGGCGATCAATGCCAGCAACAACGGCCCCAGCGCGATCATCAGCTGAACCGCAATCTGTACGGGCGTCACCAGCGGCTTTTCTTCGCCTTCCAGTACCTGATTTCCAATCGCCCCGACGGCATTTTCCGCCTGCAGCGGCAATTCATCCTTCACCTGCACACGCGTATCCGAATCCGACGGCGCCCACCCGGTCAGACTGACCGCAAGGTCAAGCCGGTAAAGAATGTTGGCCAGCGTATCCAGCGATACCTTCTGCGGTACCGCCACCATAAACACGTCATCTCCGTGATCGACCAGCATGCCGCCCACGGAATAATCCCATTCCTCGGGCCGCATCAGCTGAACAGAATCGATCTTCTCAAGTTTGAACGTTTCGAACCACGTTCGCCCCATGGCACTGTTAACGATGATGCAGTCGTCTTTCACCGTCACTTCCCGCTGAATATTTCCCTTGTCCATCAGCAGCAGGATCACCAGCCCGCACGCCAGACTCAGGGCGGACGCTTCCAGCAGCCCGAAGCGGCCGTTGTCCAGAAAATAGGTGGCCAGAAACATGACGACGACCACGGCCAGCGCGATCGCCAGTCGCAGCAGCCAGCCACGAGCATTCCGGATCCTGATCGGAGAAACTGACCTACGGTCGCTACGGTATCCGGACAGCCACCTGGCAAGCCGTCCGGATACCGAAGATTTGCGTGCGACGGCCTGCAAGGCTGACCGAAAATATTGACAGTTTTGGCAATGACGGACCTGGAGGTCCGTCTTACAGACGTATCCGGACAGGCTGCTAGCGACCGAGTTCCTGCGCGTATTGCTCAGCACCATAGACGACACGCATGGCTTCTCGAATCGCGGCTCCGGAAACCGAAACAGCTCGAGCGACCTCGTCTGAATACAGGTAGTCGCTGGTCAGACTCTGGATATTTCCGTCAAAGATGATACCGACAAACTCGCCCCGCCGGTTGATCACCGGACTGCCGCTGTTGCCGCCGATAATGTCCGCCGTACACACAAAATTGAACGGCGTCGACATCGGGATTCTGTCGCGAGCCTCATGCCAGGACGGCGGCAGTTTCCAGTCTCCCTCGGCGCCGTGCTGTTCCTCATGCCGGAAGGCTCCACCCATGGTCGTCCATGCCGGAACGGCCGCACCGTTCTCCTGATAACCGCGTACCGCTCCGAAGGCCAGACGCAGCGTGAACGTGGCATCCGGGTACGTGTCTGTACCCTGAACGGCGACCGTGGCTTCCGAAATGTGAGCATATGCCTGTCGCTCTCGTTCATCCAGCTCTTCACTGAGCTTCCGGTACGCCCGCAGTTCCGGCTCCATGATCTGAGCCAGTTCAATCAGCGGATCGCTGCTGTCGGCGATTGCTTCAGCGCCGCCGGAGGCGATCTTTCGGCGGGCTTCGGGATCGAACAGGGTGGTGTTGCTGACCAGCTCCGCGGCGCGGTTCCCCGGATCCCGGCCGGCCAGTACTCGCGACACCAGCTCGTCATCTCCGCCACGTTTTTCCACAAGGCGAGCAATCTCATCCGCCAGCTTGACCTGCTCCAGATCCGCATAAATCGGAGCCGTGGAGAACAGGTCCTGCTCCAGCGATTCGCGAGCACTGTCACGAAATTCACGAAGGCGTTCGGCGCTGGGTTTCTGGTCTTCCGCCGCCATCAACACCAGCGTTTCTGCGATGTCATACAGCCGCGAACGAAACGAATACACGGTGCCCAGCGTCTTCGCATTTTCCTGCTGCAGCGCAGAGATCTGTCTCCAGGCATCGACCCTGTCACGAGTTTCCGAATTCTGTTGTACCGCCGCCAGCAGCTTTTTCTCAGCCTGCTTTTTCTGGTTGATGATCGCCGGGTTCTGCAGACCGGCCAGCATGCCCGTATATGCCTTGCGCGCGTTCTGAATGCCGAACAGGTCGTCCTGAGCACGTCGCTTCTGTTCTTCGCCGCCCAGACCAAACTGCTGCATCAGCACCTCTTTGCGGCGAATGAAATTCAGCACGTACGGATTGCGGACGTCACGCAGGTACTTCAGAGCGTCGACGGTAAACAGCCGCTGCGTCCGGCCCGGGTTGCCCGAGACGAACACCAGTTCTTCTTCTTCAACCGGCGTGTCGGCCCATTTCAGATAATGTTCAATCTGAGCCGGCTTGTTGTCTTCGTAGACTCGAAACAGCGTGACATCCAGACAGTAACGCGGATACTCGAAGTTGTCGGCATCGCCCCCGAAAAACGCAATGGCGGCTTCCGGAGCCCAGACCAGTCGCACATCGGTGTATTTTCGATACCGGTAAAGGTGATACTTCGCGCCACCGAACAGCGTGACGACATCGCTGCGCAGTCCGGTTTCATCCAGCGACTTTTTCTCAATGTCCGCCATGACGGCCCGCCGAGCCCTGGCGGATTCATCAGCCGGCAGATCCTTCACCGCTGCAGCAACCTGAGCGGTCACGTCTTCAATCGATACCAGGACGTTCAACTCAAGATCCGGGGCCTTCAGCTCTTCCCCACGGTTCTTCGCCAGATACCCGTCCTCCGCAATGTTGCGGTCGGCACTGGAAAGTTTGAACAGAGTGTCACTGGCCACATGGTGGTTGGTGAGAACCAGTCCGGTGGAGGAAACGAACGAACCGGAACCGCCGACATTGAACCGCACGGACGACAGCATGACGTGGTCCGCCCACGCCTGGTCGGGCTCGAAGCCGTAGCGTTCCTTCAGCTGCCGGACCGGCAGATCATTGAACAGCCACATGCCTTCATCGGCGTCAACGGGGACAACAGTGGATACGGTCAGACACATGGCGATGAGACAATTCCTGAGCATGGCGATATCTCGATTCCGTGACGAAATAAACCGAAGCACCACATGATGACAAAGCGAAGCGATTCTGACGAGCGTCTGCGGTGGCAGCCGCAGCAAATGGGCCCGCACCAGCAATCAGTTATTGATCGAACATTTCAATGCAGAATACCGTCGCCCGCCCCCCGGGCCGGTCAGTGTCGAGTGCTGTGTCTCCGTTGCCAGACACATCTGGAATCGGCGGCGTGACCTTCGCCCGGTAAACGAGCTGAGGACCGGTTCACTAACAACAGCTATTTTCCGGTCCCGATCCAGATCTGTGCCGTGACGTCACCCACGTTGACGGATCGGACTCCGTCCGGAGCCGCGAACAGTCGCTGAATTCCGTCAGCCAGAGTTTCGCCACAGATATAGTCGCCCCATTCCTCAACCATGGCCTCCACCAGATTGTCTTCGCTGTGGTATTCAATGCGAATGCGATCCTGAATGTGCAGGTCCGCATCCTTCCGCAACTGCTGCACGTGCCGCACAAAGTCGCGAGACATTCCTTTGCGGATCAGGTCGTCGGTCAACACCGTGCTGATCGCAATCTGAACCCCGCCTTCATCAGCACAGACCCAGTCGGCCGCCTGTTCCGTACTGATCAAAACGTCGTCCGGTGTCAGCTCGATACTGTTGCCGTCGATATCCAGTGACAGATCCTGCCCCTGACGCAGCGGGGACAGGACGGCGTCGCCCAGTTCCGGAAGCTTACTCCGCAGCAGCCCCAGCAGTCTGCCGTATTTCGGGCCCAGCGTCTTCAGATTCGGCTTGTAGGCATAGCCGACCAGATCATCCAGGTTGTCCTGCCGAGTGACCTGTTCGATATTCAGTTCTTCCCGAATCACGTCGGCCAGCTGCCCCAGGGCCGCCGCGGTGTCCGCGTCGGCGGCAGCAAACTGCAGTTCCGCCAGCGGCTGCCGCACTCGCAGCTGATTTTCTTCGCGCAGCTTGTGTCCCAGCTTCACCACCAGCTGAGCAGCCGCCATTCGATTGTTCAACGCTTCGTCCAGCAGAACTGAGTCGGCGGTGGGATAATCGCAAAGATGCACGCTGCCCGGCAGCTTTTGACCGGAACCCGGCTGCCCCGAAGCATCAGGCTGCGGTACTGCCTCAGACTGCTGCAGATCACAGCCCAGCACCAGATTCTGGTACATCCGTTCGGTCAGAAACGGCATGCACGGAGCCAGCAGTCGACACAACGTGACCAGGACTTCGTACAGAGTTTCGTAGGCGGCCGTCTTGTCGGTGTCACTGGCATCCTTGCTCCGCCAGAAGCGGCGTCGATTGCGGCGGATATACCAGTTACTCAGGTCATCAATAAAACCGGCGGCGGCCGAGCAGAAGCCCGCGACATTGTAGGCGGGGAATTCCCGGTGAGCCGTCTCAATCAGCGACTGCAGGTTGGATAGAATCCAGCGGTCGATTTCCGGACGGTCTTCGATCGGAATCCAGCCGCTGTCACTCGGAGCCTGTTGGTCGCTCCGGGAAACCCGGGCGCGCAGAGCATCACCGGGCACAAAACCGTCCGCGATCGCGTAGTCCACGAAAAACTTGTAGCAGTTCCACAGCGGAATCAGAATCTGTCGCCGCGTTTCATCCGCCGGGCCGCTGGTGACCGTGGCCGTGGGAACACCTTCTCGTGTTCTGTCGATCGGACCTTCCGGCGTCTGCAGTGTGACGGGCTGGTCCGGATGTCGGGTGCCGAAGCGCAGATCCGTGGCCGGATTCTGAGACAGGTACATCCACCGCATGGTGTCGACGCCCAGCTGCTCGGCCGCTTCCTCAAACCAGATGGCCGTGCCGTCAGACTTGTGCATCGGCTTGCCCTGTTCGTTCTGAACAAGACGATGCCCCAGCAGGGTTCGAAACGGCTTCTTTTCATCAGCAGTCCGCTTTCCGTCCGGGTCAAACCGCATCATGGTCGACAGCGACAGCAGTGAATAAAACCAGTTGCGGAACTGCCCGGGAAAACACTCGGTCACCAGATCTGCCGGATACCAGTCCGACCACTTCAGCAGGCTGGTGTCATAGCGTTCGTTAAAATTCATCGTGCTGAAGGGCACGATACCGGCGTCCAGCCACGGGTTACCGACGTCTTCGATCCGCGTCATCAGATTGCCGGTCTTCGGATTGCGGATCTTCACGTGGTCGATCCACGGACGGTGAGGCGTGTTGCCTTCAAAGTCGTCCCAGCCTTCAACCGCTCGTTCCTTCAGTTCTGCCAGCGAGCCCATGACTTCGAAGTCGCCCGTTTCTTCGTCCACCCAGATGGGCAGAGCGAGACCCCAGAAGCGTTTCTTTGAGATCATCCAGTCGCCCATGTTGGACAGCCATTCGACTTCGCGGTCCTGGCCGTCAATGCTGTCCGGCAGCCAGCGGATCTGACGAGTGACGTCTTTGATTTCCTCACGCCAGTCCATGTTGATGAACCATTCGTCCACCAGTCGGAACACCAGCTCATCACCGGTCCGCCAGCAGTGCGGGTAGATGTGAGGATAGGTTTCAACAGCGACCAGCAGTCCTTTGTCCTTCAGTTTTTCAAACACCAGCTCGGCAGTTTCCGGAGCGATGGCTTCCTTACCGCTGAAATCGCCGAAGGCCTCGCCGTAGGTGCCGTCTTCGTTCAGCGGAGCAATCACCGGCATGCCAACCGAAACACCGATCTTGTGGTCGATGTCACCACAACCGGGAGCCATGTGCACGATGCCGGTTCCTTCGCCCGCCACCACGTGGGCATTGCCACGGGAATCGCGACCTCCGTCGATCACGTGGTGATACTCCGAACCACTCCACCGGGGAATCAACTCGAGTTCGACCAACAATTGATCATAGACTTTTAGCGGCAGAGTCAGATCGATCTCGACACCCGACTTCGTCACGTCGCCGGCGCTCGTCACCATTGCCGGATCCGAGTACGACATCAGTGTGCGCCAATCCTCTGACTCTCGTAGCGGGAGTCCGAGTGTCTGGAATGCCCTGTGGATCTCCTGAAAGTTCGCAAACTCCGGGAGAGAACTGTCAAGATAGAACATGTAACGGATTCGTGCCCTGCTTAACAGGTCACGAAGAGACTGCGCCGATGTACGTAGAACTGTGTCACTTTCGTTTGTACTCGCACTCACGCCGCCGTCAGGGGTCTCCCCTTTGGAAATGCGCAGAAGAATGTCTCGACGCCACCCGTCATCGTCCCTGTCCGTCTTCCATTGGTCCGCCTTTTCAAGTTTTCGCTCATCCACCGGATAACCGCCGTCCATCTGCTGAGCCGGCAGGTCATCGAAGGGACCTTCATAGGCCCAGCCAACCATGTCGGAACCTTTGATGGTCTCCAGTTCTTCAAACCCACCCTGTTCCCTGAAGATCTGAGCAATCGTTTTCAGCTTGCCGACGCCGTCCGGCCACTTCCATTCCGGTCGCCCAAAGCCGTCCTTGAACTCGGTGGCCAGCCGCTGAAAATTCAGGTTTTCCCTGGCGAAATAATAAATCGCCTGGTCCTTCTTCGACCGGACCTTCACGTAATCCAGATCGGGATTAACGGCGGCAGCCACATTGCTGGTCAGCGTCCACGGCGTGGTTGTCCAGATCAGCAGGAATTCGTTATCGCGGTCACGCAGCGGAAAACGCACAAAGACACTTTTGTGAGTCGTGAGTTTTCGTCCTTCGGCGATCTCCATCTGTGAATAGGCGCTGCCGCCGCGGCCGGACCACGGCATGACGTCGTGGCCCTGATAGATTTTGCCGCGGTCAAAGCACTTCTTCAGAAAATCCCAGATGGTTTCGTTGTTTTCGGTACTGAACGTGAAATAGCTGCCGCCCCATTCCGGGTTGCCCAGCTTTTCGACCAGCTGATGGGCTTTTGCCGTTTCGGTTTTGCCGCTGGGCGCCGTGATGGTGACTTCTGCGTCCGTGCCCAGATGCTCAGCCAGATTCCGCAGCTGGTCGGGATCGTCCCAGTCCATCCAGTAGCCGAGACGATGTGACTGTTCGGTCTGCCGAGCGGCAAAACGCAGCACGCGGCGTTTGCATTCGTTGACAAACTTATCGATGCCGAATTCGTTGATGGCGGTTTTGGTGCCCAGCCCCAGTTCCTTTTCCACCTCGACTTCAACCCATAATCCCTGGCAGTCGAAACCATTCTGGTAGCGCTGGTCATGGCCGGTCATGGCGAAGAACCGCTGATACGTATCCTTGTAGGTGCGGCCCCAGGCGTGGTGGACACCCATGGGGTTATTGGCCGTGATCGGCCCGTCCAGAAAACTCCAGCGCTGGCGGCCGCGATTTTTCTCACGGAGTTTGCGGAACGTATCGTGCTGCGCCCAGAACTTCAGGACGGAGTGTTCACCAGGAACGAAACTGCTGTCGGAAACGGACTGAAACATAGTGTTTTCTGTGATTTTCGGCGTGAGAACGCGATGTGACGTGTTCAATGCCGCGGATTCTAGTTGTCTGCGTCGGCAGGGCAAAGGACGCCGGACCAGCAATCAATTCCGAGAGCCACAGCTACGGTGGTGCGATCAATCCTCACGCGTTCCGTAGCAGGGGCTTCCAGCCGCCGCCGCCGCCCCCAGCCCCCAGCCCCCGCGTCCGCGGCCGGCATGCCGCCACTGGCCGAGCCCGAATCTGGCGGCGACGGGTGTTCCTGTTGCGGCGCGGAGGCGCTGCGGCTGGAAGCCACAGCTACGCTTTCGGAATCAACCGTCACACATCCCGTAGCGGGGGCTTCCAGCCGCCGCACCCAGCCCCCGCATCCGCGGCCGGCGTACCACCACTGGCCGGACCCGAATCTGGCGCGACGGGGTGTTCCTGTTGCGGCGCGGAGGCGCTGCGGCTGGAAGCCACAGCTACGGTAACAACCAGGGTCGGCCATTGGTCATCCTTCAGTGAGCCGCGACGCGTCAGCGGCCGGGCCCCGGGCGCGACGCTTCCATGTATTTGAACGTCACACCGGGAAGCGACCCGGTGAACGGCCCGGTGCCTTACGGCACTCGGCTCACTCTTGAGTTCTCTGATAACGACCGGTGTTGACCCCCGAATTTGTGGGTAGCGACAAGGCTGGAAGCCACAGTTACGGTGCGCAGGGCGGTGTGGCGGACGTGCGACATCTGCACGATAATCCTCAGGCCTGCCTGATTCGGCCATTCTGCGTTCGACACGTCAAGGACAGGAGAATGGAGCACGCGGGAGTGCCGCGTGCTGTATTCGGAAACTGCAGGTGTGACTTTTGCGGTGTCGTCCGGCATGATGCGGGCTCCTGATCATGGTCTGCAAACGACTCTGAGTGGAGTCCGGCCTGTTTCTGATTCGTCCGGGGAATATGGAACACGATGAAGATTTGTCTGATTTTCAACCCTCAGGCCGGCACAGCCGATCGCATCAAGGATGTGCTGCAGCATCTGACGGGCGGCGACCGGTGTGAATTGCGTCCCACGTCGCGAACGGCCATGGCCGGTCAGATTGCTCGCCAGGCGGTGGATGAAGGTTTCGACCGTATCGTGGTGGCCGGCGGCGACGGCACCATCAGCGATGCCGTCAATGGAATTGCCCCGGACTTTGATGCCGCTGAACTGGCCGTGCTTCCCTTCGGCACCGGTAATGATCTGGCCCGGGCACTGGGATTTCTGGCCGAACAGCTGGATGTTGCCTGTAGTCGTGCCTTCGATTCGCATCTGGAAAAAGTGGACGTAATCCGCATGACCAGCGAGGAAAACACGTCATATTGCATCAATGTGGCAAATGGCGGTCTGGGGGGCCGGGTGGCGGTGGATGTGCGTGCGGAGGACAAACAGCGATGGGGACCGGTGGCCTACTGGATGACGTCCGTGTCCCGACTGGCCAGCCTGCCGCACTTCCATCTCCATCTGCAGATGGATGAACAGACCATCAACATGGATGTCCTGGGAGTTGCCGTGGCCAACGGACGATTCATCGGTGGTGGCTTTCCGATTGCACCGCTGGCGCTGCTGAACGACGGCCTGATGGATATCACAATCTGCCCTGTGCTGCCGACGTTTGAACTGATGGCGGCGGGCATCAATTTCATGCTCGGCGGCGAACATCCGGACGAACGAATTCAGCAGTACCAGGCGCGGCATGTACACATTCAGTCCGAGACGGATATGCCGTTCAGCATCGACGGCGAAACATCGTGTCGTGTGGACGCCACATTTGACGTGATCCCGGCAGCCCTGAAGATGGTCGTGGGACGGGATGCCCCCGGCCTGCAGCCGCATAGTGCAGAGAATATCAATGTCTCTGAATCCTGACTTGACGCTGCGGGCGGCTGAGACGACCTTGCGGCCTGTATTCAGACGTTCCGTCTCTGCATCTTCCGTCACCACGTTTTCCAGCCTGTTCTGAAAACCCATCCGCATGCAACTGACTTTTCTTGGGGCCAATCGCAACGTCACCGGTTCTCGCTACTGTCTGGAAGCCAACGGGCACCGAGTGATGATTGACTGCGGCCTGACTCAGGAACGTGAATTCCTGTACCGCAACTGGGACACCTGCCCGGTGGACAGTGAATCGTTCAAATCCCTGTTGCTGACACACGCCCACATCGACCATCTGGGACTGGTACCCAGGTTTGTGAAGGAAGGATTTCACGGCCGGATTTATGCCACGCGACCGACCGCAAAGCTGGCGGAGGTGATGCTGAACGATTCGGCCAAGATTCAGGCCGAGGACGCAAAATACAAGAAACGCCGCCACAGGAAGGAAGGGCGTCGGGGGAGACACCCGGAGGTCCCGCTGTACACCAGTGAGGACGTGGCTCAGACGCTGGAACTTTTCCGCGGCGTCGATTACGGACAGCCGCGACAGGTGGCCGCCGGCATGACGGCTGTGTGGCGTGATGCCGGACATATCCTCGGTTCCGCCTCCATCGAAATCACGGTCGAGGAAGGTGATGTGACCCGCACCTTTATCTTTTCCGGTGATATCGGTCAGGGCGGGAAGCCATTGATTCATGACCCCACCTGCTTTCAGAAGGCGGACTATGTGATCATGGAATCCACCTACGGCGATCGGGATCATATCAACGGAGGCAACATTCAGGACCAGCTGGAACGCATCATTAACCGGACCATCAATCGCGGGGGCAATGTGGTGATTCCCGTGTTTGCCGTCGAGCGTGCTCAGGAAATCATGTACTTCATCAGTCGCCTGGTACATGACAATCGGATACCCGACGTACCGATCTTTCTGGACAGCCCGATGGCTTATGATACCACCGAAATTTTTCGACAGTTTGAAGACTGGCTGGACGACGAAACAAAGCAACTGATTGCGTCCAATGAACCGCCGCTGCATTTTCCAGGACTGCAGCTGATGCGGACAACGGCCGAGAGCAAGCACATCAATGGCCTTCAGGAACCGTGCATTATCATGGCCCCGTCGGGCATGTGCAACGCCGGCCGGATCAAGCACCATCTGCGTCTGAATATCAGTCGCCCGGAATCCACCATCCTGTTCGTCGGCTTTCAGGCACATGGCACGCTGGGACGTCGTCTGGTGGATGGCGAAACCGAAGTTCGGATACACGGTCAGACCTATGCGGTGGAAGCCGAAATCGAGCGAATCTTCGGGTTCTCGGGACACGCGGACCGCCATGGTCTGCTGGACTGGCTGGATCATCTGGAGGTCATGCCTCGACAGGTATTTCTGACGCACGGGGAAGAGCAGTCGGCGTTCGCGCTGGAAGCCCTGATCCGCGAACGTTTTGGTTTTGACGTGCTGGTCCCGGAATACGGCAGCACAATCGTGTTTTCTGACGGTGGCCCGAGTCGAATGGTAGCCGGCCCGCCGCGGAAACGTATCGGCAGCTTCGGGCCTGCGGATGTCTCGCTGCTGGCCACCGGCCCGGACGTATCACGCTCCGACACCGCCGCTTCACCGGCGAAGGACGTCGGCCCGAAGGGTGTGCCGACCGCCGCCAGAAATCCGACGGTGTCCCCGCCCGCTGCGTGCCGCGAGCACTCTGACTACGAATTTCTGGACGGTGGCCCCCGACGTCCGGTGTCCTTTCTGCGGGATGATCCGTGGCGGGTCCTGAGAATCCAGGGCGACACGGTGCAGGGCATTGAAGTGATGGCGCGGGCACTGGCGGGTCGGCGCCGAGCGGTCAGTGTCTTCGGCAGTGCCCGGACCTCGGAATCCGATCCTTCATACCATTTCGCTCGGGAAACCTGTCGTCGTATCGGAACACGCGGCTTCGCCATCATCACCGGTGGCGGCCCGGGTATCATGGAAGCCGCCAATCGCGGGGCTCGCGAGGCCGGCGCGCTGTCGATCGGGCTGAACATCGAAATCGCTCATGAACAGCAGCTTAATCCGTACTGTGACGTGTCCTACGAATGCCGCTATTTCTTTGTTCGCAAGATGTTATTTGCCAAGTACGCTCGCGGTTTTCTCATCTTTCCCGGAGGCTTCGGCACCATTGACGAACTGTTTGAGTCTCTGACGCTGATTCAGACCGGCAAGCTGGCTGAATTCCCCGTCATTCTGGCGGGGCGCCGGTACTGGTCACCATTGGTGGACTGGCTGCGCGACACGATGCTGAAGCGCGGCTGCATTTCTGCCGATGACCTGGACCGGTTTCACCTGCTGGACGACCCTGAAGAAATCGCCACCGTGCTGGACCAATGGATCGACGGAGCGGGATAATCGCAGCACCAGCCACGCAGGAGACGATGCGCGCCGCGCCAACCATGCCGCAACAAACTGTCACGACAAACTGTCACGACAAACTGTCAGGGCAGCGGCACGAGCATCGCCGGCCGCGCGGACGACGCCTGAACAACCAGAAAAGGACAGACACGGATGAAGACTGCCGTATTCAGCACAAAGAAATATGACGAAGATTTTCTGACGGCGGGCAACGACCGCTTTGGCCATGAGCTTGCGTTTTTTGAGCCTCGGCTGACGCCGGCGACGGCACCACTGGCACGCGGGTTCCCGGGAATCTGTGTGTTTGTCAACGACGTGCTGAACGAAGAGGTATTGAACGATCTGGCCGATCATGGTCTGCAGGCGGTGGCGCTGCGCTGCGCCGGATTCAACAATGTGGATCTGCCGACGGCCGAACGGCGGGGTGTGCAGGTTGTTCGCGTCCCCGCCTATTCACCGCATTCCATCGCCGAACATACCATTGCCATGCTGCTGTGTCTGAATCGGCGGCTGCACCGAGCCTACACGCGTGTACGGGACGGCAATTTTGCTCTGCAGGGACTGATGGGCTTTGATCTGCACGGCCGCACCGTCGGTGTGGTCGGCACGGGCCGAATCGGTCAGGTTGTGATTGAGATTCTGCGAGGATTCGGCTGCCGGGTACTGGCCAGCGATCTGCTGCACCATCCGGAAGTGGAGCAGGCCGGGGGGCAGTACGTCGAACTGGATACCCTGTTCACCGAATCCGACATCATCACGCTGCACTGTCCGCTGACGCCGGACACCCGGCATCTGATCAACAGCAATTCAATCCGTCAGATGAAACGGGGTATTGTCCTGGTCAACACCAGCCGCGGTGCCATTGTCGACACTGCGGCCGCGATTGAGGGACTCAAGTCCGGTCACGTCGGCGGACTGGCGATCGACGTCTACGAAGAAGAAGCAGATCTGTTTTTTGAAGACCTGTCCAGCGAAGTCCTGCACGATGACGTGTTCGCCCGGCTGCTGACTTTTCCCAACGTTCTGATCACCGGCCATCAGGCCTTTTTCACTCGTGAAGCCGTCGAACAGATCGCCGTGACCACGCTGTCGAATTTAGCGCAGCTGGAATCCACAGGGACCAGCGACAACCTTGTCACCAGCCACCTGATCCGCCCCGGCAAGAAGACCTGAACGCCTGCGGGACTCAGGTCCTGTCTGTCTGTGCAGGTGCTGAGTCGGCCGCCGGGGATTCAGAGGACGAAATATGAAAACCGTTCCAGAGCGTGCACAGTCGCATGACGCTCCAGAACCATGCCAGCAGCACCGGCAGCCAGAGCCAGGTGAACGTCCGAGGGGACATTACCAGTGACAGCGCCGCGATACCGCCGGCAGCGACAGCTTCAGCGGCCGGCCTGGCGACTCCCAGAACCCACGCCACCGTCTCGCGCCGGATCGAGGCGGGCAGTCTGCCGTACAGCACCTGCAGGGCTACATCATGAATTCCGCGGCGAATCACCATCGAACCGCGGGCACAGGTCAGCAGCCAGAACAGCACCGGGGGATACTGCGTCAGCAGCGACGCGATTCCCAGCGCGGTCAGATACAACGGCAGCAGCAGCAGACTGACGACGATTCCGCTGCGTCCCAGAAAATGCCGTGTCAGCAGCAACTGCACCGCCAGAATCAAACCGTCAGCGACCGCGTAGAAAGTGCCGAAGTAGGCGGTCAGCCGCTTTTCATTGTTCGTGAAGATCTCGCTGGCAACAACTTTCCATTCGTAGCCGACAATCGTAAGGACCACAATTTTGCACGCCACCAGACACAGAATGGCACGCACAAACCGACGGGTTCGAAGGTCTTCAGAGGCCAGCTGATCCGGGGTCTGAGCATCGACGTGGGAAGACGTCGGCGACACCGAATCATTCGGGTGCGGCTCGGGTTCCGGCGGTTGACCCGCACGGGACAGCACTATCCAGGCCAGCATATCGAATACGATGCAGCCGCCCAGCAGCGTCGTGGCCTCGAACTGCTCGGCTTCGGCTCCGACAAATGTCCCCATGACCAGACCCGCCACGGGAGCCGCGGCATTCACCAGCGGGAATCGGCCTTTGTCGTCGGACGGACACGAATTTTCATTCAGCAGTACGGCAATCAGGATGGCATTCAGACATCCGCGGATTTCCGCCAGCAGGTACAGGCTGCAGATGACGATTCCGGAATGCGGCCACGCTCGCAGCGACAGCAGCAGTACCGCCGTCACGGCCGCGCTGGACAGCTGAGTCACCCACACCGCTGCGGTCAGGTGCAGTTTGCGTGTCTTGTAGGCCCACCATGCTGAAACGCTGCCCACCACGGCGGCCGACAGAAACAGCATGGGCGGCAGAGCAATCGTTCCCAGCCGCGTCAGCAACACGGCATCGGCGATGGTCCGACAGATAATGAAGGAAGACATCACACAGAACGTGAAGCCAAACAGTCGTGCTGGATGTCCGGCCTGTAGTCCCGGCAAACTTATGCTCCTTCGTGTGCGATTCGGAAAACACCATGTTAGCCGCAGGTGCTCACGAAACGGTATGACCGGCCATGTCAGCCCGGATTACGGCGACACCTGCTGATCAAACACCTTCGGCATGAAACCGATGGATGTTTCCAGCCATGATCCACAGCTGCAGCCACCGCCGCCTTCGGGGGACAGCAGCATCCCGCCAGCCGGGATGGTGCTGAGCCAGCAGTCCGGACGCAGCCGGGACCACGTCGACTGCTGACCATTGTCCGGATCCCACATGGTGACGGTACCGGATCGAAAGAACAATGAGCTGGCCGTGCACGCATAGGTGCCGCAGCCGCCGCCCGGCATCGACTCAGGCAACACGGCTCCGTCCTGCAGCGCCAACACCGCCGGCCGGACAAAGATTCGATCGCCCACAATCGCCGGCCGCGACATGGCTTTCCCATGATCCCCCTTGCCTTCGGGCCATGCGGCCGTCTGAGTCCAGCGGGGCGTGCCATCCGTGTCCCGAAATGAGGTGACGGTGTACGCTGTGTTGGCGGATGACACCAGCGTCAGCTGATCGGCAGCATGAGCCAGACAGAACACAACCTGCTGACTCATCGGATCCAGCTTCTGTTCCCATCGGGGCGAGCCTGATTCGGCATCGATAGCGACCAGATGCAGATCTTTCCACATTTTCGGATCTCCGACGCGGCGCGCATCAGCGGCCATGATGTCACGGTTTCTCGATTCCACAAAATACACCGTATCGTCGCTGATCGTGATGGTGGAATTCAGCACCAGACCGCGGCGGTATTCCCATGCCAGAGCACCCGAGGCAGCCTCGTTGCAGAACAGCCGATCACTGCAGATCGGAAACGTGACAGCCCCTGACCGGGCATCATACCAGCCGGCGTCACTACCGCCCCAGTAGTTCGTCCACGAAGTACCGGCTTGCACTGAGCTGCCGAACAGCCGGCCGTTCTGAGTGGCCACGTAGCCCCAGTCCATGGCCGTGTCGCTGGCGGTGTCAGCCGCAGAAAACCGAGTTGTCCGGTGTGCCATACAGATGCGACCAGTCTCCGACACCGGGCAGAGCGCCTCGCACATGACGATACCACCGATCTGAGTCCCCATCGCCCAGCAGCTCGGCATCATCGATCGGCATACCCGGCTCAGGATTCAGCAGCAGGGCAGTGCCGCCGTCCGGCCGCAGCATCCGTTTGACTTCCCGGGTGACCATCGAATCGGGAGCAACGGCCACGGCCAGATCCGCCCAGTTCGCCACAAAGGGTAATGCCGCGGTGTCACGCACATGATGGACCGACACCTGGTGACCGTACACGCCCTTCGCTCGCAGCGTTTCACGCAGCTGAATCACTCGTTCCGCATCCGTGTCCACGACTACAAAACGCATCTGACCCAGCCGACAGTACCTCAGCAGCGTATCCGCATCAGCGTGTCCGGTGACAAGGCACATGCCGGTACGAGACCGGCGATCGGCCAGAATTCGCTCAACCGGCGATTCCGGCTCAGCACGTCCCGGATCCGTGTCGCAAAACGCCGCGATCGGCGTGTAATGGAAGAACGTGTCGCACAGAAAGGGCTTTGTGAAATGCATCGTGCCGCTGTGCTGCTGCCCGATCCGGTACTGGTATTCGTGCGGTCGCTGCAGTCCCGTCAGCACGGCCTCGTGTTCGGTCCGCAGTTCCGCGTGCTGAACGATCTGATCAAACTGCCCGTACCCGTACTGCAGATGAGTGGCTTCCGGCTTTGCGGTGGTCCAGCGCACGACGGCCGTGGTGGGATTCGTAAACTGCAGCCACGGACCCGACGCCAGCGAGGCTTCTGCGGACTTCGCAGGGAACCGCGACCGGGACAGGTCGTAAAGACGAAATCTGTTCAGGAACCGGGCGCACCGGAAGGTGTCTGCTGCACGACCTTGCTGTCTTCTATGCGGAACAGATGGTCAGCCAGACGTTCCGCCTCAAGAGCATTGTGTGTCACGTGCAGCGTGGTGACGTGTGTCTGTCGCCGGACGTGGTCCAGCAGTTCACACATCTGCTCGCGCGTTTCGGCGTCCAGAGCCGACAGTGGTTCGTCCAGACACAGCACGTCGGGGTGAAACGACAAAGCTCGCCCGAGTGCCACGCGCTGGGCTTCGCCACCGCTGAGTCCTTTTGGCGTTCGGTTCAGCAGGTGAGAAATTCCGAGCAGCGCAGACAGTTCGTCGACCCGGTCGTCAATCAGCGTCTTCGACGCGCGTCGAATCAACAGGGCGAAGGCCAGATGATCGCGGACGGTCATACGGGAAAACAGAGCGCCGTCCTGCGGAACATAGCCGATCCCGCGCAATGCCGGATTCAGGTGCGTCACATCCGTGGTTCCGATCCGAATGCTTCCGGAACTGACTCGCCGCAGCCCGATAATACATTCCAGAATGGTGGTCTTGCCGGCTCCGGTCCGCCCCATCAACACGCTGTACGAACCGGACGGGACAGCAAAGGACACGTCCTTCAGGACAAAGCCTTTCGTCTGCACACACATTCGATCAAGCCGAATCATGGCCCCCGCCTTTTCAAAGAACCGCGTCGCGTGCTCCACAGACACGAGTGATAATCAGCACCACCACCGCCGCCGCAACCATAATCATGGACACAGCTACGGCGGCTTCGATATTACCGACGTTCATTTCCAGAAACACCGTCGTGGACAAGACTTCGGTCTTCATCCGCGTCGCGCCGGCAAAAATCAGCAGCGGTCCGAATTCGCCCAGCGAACGCGCCCACGCCAGCGTGAACGCAGTCATGATGCCGGGAATCGCCTCAGGAATCACGACCCAGCCAAATGCCTGCGACCGTGAGCTGCCCAGCGCGACAGCAACCTGCTCGCAGCGCGGATCAATATGGTCAAACGTGGACTTCATGGTGCGGACGGCGAACGCACAGGCGACCGAAAACTGAGCCAGAATGACAGCGGGAATCTGATAAACCACTTCCCGGGCAATCCAGGCAAACGGCCGGAACTGAAACAGAATCAACAGACTCAGCCCCACCACCAGCGGTGGCAGAACAATCGGAATATCCAGTACCGCGTCCAGCAGTCGTCGCCCGGGAAAACGATGCCGGGACATCAGGTATCCGATCGGGACCGCAACGATCACCGACAACACCGCGGCCAGCGTGCACGACACCAGACTCAGCCAGATGGAATAACGAATCTTCGCATCAGACAGCGCCACGGCGATCGGGTTATCCGACCACATGGCGGCCCACGGTTCGGCAGAGCCCGATGCCGCTCCCCACGTCTTTTCGGCCACATACCACACGTCGGCGAAAAGCATCGCCACGATCAGGACCACATAGGTGCCGCCGAGCACCGCCATGCACAGGTAGAAGACACGATTGGACAACACCACATTGCCCACCCCGGCCGTCGCGCCCGGGGAAGAACGAGCATCTTTCGGGAATGAGGACCGACGGCCGGAACTGTCGCCGGTCATAGCGAGCCGCTTTCCGGTTTCGGCTCCGGAACTCCCAGCCGAAATCGGAATCCGGCCGATTCAAAGGCTTCGGGTGATTCAGCAATTCTTTGAAACAGTCGCCGTCCCAGATACTTGTGGTCGCTGGTCCGGGCAATGCTGAACGGCTGCACCGCCACGTTCGTACCGGTGTTCAGCGGCACAACGTCAATGTCACTTTTGTTCGGAAGCACGTCGGTGATGTACACAATGGCGGCATCGACATGCCCGGCGACGACGTCGGGCACCAGCAGGGCGGAAGAAATTTTTTCCACCACCACTTCGTCGGCGGTAGTCTGCTTCTGCTTCAGCGCCTGGTACAAACCTTCGCGTTCCAGCATGTGACGTGTCAGCGCGCCAATCGTACACTGATCGGGCTGACCGATGGCCACACGAATGCCGGGCGTCAGCAGATCCTTCAGCGCAGTGACCTTTGTGCTGCCTTTCGGCACGGCAAGCACCAGGTCCACCTCGGACACATCGACGTCATCCTGGAACCAGTCCTTGACATTTTCCAGATAGTATCGATCGCAGGCCATGTAGACGTCCGGGAATCCCTGTGCGGTCGACTGATCCTTCACGGTCTTCATCTGGGACGTCAGAATGCCGCAGCCGTTATATTCGGTGTTGATGGTGACGCCTTCGCGGGCCGCAAATTCATCCAGAATCTTCTCCACAGCCCGGCGGTTGACGGCACCACAGAAAAAAGTCAGTTCCGGCTTCTCGGCCCAGACGTCGCCGTCAACCGGCCGAGTTCCGTATTTTTCGAAGGTCTTCAGCCCGCGATCCCGGGCGGTCAGGTATCTGGCAAACCTGAGTGCGGCTGTGGGATCGGTCGAGGCTTTCAGCACCGCCACGCTGACCAGATTCGGGTCGGTATCCAGTTCGGGAATTGATATCCCCACCAGTTCGTCCCGGTAACCCGGCATCTGAACCGTCGAATCCCATACCAGAGCGGCGTCGACGGCTCCCAGCTTCACGTCATTGGCGATTTCATTAACGGTGGGTTTAAAAACTCCGTCGGCCACCACCCGTGCTTCCAGCTGAGCCCAGCGGCTGGTGCCGTCGACCTGAATCCGTTCCAGCAGTTTACGAACGGCCTTGCCGACGGCCGCCTGTTCCGGGTTGCCCATCGCCACTTTGATGTCGGGCTTCAACAGGTCGGCCAGTGAACCGATCTGCCGTTCGCTGTCTTTGCGAACGGCCACCACCGGTCGCTGCCAGGCAATGGGTATCGTTTCCGCCGCAAGACCGTCTACGACGGCTTTGTCCGTGTAGAAGTCGTCGGCGGCCAGATAAAGATCGGCCTCGGCAAAGCTGTTGACCTGCAGCTGATTCAGCAGTGTATTGGATCCCGCAAACTGCAGTTCAACATCCACGTTGTAAAGCTGCTCGTATTCGCCGGTGATCTCTTCCACGGGAACACGCAGACCTGCCGCGCAATACACCACCAGTCGCTGTCTGTCCGTCGTTGTTTCAGGAGATCCCCGCCGCAACATCAGGACCAGAACCGCGATCAGGGCGACACCGGCCAGCAGAAGAGCGAACAAGGCATTCACGCGTCCGCCGCGGCGACTGCGTTGAGTAATCGTTCCGAATGAAGAACTCGGCCACATAGGCGTAGAAGAAAGATGCTGGAGGAAGGGCGGATGGAAAGGAGGCGGCCTGAGGCGGAACTCTGAATCTGACGAACCTGAGATGCAGCCTTACTTCGACCGTCACTCTACCTGTCCAGCCTGTGCAGCTCAACCATGCTGCCGGCCGGTCGATCAGGATGAGACAGCGGGCTCGACGATTCTGCCATTCTGCAGATGGATTGTCTGCCGGGCATGCACGACCGCCCGGTCGTCATGAGTGACCAGCAGAACACCGCCTCCGTCGGCGGCAAATTCACTCAGGTATCTCAGCACGGCGTCCGCATTTTCGTGATCCAGATTGCCGGTCGGTTCATCGGCCAGCAGCAACCGCGGATCGTTCAGCAAAGCACGCGCCATGGCGGTTCGCTGCCGTTCGCCACTGCTTAACTTCGCCGGTACATGATGGCGGCGGTCCGCCAGCCCGAAGCGTTCCACCAGATGGCGGGCCTTGTCACGCATTTCAGCGGCCGATCCGCTCACCGCCAGCGCCGGAGCCAGCACGTTATCCAGAACGCTCAGGTACGGTACCAGGTGGAACTGCTGAAAAACAAAGCCGACCTTCCGCGCGCGAAAGGCAGCGCGGGCTTCCGGAGCCAGAGCGTAGGGGTCCTGACCGTCGATCTGTACCTTTCCGGAATCGGGCCGTAACAGGCCTCCGGCGGTCAGCAGCAGCGTTGATTTGCCGCAGCCGCTGGGTCCCTGAATGGCGACAAAGGAACCCTCAGCGACACTGACCGACACATCCTGAACCGCCTGCACTACGGTGGGCCCGTCTGCATACCGTTTGGCAACATGATCAATCTGCAGCAGCATGGAAAGTGTATTCCGTCAGTTACGGGATGATGCAAAATCGGCGACGAACGCCAGGCGTATCACGGCCACCGAACGCAGCGAATGGTTATTGTTCCTGCAGAATGGTCGCAGGATCCTGCCGCGCGGCCAGCAGTGCCGGCAGCCACGTCGCCGCTCCTGCCAGAACCAGTGCCAGCACCGGTGCAGCCAGAACCGTCAGCTGCAGGTCGCCCGCATCAAACAGCTGTCCCCACGCCAGACCATGCGACGTCAGCCCGGCCAGCGCCACGCCGGCCCACAGCCCCAGCACGATGCCGGGAATGGATCCCAGAATGCCGGTCACCGTCGCCTTGGACAGAAACACGGTCAGAATCTGACGCGTCCGCAGCCCGATGGCCCGCAGTATTCCGATCTCGGCAGTTCGCTGCCGCACGTTGGCCAGTGCCAGCAGAAAGATGGTGACGGCTGAACCGACCAGCACCAGCGGCACCATCACGGAAGCGAATCCGGCATGTTGCTGTTCCAGCTGTCGGCGCGACTGTTCTTCCTGTGCCAGCAGCGCCAGACCCGCTTCCTGCTCCTGCTGCAGCGAGGTTTCCGCCACCTGTTTTGCCCTGGCACGGGCTTCGGCACGAGCCAGCGCTTCTGAATATTTTTCAACGACCTGCGTCCCGGGAAGAATTCCCTTGATTTCGTCCCGGATGGCAGAAATGCGGTCGCCCGAACAGTCGCATTCCAGAGCCAGAATCGCGTTGATCAGATTCTGCATGCCCAGCAGTTCCTGAGCCTGCTTCAGATTGATCCACAACGTCACGTCGTCTGTTGAGCCGCGTTCGGGATGAATTTTTGAGACGGTGAATTCCTGGCCCAGCAGCGTCAGTTGATCACCCGGACTGATCTGCAGATCCCGGTGAAGTTCGTAACCGACGACGACCTTGTTTTCGGCCACTTCCTCAAGCAGCGGCTTCTTCAACGCCCGATGCTGAATGGGAACTTCGCCCCGCGTACCGATCAGGATCACTTCACGATCCTGCTCCGGCCACTTGATTCGTCGAGTAACGCTCGGCAGCAGATGGTTGACAGTCACAATGCTGGATTCGGCCAGTCGATCCACGTAGCTTTCCGGCATCGTGGCCGTCATGCCGCTTAGCAGCAGTTCAGAACGGGACTGTTCTTCCGGCAGAATCAGAATGTTGAACCCGAGTCCCTTCATGTGCTTCCGCATCGCGTCCTCGAGGTCGGCACCAGCCTGGCGCACGATTTCTTCCTTCGCCGCCACAGCGGCCTCCACCTCAGAAACCCGGGCCGCCAGGATCTGATCCGTGATCAGCTGATCCGCCCGCAGCAGCGTCTGAGCTCCAACCAGACAGGCCACGGCAATTGTGACCGACAGAACTCCCATCAGAAAACTCAGTTTCCGATGTCGGATTTCACGAAAGGCAAGCCGCCAGAGTGACATGGGCAGACAGTCTATGTGTGGTCACAGGTTGAAAGATTCCGGTTGCTGGTCCTGGGTGGCCCGGCCGGTGAGCAGGTCACCACCGCACCGGTGTGCCGGCCTGCTGTCAGTTCGACCGTGGTGCCAGAAACAGCGACGCAATGACAACGCCGACCACCAGCACCATCAGCAGAAACAGCACGTTCTGACCGATCCCCGCGGCCGGCGAGCCCTGATCGGCCACGGCAACCGCGGCTGGCGCTGTCACGTCTGATGTTGAGTCCGATGATGCCGAAGCCGATGATGTCAGTGCCGGTGATGCTGTATCCGGCGCGACGGAATTGTTCACCGACGGATCCGCCACAGTCAGTTGTGAAATCTGATCGCCGTTCGCCACAGCATCGCCGTTTGGCATGTTTGCCCGGGACACGGTCGCGGCAGTCGTGACGCCGGATTCTGCGTCGGACGATGTAAACGGAGTTTCTTCGGCGGCGGCGAAGCCACTGAAGCCGGCCAGCGGCGGCAGGTCATCGTCGATCGGCTTGGTCGGCACCACCACATCATCCCAGTTCACGTTCAGCAGCAGGTCAACACCGGGATTCTGTGCCTTGACGGTGCACTGGCAGGCGCCGGTCAGAAACTGACAGGCTTCTTCGATCACATCACCGGCAATTCCTTTTCCGGCCAGAGCGTAGAGCGCCCGCCCGCGACCGAAGATCGGAAATGCCAGCGGCAGCCGGGTCACATCTTCGTCCAGCAGGTCCGGTTCAACTCGCAACAGCATGTCAACAAAGACCTGTTCCTGCGGATCATCACGGGCGATTCGAATCGCAGAGAAGGCAATCTTCAGAGCGTCCGGATCAACAGACAGATCGCCAAGATCCTCAGACGCAATCTCGGGAAGCTTCAGCTTTGTCTGCAGTCGAGCCAGTTCTGAGGTAAGGGTGGAGAAGGCTGCTTCATCTTCTTCTTCGCGGCCACATTCCAGCAGTACCCACACGACGGATTCACCGTCGACCAGTCGCCGGCTGATCGTTGATCGTGCGGGTGACTGAAGAATCCGGGCAGCATTGGCGGCAGTCAGTTCTCCCTGCCAGACCGTCTGCGGCGGTCCCCACTTCGCCGGCGTCTGCAGAACCGCCCATGGCAGGCTGTCTGATGGATGGGCCTGCCGAATCTGCTGAGTGATCGGATCCGTCTGCTGTTTCAGGTTCACGACCCGGACAGCCAGATTGGCGATCGGCTGACCAGGCTGGTCCTGGACCTGCAGCGTATCCAGAATCTCCTGAGTCTCTTTGTTCGGTTCGTCTTCCGTGAACACGAACAGGACGTACGGATCGGGACGCCAGTGTTCGAGTGCGTAGCGGAATACCGGAACGGAGCACGCAATGGCCACGGAAGCGGTGACAGCCACGATCAGAGTCGTCGCGGCAATTGTGCGGTAGCGCATGACCGAACTCGCTTTTGATGCGAAGGAGGGGGGAGGGTGCCGCCAAATGTTTCGCAGGTTGGTGGAACCGAAGCAGGCAGCGGTGTTACAGTGTACGAGCGGTATCGGGCCCGATCAACCGTTCTGAACGGTGGTGTGCTCACTGATTCGCACACTCCACCCAGTGCCCACCTTTTCTCGCTGACCCAAAAGGAGCCATCATGCGTCACAGCATGTTCCTGCGGTGTGTTTCCGTTTCTGTTCTGACGGTGCTGAGCCTGAGTTTGCCCGGCACGGCGGCCGACTGGCCGACCTACCGGGGCGATAACGCTCGCACGGCCGCTTCCGGTGAAGTCATCACGCTGCCATTAAATCTCACCTGGGAATATCAGGCACCGGCTCCGCCGGAAATGGCATGGTCCAGTGGTGAGGGCCGTGAGATTGAAGGCAAGCTGCTGGGGCATCGCGTCAAATTCGACGACGTGTTCCACCCGGTCGTGGCCGGTGGCAATCTGTATTTCGGTTCCACGGTCGATGACCAGCTGCACTGCGTCGATCTGAAGTCCGGAAAAACAAAGTGGACCTTTTTTTCCGGCGCTCCGATTCGTCTGGCACCAACCGTCACTGACGGTCTTGTATACTTCGGATCAGACGACGGCCAGGTTTACTGTCTGAATGCGGAGACCGGTGAACGTCGCTGGCAGTTTCGTGCCGGTCCGGAAGAGGACTGGCTGCTGGGCCGCGGCGAAATGATCTCACGATGGCCGGTCCGCACCGGTGTGCTGGTGGACGATGGCGTGGCGTACTTCGGGGCCGGCATTTTCCCCCATGAAGACGTCTTCCTGTACGCGGTGAACGCCGCCGATGGTTCTGTGATCTGGAAACAGGACAACCTGAGCGTGGCCGATGCCGGCCGCGATGATCTGTCTCCGCAGGGCTATCTGCTGGCCAGTGAAGAACTCCTGTTCGTGCCCTCCGGGCGTTCGCTGCCGGCGGCCTTCGATCGCAGCACCGGAAAGCTGATTCACAAGCGAACGCACAGCTGGCGCAGCACAGCCGGCGGTGTGATCGGCGGAACCAAGGCGCTGCTGTCCGATGGTCAGATCTATTCCGGGGGGCCGCATCACCTGCTGGCGATGACTCAGGAAAAAGGAGATGTCGGGTTCGGCTGGTTTGCCGGGCGGCAGATGGCCGTGATCGATGCCGCGGCCTATGTGGCCACCGGTACCGTCGTGGCCCGGCTCGACAGAATGGAATATGCCGTTAACAGCCGGGTTCGCCACAAGCTGGAAATGGATGTCTATACGTGGTCTCGACAGCTGCGTTCAGAACGAAACAAGGAAAAGGCTGACGCCATCCGAACACAGATTGCGGATGCCAATGCCGAGCTGAAACGAATCGCTGACATCGGCGTCACATGGCAGCAGCAGACCGTCGATGATGCCTCCGTTCTGGCGACCCCCAACTGCGTGTTCGTTGGTGGTCGCGATCGTGTCCGAGCCTACTCGGCCGAAAACGGAGAGACCGTCTGGCGGGCAGACGTCGACGGCCTGGCCAGCGGTCTGGCCGTTGCGGACGGACACCTGATCGTCAGCACCGACCAGGGGCGCATCTATACCTTCGACGCCGCTCCGAGCCCGACAGCCGCTACACCAGCCGTGGCCGCGACGTTTGAAACTTCAGAAAAATATCAGCAGGCAGCGCGTGAGATCCTGGCCAACACGGGTGTGACCCGCGGCTTCTGCCTGGTCATTGATGGTGACGAAGGCCAGCTGGCCTGTGAGCTGGCGCGGCAGAGCGAACTGGAAATCTACATGGTGGAGGCAGACCCTGACAAAGTGGCGCAGGCACGGGCAAATCTGGTTCGCGCGGGCCTCTACGGCAGTCGCGTCACCGTCCATCAGTTCGACGCCGACGCTATTCCGTATTCCAACTATTTTGCCAACCTGATCGTCAGTGATCGATACGTCCGCACCGGAGCAGTGTCGACGAACCCGGCCCAGGTGATGCGACACCTGAAACCTGCCGGCGGCGTGATGTGCCTGGGACAGCCACAGGCCGATGATGTGACGGCCACCGCTTCCGTGGTGGCCGACGTCACAAAGGCCGCCGGACTGACGGCCGAAGAAGCGACTCAGAAGTCAGTGGACGGCTGGGTGACTCTGTCGCGCGGAATGCTGCCGGGAGCCGGCGCGTGGTCGCACCAGTATGGAAACGCGGCCAACACGGCCGTCAGCGATGACCTGCGAGTCAAAGGCGGGCTGGGCGTGCTGTGGTACGGAGATCCGGGAATCGGCGAGATGGTAAACCGTCACGATGGTGCCGTGGGTCCCCTGGCCGTCGGCGGACGCCTGATTGTGCAGGGCGAGACAACCATTCGAGCCTACGACGCCTACAACGGTTTGTTTCTGTGGAATTATGACAATCCGAAAGGAATTCGCACGGGCGTGTTTATGAACGTCAGCCCGGGAAATCTGGCTGCGAGCGACGATCGACTGTTCCACTTTATCGGGGACCAGTGTTTCGAACTGGATGCGGCAACCGGAGAAACGCTGCGTACCCACCGCCTGCCGGAATCGCGTGATGAAGGCCGGCACCAGTGGGCCTATGTGGCCGTTCAGGGAGATCTGCTGTTCGGCACAGCGACCGTCATGGATTCCATTGATTCCCGCGAACGCAGACGCGGGCGGCGCACGAACGATGCCACCGATGCGATCTTCGCGATTGACCTGAAAACCGGAAAGCATCTGTGGACCTATCAGGGACAGAGTATCTCTCATCGTACCATTGCCATCGGCCCTGATCGCGTCTTCTTCGTCGACAGTACGATTACCAGCGAACAGCGCGCGGAGATTCTGCGACAGGACAAGAGCGAACTGGAAGGACTGGAAGGCAAAGAACGTGAGATCGCCGAAGACCGCCTGAAGAAAGCCGACCTGCGGCGGGCCGTCGCGATTGATTCCCGCTCGGGAGAGCAGCTGTGGTCCAATCCCGTGGACGTGACGGACTGCAGCGAAATTGGAATCGGCGGCGGCATGCTGACACTGATGTACCAGAACGACACGCTGATTCTGTGTGGCGCCAATGCAAACGGACACTACTGGAAACAGTTCGTGGCCGGTGAATTTTCGCGGCGTCGACTGGTGGCGCTGTCTGCTGCCGATGGCTACAAGGTCTGGGCAAAGGACGCCAACTACCGTCACCGACCGATCATTGTCGGCGACAGGGTGCTGGCTGAACCATGGATGTATGACCTGCACACCGGCGAACAACTGACCCGCAAGCACCCGATCACGGGCGATGACGTTCCGTGGTCCATGATGCGGACCGGCCACCACTGTGGCATGCTGACCGCCGCGGATTCCGGTATGGTCATGTTCCGCTCCGGCGCAACCGGGTTCATGGATCTGGAACAGGACGCCGGAGTCCGGCACTTCGCGGGGCACCGGCTGGGCTGCTGGATCAATGCGATTCCGGCCAACGGACTGGTGATGATTCCCGAGGCCAGTGCCGGTTGTGTCTGCCTGTTTTCCATCGCCTCCACCATCGTCATGGAACCGCGTGAAGCGCGTCGGCCGTGGGCGATCTACAGCTCTGTCGGAACACAGACCCCGGTCCGACATCTGGCCCTGAACCTCGGTGCTCCCGGAGATCGCAAAGATGCTCACGGCACTGTCTGGCTGTCCTACCCGCGGTATCGCGCCTATCAGGAAACCTCGCTGGACGTGAAGCTGGATCTGCAGCCGCAGTTTCATAATTCCGGCGACTATCGCAGTATCAGCGAACATACTCCGGAAGCCGGGACGGCTCAGACACCGTGGCTGTACACATCATGGGCCCAGGGCCTGAAACAGATCACACTGCCGCTGCTTGGCAGGGAAGACGAACCGGCTACCTTCACCGTGCAGCTGCATTTCGGTGATCTGCGTCAGGAAGAACACGGTCCGTCACGGTTTGACGTGCAGTTCAACGGAACAACGGTGCTGGAAGATGTGAATCCTGCAGCAGCTTCGTCGAAGGTCGTCATGCATCAGGTCGATCACGTGCCGGTTACCGACAACCTGACGATTGCTCTTATTCCGAAACAGGGGCTGCCGCTGCTGAACGCCGTCAAGGTGATCCGCGACGAGTGATCCCACGCCGCCAACGCTGCCCGTCGCGCTGCCGGAGCAACAGCGGTCCGGTTTCTGTTACCCAGAGTTGCTGTTTCCCGTAGCTGGGGCTTCCAGCCGCAGCGCCAGCCGCGCGACGTACATGCTGCGGCTGGAAGCCCCAGCTACGGGTGTTTCGCCGCGGTTGGCAGCCCCGGCGATCTTCGTCACGCCAGACCGTACGGCCGTACTATTCTTTCAGCATGTATTCGGCGGCGTACGATGCAGATGGCGGCAGTTTCAGCCCTGCCTTGCGTGGATTTTCACGGATGTATCGCTGGGTTTGCAGCAGTTCTTCGCCGTTGCGGATAATCCGGTCGTAAGACTCCTCCATCCATAGCTGGCCGGTCCTGCCGATCTTTCGATTGATCTCATTTGCCGTGAAGCTTTTGACCGAGTGGAGAATGTCCTCGAGCTCGAATTCAGCCCTGGGCGTCACAATCCAGTGGACATGGTTCGGCATCACGACGAAATCACCGCAGTCCAGACGCCGACCGTCAAAAAAACGCAGGGCATCTACAACCAGTTTCCCCAGGTCTGGCTTGCGCAACAGGCACTCTCCGCGACAATCGTCGAGATATGCAAACAGTCGACCTGCGAAATGTCGTTCGAAGGCACGGTAATCGGTCCTGCCAAGCTGACGCACCACGCTGCGCCAGTTTTCGCCCGACAGTACAATACCTCGAAACTGGAGCCACTTGTCGCGCTCGTACTTCCACTGCTCGACGACCTTTCGTGGCACAGAATCTGCCAGTCGAAACGTCACGAAGTATGTGCATCCATGCTGGCGCCAATGCGGCAGCAGGCCGCTGCCGTAGATTCGCACTGGAGCCCGGTGATCGAACGGCTTGAAAGACAAGACCATTGTTTTTGTCGCTCCATAGTCATGGTTTCCAGCTGCGGCAATGACAGCCCGGACAGTTCACACGGCCGGACGTAGCGACACGCGGGAAGATTACAGTGACTGTGTAAGCCATTCTTCATCATGCCCTTATTCATTACCATATAATTATTATTACTCGCAGGCTCAGCTTCAAGCGCCAGCTGCTGGAACTACGTGCTGCGGCTGGAAGCCCCAGCTACGGGTGTTTTGCCCGGTTGGCAGCGCGGGCGATGATCGTCACGCCAGTACAGACGGCCGGGCACGGCAATCGCGGGCGGTGCGCCGGAACAGCGTTCGTGTTGTGTTGCCGGGCTCGCTTCCTGTTACCCGGAGATGCTGTTCCACGTAGCTGGGGCTTCCAGCCGCAGCGCCAGCCGCGCGACGTACATGCTGCGGCTGGAAGCCCCAGCTACGGGTGTTTCGCCGTGACTGGCAGCCCGGGGGGCGATGATCGTCAGGCAATGATTTCTTCAATCGGGTGTCCGAAGTCCTGTTCCAGACGTTTGTGGCCGTCGACTTCCATGCGGTGCGAGTTCAGACCCAGCTGTTTCAGAAGCGTGGCGTGGACGTCGGTGACATAGTGCGGATCCTGCACGGCATGGAAGCCGATGTCATCGGTGGCTCCGTGAGCGATGCCGCCTTTCAGGCCTCCGCCCGCCATCCAGATGCTGAAACCGTACGGATGGTGATCCCGTCCGTCTGCCCCCTGAGAACCCGGCGTGCGACCGAATTCGGTGGCAAACACCACCAGAGTTTCGTCGAACAGGCCACGCTGCTTCAGGTCCCGAATCAGGCCGGAAACCGGCCGGTCCACCTGCATCGCCAGTTTTGAGTGATTAGCCTTCAGGGCGGAATGCTGGTCCCAGGCCCCCGCTGCGCCGGCACCATGCTGAATCTGAATAAAACGCACTCCGTGCTCCACAAACCGGCGAGCCGCCAGCAGCTGTTCGCCAAAGGGACGCGTTTCCTTCTGGTCGAAGCCGTACAGGTTCGTGGTGGCTTCCGTTTCTTTCGTGAAGTCAATCACGTTCGGAACGGCGGTCTGCATGCGGAATGCCAGTTCATACGACTTGATTCGAGCATCCAGCGCTGCGTCATTCGGGTATCGCTGAGCCGTCAGTCGATTCAGTCGGTTGACCAGACTGAAACTCAGCTGTTGTTCCGTCGCCGTGATGTCGCCTTCCGGTTTGGCGTAGTCCAGCGGATTCTTCGGATCGACCTTCAGTTCCACAGAATCGTACGCGGGGCCAAGATAATGCCCGTCGCGACGGTCGAAGAACCGCGGCCCCATGGCGATGAACTGCGGCAGATTTTCATTCAGCGTGCCCAGTCCCCACGTGACCCAGGCACCGATCGTGGGAACACGAGGATCCAGCATGTGTCGTCCGGAATGGAACTGCACCTGAGCTCCATGATTATCATCGGTGGTCCACATGGAACGCACTACAGAAATGTCGTCAATCACACTGCCGATGTGCGGAAACCAGTCACTGACTTCAATTCCGCTCTGGCCGTACTTTTTATAGCCAACCTGCAGTGGATAGATTTTGTTGCGCTGTTGTCCGTTGGCATCATTCACCACAACCACACGCACCTTCTTCAGTCGTTCCGGATCCTGTACATTCGCATAGGGCGTTTCCGGGATGGACAGGCCCGAGTACTGATTCAGGGCCGGCTTCGGATCGAAGCTTTCCATATGGCTGACTCCGCCGCGCATAAACAGCCAGATCACGCTCTTTGCCTTCGGAGCAAAGTGCGCCAGACCGTCAGGAACGGCACCTCCGGACACAGAGCTCGCCCCGAATCCTTCGTTCTGCAGCATCGAGTGCAGGGCCAGCGTGCCAAAGCCCAGGGCGGACTGATTCAGAAACTGGCGGCGGCCGCTCAGGCTGTGGCCAGCTGCGGCATCGGGAAGACTGTTGATGTTCATTGGTGACGGCTCCGTTGTGGTCAGGTGTGAGGCCGGTTGCCGGGTTTTCAGCCGGGTTTCCAGCGGCTGGAAGCTCCGGCGGCGGGTGTCCTGGTTGTGTGCTGCGGCTGGAAGCCCCAGCTACGGGGTGTTTGGCTTTATGCTGCGGTTATCGAATGGAAATGAAGTCGTTGTGATTCAGCAGGCTGTGGATCAGTCGGGTTCGCACGCGCCGCTCAGTGTCTGTCGCGGGAACGGTGGTGTCGTCCTGAAGCAGAGCCTGCAGCTGATCGCAGAACGCCACACATTCGGCGTGTTCTGCCTCGGTCGCCGCTCGGCCCAGCAGCGTTTCAAAAGCAACCCGGACAAATTCGCCGGGATCGGAAGACGGCAGAGATTCTGAGATGCGGTCGGCAATCGTGGCAGACATTTTCATGGCGAGTTCACTGTTGGCCAGTGCCAGAGCCTGCTGTGGTACAATGCTTTCGCTGCGGCGATAACACTGCAGCAGATCGGCATCGTCGAACATCGTCAGAAACTTGTCCTGATCATCACGTGAGTGTTTGAAATACAGACTGCGACGTCGGCTGTTCGGTCCGACATCCAGCGAGGGACCGCCCACCGTCGGATCCAGCTGACCGGCCAGCTGCAGCAGACTGTCCCGCACAATCTGAGATTCCATGCGTCTGGTGTTCATCCGCCAGTAGTCACGGTTGTTCGGATCCTTCCCGATCGTTTCCGGATCAGCATTCAGCGTTGAGGAACTTAGTGCGTAGGCGTCTGAGTTCACGATCAGGCGATGCAGGTGCCGGAAACTAAAGCCGGAATCCATGAATTCCGCGGCCAGAAAATCAAGCAGTTCCGCATGTCGAGGTTTCTTTGCCCTCAGCCCGAAGTCAAAGACGGATTCCACCAGCGGTTCACCGAAGTGCCGCATCCAGACCTGATTGACGGCCACTCGCGCCGTCAACGGGTTCTCTGGCGATGTGATCCATTTCGCAAGTGACAATCGCCGCCCGGTACTTGTCCGGACATAGGCGATCGGATGTTCAGATTCCTTATCCGCCGGGCCTTCCAGCGCCTTCCGCGATGCCCGGATACCAACATAGGTGCCGTTTCCTTCTTCAGCAGCCGCCAGCTTCTGCTGCGCCGTTTTTGCCTTGTTGGCCGCGGCATCGATTTTTTTCTTATCGGTTCCGGCAGCCAGCCGTTCGTGTTCGGCTTCTGCCAGCATGGCTTTAGCCTGCAGCAGAGCGGCCGTGTCCGCCAGTTCTTTTGCTGCTCCGCTGTCCGCTGTACCGTGTCTGGCGTTGTCGGCGGCGATCACTGCCCGGACAGACTGCAGCCGGGCCCGGGCGGCCGCCAGTCCCGCCGTCGCCAGTTCGACCGCCGCTGCCGCGGTCGGTGGTGAACCGGTCCCGCCACTGGCCACAGGTTTCAGTTCAACATCGGCGGCCAGCGACGTGATCGAGATCGAATCGAAGGCCACGGTGGCGTCAAAGCCGGACAGCGACAGGCGTCCCGCCGGCTGCCTGTCCGGAAACTGATAAGCGACGGCAAACTTGTCATTCAGCCAGACATTCACCAATCGGTCGCGAACCGCAAAACGCAGTGTCAGCGGTTCACCGACTTTGATCGGCCGGGCAGCGCGCCCTTCCGGCGGATAAGTCTGAGAACCGTCGCGTGTGTACGCTGCCTGCACCTTCGGCCCGGGTTCGTGAGCACTGGTGTACACAAAATTGGCGTATCCGCGATCAGAGGATTCGTCAAAGCGAAACGTCACAGACTTGTAGGTGGTGCCCCCGGTTGTCGTGTACCGGCAGGTCAGATCGAAGTCGCGGGGCAGCGGTTGCCGCAGCCGGATGAATTCCGCATCGCGGGACGCTGTCGTCTGATGCAGAGCACCGTCCTGAAACTTCCAGCCGCTGCCGACGATTTCCCAGACTTCTGCGTTCGGTGATTCGAAATCGTCAGCGAAGGAAAAACGTTCCGGTTCCGAGTTCTTCGTTTCCGATGTGGCTGATTCCTCGGGCATCGCTGCCAGCCGCTGCTGTGCGGCCGACAGAGCCTGTTCTGCCTCTTTCACTGCCGATTCTGCGGCCTTCAGATGATCCTGCTGCACATAGGGGCGTGTTCCCGGCGCGTAGGCGACGGCAGGCAGGTCAACCGGCTTCACCTCAGGCTGAAAGTCGGCAAAAATCGCGGGCACCTGCGGCACGATCTTGGTTTCACGATCGAGGTTGCTCGGGTCGCCTCGGACATGCAGCCATGTTTCGGCATCAGGGTGATCATCAAAGACTCGGGGCAGACCGTCCTTCTCGAAGTCCATCACCCCGGGCACCGGATCCAGCCTGACCTGATGCGGCTCAAAGATGGAGCGGAAGTTGTAGTAGTCGACCTGACTAAGAGGATCGTACTTGTGATCGTGACACTTGGCACAGTTCAGCGTGAGTCCCAGAAAGGCCTTGCCTGTGTGCTCAATGGTGCTGTCCAGCCATGTGGTTCGATTAAACAGATAATAATTGCGGGCCAGAAAACCGGTGCCGGCGACCACGTCAGGATCCCCCGGAGCCAGTTCATCGCCGGCCAGCATTTCCTGAATCATCCGATCATAACCCTTGTCGGCATTCAGCGAACGGACGATCCAGTCCCGCCACCGCCAGATGTGTTTCTGGCTGTTGCGCAACTGAGCTCCCAGACCGTACCAGTCTGAATATCGCCAGACGTCCATCCAGTGACGTCCCCAGCGTTCACCATGATGAGGACTGTTCAGCAGTTCGTCCACAATGACCTGCCGGGGACGGTCGTCACGAAGCTGTTCCAGGGTCGGTGGCAGACCGATCAGGTCCAGATACAGACGTCGGATCAGGACGGACCGTTCAGCCGGCGGCTGAGTCTTCAGGCCGAGTTCCTTGCGCTTTGCTGCCAGCAGAATGTCAATCGGATTGGCGGCCGTATCTTTCTGCCCCAGATGCGGACGGCGGATCGGCTGGAACGCCCAGTGATCGGTCGGACTTTGCTGAGCCTCTTCGTCCGGAGCGATGGCCCCCTGATTGACCCAGCGTCGCAGCAGCTCAATTTCATCGGGTTTCAGTGCTGCTCCGTCCTCAGCCGGCGGCATCCGGTAGTCTTCATCCGCGGTGACGCGTTCCAGCAGCAGACTGCCGGCGGCGTCACCCGCCGTGAACACTGCACCGCTGTCACCGCCGGCCGTCATCAGCTGTCGCGTGTCGAGACGCAGTCCCGCTTCCTGCTTCAGAACCCCATGGCACGAATAGCACTTGGTGGTGAGCAGCGGCTTGATCTGTGTCAGATAGTCAACGGTGTCGGCGGGGTCCGCCGCCGACAGGTCCGGCGTGGAACTCATACACAACAGCATTACGAGGCACACAGAACGGGCGTTCATGGACAATTCCAATGAAAACAGGGGCGGGCAGGAACGCAGAGGCGGGGAACAGGGCGGGGGGAAGACTGCTGTATCGTCACAATATCTCCTCAGGTACAGGATAAAGCGCAACGACCGGGGCGTCACCCGTTCGTTTGATTTTTGTGGCCCGCGGCTATTTCGCAACAAAACTCAGAATCGCCGTTCGGGGCGTGGTGCTGTCCGGATCAATTCAGATTCCGTTGTTTTCCCCGCCGGAATAGTGCTGGTGACGCCGGCCGGCAGGGCACCAGGAGCCGCCTGTGTGGACGTCACATGCCGTCGACACGGCGACCGTGTTGCAGAATCGGAGTCCTGAAAAACAAGTGATGCTGCAAACTCGTAAAGGCAGAGCCACCGACAAAACGATATCGGTGGATGGCCGCGCGGCGTGGCTTCTGCAAAGATCTGCCGTCACTGAAATGACCGGAGCAGGCAACACGAATGAAGATCACGGCAATTGAAACACTGGTCTGCCACGCGCGGATGCGGAACTGGGTATTTGTGAAAGTGCTGACCGACCAGCCCGGGTTGTATGGCTGGGGCGAAGCCACGCTGGAATGGCATACACGCAGCGTCGTGGGAGCTGTCGAAGATCTGTCCCAGCTGCTGATCGGCGAAGATCCCACTCGAGTGGAACATCTGTGGCAGATGATGTGGCGCCAGCATTTCTGGCACGGCAGCGGTGTCGTGCGTTCCACAGCGATTGCCGGAATTGATATCGCCTTGTGGGACATCATCGGCAAAGTCCACGGCGTCCCCTGCCACCAGCTGTGGGGTGGACCGGTGCGGGATACGATTCGTCTGTATTGCCATCTCGGTGGCGGCAGTATGGAACACTTCTACGAAACAGACGTCGACAATGCTCAGCAGTTTGCCGAACTGGCTCAGCAGGCCGTGCAGGACGGGTTCACGGCATTCAAATCGATGGCCGTGCCTCCAACCATGCCGATTGAAGGGCTTCGCCCGGTGAATGCTGCGGCTGACTGCGTGGCCGCCATGCGTGACGCGGTTGGCGATGAGATCGACATTATGGTTGACTGCCATGCCCGACCGTCGCCGGCCATGGGCCTGAAATTCGCGGATGCACTGGATCAGTTCGGGCTGTATTTTCTGGAAGAACCGTGCTGGCCGGAAAGCATCGACGGTCTGGCGGCGATCAATGCTGCCGTCAGCACGCCGATTGCCACCGGCGAACGCATGACTCACCTGGCCGCCTTCCGTGATCTGTTTGCCGCCCGGGGCTGCGAAATCTGTCAGCTGGACATCACGCACTGCGGCGGCTTTTCAGAAGCACGTCGCATCGCGGCACTTGCCGAAGCTCATCGCATCGCGCTGGCACCACATAATCCTCAGGGTCCGGTCAGCACGGCCGCGTCGCTGGAGTTCGGTTTTTCACAGCCCAGCTACATCATCTGTGAGTCGGTGCACAACGATGTTCCATGGCGGGACGACATTGTGAATGAAGGTTTTGTTGTTGACCCGGCCACGCGCACCGTGACCGCCAGTCGGCGTCCCGGGCTGGGTATCGAGATCAACGAAGACGAAGTCCGTAATCACCCGTTTCAGCAGGAAGTATTGCAGCGTGTCTTCTACCGGGATGGCAGCGTCGGCGACTGGTGACGGGCGTCTGGTGAAATGCGTCGACCCTTCTGTTCAGCCCGCCTCTGAACTTCTGTGAACCTCTGCCTGAAAATCCTGCCCCATGAATCAGCCACTCATCTCCCGACCTTACGCTTCGTTCACCGGGCAGATCGGACTTGCTCGGACAGACATCACGCCGCCCGTCGGGGTCTACAGCCGCAACTGGGGAGCCGCTCTGCATGACACGGCCGAATCGGTGCACCGTCCGCTGACACTCACGGCACTGACAATCAGTACCGGCAGTGGTAGTGCTCCGCTGGTGTTGGTTGATGCCGATCTGGGCTGGTGGCGGCCGCTCGAATTGTTTCGGCAGTTTCAGCGCCGCTGGCTGCAGGATCTGTCGCTGGACTCCGCACGGTTTCTGTTTGCGCTCAGCCATACTCATGCGGCCGCTCCGCTGATGAAACCGGACAATACATTGCCGGGCAGTGAGCTGCTGGGCCCGTGGCTGGATTCTGTTTACGACGCCACACTGGCCACCATTCGGCAGGCACTGAATGACAGCGGCCCGGCCACGCTGGACTGGCACACCGGGCGCTGTGGTCTGGCCTCCGTCCGTGATCTGCCGGATCCGGATCCCGACCGTGACCGTATGCTGTGCGGCTACAACCCGCAGGGCAGGGCAGACGACACGCTGCTGCTGGGACGCGTCACGGATCCGTCCGGCACGCTGCGAGCGACAATCGTCAACTACGCCTGCCACCCCACCACGCTGGCGTGGGAAAACACGACAATTTCTCCCGACTACATCGGAGCGATGCGCGACACGATGCAGCAGGCTGCGGACGGCACGGCGCTCAGCCTGTTTCTGCAGGGAATGTCCGGCGACGTTGCTCCGCGGTATCAGTATGTGGGCGACCCGGCGGTCGCCGATCGCCACGGTCGCCAGCTGGCGCACGCGGCCCTGGCCACTCTGCACGACATGGAGCCGCCGGCCACGGCGCTCGCTTTTGAAGGCACGTGTGAGTCCGGAGCGCCGCTGGCTGTCTGGCGACAGCAACCGCAGAATCCGTCGTCCGAACTGAAGGCACTGGAACGGACCGCGGAGCTGGAATTGAAGAACTGGCCGTCCGCCGATGAACTGGAACAGCAGCGACTGGCCTGCACGGATCGAGCCGTCGAAGAACGACTCAGACGCAAGCGGGATATTCGCCGGTCACTCGGAGACGGCTCAAGCTTCGCGCTGCCCGTCTATGCATGGCGACTTGGAGATGCGGTGGTGATCGGATGCTGTGCCGAGGCGTATTCAGCGCTGCAGCAGGAACTGCGGTACCGTTTTCCTGACCGTACGGTGATCTGTCTGAATCTGGTCAACGGCTCAGTCGGCTACCTGCCGCCTGCGGACCTGTACGATGTCGATGTGTATCCGGTCTGGCAGACGCCTTTTGCCCGCGGCAGTCTGGAACGACTGATGTCGGTGATGATCGAAATGATCGAAGAACTGTGGGCGTGACCGGCGAGTTGCCGGTCTCAACCCGCTGAACCTGACCGTTTGGTCCTGAGTCGGCCGGACAGTCGCGTCAGAATTTACGGAGACGATGATGAATCAGACTATCGAAGGTGTGCTGCCGATTCTGCACACGCCGTTTGACGACCATGATGCGATTGACCGCGACAGCCTGAAGCGTGAGATCGACTGGGCCTTCAGCGTCGGCGTACAGGGCGTGTGTTCGGCGATGGTGTCAGAGATACTGCGGCTGACGGTGGATGAGCGTTGCGAACTGAATCAGCTGATCGTGGAGATGTCCGGCGGTCGCGGTGTGGTCGTCGCCAGTGTCGGCGCCGAGAGCACCCGGCAGGCGGTCGAGCTGGCTTGTCACGCGGAGGAGGCCGGCTGCAGCGCGGTCATGGCCATTCCTCCGGTTTCGACCGCTCTGCCTCAGCATTCGCTGTGGGAGTACTTCCGAGCGCTGGCGGACGCGGTCGATGTGCCGCTGATTGTTCAGGATGCGTCATCCTACGTCGGCGCCGCAATTCCCACCAGCTTCTATGTGGAACTGTTAAACCAGTACGGGCCCGACAAGATTCTGTTCAAGCCGGAAGGCTCTCCGATCGGCCCGAATATTTCCGCGCTCCGCGATGCCAGTGATGGCAGGGCCCGCATGTTTGACGGGTCTGGCGGTATTCTGCTGATCGATGCGTTTCGCCGTGGCGTGACCGGGACCATGCCGGGAGTTGATCTGCTGGATGGTATCGTGGCTCTCTGGAAAGCGCTGCAGAACAATGACGAGACAACCGCCTATCGCATTTACTTTCCGATCTGTGCCCTGGTCGCTCTGCAGATGCAGGCCGGTCTGGACGGATTTCTGGCGGTCGAAAAACACATTCTGGTGAAACGCGGCCTGTTCACCACGGAACACCGTCGAGCACCGCATTCATGGGTGCTGGATGACGAAACCCGGTCCGAAGTGGACCGATTGCTGGAGATGATGGACGCCGTGCTGCAGTCGATTGCTGTCACAGACGCAGGCGCGTCATCATGACTCCGGAACCGACGTCGCCGGACAATCCATACGCCACCGGGACAGCCACGTACGGCACCGGGGAAGCCACCTGTCCGACACTTGTTCGATATCGCGTGCTGGGGCTGCTGGCGCTGGCGGCAGCGATTTCTTATCTGGCGCGCAACGCCGTCAGTGTGGCGGAAAGTACAATTCGGGAAGACCTGGGGCTGAGTATCCGGGAATCCGGCTGGTTCATGGGAGCATTCTTCTGGAGCTATGCCGTCCTGCAGGTGCCGGGCGGCTGGTTCGCTCACCGGCGCGGGACCCGTCTGGCCATGTCGCTGTTTGCTGCCGCATGGTCGGTGGCGGCCTTATGTATCGGGATGGCTCCCGGGTTGTGGCTGCTGTTCACGGCGCAACTGCTGATGGGAGCGGCTCAGGCGGGAATCTTTCCGGCGTCCTGTGATGCCATCTCGCGATGGATTCCTCTGGCGCGACGAACCTTCGCCTGCGGCTGTCTGGCCTTCGGCATGCAGATCGGAGCTATCGCGGCCAGCCTGCTGACCGGGCCGCTGATGGGCATCATTCACTGGCGCTGGGTATTCGCACTCTATGCCGCTCCGGGATTTCTGTGGGCCGCATGGTTCTTTCTGCGGTTTCGTGATCGTCCGCGCGATGACGCCACCGTCAACGAGGCGGAACGAGCGATGATCCGGGCGGATGCACCGCCAGAGAAGAGTGACGATGAAACACCTCAGCCGACACCCTGGGCAGCGATAGCCATCAATCCCGCGGTCTGGTTTCTGTGCGGTCAGCAGGTCTGTCGAGCTTCCGGGTATATGTTCTTTGCCAGCTGGTTTCCGACCTTTCTGCAGGAAACCCGCGGGGTATCCGTGAAGGATTCCGGCTATCTGCAGGCGCTGGTCTTTGCCGGTACCATGGCCGGCTGTCTGTTTGGCGGTCTGCTGACGGACTGGATCTGGAAACGGACGGGCAGTCTGCGGTTCAGTCGCAGCGGTGTGGGCGCCACGTTTCTGGGCGGCTGCGCCGTGCTGATTCTGGCCGCATGGTTTGTGGAAAGCCTGACGCTGGGCATTGTGTTGTTGTCCTGCGGCGCATTATTCGCCGCGCTGGCGGGACCCTGCGCCTTTTCCGCGACCATCGATATCGGGGGCAACCATGTGCCTCAGGTCTTCGGACTGATGAACATGATGGGTAACTTCGCGGCAGCCGCCTGTCCGGTTCTGGTGGCCGAACTGTTTCAGTGGACCGCCAACTGGAACCTTGTGCTGCTGGTCTTCGCCGGCATCTACTTCGCCGGTGCCGTATCCTGGGCCCTCGTCAACCCACGACAGCACGTCTGAAAAAGGGGTCGGGTTTCTTTTTCATTGCCCAGAACAAACGCAAGATCTTCCGTACGACGGCATCAGGAGCCCGGACGTGTCAGTTTCTGTAACAGAAAAAGAAACCCGACCCCTTTTTCTTTCTTAATCACCCTGGTATTATCACACGTAAGTACTTATCTCACAAACCAACCGGGGGTTACTCCGATGCCGCGTCGGAAACGTGCTTGTATTGGTGGTTATGTGTACCACGTGCTCAACAGGTCCGTCGGGAAAAAGCAGATCTTTACGGACGTCGGTGACTACGACGCCTTTGAACAGGTCCTGCATGAGGCTACGGAGCGTGTGCCCGTTCGACTGCTCTCTCACTGCGTGATGCCAAATCACTGGCATCTGGTACTTTGGCCGGCGAGAGGTCGGGACAACGACGTTTCCGAGTTCATGCAGTGGATGACGGTAACGCATACTCAACGATGGCATTCTTTTCATGGAACATCCGGTACTGGTCCCCTGTATCAGGGCCGTTTCAAGTCCTTCCCTGTACAGGGAGACCATCACTTTCTGACGGTCTGTCGTTATGTGGAACGCAACGCACTCAGGGCTTGTCTGGTTGAGCGAGCTCAGGACTGGCGGTGGTGCAGTCTTTGGCATCGCGATCAA
This sequence comes from Fuerstiella sp., assembly GCA_040222735.1. GTDB lineage: Bacteria > Planctomycetota > Planctomycetia > Planctomycetales > Planctomycetaceae > Fuerstiella. The sequence continues at coordinate 1,416 of JAVKCM010000108.1, read as the reverse complement.
GCCAGCTCAATCCTGAAGTTCAGCAACTGGCCCGTGCCGTGTCCTCGGCATTGGAAGCAACTGGTCAACACGCCACAAAACGAGGCTGAACTAAACGCGGTCCGCCGGTCGGTAAATCGCGGGTGCCCGTTTGGGGATGACACCTGGGTGGCGAAAACCGCCGAGCGACTGGATCTGGAGCCAACACTGCGGCCGCGCGGAAGACCTCGAAAGTGAAAAAGGGGTCGGGTTTCTTTTTCCTCACCCAGAACAAACGCACGATCTGCCGTACGACGGCATCAGGAGCCCGGACGTGTCAGTTCCTGTGACAGAAAAAGAAACCCGACCCCTTTTTTTTACTTCGGCTTGCGAGTGCGCAGTTCGGATTCGAGCTGGTCGGCCACCTGTCCGTAGACGGCGGCGTTGGGGCCTTCGATTTCGGCGAGGCGTCGATGCGCTTCAGCGACGCGTTTGACAAGCACCGTGGTTTCGACGTCGGTGGAGTTGCAGATCGGATGCCACTGGTCCGGTTCCATCACGTCAGCCGGTTGCCGGATCGGGATCAGCCGGTCAATCCGAGCGGAAGAAAACAGCTTCTTCTTCTGCTGATCACTCGCACACACACTCATGCGCGTTTCCGTCTTCTGGTACAGCGTCACCAGGCAGCCCAGAAAAGTGCTGTCCAGATATTCACACTGTTCGACGTCAACGATCAGCGTGTGGTCATCGGCCTGTTGCACGGCGGCTGTAACTTCCTCGACAAATGCAACGCAGTGGTCGCGGGTTCCGTGCCCCGTGACGCGGGCAACAATGGTGGCATCTGTGCTACCGATGCAGAAGGTCGAGGTCGTGGTCATGTCTGATCCTCCGTCTCGTGTGCTCGTTGCCGGAAGGCTCAGTGTACCTCATGCGGTTGCGTTTGTCACGATTTCCAGGAATTCTGAAGGGGCCGGTCAATTATTGTCGCCGTTCGCAGAGCGAAAGGCGACCAACCAGTCAGTTGTTGATCGACCGTTTCTAACGTGCATCAGACAGGCCTGCGGGATTCTGGTCGGCGATCCTCCCCTCATGTGCCGCGAACCAAACCGGCACCTACTGTACGTTCTGCCTGCCGGGCTCCCGGTTGTGGCCGGGTCTCACGACCCGACCTCCCGACCGACCGCAGGTCTCCCCCCGGTTGTGGCCGGGTCTCCCGACCCGACCACCCGACCGACCGCAGGTCTCCCAATCCGCGTCACGTCGAGCCTGTCCAACTGATCCGCAAAGTGGGACGGTCGGGAGACCGCCCCACAACGAGTGGGTTCGTGGCAGCGGGCTGTATGAAGTGGCGTGTCTGTTGCAACCACAGTCGCGGCTGCGCCGCGAAGTGCCCCCCCGCAGGCGGCACCGACGGTACGTTCTGCCAGCCGGGCTCCCCGGTGTGGCCGGGTCTCCCCA
>JAVKCM010000107.1:0-11397 GCA_040222735.1 Fuerstiella sp. | reverse complement strand
CGACCCGACCACAAGACCGACCGAAGGTCTCCCGGGGCGTATCACGCCAATGTGTGGGGCGGTCGGGAGACCGCCCCACAACGAGGACCGACCGCCCCACAACGAAGCAATTGCATTAAATCAACAAGCCGCAAAGGCAATTGTCGGTGGTGATCCTCGAAAGGTCTTCAGGTGCAGAACGAATCCGTTCAACCCAGTGCCGCAAATTCGGTGACAGTCGCGGTCGAACACCACGCGGGTGGAGCGTCCGCCAGTCTGCTGGATCGGGTTGTCGACGGCGGTTCTGCTCCGGCCGACCGGCGTGAATCGACCACCGACCCGCTGCATGGTTTTCTGGGTGAATCGTCGCAGGCCAGACGGCTCATCTTGTGGCTGGGAAAGGTTCCGTCGAATCCGGCCGAGTGGGAAGCGGCGCAGCTGACGCTGGCGCGCGACATTGCCCGCATCGATCAGTTGCTTGAAGAACAGGTCAACCAGATCCTTCATGCTCCGGAATTCCAGGCGTTGGAAGCTTCCTGGCGGGGGCTGCACTTCCTGTGGTCCACGCGGGAATCGCTGGTCAGTGAACGTGGATTCGACGAAAAGTCGACGCGGGTGGAACTGCGGATACTGGACGTTTCAAAACGGGAACTGCAGCGAGACTTCGAAAAGGCGGCTGAATTTGATCAGAACGCGCTGTTCAAGAAGGTCTACGAAGAGGAATTCGGCATGGCCGGGGGCACGCCCTACGGTCTGCTGCTGGCGAATTATGAGTTCACCAATCATCCTGAGGATCTGGACCTGCTGTTGCAGCTGAGTGGAGTGGCGGCGGCGGCCTTTGCGCCGGTCATCGCCGCGGCCAGTCCGGACCTGATCGGCCTTGATCGATTTTCCGACCTGGAAAAGCCGGTTGACCTGGAGGGTATTTTTCAGCAGGCTCGCCACCGCAAGTGGCGGAGCCTGCGTGAGCGGCCGGACACTCAGTTTCTGGGACTCACGCTGCCCCGCGTTCTGATGCGGGAACCGTACCGCGACGGAGAACAGAAGAGTCACGGGTTCCGGTTTCAGGAGGATGTCTGCGGGCCGGACAACAGCCGGTATCTGTGGGGCAGTTCTGCGTGGGCGCTGGGCGCCGTGATCCTGCGTGCGTTCGCAGACTGTGGCTGGTTTGCCGATATCCGGGGAGTGCAGCGCGGCGTGGAAGGTGGCGGTCTGGTGACGGGGCTGCCGACACATGAGTTTCACACGGATGCCGCCGGCGTGGCGATGCGCAGCAGTACGGAAGTCGCGGTTTCGGATGATCAGGAATCAGAACTGTGTGAACTGGGGTTTATTCCGTTGTCTCACTGCAAGGACACCCCTTATTCCGTTTTCTACTCAAACCAGTCCGTGCATCGGCCGGACCGGTATGATGACCCGCTGGCGACGGCCAACGCGAAGATCTCGGCGATGCTGCAGTATGTGCTGTGCTGTTCACGGATTGCCCACTACCTGAAGGTCAAGGCTCGTGCCAAAGTTGGTTCCTTCCGAAGTCCGATGGAAATCCAGAACGAACTGAATGCCTGGCTGGTGGATTATGTGACTCCTGACGACAAGGCACCGCCGGAGATGAAAGCCATGTATCCACTGCGTGAAGCCGAAGTGCAGGTGGCTGATCTTCCCGGCCAGCCCGGCAGGTATATGCTGACGATCCGCCTGCTGCCTCATTACCAGCTGGACCAGCTGTCCTCCAGCATGACCCTGGTTGCTCGGCGCGTGGATCTGAAAGACTAGACTATTCGCGTGTCGCATTGAAAAAACGTGTTTGGGTGGTCTCGTTGACTGCTCACAGTCATCAGAAAATCGGGGTCGGCGGGTGACTCAGACGGCCGCTGCGGTCCCGATCTCAACACTGCAACAAGGAATGAATCCGTGGCCGATCCTGTTGAACTGTTTCAGATGGGCAGACTTTCTGAGGCGGTGACGGCCGCCACCGACGCGGTCAGAAGCCGGCCGGGAGACATTGTCCCGCGAAGTACGCTCAGCGAACTGCTTTGTTTTTCCGGGGATCTGGAGCGAGCGGACAAGCAGCTGGATGCGGCCGCTCAGATCGATCCCGAGGCGGTGGTCGGTATTTCGTTGCTGCGACACCTGATCCGTTCGGAAGTCACGCGTCGCGAAGTCTTTGAACAGGGCCGCGTGCCGGAGTTTCTGGCACAGCCGACGGCCGCACAGCAGAACCGTCTGAAGGCGCTGCTCAGCCTGCGTGAAGGGGACGCGGCTGGCGCCATGAAACTGATTTCTGAGGCCGAGGAAGCGGAAGCGGAGGTCAGCGGCGAGTGCAACGGCACGGCCTTTGAAGGCATGCGGGATCTGGATGATCTGCTGGGGCCGACGGTAGAAGTGTTCACCGCCACCGGCATGTATTACTGGCTTTCGGCGGAGCAGATCGTCAGCCTTGAATTCTCGCCGATCGGACACCTCTCGGATATGTTGTGGCGGGCCGCGGAAATCTCAACCGTCGGTGACGTTTCCGGCCGGATTCATATTCCCGCCCTCTACTTCGGTTCGCACCAGTCCGAAGACGAACGGGTTCGCATCGGTCGTACCACGGAATGGCTTCAGAACAGTGAGGAGGAGCCGGTGCGTGGCGCCGGCCAGCGAGAATGGCTGGTGGGAGAAGAACCGGTGGCCATCACGCAGCTGAAATTCATCAGCTTCAGACACGCCTGAACGAATCCACCATCAGCAAGCCGAGATCCCTGCCGTGAGTTCCGGACGTCCTGATCGCAGTACCATCAGACTCTCGCTGCTGGATCGGCTGATTGACCACGATCCGACGACGTCGACCGAAGTCCCGCCGGACGATACAGAAAAGCTGAGAATCATTCAGCAGGCGCTGCGGCGTGATCTTGAGTGTCTGCTGAATACGCGTTATCGCTGTGTGGCCTGGCCGCCGGAGCTGAATCAGATCGACAATTCGCTGATCAATTACGGCATTCCGGACTTTACCGCGGCCAGTCTGAACGCGGCTGAGGATTCCAGCGTGCTGCTGAAGGCCATCCGCCAGGCCATCGACCTGTTCGAACCTCGTCTGGTTGAAGTCCGCGTGACGCCGGTCCCCAACGAACACAGTTATGACCGTACGTTTCGCTTTCGGATTGAAGGCGTGCTGATCGTGGCCGGCGCACGCCACCTGGTGCAGTACGATTCCTCCATGGTAGCCGCAACCGGTCAGTTCGACGTAAAGTGAAGAACCTATGAGCGAGTCTCTGGACGCATGGTATCAACGAGAACTGGATTATTTTCGGCACAGTGCGGCAGATTTTGCCGAGCGGTTTCCCAAGATTGCCAATCGCCTGAGCCTGAGTGGCCGTGACATCCGGGATCCGCATGTCGAAAGACTGATTCAGGCGTTTGCCTTTCTGAATGCACGGACCCGGCACAAGCTGGATGACAGTTTTCCGGAACTGGCCGATGCCATGCTGGGCATTCTTTATCCGCACATGCTGGCTCCCGTACCCTCGATGTCCATCCTTGGATTTTCACTGAATCCGGCTCAGAAGGATCAGACGGACGGTTATACCATCGCTGCCGGCACCGCTGTGGAAACAGAGCCGGTGCACGGACACAACTGCCGTTTCCGGACATGCTATCCGGTGCAGCTGTTTCCCTTGTCGACCGAGGCCGTGCGTCTGATTCCTCAGCCGTTTTCAGGACCGTCCTCCCCCGGCCGATCAGCGGCCGAGGCGGCACTGCGGTTCGAATTCCGGACGCTGGACCCGAAGGCTCAGCTGGCCGCCTACGATCTGAAGAGCCTGCGGTTCTACATCAATATCTCCAACTTTGAAAAGGCCGCTCAGCTGCTCGAATCGGTGCTCACGCAGACGGTCGAAGTCGTGATCAATGGCGAAGACCGCAGCGTCGCAGCGGGCGTGCTGCCGGCTTCCTGTATCCGCCCGGTAGGTCTGAGCCGGGCGGATGCCGTGATTCCGGACAACCCGCGGTCTTTTCCAGGTTACCGGCTGCTGACGGAATATTTTGTCCTGCCCCAGAAGTTTCTGTTTTTTGAAGTCACCGGACTGACGCCCGATGTGCTCAGCCAGCTCGGAAATCGTCTTGAAATCAGTATCCTGCTGAGGGAATACCACGAGCAGCTGGAGAACCTGGTTTCCGCGGAAACCATCCGCGGCGGCTGTACTCCGGTCATTAATCTGTTTCATCGCACGGCCGATGCGGTTCCGCTGTCGTGGCGCACTTCCGAATACCGGATCATTCCCGATGCGCGGGCGGAAGAATCGATGGAAGTGTATACGGTGGACGACATCAAGGTTGAGATCGAAGGTCTTGGTGTCCGTCCGTTCCGGCGTTTCTATTCGGTTCATCATTCTGAGTATGCCGAAGACACGGGCTTCTGGCACGTGACTCGTCGCCCCGGTCCGGTGGAAGGAGATGCCGGTACACTGAATCGCGCGACTGAGGTCTACGTGAGTCTGGTGGATCCCGAGTTTTCTCCGAAAAGAAGCGGCCGCGGGATGATGTATGCTCGTCTGACGTGCTTTAACCGTGACCTGCCCGAGGACCTTTCAGGCCTGCGAACCGCCAAACGGATTCGCTTTGATGTCGTCGGCGGGCGCGGTCCGATTTCCGGCATTGAATGTCTGGTCTCACCGACGCCCACGCTGCGGCGGCATCTCGGTCGCCGAAACCTGTGGCCGCTGATCTCGCAGCTGTCGCTGAATCACCTGTCGGTCATCGATTCAGCGGATGGCGTGGCAGCAATCCGTGAGATTCTGACACTGAACGATGTGCGTGAATCCGTGCAGACCCGCAACCTGATCGACGGACTGGAGTCCGTCAGCAGTGAACCCTGCGTGCAGCGCGTCAACGGAGCCTTCGCCCGTGGTACGCAGATCAATCTGGTCTTTGACGAGGAAAACTTCACGGGCGACAGCGCCTTTCTGTTTTCTTCGATACTGAATCAGTTTTTCGCGATGTACACGTCGATCAATTCCTTTACCCGACTTTCCGCAACCACCAGGCTGCGACGGTCCCGAAAACAGGACAGCTGGAAATGGCCGGCTCAGGCGGGGGACCGGGCACTGATCTGATTCAGGAACTGCTCGAACACCCGGAACAATTCGACTTCTTTCAGGCCGTACGTCTGATCGAACTATATGTGACTCAGGAACGAAACCATCCGCGTTCCAGTGCCGTTGGCAGCGATCGTGGTCCGCATACGGAACCGATCTGTTTTCGTGCGCTGCCCTCACTGTCGTTTCCGTCCGGTCAGATCGCTGCACTGCATGCCTCGGAAAAGGCTGAGGCTGGTGCTGAGGATGCCTGTCCGCTGCCCGTGGACATGACCGTGTCGTTTATGGGGCTGACCGGTCCCAATGGGGCGCTGCCGCAGCACTACACAACGCTGCTGATTGAACGGTCTCACCAGCGACACAAGGACAACACGCTGCGTGAATTCTTTGATCTGTTCAATCACCGGATCATTTCGCTGTTCTTTCGCGCCTGGGAGAAATACCGATTTCCCTTTGCCTATGAACGGAATGTGGAAGAAGGGGCGGCCGACGACGACCTGTTCACCCGCTGCCTGTTCAGCCTTGTCGGACTGCAGCTGCCGGGACTGCGCGACCGGTTTTCGTTTGATGACCAGACCATGGTGTCCTACGGTGGCCTGCTTGCTCAGCAGACACGCAGCGCGGCCGGTCTGGAGCAGATACTGTGCGACTACTTCAGCATTCACGCCAGCGTGGTTCAGTTTGTCGGGCAGTGGCTGTACCTTCCCGACGACTGTCAGTCCAGCCTGCCATCGCCGAGGAATCGCAGCGGTCAGAACCTGACGCTGGGAGATTCAGCCGTGGTCGGCGGCCGGGTCTGGGACGTTCAGTGCCGTGTTCGTGTTCAGCTGGGACCGCTGCGGATTTCTGATTTCAACGGCCTGATGCCCGACGGAGATCGCCTGGCGGCGGTGGCTGAGATGATTCGTTTCTATATCGGCATGGAGCGTGATTTTGATATTCAGCTGGTGCTGAGAAAACAGGATGTACCGGACTGCCGGCTGGAAGAGAAGCCGGACTACAAACCTCGACTGGGCTGGAATACATGGCTGAAGACCAAAAGCCGGACCGAAGACGTCACTGAGGCCATCTTTCGCATGTCCTGATGTGTGATCGCGTGTCCGTCCGTGCGGCGATCCGGGAAAGACTGCCGTTCATCCGGGCAAAGCCGAAAGCGGTAGACTTGCAAATCAGATCATTCAATGTTCATCTATTCGGCAGCCGTCTCGTCAGCCGTCGAAAACTGCTGCCATCAACAACCAGTGAGCAATCTGCTGCCACTGACGTCTCTGCCTTTCTTTATCTCCTGAATCCGGGACCCGTCACCCATGACTGCTGTCAATCTGAAGGCTCTGATCGGAAAACTGAATAGTGTCTGCACCAGATCACTGGAAGGTGCTGCGGGACTCTGCCTGTCTCGCACCAACTACAACGTCGAGGTCGAACACTGGCTGCTGAAGCTGCTGGAAGGTTCCAACACGGACATCCACGCGATCATCAACGCGTTCGGGATCGACGCGTCCCGCGTGACGGCGGATGTCATGAAAGCCATTGACAAGCTCAAGACCGGCAACAGCAGTCAGCCCCTGTTGTCTCAACACACGGTGGACCTGGCCCGCGAAGGATGGGTGCTGGGGTCTATCGACTTTTCTGCCGGAAAGACGCGTTCCGGCCACCTGCTGCTGGCGCTGCTCAGTGACCGTTCGCTGTCACAGATCGCTCAGCAGATCTCCCGTGAATTTTCAAAGATCTCACCGGAATCGCTGGCGAAAGACCTGATGAGCATCGTGTCGGACAGCTCCGAGGCTGGTACCGATGTGATCAGCAGCAGCGGCGGCGGGACGACAGCTTCCGGAGCGCCCCGGCCGGGAGGACCCACGCAGACGCCGAATCTGGATCAGTACACGGTCGACCTGACCGCGAGGGCACGGGACGGAAAAATCGATCCGGTGCTGGGCCGGGACAGCGAGATCCGTCAGATTGTAGATATTCTGACGCGTCGTCGTCAGAACAATCCGATCATGACGGGCGAGGCGGGCGTCGGCAAGACGGCTGTGGTCGAAGGCTTTGCCCTCAGAATTGCATCCGGTGATGTACCGCCCTCGCTGCAGACCGTGACGCTCAGAACGCTGGACCTGAGTCTGCTGCAGGCCGGAGCGGGCATCAAGGGCGAATTCGAAAATCGGCTGAAGGGCGTGATTGACGAGGTCAATAAGTCCGTCTCGCCGATCATTCTGTTCATCGATGAGGCTCATACGCTGATCGGGGCCGGCGGTCAGGCCGGTCAGGGAGATGCCGCCAATCTGCTGAAACCGGCGCTGGCACGCGGTGAACTCAGAACAATCGCGGCGACAACGTGGGCTGAATACAAGAAGTACTTTGAAAAAGATGCCGCCCTGGCCCGCCGGTTTCAGGTGGTTATGGTGAACGAACCCGACGAACGCAAAGCCATCGTCATGATGCGCGGACTGGTGGATACGCTGCAGCACCACCATAAGATCGAGATCCTGAATGAAGCGGTCGAAGACTGTGTGCGTCTGTCCAAACGCTACATCTCCGGCAGACAGCTGCCGGACAAGTCCGTCAGCCTGCTGGATACCGCCTGTGCTCGGGTTGCCATCGGTCACACCACAATTCCCCCGGCTCTGGAAGACTGTCAGCGGACGATTGATCAGACCACGACCACCATCGAAGTTCTGGAGCGCGAAATCGCCACCGGAACCGACCATGCCAAAGAACTGGAATCGCTGACTAAAGAAAAGGAAGAAGCGAAACAACGCTACGAGCAGCTGAAACAGCAGTGGGATCAGGAACGTGAACTGGTGGATCAGATCCGCCGGATTCGTGAACAGCTTTCCGGCAAGGAGGTGCCGAAGCACGAAGAATCGCAGGCGGCTGAAAAACAGGGGGGCGCCGCGGCGGAAGAAAAGAAGCCGAAGGCCGCCGCGACCGCAGATTCACCCGCCGCTGAAGAGACGCCTGCCGATGAGCCGCTGTCCGACGAAACGCGTGCCGAACTGGTGGCGGAACTGAAGAAAATTGACAATGAGCTGAAGCAGATTCAGGGAGAAAATCCGCTGCTGCAGGCATGCGTCGATGGTCAGGCGGTGGCCGAGATTGTGGCGTCATGGACCGGTATTCCGGTCGGACGCATGGTCAGTGACGAGATCAACACCGTGCTGAAACTGGACACCGAAATGCAGAAACGCGTGGTCGGGCAGGATCATGCGCTGCAGGAGATCGCCGAACGCATTCGCACGTCGCGAGCCAATCTGACGGATCCCGATCGTCCGATCGGTGTCTTCTTTCTGGTCGGCCCCAGTGGTGTCGGCAAAACAGAAACGGCCATCACTCTGGCAGAACTGCTGTATGGCGGTGAGCAGAACATGACCACGCTGAACATGAGCGAGTTCAAGGAAGAGCATAAAGTCTCACTGCTGATGGGGTCGCCTCCGGGCTATGTGGGCTATGGCGAAGGCGGCATTCTGACGGAAGCCGTGCGACGCAAGCCCTACAGCGTTGTCCTGCTGGACGAAATGGAAAAGGCACACCCGGGGGTCCAGGATATTTTCTATCAGGTCTTCGACAAGGGACGCATGAAGGACGGTGAAGGACGCGACATCAACTTCCGTAACTCAGTGATTCTGATGACGTCCAATGCCGCCACGGACACCATCATGAAGCTCTGCGCAGATCCGGAAACCATGCCGGACCCGGAAACGCTGGCGGCGGCACTGCATCCGGAACTGCTGAAATCCTTCAAACCGGCCTTTCTCGGCCGGATCGTGGTCGTCCCCTACTTTCCGCTCAGTGATGACATCATGCGGCAGATTGCCGTGCTGAAACTGAGCAAGATTCAGCGTCGGGTTCATGAGCATTACAACGCGACGTTCACCTGGTCTGATGCTGTGCTGGACCACATTGTCAGTCGCTGCACGGAAGTCGACAGCGGTGCCCGAAACGTGGATCGGATTCTGACCGGTTCGCTGCTGCCGCAGATGTCGGCCGAGTTTCTGTCGCGGATGGCGGACAGCAAAGACATCGCTCGGGCTCTTGTGGACGTCGGCGACGACGGCGGATTCCGTTTTGAGCTGAGCTGAGCCGCGCAACCAGTTGTGGCCGGGTTACAGGTTGTGGCCGGGTTACAGGTTGTGACCGGGTTACAGGTTGTGGCCGGGTCTCCCGACCCGACCACCTGATCGACCGAAGGTCTCCCGACCCGCATTACGCCAATGTGTGGGGCGGTCAGGAGACCGCCCCACAACGATGGGCTGAGCCGCGCAACCAGTTGTGGCCGGGTTACAGGTTGTGGCCGGGTTACAGGTTGTGGCCGGGTCTCCCGCCCCGACCACCTGATCGACCGAAGGTCTCCCGACCCGCATTACGCCAATGTGTGGGGTGGTCAGGAGACCGCCCCACAACGAGGCCGGGTTACAGGTTGTGGCCGGGTCTCCCGCCCCGACCACCTGATCGACCGAAGGTCTCCCCGGCCCGCATCACGAGAGTGCGTCGACTTGTCTTCACCGGGTACGGCGCGTCTCGTCCGGGACCCGTGTGTCTAACAACATCATGCTGGTCTGCCAATGTCCCGCGAGCATAAAATCGTCCGCCGTATTCGGTATGGGGTATTCGGCTCGGCGATATCGCTCGGGCATACGGGAACCGGGCCGTTATCCGTGAGATCCCGCGATTCTGCTCAATGGCCGCGGTTTCTTTACTGAATTGCATGCATCGGTTTCGTTTCGATAGACTGGGTCTGAAGCTCTGTCCGTGTTTGATTCCGGGGCGGCCGTCTGACCGCCTTTTCAGACCGTGACAGGGCAGTTGGTCAGGTTTTGATGCTGCTGCAGTTCAGGAGTTCTGTCCTTGGCACGTTACTGGATTCGAAATCGTGGGCGCGTTCAGGGCCCGTTCTCTGACGAACGAATTCAGGGACTGTTGCGCCGCGGGCGTTTCAGCAGGCATTTCCATGTGTCCGAGGATCGAAAGAACTGGTATCCGGCCAGCGACTTTCCGGAATTGTTTCAGGGGGTTGGAGGGCCGGAACCCGCGGCTGCAGACAGCCCGTTTTCGTCGGGAGGCTCGCCGTTCGATGACGATGACGATGACGACGTACCGCCGGCCAGCCTGCCGACGTCCGAACGTCGCCGCCCCGCTTCGCAGAAGAGACGGGCGGCTGTCGCTGCACAGGACGATGATGATGACGATGATGACGAAGACGAGTGGGAAGATGATGAAGACTGGGAAGACGACCACAGCGCCGGAATTCTGACGGGTTTCATCGGCTGGATCGAAGCCAATACCAAAGTGCTGGCCGTGCTGCTGCTGCTGGTCCTGTGTGGACTGTCCTGGTTTGTCTTCATGCGCGAAGACTTCACTGAGGATGCCGCCGACCTGAAGAAGGTGATCGCCATTCAGAGCCGCGTTATGCAGGCCTACCAGACCGGTGCGGCGCCGGACCAGTGGATCAGTTTGCTGGAATCCACGGAAGCTGAACTGCAGCCGATGGTCACGCGTCTGGAAAAATCAGCGTCGGCCATGGACCACGTCAAACAGGAACTGCTGTTTCTGGCGCGGGATGATATTCCACGCATGTTCAAGGAACTGCCACAGAAAAAACGGGAAGCGGCAGAGCGGGTCAAGACGCGGATTTCCATGGTTGACGAAATGATCAAGTCAAAGACACGGTTTCATGAAGATTCTGCCATGATGCCTCAGGCTCAGCCTGCTCCGCCTCAGCAGCCCCCCGTCACCACCGCTCCGGGGCAGCAGACAGCACCTGAAATGCAGAATCCGGCTGCCGGACAGCCTGGTTCTGCACCGGTACCCGGACAGCAGACGCCTGGGCAACAGACGACAAGGCAACAGACGACGGGGCAACCCAATGGAGCAGCACGGCCGGGTGGACAGCCGGCCCCGGCGTCGCAGAATGGTGGTCCGGCCGCCAACGTCGTTCAGCCGCCTTCTCAGCCGGGGACGAAGTAGCCACGTCCCGCTGTTGCTGACCCGTCCACAACCTGGTCTCCGCGTCCAAAACCCATTGCGCAAGATAGGTGCCGCCTGCCGGGCGGCACTTCGCGGCGAAGCCGCGACTGTGGTACATTCAGCCCTGCCAACCCGGGCCGCGCGTGCCACAAAAAAGACTCGTTGTCGGGCGGTCTTGTTGTGGGGCGGTCTCCCGACCGCCCCGCATGTTGGCGTAACGTGGACCGGGAGACCTTCGGTCGATCCTGTGGTCGGGTCGGGAGACCCGGCCACAACCGTTGACCATTGTTGTGGGGCGGTCTCCCGACCGCCCCGCATATTGGCGTAACGTGGACCGGGAGACCTTCGGTCGATCCTGTGGTCGGGTCGGGAGACCCGGCCA
>JAVKCM010000106.1:0-19732 GCA_040222735.1 Fuerstiella sp. | reverse complement strand
CCGGTTTCGGTAACGGCCGCTGACAAGCCAAACATTCTGTTCATCTTTGCGGATGATCAGGCCTTTCATACTCTGCATGCGCTGGGCAATGAGGACATCCGGACGCCAAATCTGGACAGGCTGGTGGCCCGCGGCACCACGTTTAGTCATGCCTATAATCAGGGCGGCTGGAATGGTGCGGTCTGCGTCGCCAGTCGGGCGATGCTGAACACCGGGCTGTATCTGTGGCATGCTCACGATTCTGAACAGGATCTGAAGAAGCAATGGGTGCCCGAGCAGAAGCTGTGGGCACAGCAGCTGACCGCGGCCGGCTATCAGACATTCTTTTCGGGCAAATGGCATGTCAAAGCAGAGGCGGATCAGGTGTTTGAAGTGGCTCGGCATGTGCGCGGTGGCATGCCGAACCAGACGGATGCGGGTTATGACCGCCCGAAGTCGCGTGATGATGATTCGTGGAAACCCTGGGATACGTCCTTCGAAGGCTTCTGGAAGGGCGGTCGTCACTGGAGCGAAGTACTGGGTGACGACGCCGTGGATTACATGAACATGGCGGCCGACGATGAACGACCGTTTTTCATGTACCTTGCGTTCAACGCGCCTCACGATCCTCGACAGTCGCCGAAGGAATTCGTCGACATGTATCCGGCCGGCGATATTCACGTGCCGGCCACTTTTCTGCCGGAATACCCCTACGATATCGGCAGCAATAAGATTCGGGACGAAAAGCTGGCACCGTTTCCGCGGACCGAGTATTCCGTTCAGGTAAACCGGCAGGAATACTATGCGATCATCACCCACATGGATCATCAGATCGGCCGCATTCTGGACTCGCTGGACCAGACCGGACAAGGTGACAACACGTGGATCTTCTTCACGGCGGACCATGGACTGAGCTGCGGAAATCACGGCCTGCTGGGCAAGCAGAATATGTTTGACCACAGTGTGCGCGTACCGTTTGTGGTGGCTGGTCCCGGGGTCGATGCCGGACGCCGTGTCGGACGTCGCATTTATTATCAGAGCATCGTGCCAACGACTCTGGAACTGGCTGCGGCAGAAGTGCCGCAGCACGTTGAATTCAGGAGCCTTCTGCCGCTGCTGAAGGACGGCACGCCGGAGGTCAGTGGCACGGTTTACGGGGCGTATACAGACACGCAGAGGATGGTCACCGTCGGAATGGAGAAGCTGATTCTGTACCCGAAAACCGGCGTTTCACTGCTGTTCGATCTGGAGAACGATCCGCTTGAAATTCGGGATCTGTCCAGCAAAGACGGCTCATACGCGCGGAAGCGGGCGCTGTTTCAGGAATTCCTGAATCAGCAGCAGCTGGTCGGTGATTCTCTGGATGTGGCAGCAGCGTTTCCTGAGCTGGCCGGCACAGCGGCGTCGGCGGCACCGCCAGCGCAGAATTAAGTGCACTGCCCCACGGCCGGGGCTCAGGTCGATATGAATGTCGACACGACACGTACCCGTCCGTGGGTAACAGGTGGCACGCCGCTGCTGAAAGCGTGTCGCTCAGCGACGGAAAACCGCTTCTGACACGTCAACTCCGCAGACACATTCCCGTTCGCAGACTTCTGCGGCATTCGAAAAAGGTCAGCTCACGACAATGAAGACAGCCACCGGTACCACAGTGATTCGCAACGGGCAGCTGATCGACGGGACGGGCGCCGAGCCTGTTCCTGACGGCGCGCTTGTCATATCCGATGGACGAATCACTTATGCCGGCAGCCGGGCGGCCGCGCCGCAGCTGCCGCCGGATGCAGAGATCGTGGATGCCAGGGGCGGAACCATCATGCCGGGGCTGGTGGAAGCCCACTTTCATGCGACCTACTTCAACATCAGGGCGCTGGAAGATCTGGACATCAAGTACCCGGTTGAATATGTCAGCCTGCTGTCGTCTGTGAACTGCCGGCTGGCGCTGGAATGCGGCTATACGGCCGCCCGGTCCGGCGGATGCCTGTTCAACGTGGATGTCTGGCTGAAGACTGCCATTGAAAATGATCTGATTCCGGGGCCCAGGCTGTCGACGTCCGGGCGGGAAATCTGTTCGGCGGGCGGGCTGATGGACTGGAATCCGGAATTCCGCAAGATCGGCATGGAAGGACTGGTCTTCATCATCAACGGCGCTGACGACGCTCGCCGGGCCGTACGTGCGCTGGTGAAGGACGGGGTGGAATGGGTCAAGACCTATCCCACCGGTGACGCCGCCGCGCCGGATGTCAACGACCATCACACGCTGTGCATGACGTTTGATGAAATGTATGCCGTGGTTCAGACGGCCCACAACCACGGCATGAAGGTCACCGGACACTGCCGAGCGACTGAGGGCATCAAGAATGCGCTCAGAGCCGGTTATGATACGCTGGAACACGGCACCTTCATGGACGACGAAGCCATGGATATGCTGCTGGAACGGGATGTTCCGGTGGTCCCCGCGCTGTACTTTGAAAAGGCCAGTGTGATCCACGGTCCCGAATTCGGACTGCCTCAGCGTGTGATCGACGGTCATCAGGAAACGCTCGACGGAGGTATTGAAAGTGCTCTGCGAATTCTGAAGGCCGGCGGGCGGCTGGGCATGGGCGGCGACTACGGCTTCGGCTGGAATCCTCACGGCGACTACGCCAAAGAACTGACGTTCTTCACCAAAGAGGTTGGTTTTCCACCGCTGGAAACCATTCGCTGTGCGACAAAAATCGGCGCCGAAATCATGGGACGGGGCGACGAATTCGGAACGCTGGAAGCGGGCAAACTGGGTGACGTGCTGGTGGTCGATGGCGACGTACTGGCCGACATTCAGATTCTGGAAGATCGAGACCGCTTTCTGGCCGTCATGCAGGCGGGCGTCGTCAAAGCCGGTCAGCTGGCACCGCCGTGGAAGACAGAGGTCCTGGTCCGAGGATGACGCCACCGTGTGCGGATGCTGCACAGCCGTCGGGCTGCCCGCACACGTTTCGCAGAACGCCGCCCCCCCCTGGTCGGTCACCCCTGAAAAACGCCGACCGAAAGACGGTTCACGCTGTGCCGTTGACATGGCCCGGGGTATAACAGGCGTCGTTTCGTGATCTCATCCGGCACGCCCCGTGCCCAACCACAGAATGCCACGTATGTCTTTAGAAGCAGCGAACACGGTTTTCTCCACCACCGACGCTCTGCAGGCGGAAATGATCCGCATGGCACTCAGCGAAGAGGGGATCGACAGCCAGATTGACAATCCTCATCAGGGAGGCTTCACCGGAGCCGTTGAGGTGAAAGTCTCTGTTTCGGCCGCTGATCGAAATCGTGCGCTGCAGATTGTGAAGGAAGTTGAAGACCGGGCCGGCGTCTACACGCTTGTGGTGACCGCCTTTGACAACGAATCCAGCGCGGATGAGGTTCAGTCTGCCCTGCGACAGATGGAAAAATCGTGGCTGATCGACCTCAACGACAGCGTGGTCATCATTCGGGATCGTACGGGAAAAGTGATGATCCGGCAGACGCACCACCTCACTCAGGACGGTGCCCTGGCCGGAGGACTGTGCGGAGTGCTGGTCGGAGCCATGTTTATGAATCCGGTGGCCGGGCTGATTGCCGGTGCCGCGGTGGGCGCCGCAGTGGGAGCCACCGAGGATATCGGCATCAATGATCAGTTTCTGCGGGACGTGGGAGACTCGCTGGTTCCGGGAACGTCTGCTCTGGCCGTGCTCATTCGACGAGCCGATCCGGACCTGGTGCTGCCGGAGTTGCAGAAATTTGATGGACGAATCCTGAAGATGTCGCTGCTGCATACGGACGAACAGCGATTTCTGACCTTTCTGGAAGCAGAAAGGGAATAACAGACGTCCGGCGTCAAGTCGTCACCCGGTTTCCCCTGCGGTGCCGCCGCAATTCCCGAAATCCGATTGTCCTGATTTCCAGCGAGAACCCCGGGTGGCATACTCGCGACAATCCCGCCGTCTTGCCAGAATAAGCGGCCCGTGGGCCAACTGGTGTTCCGTCAGCGCTGTACACGACAACGATACGCTGGCAGCGCCGGGCTGCAGACGTCTTGCCACCTACCTGCGACGAACACCAGGAATTCATAATGGATGTTGAACAGAACGAATCGCCGATCGCTCCGGAAGCCCTTGAGCAGCTGGAAGTCAAGGACGCGCAGGTCATCTTCACCAGTGTGTGGAATGAACTCGTGGCCGATTTCGGACAGGAAAATCTGCGGTTTTCGAAGGAACTGATTCTGCTGGGGGGAGCTCCGGGCGCCGGCAAGGGAACCAACACCCGCTTTATTCTCAAGGCGCGCGATCTGACCTGCGAACCGATCGTCGTCAGCTCGCTGCTGAATACGCCCGAAGCCGAACGCATCAAACAGGCCGGGGGAATGGTGGGGGACCGCGAAGTGCTTAGTCTGGTCTTCCGCAAGCTGCTGGAAGAGGAATATCGCGATGGCTGCGTGCTGGATGGCTTTCCGCGGACACGCGTTCAGGTGGAGTGCCTGAAACTGCTGGTGCTGAAGATGAACGAGCTGTACCGCCAATATCATGAAACACCGCTGGCGATCAACTTTCGAAAGCCAACCATCCACGTGATGGTGCTGTTCGTGGACGAAAAAACGAGTGTCGAACGGCAGCTGAAACGTGGGCGTGAAGTGGCCGAATGGAATGCCCGCGTGCGTGCCGAAGGGGGCGGCGAACTGCTGGAAGAACGAGCCACCGACCAGGATCCGGTGGCCGCCCGTCGCCGCTACCAGGTGTTCAAGGAAAAGACCTGGGAAGCGCTGCAGTCACTGAAGGAACTCTACCACTATCACTTCATCAACGCTCAGGGAAGCGTCGAAAGCGTCGAACAGAATATCCGCAGCGAACTTGATTATCAGTCGTCGCTGGAACTGGATCCCGAAACCTACGACGCGGTCCGCCATCTGCCGCTGGCACGCGATCTGGTGATGCATGCGCGGCAGGAACTGGTCAGACGGATGGACAGCTATCAGCTCAGCCATCGCCAGCTGTTTCACGACGCGATTCGACTGATTGAAGAACGCTTTATTCCGATCGTTCGGCGACATGCGATTCCGGGTCTGGCAGTCGTGAATTCTGAAGACCCGCTGTTTGACGACCCACTGGCGCTGGCCATGGTCATCGACATCTTCGCGGAACGCGGCTATCGAGCCGTGGCGAACATCAATCTGGTTCAGATTCCGGAAGCCGTGGATCTGCAGACCGGAAAAATCACGTGTTCAACCAAAAAGATCTTTCGATTTCAAATCCGCTTCGCCGGCTCAGAAATCCGCCGCGGAGGCGGATAGACCGAAGGCCACTGTCGAATTCTTCTGACGCAGTCAGAGTGTCGCCGGATCCTGCACTAAGCACAATGCGGGCACCGATTACGACTATGCGCACCGCTTCGATAAGCGCGGTCACGATACCGCGGACGATATGGAACCTGAAAACACGGCAGGTCTGTCGCTGACACCGCTTGATCAAAATAAGTACTGCCTGAGTTTCCTGCTCTGCAACACAGCAATCTACAGGCTGGGCAGTGGTGGACGCCATACCGGACGCGGTGGTCGGCCTGGGCGAGTCAGTCTCGGACGAGGGAGGCTGCGTTCGTTGATCTGCAGGCCAACCGGGTCACGAAGCTCACGTTCGGCCATGATGGCCCACGGCGTGCCGGCGTTTTCTTCAATACACCGCTGCAGCAACATGCGGGCGATTTCCAGACGCTGTGCAGACGCCGCTCCGCCGCGCAGCCCCGACGTCTGAGGCTTATTGTCCGCCCCGGATTCTGCGGATTCAGGCGCAGCCGCGCTGCGTATACCGGCCGGTGAGTCTTCGATCGACACCGACGTCAGCGTGACGTAGTTGGTGTCCCGCGCCAGCTTGTCGGTGTGTTGCCAAAGGTAGCCGGTCGCGGCAATGTATTCCCGCAGCCGCACGCTGACCATCAGCAGGCGACCCAGATTCAGATCTGACCAGGCGCGCCAGCGTCGAGACGGTTCCTGCAGATACAGTTGCTCCAGCAGCGACAGACGCACATCGGCTTCATGTTCAGCCTGTTGCGCCAGCCGTGCATCCACGTCGGCTTCCGTCATCGGCTCTGTATCTGACGGCTCTGTATCTGACGGATCCTGGTCCGCCGGTTTCCCGTCGGTCGGATCTCCGTCGGTCGGGTTTCCGTCGGTCGGGTTTCCGTCGGCTGCCGATCCTTTGGCCGCGGCAGGGTCGGTTTTCTGATCGGCCGGCTGCTCTGCATCCAACTCAGAAACCGCATCGTCGTTTTCCGACATGTTAATGGGCTCAGTCCCGGGCGATTCAGAGGCCGGGATTTCTCGGGCCGGTCGCCATTCCGGTGTCGCTGACGCCATGGCGAACAAGGACAGGGCCTTTTCGACATCCGCCGATGCTCGCAGGGCATCCAGTATGGGCTGCTGCAGTTGTCCTCGAAGCAGTCTTCGAAACTCGGCCGGCTGCTTCCAGCCCACGTTGCGCAGAAACTGCATGGCAGGTTCGCTGCGTCGGGTGTGATTGGATTTCCAGGTAACGGCTGCCGAAGCCAGAATCAACTGCCTGAGCGGCTGCCGGCGGAGATCGAATTCGATTTCTGCCAGTGAGCGATAGTCGGGCATGTATTCCTGAAGTGTTTCCAGCCGAAACGGCGCCCGGTCACCGGGACGGTCGTACATCGTGTAACGACCTCCGGTTTCCCGTGCCAGCCGCGTCAGCGCATACGGGCTGAAGCCACTGAGCATCGCTGTCAGATTGGAACCTCCCTGCCACCGGGGCGACGTGCCCTGATACGGGCCGCGCATCGATTCGTGGTAAGTTCCCGGCACTCCGCGGTACCAGTAGCCGAGCTGCAGCTTCTGAGGAAAGGACGAATCCGGACCGCGATGCACGGGCAGATAATAGGTTTTGCCGTCGGCGGGATGCGGATATGCGGTGTAGCCGGTCTGAGCCCCCAGCACCGCCGACGGTCCAATGATCTCAACCCGTACGTTCGACCGCAGGCATTTCTGAATAGCGTGTTCCAGCAGCAGATAATCGTCACCGGATTCATCCGTCCAGACCACCAGCAGCTTCTGGCGATCCTTGTAACGCAGCCAGCGGCGATGATTGAACAGGTTGTCGACACACCACTCAACAGACTGAAACGTGTTCTCGATCCCCGAAGGATCCGGTGGCAGGTTATAGATCGCGCGGGCCACGGCCCGCCCGCGATCCGTAATATCCTGCACCACCTGCACATCGTCCCCGAATGCCACCACATAATGCTGCATGCGTGTGTTCTTGTCCTCTTCGATCTGCTCCAGCGTCGAGACCAGATATTCAGCAAGGTGTTTCATATCCAGCTGCATGCTGAGCGACTGATCCAGCATCCAGACAACGATGGCGTCTCCATCGCCGGCAATCTGCCGCAGATCTCCGGAAAGCTGAGCTGCAATATCGCCCGTGCTTTCTGCTTCGGCCACTCGCGTTTCGCCGCGATGCGCATGAATGGGCATGGCGGCCATCATAACGGGTATTTCGGTCGCCAGCTCCTCGTCGGTCAGCTTGTGGACGGACGGAACGCTGGGGTCGAAGGCTCTGGGGGGCTGAGGGACTCTGACACGGGCCGGCTGACGCGTGCTGGTATGCTGCGGCGGTCGAGCCGTACTGGCAGATGCCAGCTGCTCAGAAACCTTCAGCGGACTGCGCTCGCTGAGTTCGACATCCAGAACGGTGTCGATTAAAGCCTGCGGCTCTTCCACAGTCGGCAGGGCAAAGGCCGCGTCGATTCGGATGTCGCTGCCGCTGGTCAGGACTGGCAGTACCCACAGCGCCAGCGCCGTTAACAGCACGACGTGCAGGACAAACGAAGCGGCAAATGGCATTACCCTGCGAAACCGTTCCGGTCGCCACAGCGGCATCGACATCAGCCAGTCCCGCATGTTCGGCTCAGGTGGTTTGAGATCCGAATCAGTCACAGTCATCAGCGTTTTCCTGTCGCGATCGGGCTGCGTTACTTAGGAGCGTCCGGTCAATTATTGTCGCCTTTCGCTACGCGAAACAGCGCCCTTTTGCGCAGCGAAAGGCGACCAACCAGTCAGTTATTGACCGAACATTTCCTGTTCTGTCGTCACAGAGTCAACGTATGTTAATTCAGTGTTGGAGCGAAGCCGACCATGCAATGCCTCAGTAGACCTGATTGTTTGTATTTTCCGTTCAGAAACAGCCCATCAGTCAGATTTGCATAATTGGCAGCGTCTGCTCACTTCGCCGCCGGGATCACCGGCAGTACGACGTGCGAAGGTCGCGAAAGATCATGAAATACGGTCTGCGTGGCAACCACCGGATCGGTGGCAAGGCTGATGTTGTCTTCGCCGGTATTCAGGTTGCGAAGATAATACGGGTAGTAGCTGCTGGAAATTTCAATCCGGATCCGATGGCCGCGGGTAAACAGATTGCCGGTCGGTCGCCAGAATTCGATGGTGTATTCATGCGGCTCGTTCGGATCAATGCGACTCAGCCGGTCGGCCCGGAAGGCACCGCCGTTTTCGGGATCCCGATGCCGAGCCCGCATCACTCCTTCCGCCAGAAACAGCGCCCTTCCGTCCGGCTGGACGTCAGATAACCGAATCATCCAGTCGGTATCGGATGCACTGGTCGCCGCGTACAGCTTCGCCGTAATGGGGCCGATCAGTTCAATGTCCTCCGTCAGGATGTCTGTGTTGAACACCAGCACGTCCTGCCGCGTTGCTGATTCGCTGATGTCTCGAGGTCCATCGATGTGGCCGTTGGTGAATCCGGCCGAAGGCGTTGGATCGTCCGGATCGTAAACCCAGGAATCCGTCGGCTCATTGCCCGGTGGTTCGGTGCTGAGCCGGCCATCGCCTGTTGAGGAATTTGCGCCGCCGTTGCTGTGCAGGTAGTACCGCGTGAACCGGGTCTCCGCCAGCGGCCAGTCAGTGGCCGTGCGCCATTCGTTTCGACCCATGACAAACAGGTGAATCGGCGGATCGTTCAGCACGCCGTTGTCGATTTCCTTCAGGTGGAAGTCGAACCAGCGACAGACATAGCCATCCCAGTCGATCAGAGCCTGAGGGCCAAAGTCCACGCCGGCTGCTTCGCGGCGGGAATTGATAATATGCTCCCACGGGCCGATCACCATCCGCGGCTGCCGCGCGGCGGGAGTTCCGCCGTGTTGTTTCATCCCCAGATAATTCATCGGGGTCCCGGGAAAGTTTGCGTCAAACCAGCCGGAAATCGCCAGCGACGGAACCCGGACCTGACCGTAACTTTCGGGGGTCTGGTACGCGATCTTCTGCCAGTAGTCGCCCGCAGACGTATTCTGCATCATCCACTTTTTCCACCAGTCCGTGGGCAGGTAGTTCCGAGTCCTGTCAAAGCTCAGGTACGGCAGCCGACGATAGGCCTGCTCACGATTGACGGCAAAGCCACCGTACGAACCTGGCCCGGCGGAATGCGGTAATCGACCGGACATTGTTCCGGCCCAGTCCACCATCCAGCACACCAGGATGCCGTTCTGATAGGGGCAGTTCAGGAAATGATCGGGCGGAGCGACCTCCGGAACAATGGCCTTGAGCGAAGGCGGGGCCTGTGTTGCCGTCCACCACTGAGTCCAGCCCATGTAAGACAGGCCATACGTGCCCACGCGTCCACTGCACCAGGGCTGAGCGGCCACCCATTCAACAAGGTCGTAACCATCTGACTTGTGCAGCGGCGAAAACGGATCCCAGTCACCGCCGGATTCGAATCGGCCCCGGGAATCCACGTTGACCACCACATAACCGCGGGCCGCGAAGCGTTTCGCCCGCGCAGCCTGACCATTTTTATTGTACGGTGTCTGCTGCAGAATCGCCGGAAAACGACCGCTGTCGACCGGACGAAAAATATCCAGTTTCAGCTCCACACCGTCCCGCATCGGCGCCGTGCGATTCAGTTCTTCCAGCACCTCGTGGCTGGCCGGCGAAATATCGAGTGCCTGCGGCTGAGCCCGAACGACGGTGGACGTCGGTACCGCGCAGACCGTCACCGCTGCCGCGATCACAGTCATCCATCGAAGGCTATTCCGGGGGGGCAGAACTGAATGCATGAAGCTGGTACTTTCGGGCAGGCGAGTCTGTTCAGAGTCAGTGGCGCAAAATCGGTGCGGGCCGTAGCAGGCTGAGCTCAGTGTCGCCGACGGTCAGGCTGTCTTCAACTGTTGAGCCACCAGCCCTGAGATTCTGCACTCTTACAGCTTCTGTTCCAGAAGATCCACCAGATTGTCGATGGCCTGACGCAGCTGGGGCAGCTGGCGGCGGACGCCAGGAAAGTCGTCACGCGAGGCCGAATCCTCGATGACAGCGGCGGCCTGCTGCGCTTCCATCGCGCCGATGGCCTGAGAACTACCCTTGATCGTGTGTGCAAAACGTTCGGCCGTGCGGGCATCCTGAGCTTCAACGGCTTCGGCCAGACGAGGCAGCAGTTCCTGATTTTCCTGAATGGCCACCTGCACCAGCTGCCGCAGCAGTTCTCGGTCACCGTCAACGTTTTCCAGAGCAATTTTCCAGTTGATTGGCGATGCGGGTGGACCGTTGTTCGGCATAGCGGCCTTGCCGTCAAGCTTGCTGCCGGCCTTCTTGACGGGCTCACCGTCTGCCTTGCTGGCGGCCTCATGGTCGGAGTGGCTGTTGGCGTGGCTGCCCGG
Organism: Fuerstiella sp.; assembly: GCA_040222735.1. Lineage (GTDB taxonomy): Bacteria > Planctomycetota > Planctomycetia > Planctomycetales > Planctomycetaceae > Fuerstiella. The sequence goes on along the minus strand of JAVKCM010000106.1, from coordinate 9,073 downwards.
ACGCGTGTCGGGCTGGACGATGTCGGGCTGGACGATGTCTGAGCTGGCCGACGTCGGTTCGCCCGACGATTGAACCGGCAGCTCTTCGCTGTCGTCCCACGCCGTCTGCAGGCCGCTCAAAGCTCGCTGTAGTTCCTCTTTGCGAACGGGCTTCGAGACATAATCGTCCATGCCGACGGCCAGGCAGCGTTCACGATCCCCCTTCATCGCACGGGCCGTCATGGCAATAATCGGAATATGGGCGGCCGAGTTCTTTTCCTGCGCCCGAATCCGCCGTGTGGCTTCAAACCCGTCCAGCACTGGCATCTGGACATCCATCAAAATGACGTCAAACTTGTCTGACTGCCACAGATCCACGGCCTCCTGCCCGTCTTCCGCCACCGTCACGGTGTGTCCCCACCGAGTCAGCAGTTCTACCGCCATGACCCGGTTGGCCCGGCCGTCTTCGGCCAGAAGAATCTTCATCGGCGCCGCGGGCGTCTGTTCTCCGTCGGGACACAGTTCAGAATTCGCCCGCAGCTTCGTTCCACCCAGAGCCACCACGATGGCATCCAGCAGTTCGGACTGTTTCACCGGCTTCATCAGATACGCGCTGACGCCAAGTTCCTTGTAGCGACGAACGTCGCCGTCACGCCCGCCCGAGGTAAGCATGATGATGCCGGCGTCACAAAGAGCATCGGTCGACCGCAACCGACTGGCCAGCATGAATCCATCCATACCGGGCATGTGCACGTCGGTGATCACCAGCGGCAGACAGTCAGCGGTGGCCGCCGTCCGCTGCAGCGTGCTGAGCGCCTGTGATCCTGCTTCCACCGTGTTGACGGACAGCCCCCAGCTTTCCAGCATCTCTTTCAGAATCCGTCGATTAGTGGCATTGTCATCGACTACCAGCACCGGCTGTCCCGACAGATCGGGCAACTCGGTGGCTTCGTGAGGTTCGGTACCTTTTCCGAAGTTGCCGGTGAAGTGAAAGGTGCATCCTGCCCCTTCCTCGCTTTCCACCCAGACATGTCCGCCCATCGCCTTCGAGATACTGGCCGTGATCGCCAGCCCGAGCCCGGTGCCGCCGAATTCACGCGTCGTCGACGTGTCTGCCTGTTCGAACGCCGAGAAAATTCGTTCCTGTTTGGATGCCGGAATTCCGACGCCGGTATCGCGGACGCTGATATGCAGCGGAACCAGCGAGCCTGAGCCCGGCTCACAACTGATCTCCACAAAGACCTCACCGTGTTCGGTGAACTTGATCGCGTTTCCGATCAGATTCACCAGAACCTGCCTGAGACGAATGGCGTCACCGGAAAGCCAGGTCGGAACATCCGAATGAATCTGCCAGGCCAGCTCAAGCTTCTTCGCGTGGGCTCGCAGACCGAGTGATTTCAGGGTGTCGCCGACTTCTTCGCGGATGTCAAAATCCACCGTTTCCAGTTCCAGTTTGCCGGCCTCGATCTTTGAAAAATCGAGTATCTGATTGATGATGGACAGCAGCGATTCGGCCGACTCGGCAACTATGTTCAGGTAATCGCGCTGCGTGTCTTCCAGCGTGGTATCGAGCACCAGTTCCGTCATACCGATAATGGCATTCATCGGCGTACGAATTTCATGACTCATGTTTGCCAGAAAATCGCTCTTGGCGACGTTGGCTGCTTCGGCCGCTTCCTTCGCGGCCCTCAGGGCTTCCAGCGTCTGCTTCTTTTCGGTGATGTCTTCAGAAATCCCCAGCAGCAGCTGTGGCCTGCCTGTCTCATCGCAGATAGGAATCTTTTTCGTGTGCAGAATCCGCAGGCCGTTCCGCGTCAGCAGTTCTTCTTCCTCGATTTCCACCATTTGCAGACCGTTCAGGACGTCACGATCCTTTTCGCTGAAAAAGTCGGCCTCATCCTTCGGGTACAGATCGTAATCGGTCTTCCCGATCAGTTCGTCCAGCGTGGCGCCGACCAGTTCCAGACCGGCTTTGTTGAAGCGGACGATTCTGAGATTTTCGGCGTCCTTCATGAACAACATCGTCGGGATGTTGTCGATGACAGAATCCAGAAACGCGTTGGTGCTGCGCAACTGATGTTCGACACGGTGGCGTTCTGCGAGCTCGGATGCCAGCTGCTGATTCGCCTCAGCCACCCGGCCGGCATTCTGTTCCAGATCCGTCAGGGTCTGTTCAACGGAATCCGCCATATTGTCAAACGCGGCGGCCACGCTGCCGATTTCATCATCGCGATGCATGTTGCAGCGCACGGAACGGTTACCGGAGGCCAGCTGAGCGGCGACACCGGCCAGATGTTTCAGCGGTGAGACAATGCGCCCCGCCAGCCATGCGCTCAGCAACACCGCAACAAAGCTGATTCCGAGGCTCAGGTACAGGCTCGACATCGTCAGGGCTGATAATGGTGCAAAGGCTTCGTCGTAATCGATTTCCGCAATACAGACCCAGTCGGTTCCGCGAACGCGAGCCCAGGCGCCCACTTCTGTGTTCCCGCGGATCCCCCGATAGCCACTGAGATCCACCTGCGGTTTCGCCGTCGGCGAATCAAACAGCCGTCGGCTCTGCTGAAAAGCTGCAGTCATCTCGTTCTGACCCGGCGGCTGCACCTTCAGTTCCAGCATCGAACGACGGCGGATTCGTCCGGTGTCCTTCAGTTCCTGTTCAGAGTACAGCGGCGACAGCAGCACCCCCTCGCTGTCGACAATGTAGGTGTCGCTGCTGGTAAACTGGTCCGAAAAATCCTGGGCGCGCAACAGGTCGTTGCCGATGTCCAGAGCGCGTATCCGCACCCGCAGCACACCATACAGATCGTCGCCGTCACGCATCGGCGCCGCGATCAGCAGGCAGGGAACACCGGCGGCCGCTGTTCCTGATTCGTCCGGCAGCGGAATCGTCGAGGCGACGATCGGCGACACCCACGGCTGATCGCGGGCTTCCGCCACGCCGTAGACATCATCTTCCGACGACGGAATCTCCAGACCATCCGCCTGGCTGGCGACGAGAATTTCTCCCGTCACGGCATCATGAACCGTGATTTCCTGAATAAAGGGATGGCTCAGCGTGTACCGGTCGATTTCTCGCTTGAGCCTGTAAAACGCCAGAAAATATTCGTCGTCCTGCTCTGGCAGATGTCGAACGCGTCGAAGTTCTTCAATCAGCGTAGCGCTGTCGGCGATACCGATCACGCTTTGCCGCCGCCGTTCCAGCCATTCGGCGACGCGTGACGCGCTTTCAACCGCTGACAGCTGCAGCAGCTGACGCAGTTCAGACTCGCTGCTGCGCCGATGCGTCCGGTCGTGCAGGAATCCTGTGGCGGCGACAGCCATCACGGTGACTGTCGCTGTCACCACAATGACACTGCCGCGAAAACTCCGGGGAAACAGTTTCACTTAGGCACCTCACTGGCTGTCTTCCGCCTGCGATACAATTCCCGGAACATGGACTCCGCATTGCCTTGAAACATTTCCCGTGCCGTCGTGAACCGAGCAAATGCGTCGCGCTGCGTTTCCGTGAACTGATGCTGACTGTGCTGCAGCGTGTCGCAGCGCTGTTCAAACTCCTTCCACGCGCGTTCAAAGTCGGTCCGGTTGCCTGGCTGAATCATCAGGCAGGCCGAACGAAACCGGGTGCGTACGTTTCCCAGAAAGCCGCGCACATCAGCTATCGTCCCCAACAGCCGCTTGCGGTCGGCGTCCGCCGGCTGTTCAACTTCCAGATCAATCATGGCAGAGAGGCTGGTAAACATGACCTGCCCCTGCTCATCGGCTGTGGCCAGAAACTGAACGGGCAGCCACGGCTGCGGCGGCAGAGGATCCTCACTGGTCCACAGGATCCGGAACTGACCGTTTGCCAGAATCCTTCCGATTCGCGACACCTTCCATGTGTGCTGATTCCGGGGATCAATTCGTACCAGTCCGCCGGGCGCGGCGAACATCAGCCCGCGCGCCGCCCGGCGGATATGCCGCACGTCGACACTGCCCGCCTTTTCCACCGCCTTCGCAAACAGATGAACCTGAAAATAGGCGGCCTCAATCGGGTCATCCGTCACCCGATCCGCCCCGTATCGTTTTCTGAAGGCCCGCACGAATCTTCGATTGGCCGGCGTGTCGATGCTCTGAAAATAATTCCATGCGGCGAAATGCCCCACCGCCAGTTCGACGCCGATGTGCCTGAGCTCATCTTCGGCAATACTGAACGACATGACCGGAGCCTGACGATGGTCAAGCCCCGCCCGTCTGAGTGCCTGAAAAAAGGCCCGGTTGCTGTCGCCATTGATCGAATTCATCACGACATCCGGCCGGGTTTCTTTGATCTTTGCAGCAATGTCATCAAAGTCCTGACTGCCCAGCCGACGGTATTCCTCGCCGACAACGGTGCCTCCCGCGTCTTCCAGCCGCAGCCTGAGTATGTGGTTGGCCGTCCGCGGAAATAAGTAATCCGACCCGACCAGAAACATGCGTGTTCCGAATTCCCGCCGGCACCATTCGAATGCCGGTGTGATCTGCTGGTTCGGAGCCGCTCCGGTATAGATCACATTCGGCGAACTTTCCTGGCCCTCATACTGCAGCGGATACCACAGCAGATGGTCATGCTTCTCAAAGACCGGCAGCACAGCCTTGCGACTGGCTGATGTCCAGCAGCCAAAGACGGAAACAACCTGATCCGTCACGATCAGTTTTTCTGCCTTGCGAGCGAAGATGGACCAGTCAGAGGCCCCGTCTTCGACGATCGGCTGAAGCGGGCGTCCGAGAACACCGCCGCGCTGATTGATCTCATCAATGGCCATGGTGATAGCGTGCACCAGCGACTGTTCGCTGACCGCCATGGTGCCGGTCTGTGAATGCAGAATGCCGACCCGGACCGGAACAGGCTCTTCATCCTCGGCGAGAGTGACCTGCACACTCATCAACACCATGATGAGTGTCGCCGAAAATCGCCTGCCGTTCATCGAGAACCTCCAGAGAACACTGTCACAGCCTGGATGCTCTGGGCGACACTCCATGTCACATTTCATTCGCTCCTGTCAGGACGGTCCAGCCATGACGCGGGGACACACCGCCTGACCTTCCACTTCCGCCTGCAAAAATCCATCATACGCTTCTGCGTACGGGATGAACATACAACCTTGCGATTTTCAGCATCCCTGCGCGCAGGCCGCTATTACAGACAAAAAAGCCTGGCCATCAGCCGGACGATGCCAGTCCACTGCTTGCCAGAGCACAAAAGCCGGGTCAGTTGCACAGCGACGGCCGGGGGTCACCGAGCCGCGTTTCGCTTCCGCCACGCAGCCGTAATGCCGCGGGAACACGGCCCCGTGCTGCCCTCAACGGTGACGCCTGCCAGCGGTGTTCTGATCAATATGGTTCTTCTGGATCCGAGCTGACGACAGTCCCCGACGTGTTGTTGGTCCTGATTTCTGATACGCTGATTTGCGTGACCGGAACGCCCCGGTGGATACGATCCTGAAACTCTGAGCCCGACTATGAACACGAACACGCCCCGCCTTCTGACCGCTGCACTCCCCCGACGTCGCTTCCTTGCTACGGCCTCTGGCGCGGCCGTCGGACTGTTCACCTCCGGCCCCGCTTCGCTGAAGGCGGCCGAAGGCAAAACCGGAGAGACTCCGCATTTCTGGTATCGACTGGCTCCGGACGTACCGTACATTGATTCACAGCGCGACAATAAGGCGTTCGGCTTCGACGATAGTCATATTCATCTGTCCGAGGACAACGGTCGAACATGGGCTCACAGCGCTCCGTTTCCGAACGCCGGTCACATCACGTTCAGCTGCATTCTGCAGAACGGCAATATCGTCTTTGCCACCCGCACACGGCTGTTTCTGAGTACCGACAACCTGAAGACTCACCGACAGATCATTGTCCGGAATCCGGACGGCAGCGATTACCTGCCGCACAAACCACTGGATCCCGAGCGGCCAGGCTGGTACTTCCATCCGCTCGACGGCGTACACACGTGGGATGTGAACGGAACGGAAATGCTGGTCTGGGGCAATTACTGCAACGTGCTGGGTGGCGCGGTGCCGGCCAATATTTATTATTCAACGGACCACGGCCAGACCGTGAAGATCGCCTATTCATTCGGAATCAGCCCGACGTTTCAACAGCCCGGTGCCGGTCCCGCAGACCTGCTGGGAAACCCCGACAACCCGGTTGTCTGCCGTCATATCCATGCCGTCGCCTGGAATCCGCAGGAAAACGCGTTCTATGCCTGCACCGGCGACCACGATCGTGGAGACGTTCATGAATGCCACTGGCTGCGAGGCACCTACGACGCAGCACAGGATGTCTGGGACTGGCAGGTGCTGGTCTCAGTCAATTCCAATTCCCGCTACAAATCCGGCGGCATCAACTTTGTCGACGGTCAGCTGTACTGGGCGGCTGACGCCAACGGCAACAACGGTACGCTGCCGCACGACCGCGGTATCTTTCGTTGCGATCCGGCCGATCTGGCTCGTCCCGAAAAGCACACGCTGCTGTTCAACCCCGAATACGAATCTGCGAACATGATCATCCAGGACAACGTGATCCTGTCGGCGCACTACGCACCTGCGTCGCCCTACCACACGGGGTTTATTTATTCCCCCGACATGGGCCGTACGTGGGCACAATACGATCTGCAGGAATTCGGGAAGCGGTCCCCCGTTCGCTTCCACAGAAAGAACAGCGACGGCTGGTTTCGGGTCGACCTGCGAAAGGGATGGATCGAACGCGGTGAAGTGCTGTTTATCAAGCCGAAATAATCTGCCGCCTGACCGTCTGGTCATACTTTGAGGGGAGCGATTCGAATGGTGACTCGACGATCTTTTCTACAGGGACTGAGCGGCAGCGCCATCATGGTCACACCGGGAATTCTGTCGCCGTTCTCCCGTGCTGCCGACTCTGGAACACCGGCACCCGCCATTCCGAGACCGCTGCCGCAGAAAGACGTCTTCCGCTTTATCCGGCGACTCCGCGGGACGCATGATCCGGTGCTGTACGCTCAGATTCTGGGAGCTGCCAATGAATTCCAGGAAGACGGCCACCTGACGCCGTTTCTGCAGCGACTGCGCAGCGGCCCCTTGCCGAACAGGGACGAGCGGTTTCACCGGTGACGATCGTGGTCACCTCAGGCCGGGTCCGTGCCGGCTACCGAATCGGAGAAACTTTGTTCGGCGGCCTGCCGGGGCACCGAGCCGTTCTGCATGTGATCGGTGAACGCCCCGGCACCGGGCACCGAACGTTCTCGACGTATATGACGGCACCGAAAGGCACTATCTGGGGGCAGCCGGGCCAGGTCGACCACAACATCACCAGAGTCGTATCCGGAGTGGCCTCAACGGCCCTGGCACCTGTCGCGGGCGCTGACCAGGTTCTGCGAATTCTGAAGCAGATGATGTCTTAGGATCAAACGGAAAATTGCTGTCGCGTCGAAACGTGGCGTAGGCTTCCAGCCTGCGTTTTTCTGCATCGCAAGCTGGAAGCTTACGCAACTTAATTTCCGCTCGGTCCTTAGCCGATCTGCGTCAGTCGGTTCACCGTGACTGTCAATTCCAAATGGGTGGCACTGGTGCTTCCATATTCGGCGAGCAGTTCAGACAACCGTAGATCGGACATTCCTGTCCGATCAAGCGCTGTAACGGCCGGCGGACAGGAATGTCTCCCTACGGCGCGGCAACCGCCGGCAGAACAGAACGCGGCTGAATGGTTTCGGATTCGACAGAAGGGAACGGAGTGAGCGAAGCCTGCCACCATCGGTCGCCAGTTGTGAGAGAGCGCTGCAGAAGTTCCGGTGTCCGTAGATCGGACATTCCTGTCCGATCAGCGCTGTAACGGCCGGCAGAGGGTGCATCCGATGAATGAGGATGGCATCAAACTGGCGGAGGCTGCCGGTGTGGCGCAACCGTGGGAAACCTGTGTTGGGGCTGGCTCAACCAGCCGATGCCTAACCCAACCGATGCCTAACTCGATCCACAGCAGTCAGAACGGTTTCCGATCGCTGGCGCGACCCCGGCAGCCTGTCGGCAGCCGCCGCCACCCAACGCGCCGCCGAGTGCGTCGCGGTCGATGCACACCAGTGCCACCCACATATCATGTAGCGTCAACGTTTTACTTTTCCAGAATGAATCCAAATGGCAGCGAACGTAGACAAGCGAAACAAACGGCCGGAAACACCCTGAGTACCAAAACACACCTTACCGACACCCTGTATCGCGCTCAGTGGCCTTCGCGCCGGGCACACCATGAGCAAGTCGCCATCACGCGACATTGCGTGTCGGCGGGCGACCCAACACGCTCTGCGTCAGCGGCCGGCGTGCAGCAGGTGAAGAGCAAACGCGTGCGAGAGCAAACGCGTGCCATCCATCATAGATCGGAAAAAACGAGTCCAAATCGCAGCGAACGAACGTGACAAGCGAAACAAACGGCCGGACACACCCGGAGCACCAAAACGCACCTTACAGACACGCCGTATCGCCGCTCATTGGCCTTCGCGCCGGCACACCATGAGCAGGTCGCCATCACGCGACATCGCGTATCAGCGGGCGGCCCTGTTCACTCTACGTCAGAGCCCGGCGCGTAGCGCCCTCTGCCTTAGTCTCAAACCCGGGCGGTGACGTTTCACGCCTTTGCGTCTACGCAAATACCTGGCGACTCAGGCTGGTGTTGAGCGATCTGTTGCAGCCGGTGCGTTCGGCCTGACGCTTCAACGACTCCGGCCGGCCCACTCCCGAGGCATGCCACTTGCCGAAGCGACGCACGCAGTCCACCCAGATCTCAGGCGAGATACCCACGCGGTCGAACAGCGGCTTCAGGTCAGCCGGGATGCTGCCGGAATTCCCGTCCCGCCGCAGCTGGCGGCCCGTCCAGTCCAGCAGCTGCAGGTATTCCGCCAGCGTCATCGACAGAAAACCTTTGGTGCTCGCCCGACGCGACGTTGACTTCTTCCGCACCTGCTGCCGCCTGGGCTCCAGCTGCACCGGAGCCAGCCAGCCGTTGGACCATGCTCGCAGGCGTTGTCTGCGGCGTCCGGGGTTTTGAATTCGGCGGCCTTCAGAAGATCGGCCAGACGTTGCTGAGCACTCGTGAAATTGCTGGTTTC
>JAVKCM010000105.1:0-6612 GCA_040222735.1 Fuerstiella sp. | reverse complement strand
GGGGGGGTTTCCCCTGCCCCCCCCACACGCCCGACCGAAGGTCTCCCCATCCGCGTCGCTACAACTGTGGAGTGGACGGCTCGGAGCAACCGCCCACAACGGGAGACCCGCTCACAACGAAGGCAATGGGAAACGAAGCCTCAATGATCGCAGTCGTTTTCCGGGCATCGCTCGTGGTTCGGCGCTGGAATGTGTTGCAATGACCGTCGTGGTACATGGCACGAAACCGGGATCCTCAGCCAGTTTCCGGACGATGGTCTGAAGCCTGTCTGGAAGGTCGCGATCGGTTCCGGGTACGCGGGGCCCGTGGTGTCAGCGGGACTTGTGTTTGTTCCCGACTATCTGCCGAAGCCGGATACCACCACGCTGGAAGCGGTTGAGCGTCTGCTGTGTCTGGATGAAGACACCGGCGACGTGCTGTGGAAGCACGAGTGGTCGACGCATTTATGACGGGTCAATGCTGGTCGAAGTCGGCAGGGGCAGGGCAGACGTTATCTGGAAGATTGGCGGTACCGGCGAACGACCGCATCAGACCAAAAGCCTGCACGCCGTCATCACCACTCCCATCGTCGACACAGATCATTTCTACGGCACCTGCAGCTACGGGGAACTGCGGGGGCTGCGTCTGAGTAACGGAGAACGCGTGTGGGAGAGAACCGATCTGACGCGGCAGGGGCGCTGGGGATCCATGTTCTGGGCAAAAACGATGACCGCTGGTTTGTGAACAATGATCTGGGAGAACTGCTGATCGTGAAGTTCACACCCGAAGGCCCCCAGGTTATTGATCGTACCGGTCTGATCGACCCTGATACTCAGTCCGGCTACGGTCCGCGACGTTTCCCAGACGCTCTGGTCAACTGGGTCCAGCCGGAGTACGCAAACCGTCACGTGATCATTCGCAACGATTCAGAAATCAGACGCGTATCGCTGGCTGCAGACTGAACCACATGCGCGCACGACGTCCTGTGAGTTTCAGCGATCTGGTAACACGCTCGCGCGGGGGGAGTACGGCCTCTGAGGTTCCGGTGGCTTTCAGAGATCTGCACATTCCTGGTGTCAGTACGGCCCTTAATTCTGTCGGAACAGATTATCGCGGGCGATATCCTGACGAAGCAGTTCGGCCCGTGCCAGAAACTGCTGCTTTTCGGCCGCCTTCTGAAGTCGGGTCAGGGGCTTTGTGAAGTCTGCCGAGGCTTCGCCATCGGCATCAGCGTCGCGTCGAATGGCATCCGCCAGCCAGCGTCCAAAACGCACGATCAGATCGTCTTCTCCGGAGACGTACATCCGAGCTGATCCGGGTACACCCTGACGTGCACAACGGCCAATCAACTGTCGGTCCATGCGGCTGGACAGCTGGCATTCGGCCACCATCACGTGCAGTCCGCCCAAAGCCTGTGCTTCCGGGGGAACGGCGATGTCGGTGCCCCGGCCAGCCAGATTGGTCGCGATTGTGACCGCCGACATCCTTCCGGCGCCCGCAACGATTTCCGCCTCTTCGGCCGTCTGCAGACCGTTCAGCACTTCGAACGGCAGGTTCAGTGACTGAAGTCGTGTGGCGATGGCCTGACTGTCGATAATCGACTGGGTTCCGATCAGGACCGGCTGACCGCTGTCGTGAATCAGAACGGTATCAGCGGCGATCGTGTCCAGCTTCGCCTCTCGCGTGCTGAAGAAACGAGTCGGCAACAGGGTGCGGGCCGATGCACGGTGCAGTGGGATATCGGCGACCTGACACCTGTAAACATGATTGAATTCCGCTTCACAGCCCACAGCCGTGCCCGTCATGCCGCAAAGATTTTCGTAGAGACGGAAGAATCGCTGACGCGTGATCTGAGCCAGCGATACCTTCTCCGGAGTCACCGTCAGGCCTTCCTTCACTTCGATCGCCTGATGCAGTCCGTCCTGCCATGAACGATCCTCGAAGATGCGTCCTGTGGTCTGATCAACGATCCTTACTTCATCTTCCGCCAGCACATAGTGAACATCACGGCGCAGCAGATGTCTGGCCCGCAGGGCCTGTTCCACATAGGTTGTCCACGGCCGCATCAGAACAGACGCCGGTACCGGCACGTCGTCCTCGTAACAGCGATCCATGCCCTGTGTGGTGAGGGAAATCCGGCCGGTGGCATCCTCAAAGCGAAACTCTTTGTCACGCCGAAATCGTTCGGCCAATTCATGGGCCAGCAGATGAGCGTCCAGATCCGGCGCGGTTCCGCCGACCGCCATGCTCAGCACCAGTGGTGAGACGGCATCGTCAAACATCACGCTGTCAGCTTCGTCCACAACGGCATACAGCAGACCGCGCTGCATGGTCGATCGAACAGACGCCTGCGCTGTGCGCAGATTCTGAAGCAGTCGGGTGCCCAGAACGTCCCGGGCTTCCTTTCTTAGTGTCAGCTGATCGCGCAGGTAGTCAAAGCCGAATTCGTGGCCCGTACCATAGGTGATGTCGCAGTCATAGGCCGCGCGCTTTTCGCGGGGCTGGCCGCGTTCCGGCGTCATGCCCACGGTCAGGCCCATCGTGGTCAGTATGTTTCGAGCGGCCTGGCTGTCACGTTCTGCCAGATAACTGTTGGGTGTCATCACATGCACACCACGGCCAGTCAAGGCGAAATGAGCGGCGGCAGCAATCGCGACGAAGGTCTTGCCTTCGCCCGTCTGCATCTGAGCGATGCGGCCCTGCGTCAGGTGAACGGCCGCCAGCAGCTGGACGTCGTAAAGGCTGATTCCGTCGCTGCGACGCAGAGCTTCCGCGGCCAGCGAAAGTCCCGCCACTACGACCTCCGGAGAGCGAACATCGGCTCCACGAACCAGCTCCTGACGTACGCTTTCGGTTTCCGCCAGCAGTTCGTGCTGATCGCACTGTGACAGCGAATCTGCCAGGTGCCGAATATGCGGTATCAGTGACGCGGCATCTCTGACACTGCCCGATCGCCTGTGCCGACTCTGGCGGCGGGATGAAGAGACGACTGACATGTGCTGGTGCCTTCGAGAACGATGGTCACGGATTCGAATGACCGCCGGCACGGCCCCTTGCACGCGACCAGGCGGTCGGCGTGGCCGGAATCGGAGCCCCGGTCGCGTCCGCCGCAGCCGGGTCCGCCGCAGCCGGCCGAGGTGAAGGTGCATGGGCGCCGGATGGCGGTTGTCCGGTCTCCACGATCGCGGTGTCGGTCCGGTTGTCGCCGGATTCCGACGGAATATCAAAGGCCGATTCCAGCCGATGATCGATCCACTGTTGGTCGGCAGATTCCACGGCCGGGCGAGCGTGACGTGAACGCAGCAGAATTCCCAGTTCCTGTTTCAGCTTCACGATGGCGACCGCATGGTCGACATGAGCCTGGACGAAGGCTGATTCTTCGTCTGCCAGTCGTTCGAACGAATCGAGCAGATCTTCCAGCAGCAGCACGGCAGAATCCTCGGCTGCCGGCAGGACCTCGAACCGATCCTGCAGATATCGCGATTCATTTTCGGCGGCTGACATCGATTGATAGCGACTCAATACTTCTGAATACGCCGTGGCCACTTCCCGGTTGGCAATTTCAACATCGGTCAGCGACTTTTCCACGGTCGCTCGGAAGACGTTAATGGAACGTTTCAGTTCCCACTGCCGCTGCTCCAGCTTGGCCCGGGCAGCGCGATTTTCGAGCGGGAACTCGAATTCCAGACCGACTGTGTAACCGGGGCGGTTGTCCACAAACTGTCCTCGCAGAGCCTGACGCACATTTGAATTTCCGGCCAGATCCGCCACGTATGTTTCGACCAGAAAATCCAGTCGAGGCAACAGTTCCGTCTTACTGACACCAAGGCGTACGCTGGCGGCGCGCATCCGGCGAATTGCCTCTGAAATATCGGGGCGGTTGATCAGTGCTGTCTGCAGCACGCTTCTCAGGTCGGCCGATTCCGTCACGGTGCTCGGTGGTTCAATCGGTGTCAGTTCAATCGGTCCACCGTTCAGCATCGACGGTGAATTGACCAGCAGCCGCAGCTGTGCCTCGGCGTCCCGGACCCGCGCCAGTGTTCGCTGAATTCTTGTCTGTGCCCGAGCCACCGCCGCCTGGGCTCGCAGCACCTGCCGGGGAATCGTGTCCACCTGACTGCGGCCTTCCAGCCGGGTCAGGACGTGCTGTGCTGATGACAGCAGCTTCTGTCGCTGAAAGAACTCGGCCCGCGCACGATACAACGCCCAGTACGCTTTGGTGACTTCAATCAGGTGACTCTGAAGCGCGTCGACCACTTCATCTTCGGAAGAATTGGCCTGAATCCGGGCCAGAATGATTTCGCTTTCGTTGTAACAGCGTCCGGCACCGTCCAGCAGAGGTTGTCGGTAACTGAGTTCCAGACGGGTCGATCCCTGGTTGTTGGGGATGAAGAACCGCGAGTTCTGGTTTTCATGCCCCAGTCGCTGTGCCAGACGAAACTCACCGCCGTACAGGTTTTTCCGACGGATACCGCCCTCGGCAAGTACCTTGCGAACCATTAATCGGTCGTCTCCGTTACCCGTGGTCAGCTCATTGCCGACCGGGTCATTCAGATCGTCGTAGGTGGTTTCCAGAAATACGCTCCAGTCAAACCGGGCCGCTTCCTGAGTGATCACGCGATACTGCACTTCGGGTTCAGCCTGAATGGCAATAACCTGCGGCGAGTAACGCAGTGCATCCTGCAACAGCCCGCTGACGTCGACGGGAATCGACGCCGGGGCCAGGCCCACGCCCTGTCGAACGGTCGCGTCCCACCAGGGCGTAAACCCCGGGGGCAGCGGACTCAGGTCCGGAATCACGACCGGTGTTGCGGACTGCCCGGCTGACTGGTCGGCTCGAAGGTTGTAGGGCGACATCCATCGGGCAGCGTCGTGTTCAACCGTGGCCCGAAACCCGGATGTTCCCGGAGCCGGCGCAAAGACCGAATGGCCCCCCGGAAATGTTCCGCCAGAGCCGGGCGGAACCACCGAATGCCCCTGATAAATCGGCTCGTTCGCGACATCAGATCTCGCCGGCGCCTGCTGCATCAGCGGCTCTGCTGTGTGTTGTCCCTGAGGTGCACCTGAAATGATCGGCGGCCCGTTTGGCGCGTGGGTCTGCGGAGGCAGCGTTGGGACCACCACGGGAGGCTGAGGCATGTTCGGGGCCGAGTACACCGGATCCGGCTGCGGAATATACCGGCCATTTCCGTGGCCTGATGACTGATTCGGAATCACCACCGAGCCCTGGCCACGATCCGACGGTACCTGCATCGGCACACCGGGGACCGGCGGCTGGGCATACAGCGTCGGTTGCGGTCTGTTGCTGAAAGGTTGTTCGACGGTGTGCCCGGCCGCCGGTCCGGGCTGCATCAGCGCCGTCGGTGGCGTGGTACCAGCAGCGGCAGATGAGGACGGATGCTGAAACTTAGATTGGCTGCCTGCGGCCGCGTTGTTACCACGACGTATGTTGTCGATACCGGTCGAGTTTTCGCCACGGGGCGCGTTGTTCACACGGGGTGAGTTGTCGGCACGGGGCATGTTGTCAGCGCCGGTCGTGTTCGTCGACGGCAGCTGACTCCAGTTCCGGTTCGGCAGGTGTTGGAACTTCTGTTCTGTCTCAGCCGGTGTTGACTCGTGATCTTTCGGCAACTGGCTCCAGCCGGGCATCGTGATGTCTGCGGTCTTCTGCGGAGCGGTGTTTTCGGCACTGGCCGCTGCGCTGGAAGATGATTTGATTTCGGTGTCCGCCGAGGAATCAGCGGTGCGGTCGACCGGTGTTGCTGTCTCATTGCCTTCGGGAAGGACGTAGACCGGTTTTTCTTCCGGCTGATTTGCCGGGTGGGGGTGTGAGACAAAGGCGCCGGTCGTTCCGACCGGTGGCTGCCAGCGCTGATAGTTCCGCTCCTCACGATCGCGTGACACGGCCTGCTGTGACTGGATGATCGGTCCATCCGGCAGCGGACCGGACCGTCTGGGCACTATCTGTATGCCGGGCATGGGGCGGTCAGTAGACGGCGGTTGTCCGGCAGCGCCGCCAAAATCGGGTGCGTTCAATCGGATCACGGCGTCGTTTGACTTAGCAGGCTCTGATGCGGCAGACAGTCTGGCACGGTCGTCAGTTCTGCATACGGCGGCCACAAGGATTCCGCAGGCCAGAACCAGCCCCAGTCGAAATCGAACTCCAGACCCGACTCCGCATCGCGCCGCGAATGTATCCGAACGCCGAGGCGGCGAATTCGTATTCAGTCGTTCTGTTGGCATCGGACGCATCGGTTTGTGCGGGAGGAATCCATGGACTACTGACTATCGGAAAGTCGTCAGAATCGGTTCAACCAGCACACAAAAACCCGGGGGCATCGACCGACAGAAGCGGAAATAGAAACAAACCCTGTGCAGACTTCCCACTTTACCACACGGTAAATCACGGTGTGGTAAACCATGCCATCCGGCGACATCTTCGGTCATATCTGCGCTGCGAGCGCTGGGGAAAATTGCCCAGTCATGGCAGGCCGTCCGGATGTGAGACTCGCTGTGGGGCGGTCTCCGTCGTTGTGGGGCGGTCTCCCGACCGCCCCCCCACGCTCGTTGTGGGGCGGTCTCCCGACCGCCCCACGCATTGGCGTGATGACGAACGGGAGACCTTCGGTCCA
>JAVKCM010000104.1:0-3428 GCA_040222735.1 Fuerstiella sp. | reverse complement strand
GAAAGGTCCCGGCATGCACTGGTCACCCTCCGGGGCTTCCGCCATCACCGCCCTGCGAGCTCATAACATCAACAACAACTGGCATTCAATCTGGAAAAACCTCGTCCTGTAGGCAATCGTCCCAATGAACGGATGCACCCTCTGTTGCGATACACTGTTTCGATACACTCGCAGGATGTGAGCCGCGGCAACGGGCCCGGCGCTGACGCGCCGCGGCTCACGGGATCAACGCACATCATTGGTTCCAGGCAGCTAACTGTTACCACGGAAGGGTGCCATTGTTTTCAGCACGCCTTTAGAAACTCGACAACGGTCTCAACATCTCTGCAGCAAGGGATGGTGAGTCGACGTTGAGAGTTGCAGCGGGTACGCTGGAGGCGTGCCGGACGATCGTCTTCTTCACCGTTCCGTCCGGAATCCGCCCGTGCGACTCTCGACACAAAATCACGCACCTATGTATCGAATCAGCTGCGCCGCGATTCTTTCTGTTGCCGCCACGTCCATTGTTTCGGTCGCCACAGCAGACGACGTGCCCAACGTTCTGCTGCTTCTGGTTGACGATCTGAAACCGGCGATCGGATGCTATGGTGACCCGGTGGCTCAGACGCCGCAGATCGATCGACTCACGGCCCGTGGCATGCGTTTCGACCTGGCCTTCTGCAATCAGGCCGTCTGTGCACCGTCGCGGTTCACGCTGATGCTGGGTGCCCACTCGACTTCAACCGGACTATATGGACTCGGCAGTCAGCTGCGGGACATGCTTCCTGACGCGGTCACGATGCCTCAGTATTTTGCGAAGCACGGTTATCGCACTGAATCTCTGGGCAAGGTGTTTCACATCGGACACGGCAATCATGGGGATCCACAATCCTTCAGTGTGCCGCACTTCCATGACAAGGTGATCGAATACGTCGATCCCGCCAGCACCGACGGCGGGCAGCTGACGCGTGAGGAGGCCTATTTCACAAATCAGAAACTGGGCGAGATCCGATCGCTGCCACGCGGAGCCGCGTTTGAATCTCCTGACGTCGACGACACGGCCTACGCAGACGGCCGAGTGGCCGCCGAAACTGTCCGGCGTTTGCAGGCCGCAAAGCTGCGTCGACAGCAGGACGGAACGCCGTTCTTCATCACCGCCGGTTTCGCCCGACCTCACCTGCCATTCAGCGCTCCTCAGAAATACTGGGACCTGTACGACCCCGCCGCGCTGCCGATGCCGACGTTCGAAGAATTCCCGATGAACGCGCCGGCCGTGGCCGGCAAACGCGGCGGCGAAATCACCAACTACAAACCAGTCCCGGAAGACGGCCATCCGGATGCCGACCTGAAACGGCAGCTGATTCACGGCTATTATGCCAGCACCAGTTTTGTGGACGCCCAGATCGGCAGGGTACTTGACGCCGTGGACCGGCTGCAGCTGGCCGACAACACGATTATTGTGCTTTGGGGAGATCACGGTTTTCATCTGGGTGATCTTGGCATCTGGACCAAACACACAAACTACGAACAGGCGAATCGCATTCCAATCACAATCGTGGCGCCTGGTGTAATCACACCTGGTTCCTCAACGAAACAACCGGCGGAAAGCGTGGACATCTTTCCCACGCTGGCCGAACTGGCCGGCCTGCCCTCCCCTGTCGTCCCGCAGGCCATTGACGGCGTGAGTCTGGTGCCCGTGCTGAAGGATTCTGCAGCACGAGTGCGCGATCATGCCTTTCACGCCTATCCGAAGCGAAAGCTGGGCCGGGCCATCCGCACAGAACGCTATCGACTGGTCGAATGGAAAAACCCCGGTGACGCGCCGGCATCCGCAGAGTACGAACTGTATGACTACGACAGTGATCCTCTGGAAACCAGAAATCTGGCCGCCGAGCACCCGGAAATCGTGGCACGGCTGAAGAAGATTCTGGCCGGCTATCCTGAAGCCGTTGGAAAGCAGCGACGACTGGCCCGACAGCAGCCGACTCCGCAGATTGCCGGCCGCACGATCCACATCAACGCGACCGTGCAGGCCGATGCGCCGCACGGAGTGGTCCTTGCCCAGGGTGGACGGGAACATGGCTACGCCCTGCACTTCATTAACGGCGTGCCGGCTCTGGATGTAAGAATCTCGCAGCAGGTGACACGACTGCAGGCCGCAGAGAAAGTGTCCGGAAAAACTCAACTGCAGGCGCGGATCGACAACAAGCACCTGGTCCTGACGGTCAACGGGCGGGAATTCACGCGTGCATCGCCGGGATTGATTCCTGTCCAGCCGAAAGACGAACTGTCGGTGGGTGAGGACACAAAGTCCGCGGCCGGTGACTATACGGCTCCGAATCCATTCAACGGCCGCATTCCGGGTCAGCAGGTGCGAACCGCACCGGCTGCCGACGAAGTACGGAAATCCTGAGGCCAATGATTATTATCTCTGCCCTGAGTTCAAATCGCGTCATCGGTAGCGGCAACGGGATGCCGTGGGAAGTGCCGGAAGAATACCAACACTTTCTGGACACGACCCGCGACCAGGCCCTGATCATCGGACGAAAGTCGTTCGAAATTTTCGGCCCGAGTCTGACCTGCCGACACTGTTTTGTGGTAACGCGAAGCAACGAAGATTTCACCGGCGCGGTCAGCGTAAACAGCTTCGAAGAGGCCGCCCGACTGGCAGCAGACACCGGCTGCCAGGTGTTTGTGGCCGGAGGTGCCTCGATCTACGCCATGGCCATCACGCGGGCGGATCGAATGCTGCTGAGTTATATTCCCGGTGACTTCGAAGGGGACACGCTGTTCCCGGAGATCCCCGAAGATCTGTGGCAGGTGGTCTCGCGCGAAGATCGCGGCAGCTATGAACTGCTCGACTATCGCCGCAGAGATCGCCCTGCGTCCTGACGGGGGATAGCCAATAAAGGGACGATAGCCAATAAAGGGACAGGCATAGACACCACGATTCCCAACTAAGGGGACAGGCATCGATTAGCGGGACAGGCGCATGGGTGCAGTCGGGTTTGTGTCCCCTTTTGGCGGCACACTCAGCAAATTCCCCACGGAAATCCCTAAGGGCACAGGCACTAGTCCCAACAGGGAACATGAAAGCCGACAAGCGTTCAGCAGCCCCCAACCGTGAGCCGAGTGCCGTCAGGCACCGGGCCGTTTCCACCGTGGACGACCTTCGCACGAGATAAACTACGGTCAACTACGGGGACAGGCAGCGATTGGAAAATTTTGACACATTCCGCTTGCAGCACACACCCACGCCCCTTAAATTGCATTCAAATACACACTTAGGTGCGTAATTGAACATTGCTCCTGTGAGGAGAATCGTCATGCCCAGGCTTGCTCGTGGTGAGTATCTGAATCCCGACGAAATTCAGGTGGTACATGCCAGCCAGCGGTGTGTTCGGCGGGCGTTCCTGTGCGGCACAGACCAGTTTTCCGGACAGTCCTAC
>JAVKCM010000103.1:0-23853 GCA_040222735.1 Fuerstiella sp. | reverse complement strand
CGTTTTGCCTTGTGAGCCGCGACGCGTCAGCGGCCGGGCCCCGGGCGCGACGATTCCACGGATTTCAACGTCACACCCGGAAGCCAGCCGGTCAGCGGCCCGGTGCCTTACGGCACTCGGCTCACAGTCGTGCGGCCAGGTGCGTTTTGCCTTGTGAGCCGCGACGCGTCAGCGGCCGGGCCCCGGGCGCGACGATTCCATGGATTTCAACGTCACACCCGGAAGCCAGCCGGTGAGCGGCCCGGTGCCTTACGGCACTCGGCTCACTCTTGAGTTCTCTGATAACGACCGGTGTTGACCCCCGAAGTTGTGGGTAACGACAAGGCTGGAAGCCCCAGCTACGGTGATGCAGCACCGCGCCACGGGAAGGCGCAGGCAGGGGACTGGTTCACGACTGGTTGAATCGCAGGCATTGTCCGGGGCGTGATTCGTCGTCGCCGAATTCGATGGCGGCTCCGTGACGGACGATCGGGCGTCCATTGACCAGCACATCGCTGACGCCGGTGGCGGGTTGTTGCGGATTGTCGTAGGTGGCCATGTCCTGAATTGTTTCAGGAGCGAACACAGCGACGTCGGCGAAGGCGTTTTCGCGCAGCACACCCCGGTCCCGCAGTCCGAACTTCTGAGCGGGAAAGCTGGTGAGTCTGCGAACGGCATCTTCGAGAGAAAACAGGGCATAATCACGGACACAGGGACCCAGGATGCGGGCCGCTGAGCCGAAGTGCCGCGGGTGAATCAGCCCGCCATCGGCCATAATGCCGTCGCTGCCGAACATGTACAGATCGTGCTGCAGAAACGGATCGATCAGTCGATCGTCACCGTCCAGATACACACACAGCACGGCCAGCCGTTCTTCGATCAGCAGATTCAGCAGTGCGTCTTCCGGCGGCAGCCCGGTGCTCTGAACATAATCTGCCAGCAGCATCCCCTGCACGTGATGATTTTCGCGGCCGGGCAGCCAGGCGATACGAATACCATCCAGCGGCAGCTTGTAATTCTGCAGGTTATCGCGGAAGCGGCGGCGGATTCCGGGATCCTGCAGTCTGGCCATGGCAGCCAGCGGGCCGTCTTCCCAGACTTCGTACGGCAGCAGAAAATTCAGCATGGTTGATCCGGGCATGTACGGGTACACGTCAAAGCTGAGCGGCACCTGCTGACGAGCCTGCTCAAGCCATGCCAGAATCTCATCGACGCCGGAACCTCGGGGCGCTTTCAGGTGAGAAATGTGCAGCGCAGCCCCGGATTCTCGCGCGATCTGCAGCGCTTCATTCAGAGCGGGAATCATGCCCAGCTTGTAGCGGATATGAGTGGCATACAGTCCATCGTACTGTGCCACCACGCGACAGGCCGCGATCAGTTCCTCGGTCGACGCGAAGCACTGCACGATGTAATCCAGGCCCGAAGACAGGCCGACGGCGCCGGCCTCCATGCCGCGATGAATTTCCGCTTCGATCTGTCCTGACTGTTCCGCATCCGGAGCACGGGAACCAAATCCGCAGGCCAGTGAACGCACGTTGGCATAGGGCACATGCAGGACTGCGTTCTGGACGGTGTGTCCGGACAGGCACTGCATGAAATCGTCCAGCGACTTCCAGTCGCGATATTCATCCAGCCGCAATCCGTCCAGGGACCGCAGGTAAAAAAACCATTCCCGCCACGTTTGTTCGTTCACAGGAGCGTAGCCGATGCCGTCCAGCAGCAGCACCTCCGTGGTGATTCCCTGCAGGGTTCGGGGTGCCTGCAGCGGCTGTTTCAGCATCCAGCCGTCGCAGTGGGTATGCACATCAATGAATCCGGGCGTCACTACGCTGCCGCCGGCGTCAATCTGCTTCGGCGCCTGTGCCGCGGAAAGATCGCCGATCGCGTTGATCCGATCGCCCTGAATACCAAGATCGGCGGTGAACCGAGGTCGGCCGGTCCCGTCAATCACCGTACCGCCGCGAATGATAATATCGAACATACTGTCCCTGTCGAAAAACGGGAGGTATTTCACAGGCTGCCGGAAGTTCGGCGCATGGAAAAGCCCGGCGGAGTCGCCGGGCATTCATGAGTTTAAAGGGGTGCAGGGAAAAGTGAAGCGATCAGCTGAATTCGGGTCGACGACCGTTCAGTTGTTCCTTCAGCCGGTTCACGATGCTGGAATGCATCTGGCTGACACGCGACTCAGAGAGCCCCAGCGTCATGCCGATTTCCTTCATGGTGAGTTCTTCGTAGTAGTACAGGATGATGATCAGACGCTCGTTGCGGTTCAGCCCCTTGGTCACAATCTTCATCACGTCCAGCTTTTGAATGCCATCGGTGGGATCTTCGCCCTTGGCATCCTGCAGGACGTCGACTTCCCGCACATCCTTGTAGCTGTCGGTTTCGTACCACTTCTTGTTCAGACTCACCAGGTTGATGGCGGACGCCTCAGCACGGTGTTTTTCGAATTCCTGGATGGACAGCCCCATCTCGTTGGCGAGTTCCGCTTCGGTGGGCGGGCGGCCGGTCTTGGCCACCACGGCTTTCCTCGCGGCTTCCATCTTGCTGGCTTTGCTGCGGACCAGACGGGGCACCCAGTCCATGGTTCGCAGTTCGTCCAGCATTGCGCCTCGAATACGGGGCACGCAGTAGGTTTCGAACTTGACGCCGCGTTCCAGATCGAATGCTTCGATGGCATCCATCAGTCCGAAGACTCCGGCTGACATCAGATCATTCAGATCGACACCTTCGGGCAGTTTTGCCCAGACACGCTCTGCGTTGTATCTGACCAGTGGCAGATACCGTTCCATCAGCTTATTCCGCAGCGTCTGATTGGATTGATCCTTCTTGAACTCCAACCACACGTCTGCGATCTCTTCACTGATCTTGGTAGCCATTCAATCCTCCATGACGAACCGCAACGTACCGAGTACGGATGATGTGCTGTATCGCAACACATCGGACTCGGCACACTGTCAAATCCAGCCATATCGGTACAAACAGACCATCGCACGAAGAATTCGGGTTCTCAGGCATCATCCCGCGAAGATGCCTGAAGAACGTGTCGTGACGGAGTGTGGTGCAGCCGATCAGCCGGATCAGAAGCGCGGTCGAAAAGCTCCCTGATGATTTTGATGTAACGGTTCCGGACAGCACCCAATCACTGCAGTGAACTGCCGTGATTCCCGCAGATGCTGCCAGAAGAATCCCATCCAGGCGTCCATGCCTGGCCGGGGTTTCCGGCGACGGCCCGTTTCCGGGTTATCCATTGCCATCACGAAACGTTGAACTGCGGTCGCCCCCGAAGAGCTCGCCCGGAAACCAGTCGCCGGTCTCGTGAAAGCGGGTGATACTGGAGCCCAAAAAGGGGAGCAAGAGGGATGGAACACACATTTTTCCGCTTTTCCATACGGGAGCATGTGTTCGGCAGATTCAACCGCTCGGTTATTCCCGTCCCGGCAGAAAGCGGCTGAGTGACGATTTTCGGCCCGCCGATCAGACTTCGCAGTTGCACATTCTGCAGGAAACGAGCATCGGCAGGGTTTCGCCGACGCTGCCTCGGGACGCTGCGTCACACGGACGTGTCACACATCGCACACCATGGCCGCATGCCGCAGCGCGAGCACCGGATCGTCCCAGGTCGGAATGAATTCCTGAGCCACAAACAGGTTGTAGCCTGTCTTCAGAATGGCGTGCATGACGGCCGGATAGTTGATCTCCTGCATCTCATCCAGTTCGCAGCGACCCGGATTTCCGGCGGTGTGATAGTGGCCGATCAGGGGATGGTACGTCTGAATCCGACGGATGACGTCACCGTTCATGATCTGCACGTGGTAGATGTCAAACAGCAGCCGGAACCGTTCAGAATTCATGCGTTTAACAAGGTCGATGCAGCGTTCCACGTCATCGCCGAAATATCCGGGATGCCCCTTCATCGGGTGGCTGTCGTCCCGTGAATTCAGATGTTCCAGCACCAGCGTGATCTGTTTCTCTTCCGCATAGTCAATGACCTGTTTCCAGCAGTCCAGACAGTTCTGCTCGGCCGTGGCATCGGACATGCCCTTCACAGACATGCCCGTGAAGGTGATCACGCTGGGTGCTCCGAATTCAACAGCGGTATCAATCGACGACTTCAGCTTCTCAATGCACATCGCGTGGTTGGCTCGATCTACCGGACCGGTGGCAAAGCCGTGACTGCTGACCAGAGAGATCTTCAGCCCCTGCCGCTTTGCTTCCGGATAAAACTTCGGATCCACGCCCTCAATCGCTTCCAGCCCGATCGCGGCACAGTGACGAATCAGTTCCGGAACCGGCATCGGCTTGAAACACCAGCCCATCACCGACTGCCGGATGCGTTTCCGCGAGATCCGGAAGTCCGCGGCCACGGCACTGCGTTCTACCTGAGCGGCCGATGCTGGTACGGCTGATGCCGGTACGGTCAGTCCGGCGGCAGTGGCGGCTGCAGAGGCTGCCAGGATTCCTCGACGCGAATATTTCTGCGGATGTGGCATTGGTCTGTTTCCTGAATTCCGGCGGCGGTCCAGTGGCTGACACCAGCGTTGGTGCAGCACCGACCAGTATTCGGATTTCCGTCCGAATCGCCAGTCTCGGCAGCCACTATCTCCCCGTGGCCGGCATCTCCCGGGGGCGATTATCGGCGGCGGTGGCTGTTTGGGGGGGCGGGCCGTCGCCGCGGCCTTCGTCAGTCGGGAAATGGCAGCCCGAAATACTCGTGAATAAACCGTTTCCGGTTGTCCTCACACTGCACATACTGAACCAGCGCATACAGCTTTTTCTGGTCTCGCAGCAGTTTGGCCGAGCGGATTTCTTCGTTCGACAGGGCTTCCGGCAGTGGTTGCCGGACCTCGACACGGCTCAGATCGTTCTCGTCGTCAATAACTCCGTACCGTTGCAGCATCGCCAGAGCCGTTTCCACACGCCGATCATGCCGCTGGCGATCGCACAATCGTTCTCGCAGCCAGTCCAGCCCGAAAGCCCGAATCTGCTCGGCATTATTACGCAGGTGGTCGTAGACACGCTGATAAAAATCCGCGTCCGGGTTGCTCCACCGCAGAAACTCCATCTGCGTGTTCAGGTCTCGCTGGTCGTACAACAGCACACATTCTGAGGGCTCTGAGTCCCGGCCGGCCCGGCCGATCTCCTGATAATAGGATTCCATTGAGCCCGGTACGTCGCAGTGGATCACAAACCGAATATCTTCCTTGTCGACCCCCATGCCAAACGCGTTGGTGGCCAGCACCAGTCGACTGCGACCATTCATGAACTCGTCCTGAATGCTGCGGCGACTTTTTCGGTCCAGATCGCCGTGGTAGCACACGTGAGTGTATCCATCCTGTCGCAGGCGGGCGCTGAATTCCTCCAGCGTGCGAATCAGCGTGAAGTAAACAATGCCGCTGCCGGTGGACCCAGGTTGCTGCCACCGGTCAATGACGGTTTTCACGCAGTCCAGCTTTTCGTCAGTATCCCAGACATCCACGACCTTCAGGTCCAGATTGGGACGGTCGATGCCTTCGTGAAACATGCGTACTTCATTCGGGGCCAGGCCCAGCTGTCGTACAATATCCTCCTGAACCTCCGGAGTCGCGGTGGCTGTCAGGGCGATCGTCGTGGGATTGCCCATGATTTCCCGCAGTTCCCGCAGCCGGGTGTAGTCCGGACGGAAGTCGTGCCCCCATTCACTGATGCAGTGGGCTTCGTCCACGGCCAGCAGTTTCACATCCCGTCGGGCTAGAACATCCAGAAAATCATCCTTCCGAAAACGTTCGGGCGTGACGTAAAGAATGGTGTATCGGCCGTCCGCCACGGCCTGGTAGCGAGCTTCACGCTCAGGCTTTCGCAGGGATGAATTGATAAAGGTCGCCTTGATGCCTCGCGCCTGCAGGGCATCCACCTGGTCTTTCATCAGAGCAATCAGCGGTGACAGAATCAGGCAGATGGGCGGCTTTTCGGACAACTGGTCGCGGGCCGCGATGGCCAGTGCCGGAATCTGGTAGCACAATGACTTTCCCATGCCGGTGGGCATGATCACCAGCGCGTGTCGATCGTTCAGCACATGTTCAATAATCTGCTGCTGGGGACCGCGAAACGTGTCGAAGCCGAAGTGTTTCTGCAGTAATTCCTGAGGAAGCGTGGTCATGGTCACGGGATGTCAATGTGTGCTGAAGAGGATCGCGCCGGATGATCCCGGCCGGGAATTTCCGCCGAAACCTGCGCCCACACAGTCTGTCGTGGGGCGGCGGCAGTGTAACGAACCCGGCGGCCCGGTGTCGCCATCTCGACCGCGGCAGTCGCATTAACAGCGCTGAATCAGGCGGCGGCTGGTCAGGCATTTCGAAGAGACCGTCACATCGTTTGACTGGAACATTCTGCTGCCGTAGAAATGAGCACCCGCCTGCTGGTCAATTCGCCCAGTTATCCATCCTCCCCCCCCTGAGGTATCTTGCTGATGAAAGCCGGAACTCATCTGCTGTTTGCGACCGCCCTGTGTTTTGCCCTGCCGAACTCGGCTTTTGCTGAACTTCAGGCTGGCGCCGCCGTTGTCGACGTGACTCCGTCAAAATTTCCCGTGCTGGTGAACGGCGGCATGACGTCACGCACGGCTGATTCCGTGAATACGAGAATCAATGCCCGCGCGATTGTGCTGGCAGATGGCAACGAAAGAATCGGTATTGTCGTGGTCGACAGCTGTATGATGCCGCGTCCGCTGCTGGACGAAGCCAAGCAGCTGGCGGCCGGTCAGACACAGCTGAAGCCGGACCGTATTCTGATTTCGGCGACGCACACGCACACCGCTCCGTCATCCATGGGAGCGTTGGGGACAGATGCCGACTCGGACTATCTGCCGGTGCTGCGGGCGGGAATTGTCGAGGCGCTGGTCAGGGCCGAAAAAAATCTGGAACCGGCCCGGGCGGGCTGGGCCGTGGAAGAAGCGGCAGAATTCACGGCGCTGCGACGCTGGATCCGCCGTCCGGACCGCCTTGCGGAGGATCCGTTCGGCAATATGACGGTGCGAGCCAACATGCACTCCGGCCGGAACTGGAACGACGTGACGGGCGAATCCGGGCCCGAAGATCCGGATCTGTCGCTGATTTCGTTTCAGGCCCTTGACGGACGTCCGATCGCCGTGCTGGCCAATTTTTCGATGCATTATTTTTCCGGACAGAAGCCGCTGGCCGCCGACTACTTTGGTCTGTTCAGCAACGGTCTGCAGGAGCAGCTGGGACATTCTGATGATCAGGCCCCGCCTTTTGTCGGCATGATGTCGCACGGCTGCAGCGGTGACATCTGGCGACGAGACTACAAAAAGCCGCCGGAAGAACAGGATCCCTTCGGCGATATCGAGACCTATTCGAAGGAACTGCTGAAGGTCGCTCTGCGAGCCTATCAGAAGATCCAGTATCAGGATGACGCCGATCTGGCGATGGACGAACGCCGGATGGTGCTGAATTACCGCGTTCCCGATCGCGAACGGCTGGACTGGGCTCAGCGCGTCATGGCCGAAATGGGCGACCGACTGCCGAAGACTCAGCCGGAAGTCTACGCACGGGAACAGGTTCTGCTGTACGAACTGCAGTCCACCGAGATTGTGGTGCAGGGGCTGCGGATCGGTGACATCGCGATCGCCACCACGCCCAACGAAACCTACGCGCTGACGGGGCTGAAGATCAAACACCAGAGTCCGCTGGCGAAGACGATGGTTATCGAACTGGCCAACGGTGGTGACGGCTATATCCCGCCGCCCGAACAGCATCTGCTCGGTGGCTACAACACATGGCCGGCCAGATCCGCCGGCCTTGAAGTTCAGGCCGAACCAAAAATCACGGAAGCAGCCCTGCAGCTGCTGGAAAACACGGCCGAGAAACCTCGACGCGTCTATCAACAGAGTCGCGGCCCCGCGGCACACGCGGTCCAGCAGCTGAACCCGACCGCATGGTTCAGACTGAACGAATTTTCTGGTCCCTGGGTGACCGATTCTTCAGGACACGGAAATCACGCCACCTTCGAACCGGCGGTGGCCTATTTTCTGGACGGACCGCACTCAGATGCCTTCTGCACCGACGGCGAATCCAACCGCTGTGTCCACTTTGCCGGCGATCGCATCAGCGCTCAGCTGCCGATGCTGAAGAATCGCTACTCGATCTCAATGTGGATCTGGAACGGTATGCCCGCCGATGCCCGTCCCGTCAGCGGCTGGATGTTTTCCCGAGGTCACGATCACGGCCTGAGCACCCGTTCTGAACATCTGGGAATCGGCGGTACCGAAACATCACCCGGCCGCCTGGTCTATCAGTTCGGCACCGGCTCAGAACATGCCCCCGCCGTCGGGACCACCGAGGTGGCCCGGTGGACATGGAACCACGTCGTGCTGGTCCGCGACGGACAGAATGTTCGCGTGTTTCTGAACGGGAACCCGCAGCCCGAAATCGATGTGTCGATTCCGGACTCGGCAGAACTGCCGGCACAATGCTTCTTCGGCGGACGCTGTGACAGCGATTCCAGCTGGGAAGGACGACTGGACGAAATCGCCGTCTTTGACAAAGCCCTCTCAGAGGCTGAGATCGGGCAGCTGACAACGATGCCGGGCGACAACCGTTAGTGACAACTGGTCGTCAGAAATGGTCGCGATAACTGGTCATCAGAACTGGCAGTGTCAACCCGTCGTGTAGAACCGCAGGTGCCCGGCGATCAGGCCGGCCTTGTCTGCCGGAACCGGCCGAGCTTCAGGCATTTCGATACGAATGAACTCGGCGGCCCACTGTCGCCCGCGCGATGCCCACCAGAAATGCCGTATTGGCCAGCAGAAAACTGCAGGCCATTCCGGTGCCGGGAATCCGCCGTCCCACCGAAGTGGCCAGCCAGCCAAGGCCGGCCATTCCGAACAACGCGAAGTACGGGGCGGCGGCAGCAATGGAAAACAAGTTCGGTACCGTGATCACCAGCCAGCTCGAAGACAACAGTGCCACCAGCAGAAAGACGGGCGACAGCCATCGAAGCAGCTTGTGTGACCACAGGGCCAATGAGTACCACGGATGGCGAACGGGATTCAGCAGCGCCGGTCGGGACCACGTGCCCTGCCAGTTTCGAAGGGTCTGACGAATTCGACGGCGCAAGGTGATTCCGGCACCTTCCTCAAACTCATCAAAGGCCCGCGCCTCCGGTTCGTGAACGACCAGATAACCCTGCTGAACCACGTCCAGCGGCACAATACAGTCTTCGCCGATCGTCGGGTCCATGGGCTGCACCAGATTGCGACGCACCGCAAAAGACGCTCCGGCGACAACCGCCAGCCAGCCCAGCCGGGATTCCAGTTGCCGCACCTTCATTTCGTAGTTCCAGTAGAAGCCCTGACTGGTCGTGTTGGGGTCGGCAGGATTCGCGGCATACAGCAGCCGACCGTCCACGGCACCCACGCGTTCATCGGCAAATCGTTCTGCCACGCGTTTCAGAAAACCGGTGTCGAACACAATGTCAGCGTCCGTAAAGACGACGACGTCTGAATTCACCTGATCAAGAGCCTTGTTCTGAGTGCCCGTTTTTCCCAGCCCCGACGTTTCAAACAGCACCACGCGCGGATCATTTATTGAGCGGACAATCTGATTTGTTTCGTCAGTGGACCCGTCTGAAGCGACCAGAATTCGCAGACGATCCGGCGGATAGTCGCTCTGCAGCAGGTTTGTGAGACGTCCGGCGATCACCGCCTGCTCGTTGTGGACGGTCAACAAAACCGTGATCTCCGGCAGCTGAGCAGAATTGGAATCCCGATGCGCGCCACCTTCCGGCGATCCGAGGTTCCGACCTTGGAACAGACGCTGACAGACAACAGCCGCTGCCAGAAAGCGACCGTAACCATCGTAGATCCAGTACAGCGCCGCCGTTGATGCAGCCAGAGCTATCCAGGCCATCGTTCGAATCCTTCCGAACACGTTTTTCCAGAATCATCACCTGATCCGGGCCATCGTCGACGGCCGCAGCAAATCCGACCTGCTGATGCCGCCGCAGGTTCCGCCGACCGTCCCCGGACAGATGGTTCAGCGAAGGCCGTACGATCGACAGAGCAGTCAGAACGGCTTTTAGGTGAAGTCGACGCGTTCACCAAGACCGATTCCGTACTGTAAAAAACTCCGGACGTATAGGCTAAATATAGAGGACAGTCAGTGTCGGACGGCTGGGGACGATTCGGTTCATCAGCGTGAAGCGGACTGTTTTCGGCGAACCGCAGCAGGTCGGGCTGGACCGTTCGAAAAAACACGGTGTTTCCCGAGACGCGAATAACGGCGGCTTCCGGCTACCGTCGGCAACGGCTGTCGCGGCAGCAGATGTCACGGTGGTTCGCGAACAAGGAGGCTGAACGTCCCGACGGTGGATTGCCTGTCGCTGTTCGGCGACGATTCCGCTTCTGACGGATTTTCGGCGTCTATTGATAATGCTGTGGCTGAGCAGAACGACTTTACCTAAGCTGAAGACAGACCCTGCAGGCGACTCTGGTAAAGTCTTTGGTGGCTGAATCGCTGCTGCGTATGATGGCCTGAGGCCCGGGCAGTGGCGGGAAAATTTTCCGCTGACTCAGGATGGCCTTTGAATGCCATCGGAGTATTTCACCGTCAGTGAGTCGATGTTTCTGAGATCGGCAGATGCCACGTGGATTCAGAATATGCATGGACCGACGCGGCGTCTGCCTGTCCGCCCTGATCCTGTGGCTGACGGTCGGAACGTCGCTGCCTCTGCGTGGACAGATAACGGATTCGCCACTGACAATCCCGTCGCTCGGATCTGACTATTCCGAAGGTATGCGGGCCGATGTGACGGACAGCGATCCTGCGGACTTTGAGATTTCTCTCAGGACAGATCTGCTGGACAGCTTTGTCAGTCGGCAGACGGTGGAAAGCGACGACGTCGCCACGCAGGTTCTGGAAGCCGATGTGCGTGGCGTTCAGACCACAACAACGTCCATCAGAGTTCAGTCAGTCGACTCTCAGAGCGTGGCCCGTCTGGATCTGCTGGCCACGGGAGTGGTTTCCAGCAGCACCGTCGGCATAACGCCACAGGCCCGCGTTGCCACGACCGGCAATCACACGTTCGATATCCGGAAGCCGGTCTTCTTTGATGGCCGACAGTTTTTGACGAAACCCGCCTTCGGCAGCGTCCGGGCACGGCAGTTTCCTCAGGCCGTGCAGACTCTTGCTTCCGGTGTGCCGCTGTTTGGCCCGATCGGAGAAAGAATCGCATGGAACGAAGTCTATCGCCGGATGCCGATGTCTGATGCTGTCGTCGTGAGGCAGGTAGCCGACGACGTGCTGCCCAAAGTCAATCGGGGCGTCGATTCGGAACTTATTAAACTGAATCAGCAGTGGCATCGCTTTCGACAGATGATTGACCGGGCGGCGGGGAGCGATTCCGTGTACTGGAACGCCAGCACAACCAGCACGGCGCTGATGATCGCAGCCCGCAACCCCGCGGCCCGCAGTCCGGGAACCGGTCGGTGGGAGTCACCGGTGGGACTCCGCAGCAATCTGGAGGACGATGAGGCGGTGGCCATGATCATTCTGGACGCTGCCGTGAATCGAATGCTGGAACAACAGCCCTGGGGCGGACTGACAGTTTCGGACTCAGCCCTGCAGAATCTGTTTCAGGCGGCTCAGGCCGCCACCGACGATCCTCAGCAACTGCTGACGCTGCTGATGGAGCCCGCTCAGCAGATGCCGGAACCCACTCTGTTTTCAGTGCGACTGGCCGATCAGGCGCCGCTGACCCTGCTGTTTCACGATGGCAGCGTGACCATCAGTCTGAAGTTTCAGGTCGTGCCGAAGTCGGCGTCTCCCGGTCAGCTTCAGCTGCTGAACGTCCGATTCGCCGGTCAGAGTGAGGCGGACGGGACCTGGTCGGTCGCTGTAAAACAGATTTCGGCCCAGCCCGCTGATCCGGGCGAGTTACCTGATGCATGGACGACGCTGATCAGTAATCAGGCGGCTGTGATCGCGGATCGTGTTCCTCCGTCCCGGCTGCCGCGGGTCATCGATCTGCAGTTTCTGAATGACAAACTGCCGTTGCTGCGCATCCGTCGCATTCAGACCGCAGGCGGCTGGCTGCGAGCATCGTGGCAGATTGAGGAATCAGCAGAGCAGCTGACGCGATGCCTGCCGTAGGGCATTGTCCGACGTGCACTTTCAACCAGCCGAATGACGCTGTCCGGCGGTTTCACCATCGACAACGGCGGTCGCGATCGCTGCTGCAATCATCGCAATTCAGATTTTGCGCGGTTACCGGGTGACGGCTGCGGGCGACCTGGGATCAAACGGAAAATTGCTGTCGTGTCGAAACGTGGCGTAAGCTTCCAGCTTGCGTTCATGACCGGGTTCGGTTCGGAAACAAAGTACGCTGGTGTGCCGGCGCGAAGGGCTGCTCGCCTCTGACGTTCAAGATGCTGTGATTGCTGTTCGTTGCTCCAGCGGTTTGGGTGGATTCCTTCGCTTGTCACACCCTACGGGACTTTGCGTTTTCCTGCATCGCAAGCTGGAAGCTTACGCTACTTATTTTCCGCCCGGTCCTTAGGGTTCGCTGCCCGTAATGAAGGCCAGAATCTCCATGATTTCGTCTCGCGTGAATTTATCCAGCAGCGCCTTCGGCATCATGGAAGTCGTGGACGGAATGATTTCCTCGATGTTGTCCTTCAGAATCACCTTCGGTTCCGGGACTTCCGGATTCACCAGAATAGAGATCGAATCTTTGTCTTCGGCGGTCACAATGCCTGAGGTTGTCAGCCCGTCCAGATCAACAACAATTTTGACGGCGTACTTCGGATCGATCTTGTAGCTGGGTTCCAGAATCTCACGCAGAATCGCATGTCGGTCACCCTTCAGGCGCTTCATCACATCGGTCAAAGCCGGACCAACGGCGCCGCCCTCTTCTCCGATCTTGTGGCATCCCAGGCAGGTCGCTTCCTTGAACAGCTTCGCACCGATGCGGGGGCTGCGTCCGCGAAGGCTTTCCGCCAGAGATTCTTCAGGAAAGTCCTGCAGCTTCCAGTTCTGTACGAATGACCGGTTGTTGCCCAGCGGATCCTTCGGCTCGGTCGGATTCCGCTGCCACGCATCCAGGTCCGGCACGACCACCATGACTCCGTACATCCGCATCCAGTGTCTCGGGAAGGTGCAGACATAGGGGTATTCACCGGCTTCGGTCGGAGCCGTGAAGGTCAGCACGGCGCGGCTGCCTGCGTTGACCATATTTGTCGAGTAAAGGACGTCCGGACTTTCCGGCACATACATCTTGCCGTCCAGCCCGGGCGCGGTGCCAAGCGCTGCACCGGCGAGGGCGACTTCCTTCAGCTTGCCGTTGCGGGTGATGACCAGGTTGTGCGGCATCAGGTCTTCGTTTTCCAGAATTACCTGCACGGGCCGCCCGGCTTCGACCGCAAAAAACGGCTTGTCGTAACGCATCTCCTCTTCGACGGTGTGCAGCCGCACGACGCGGACCGTGATCTCACGCAGCCGGTCGCGGTAGGTTCTGGCATCTTCTGCTGACAGTTGCCGCAGCAGTTCGTCGGCCAGCTGCATGGCATCCAGAAATTCAGAGGTGGTGCGCCGGGCCGCCGGCGTGGCTTCGGCATAGCTGACCAGCTGGGCGACCAGAGCCTGGGAGGTGGCCGGATCACGGACGGCATGAGGCAGCTTCAGCAGGCTGCGGACCGCGGGAATTCGAAACTCAGGCACTGACACCAGGGCCGCCATTCGTTGAAAACTGTCGGCCTGTTCAGAGGGAATCGCGGCCAGTGACCGGATCGCGGCGGTGCGTACGGCGTTCGACTGATCCGGTGCCAGTGACACAATCACGTTGTCGCGCAGAGAACTTCTGAGGTCGACGGCGGGAACCAGCGTCACGGCGGACAGCCACGCCAGACGCGACGCTTCATCCTGCTGAGCCAGCTTCCACGCGTCCTGGGCGTGCCCGGCGGTAATCAATCCGGCCAGCCCGGTTGCACTCAGCAGAGCATTCTCAGCGGCCACGGCCGCCTTCAGGTCATCCAGCTTCTGGTTCAGTACCGCCTGCGGCTGTTCCAGCAGCATTCCGGACAACTGCCGTGCCACTCGCTGCTGATCCCGGTCGTCACCGTCAAGTGTTCCCAGAGCGGCCAGCAGCTCTGTGGCCACATCCGACTGGTGGATGATCGCCAGACCGTAAACGGCCTCGTCGCGATTCTGTCGGGCCATGCCCGGGCGGAGCAGAATAGCCCGGAAGACGGGTGCATACTTCGGATCGTCCATTCCGGTTTCCACCAGCAACAACTGAGCATTGCTTAGTCGTTTCAGCTGATACTCAACGATCCGCGGACTCTTGTCCAGATACACCGTAGGACGTTCCACCTCGCCATCGCCGCCGTGCTGATGGTGGTCATGATCCTGAGCCGTTGCTGAAGCGCCGGCCAGCACGGCCGTGATACAGAAGACATAACGGTACATTGGTCACAGGTCCTGATATTTGTCTGGCTGACTGGCAATGAGCGGAATAACACGTTCGGGAATCTGTTTGTCAGACCACCCGCCGGAAGGACTTCTGACAGGAGTCACCCGACACATTTTTTCTTTCGGCTGATTCTGATTCTGCGGGGCGTGACGAACAGAAGCCCGGAGTTGCCAACCGACCGGGCTTCTGTGTTTCGTCGACGTTCTGGTGCCCTGATGGCGGTTTACAGACTTTCCAGATGTCGCATCGTCTCGTCCAGCGTGTACTGCAGGTACTCATCCACATCATGATTCAGTACATCCAACGCCACTTCAATGGCTTCTTCACTGTCAAAGAAGCTGCAGGCCCGCACGGCTTCCAGACGGACGCGCGGATGGTCATCTTCAATTCGGGCATGAATCAGCTGCAGAGCATCGGGCACTTTGTCCCGCAGGTCGCACACAATGCGCGTGGCCGCCGCCCGACAGCGATGGTCCTCGGCATTCAGCGCAGCATTCAACAGATCCATGTCAACAATGTTATGAGACTGCAGGACCCAGTTGGCTTCCAGCAGGTGGTGTTCATAGTCGTCCGCTGACTTGTCCAGAGCAGCCACCCATTTCCGGACGGCCGGTACGACTTCTTCTGTCGAGCGTTCAGCCAGTTCGCGACGTGCCCGATAACGAGCTCGGTCTTCATAGACCTTCAGCACGTCCAGGACCGCAGCAACCGGTTCGCCCACGATGGGATCGGGCTTCACCAGGTCACGTCCGGTACACACCACGCGCCAGATGCGACCGTGCTGATGATCGCGATTTGGTTCTCGCAGATTGTGCTGCAGGTGACCAATCAGGGCGTTGTGCCAGTCACAGATGTACAGCGTGCCGTCCGGAGCAAACTGGATGTCAATCGGGCGGAAGTTGCCGTCTTCGCAGAAGACCAGCGGTGTCTTTTCCTTGCCCTCAAAGCCGCTGCCGGCTTCCTTCATTGAATGCTGCAGCACCGACCGATCGCCGATCACATTGCACAGCAGGAAATCTCCCTGATCTTCCGGCTTGAAGTGTCGGCTGGACACGATTTCGTTACCGGCGGACGGGCGGGTGCGTTTGACGATAAACTGCGGGTAAACATTGCGGCCTCGCAGCGCCGTGTCCTTGAAATTGTTGACGCTGTCATTGAACGAGCCCCCGGCATGCTTGGCCGGATATTCAACTTTGCCGCTGATCGGCGTGGCCCAGAAATTGAACCCGGGCGAGGCATCCGAAATGAAGTCCTGCCCCCAGCGGTCGTAGACATGTCCCCACGGATTGGCGAACGGCAGCGACACGTGAGTCGTGAAGTGTTCTGTCCGCGGATTGTACCGCCAGACGCCGGCTTCATGCATCCGCGTCAGTCCATACGGGCTTTCCACCTGAGAGTACTTGAAGGTCCCTTCGTTGAAATACAGTGAACCGCCCGGCCCCCATTCAAAGGCAGAAATTCCATGGTGTGAGTCAGCCGTGTCAAAGCCGACCAGTTTGCGAATGCGGATGTCGGCCACGTCGTCACCATCCGTATCCTGCATGAACAGGATGTCCGGCTGCTGAGCGACCCAGGCGCCACCACGACCGATCTCAAAGCCCGTGGGCTGGTGCAGACCGTCCGCAAAGACCGTGCACCGGTCGGCTCGACCGTCGCCGTTGTCGTCGGTCAGAATCAGCACCTTATCCTGCATTTCTGTCTTCGGCTGCCAGTGAGGATAAGACTGCATGGTAGACACCCACAGGCGTCCACGATTGTCAAAATTCAACGCAACCGGATTGGCCAGCTCAGGAAAATCTTCTTCGGATGCAACCAGCTGAATTTCATACCCCGGAGCCATTTTGAACAGCTTCTGCTGCTCGGCCGCCGGCAGATAATCCAGCGAACCGAGCTTGCCGGCCTTCGCATTCGGATCGTTGTCGCCGCCGACGTTTGTCTTGACTTCGATGAAGGGCAGCGTGTTGCTGTCATCACATTTTTCCGGAACCGACCGTCCCGCTGCCACGGCCCAGATGCGCTGGTCGCGGTTGGCAGTCATCTGATCCAGAATCGCCCGCTCCCGTTCCATGACATCGCGGTTGTTGTAAGTGCCGTCTGATCCGGCCAGACCACGCTTGCCGTAGATCGAGTATCCGTTGACGGCGCGATACCGATGCCACCAGTGGAAGTTCTTGTCGTCCAGTTCGGCTTTCAGTGGCTGCAGTGCGTCCGTGAATTCGACCTTGCCGTCGGCCAGCTGCAGGGCTGACAGCAGAATCGGTGCCAGCGCTTTGTAACCCGCTTCGTTCAGATGTGAGCCGTTCAGGGTGAGTTGTTCGTCAGAAGCTTCGAACAGTGCTTTTGTCGGGGTATAGATGTCGGCGAAGGCCGCGCCGGTCTGTTCGGCTACCTGCTTCAGGGCGGCCGTGTACTTCGCCAGATTGGCATTCTGTTCGGTTCCGTCGGTGACGTTCGGATCACCAATGTTCTCGAAGGCGATCGGCGAAATCAGCACCACCCGGGCGTTGCCGCGGCCGGAGTAATTTTTTGAGGCGGTTTCACCGACCAGTTTCGTCATCTGCTCAGTGAATTCCTCCAGTCCTTCATCGCCATCAAAAGATTCATTGAAGCCGAAGAAATACATCACGACGTCGGCTTTGCTGTGCGTCAGATGACTGTCCGGATCGCCGAAGTCCAGAGAACGAATCCGTTCGTACGGTTCATCCCCGGGAAAACACAGGTTTCGGACCGTCAGTTCCAGCTCGGGATGAGTGTGGTGCAGCAGCGTTTCCCAGTAGTTGTGGTGCTGCATCCGTTCGCCCAGTTCGTTTCCGACCAGGCAGATGTGGTCCCCCTTATTCAGGCTCAGGTCTGCCGCAACGGCAGGCTGAATGGATACAAGACCGACGGCTGAAAGCAACAGGACGGCGCTGAGTCGCTTCATCTGGTTCCTCATTCTGGGGGTAGGACATGTCGCACGACGGCCGCAGAAATGTGGCCGGTACGAAAAAGATCAGAAAATGGCCCGCCTTGGACGCAGGTGCAAACGCTAAATCATTGTCAGCCGGGGGGCGAGTGTCTTGTAGAAACAGGCCCGTTTTTTGTATTTATCAGACATGGTGCCCCGTTTCAGAGCAAATTCCCGCTGAAAACGACCCGGTCTGCGTGACCCGCGGCAGCAGACATTTTTCAGCACAATCTGACAAAGACAAAGCCTTCGGCGGCCAGCGATGAACTGCCGTATACCCGTCACCCCATCGTCGACAGGGCGCGGGATTGCCGTTTCTGCAATCAGCATGCGCTGACTGAACAGTGTCAGAAGCATGTCGGCCGCACGCTGTTGGACAACCGAGAACAGCCCGCGAAACACACAGATCTCGCCTCGGCAAAGGATCATGTCACCCCATGATCATCCAGACAGCTTTTAGATATTCGGTTTCCAGACAGTTGCCGCCCACCGGGTGGCAGGGCGCGGCCCCGGTTTTGGCAATGATCTGCATGTCACGGGCCGCGTGCCGGGCACCGCGACCGTCACGAGCCGGTGTGATTTCAGCGCCGCTCTGCCGCGCCGCCGAACACAGCAGGCTGACAAATTCTGAATCCGGCAGCAGGCCCGCACACGTACAACTCAGCAGCAATCCGCCGGGCTTTACCAGCCGCATGGCCAGCCGATTCAGATCGAAATGCTTCCGCGTGCCTTCTTCAATCTCTGCGCGGCTGCGAATCAGTTTGGGGGGATCCAGAACCACGACGTCAAACTGCCGCTCCGCACTGATCATGTCGCGCATGTAGTTGAAGGCGTCCGACTGCACAAACCGGGCACGCACCTGATTCAGGTTGGCATTTTCGCGAGCCACCTGAAGCGGGGCTTCGTCCAGATCCACGCCGGTGACTTCCTGCGCCTGTCCCAGCTTCATGGCCTGAACAGCGAAGCCTCCCGTGTAACAGCAGATGTCCAGCACACTTCGGCCGGCACAGAACTCAGCCAGCCGTCGACGGTTCTCTCGCTGATCACAAAAAAAACCGGTCTTGTGCCCACCTTCAAAACGCACCTTGAATCGCGTGCCGTACTCGCTGACGATCACTTCTGTCGGACATCCCGGTGACACGACCGGCGGCGGATCGAAGCCCTCCTGAGACAGAAACTGGGGACTGGTCTGCACGATCGTGTGCTTTGTGCCCAACTGGTCCGCCAGCCTGCTCAGCAGCACTCCGGCCCGCTGATACATTCCCAGACTGAAGGCTTCCGCCGACAGGACATCACCAAAACGATCCACCATCAGCCCCGGCAGACCATCGGCTTCCGCATGGATCACTCGGTACGTATCGGTCGTCGCATCCAGCTTCAAAATACCCCGACGCAGCCGCACCGCGGCACGCAGCTTCTGGTCCCATGAATCATCGGTCGGCAGTTCCGCCGTTCGCCACAGCATGCGGAGCGCCATTTCGCTGCGAGAATTGTAGAGACCGTAGCCCAGCAGCTGATTCGTGCCCGAATAAACGGCCACCAGATCACCGGGCCGAGCACCGTCCACAGAACCAATCTGCTTGCGAAACACGCTTGTGTGCGAAATACGGTTCTTCACCACCACCGCCGGAATCGGGGCCGACGGATCCGGAGCCAGCTCCGTACGCTGCTGCAGGGTCACCGCACCGCCATCATCACCGGTCGACCCTGAACTGCGAGGCCCCGAACTGCGCGGTCCTGAGTTCCGTGGTCCTGACGTACGCGGGCCTGACGTACGCGGGCCTGAACTGCGAGGTCCGTGGCGTGGCTCTTCAGAACGAGGCGGTTTTCCTGAGCGCCGTTTTCGGGAATGTTTCATGTCAGGACTTCGGCTCAGGTGCCGGTTCTTCGGCCGGTTCTACCGCAGGAACCGGTTCGACGGCGGGCACCGGTTCGGCCACATCAACAGACGCGGCGTCCGTCTCTGGAACTGTTGCCGCGGTCGTGTCAGCCGAAGCTCCTGCGCTGTCCACCCCTGCAATCTGAGCCAGCTCGATCACAGCCGCATCAATCGTGTCGGCTTCTTCGGGATAGGTCGAACCGTCGCCGCCGTGCAGCGTTTTGTCGACCGCTCCGAAGGCATCCAGCAGCGTATTCACGGCAGCGGTCACCGCCTGTCGCTGGTCTCCCGCAATGCCTTCACTGTCCGCAATCTGCTCCAGATCCGTCAGCAGATCTCCGACGTCATGCAGCGGTCCGTGAGCCGCGTCGACATCGTCTGCGGCGAAACCATCGCGAATCTGATTCCGCAGCGTCACAAGTTGCGACACGGCTTCCGGAAAGGACAGTGTTGATTGCGGATCGCCGTCCCCGTCCATTTCACGCGAGGACACCACGGGCTGGCCGTCTTCAGGTTCGGACCGGCAGCCAGACACAGACACCAGCGTGGACATCAGAAACGGGATCAAGTAACGAGACATGACAGCGGTATTCCCAAAAGAGCAGTGAGGCAGTTTCGGCAGAAACAGGATCAATGAAAATGTTCCGGAGCTCCAACAGCGACAATTGAATCCGGAGCTCCGCCGACGCGGAAGCGAGCCACGATCCGCAGGTTATTCAACGTCATCACGTTCAGAATGCCTTCGCCGGGTTCCGTGAAGACGGCATGGCGGCCGTAGGCATCGAAGCAGATGTGGTGATTTCCATGGTGTCCCTCGACCCGGCTGGCTCCGACCGGCATGGTGGTCCTGACCCTCGCGTCAGAAAAATTTCGATCACGATTCGGATCGAGTTCAATAACAGTCAGCTGCTCCTGCACGTCGCTGGTGGCCTCGATACGGTCCTGGAAGACGAAGGCATACCGTTTACCCAGTGACAGCACCAGCTCGGGGGCCGTCAGACGAAGACCTTCCGCCGCAGAAACGGGCAACCTGATCACAGCGGGACTTGTCGACGCCGCGTTCAGCAGACAGAGTGCTGAGGTCGGGCCGCTGCCAGTGGTGCAGACGACCCAGTTGCGATCGTTGGCGAAGGCGTTGGTCCGAAACGGCGTCTGCGTCTCTTCGTCGATGCCCAGCGAAATATGGTTCACCTGAACGGTTTCTGCCGTTTCTGAAACCGAGGTGTCCGCCTGCACCCAATACACACCGTCGGCCGCCGCAAAAAAGACCTTGCCGGAATTCGTGGTCGCCCCGTGAATTCCTCCACTGGGCAATCGGAACGAATACGCGGGTTCACCAGAACCGCCGGCCTCCAGGCTGATCACGTCGACGCGTCCCGCGTTTTCGCCTTCGCGGTCGATCCACGTGGCATAGGCGACCGCATTATCGACCACCGCCAGAGAAATGTGCCCGCCGCCCCCTGAAAAGAACCTCACGCCGTCCGCCGACCCGGAGGTCTTCAGCTGCGGCAGTGTGACCTGAGTGAATCCGTTTTTGGCGTCATGTCCCAGATAAAATGTGTTGTCGTCGACCGTCACATGCGTGGGATTTCCCTGTTCCGCATCCAGAACGGCCCGTTTCACGGTGGGCTTTCGAGTGTATTTCCAGTGAAAATGATTGCCGTGCGGTTCTTCGAACACACCGGTGTCAATCGCCACCCAGCCGCTCTGCAGATTTTCGTCGTCCGTGCCACGCACTGCCAGCATCAGCATGCCATCAACATGCTGCATCTGAGACAGGCTGTGCTGTTCGGCAGTCAGCGTCGGAAAATTCTGCACCCAGCCCCGCTTCAGGTTCCATTTATTCGTCGTGACAAGGTCTGCGTACGACAATTTGCCGGCTTCACGATCCTGCCAGAAGACACGCGTAATCGTTGTCGGACGGACATTCTGAGCTGACGCACGATGGCTGTCGGCGATCAATACCAGCGGCAGCAGGATAAAAATGAGCAGAAGACGGTATCGGGGCAGCATAGTCATCTCACAGAAACAATAGTCTGGCTTCAGCAGCAGGTGAACGCGCGGAACATCGCGGCCATTCCGGATAGCTGCTCAACAGCGTGACGTCCGGAGATCGTGAGCAGCGACCGGACGAAACCTGAAACCTGCTTCAGCATGAATTTCGACGGGCTGGAAACGCGGGCAGCATTCTACACGATTCCTGACGGCGGGATACTCGGAACACCTCCGAGACATGCCCAGTGGCCTCTGTTTCTCAATTACAGACACAGCCGGAAACGCGGGTAGGTCGAGCGAAACGAATATGTCGGCCCGTCAGTCAGGGTGCCCCGATCGCCTCGCCGCCATCCGGCGTGCTCAACGCCCGCAAAACATCCGGCGAAATACTGTCCTGAATCGCCCGGGCCGAACCATCCGCCATCAGAAGAGATCGTTGTCAGAATCCAGTTCCAGAGACCGCCACAAGTACCAACTGGCGATGCTGCGCCAGGGCGACCAGGCCGACGCAATCTGCACCATGTCATCCCGCGACAGGTCGGCCCCCGACGCATAGAGCCGTTTCATGGCGTTCTGCAGGCCCAGATCGTCCGGCGCAAAGATATCCGGCCGACCCAGCCCGAACTGCAGAAACATCTGAGCCGTCCAGCGGCCAACGCCTTTGACCTGAATCAGTTCTTCGATCACGGCGTCGTCACTGAGTCGGGGCAACCGCCGAAAGCTGACCTGCCCGCTCAGAGTACGATTTGTCAGATCTCTGAGATAACCGCGTTTCTGCGAGGAAATGCCGGCCGCCTGCAGCTGCTCATCACTGAGCTGTGCAATACCGCGGGCCGAGACGCGTCGGCCGGGCAGCTGACGTCGCAGCCGGGTGAAAATGGTGCGAGCCGCATGCACAGAAATCTGCTGCGCCAGAATCGATCTGGCCAGCACTTCGAAGCGGCCACCCGCCGGTTCAAACCGACAGGCCCCCACCGCTCGGATCACGACCTTCAGCCGTTCGTCCACCTGCTGCAGATGCCGGACGGCGTTCTGGTGCCCGGACGCCATCAGTTGGCGGGACGCACGGCGACCTGCGGCGATGTGGACACAGCCGAACCATGTTCCACAATCCAGATGTTTCTGAACCGCACGGGGTCGCTGTGATTCTGAAGACGAATCGGATACGGATCGGCGGACTCCGGTCGGCCGGCCCCGGTCTTGTGCTCGACTTCGAACTTGTCGTGAACTTTTACTCCATTGTGAACCACCGTCAGGCAGGCATTGCACGTCTTGTTGCCGGCGCTGTCAAACCGAGGTGACAGAAACGTGATGTCGTAGGTCTGCCACTGCAGCGGAGGCAGACACATATTCAGCAAAGGCGGCTGGTATCGATACAACGCGCCGCATTCGTTGAAGGCGCCGTCCAGACCAAAGGAATCCAGCACCTGTACCTCATAACGACTCTGCAGATAGACGCCGCTGTTGCCCCGCTTCTGCCCTCGGGCCGCCGGCATATAGGGCAGCCGAAATTCCAGATGCAGCGTGAAGTCCGTAAACGTACGTTTGAAGTCGGCACCTTCCATCAGCAAGCCGTCTTCAGTGATCCGACCGTTATGGAATTCGTCGGCATTCGTCCCATCAAACAGCACAAGGGCGTTGTGCGGCGGCTTCTTCCCCAGCGTCGGGCTTTGTCTTACCACACGCGGGAAACGGCCCAGATTGTAGCCGCGTTCGGACTTCAGCAGCAGATGATTGTCCTGAACCTCAGCCAGCAGGCCATCGCCGTACAGATTCAGGATGTTGTCAATCCGAGTACCGTGCAGCTTTCGCTTTTCACGCTTGTTCCAGCCGGCGCCGGGCAGACCGAATTCGTACTGTACGGCGTCGAATTCGCCATTACCGAGCGCCACCACCTGAACTCCCACACGTCGATAAACCGGATTTGTCCGGCCGTCATCGGGAAGGATCAGCCCGGCGTATTCCCCCTGAAACTGGTAATCCTCATCCACAACCTGTGGATCCGCAGAGACAAATGGTTTTCCATCCTGAGCAGACGTGGCATTCACAGCAGCCATCAACAGCAGGGCAGGAAGAAATCGTGGCAGCATCATCAGCCATCCGGGACAGTGGTTCAGAAGCAAAAAAAGCAGAAGACAAGGTCTGACAGTGTGATGAAGCAGACCCCATCTCTCAAGCTTCAATACGGTCACGAAAGCATGAATCCGCATGTTTCCGCCCCCCGTGCCGCAAGCTTCCAGCTTGCGATCCCCCGCAGAGAAACCTGGCCACGGCCGTCGTCCCGTTTCTCGGGACGTCGATTTAATTACTGACGGCGGATCAGAAAAGGCGGATCCAGCGATCAGAAAAGGGACAGGCATTTTCATGTCCATTGAAGTGCCGGTTAATGCCTGTCCCCTTAGTTGGCGCCGTTAGTTGGCGGGGAGATTAGCTCTCAGCCGCGAGTCCCGGGCTATGGAATCCGCTGCTTCAACGCTGGTGGGCGCGCAAATTCGCCTCGAAGCAACTTCATGCCGGGTGCGCAGGCTCGTTTCCGGGCTTTCACCGCGCAGCGCGGTGCACCGGATCAGAAAAGGGACAGGCATTTTCA
>JAVKCM010000102.1:0-156693 GCA_040222735.1 Fuerstiella sp. | reverse complement strand
TGGAGATCGGCGTGTAAAACGGACCCACTTCGGCGCGGAAAATGGTCCCACCTGGTGAGTGGGTGACGACCGAGGGGCTGGTCGTCGTGAGCGTTCAATTGTTGCCGTCTCAGCGTCCGTCAGTTCTTTGAACCGGGCTGCTGTTTTTGTTTCATCGACTCTTTGAATCGAAAGCTTTCGCCGTTCATTTCAAAGATCTCTGAATGGTGAGTCAGGCGGTCCAGCAGTGCGGCCGTCATGCGTTCTCCCTGGAAGATCTGGCCCCAGTCGCTGAACGCCAGGTTGCTGGTGATCAGCAGGCTGCGACGTTCGTATCGATCAGCGAATACCTGAAACAGCAGTTCGGCTCCGGATCGACTAAACGACAAGTACCCGAGCTCATCGACGATCAGCAGATCGAGTTTGTCGAGCCTCTTGAGCAGGCGATCCAGCGCGAACTGCTGCTGAGCTTCCTCAAGCTGATTCACAAGCGTCGCCGCGGTGAAGAATTTGGTCCGCAGTCCGTGTCGACACGCGGCGAGCCCCAGCGAAACCGCCAAATGCGTTTTTCCAGTTCCTGGAGAGGCAGTCACAGACTGCTCACATTTGTGCGTCGCAGTTTCGACCGGGCAGCAGAGCCCGGGTGTGGTATCGACACCATCCGCTTTGTGGGAAGGATGTCTGCATTGTCCGGCGGGCGAATCGAGTCGGGCCGCAGCATGTGTTGATCACGCTGCCTGATGAGTCTCTTTGTGCTCTGCCGGCATGGATGCTGGATGAAGCCTTCTGTGCCGGACTCCGTGAGGCCGAGCAGCCCTGCGTCGATGTCTCGGCTCTGCTGCGACTCTGCACTCTGATTGACGATGTCCGATGGCAATCCTGATTCCTGCGCTGCACTCTGCGTCCGTTGAAGTCCACCGGATATCCACCACGTCGCAGGGAGCACGGAATGGTCCGTTATCAACGTCTGCCACGACTGCAGAAAACTCTTGAGTTTCCTAACGACACTCAGACGCCACTACCACCGGAGACGCACGACTGCGTTGTGCAACTTGTTTCTCAACTGCTCCGGGAGATCGTCCTTCACGAAATCCCGCTTTCAAAAAGGAGTTACGATGATGAGCGAGAAGATTGAAAACACACATTGCGAACGCACGGCGTATGTCTACGTCCGGCAGTCCAGTCCCGGTCAGGTGCGCAGCCATCGGCAGAGTCAGAAGCGGCAGTACGCACTGGCGGAGCACGCCC
The DNA here is from genome assembly GCA_040222735.1 of Fuerstiella sp. GTDB lineage: Bacteria > Planctomycetota > Planctomycetia > Planctomycetales > Planctomycetaceae > Fuerstiella. The sequence goes on along the minus strand of JAVKCM010000102.1, from coordinate 155,466 downwards.
GCAGACTGGGCTTCCGTAACGTCGTTGTGATTGACGATGATCTTGGCCGTTCGGGCACTGGAATGGTGGAACGTCCGGGCTTCGGGAAGTTGCTCACGGTGGTGTGCGACGGCGTGGCAGGAGCCGTTGTGGCACTGGAAGCATCGCGTCTGGCCCGTAACAACCGGGACTGGCATCATCTGCTGGATCTGTGCGGACTCACGAACACGCTCGTGATTGATGAAGACGGAGTCTATAACCCGCAGCATCCGTCAGACCGATTGCTGCTGGGGCTGAAGGGAAGTATGGCGGAATTCGAACTGAGACTGCTGAACCAGCGTGCTCAGGCAGCGCTGCGGCAGATGATTGAAGAAGGGCAGGTGTTGTGGGAACCGCCGGTGGGCTTTGTCCGCACCGAATCCAACGGTCTGGAACTGACCGCCGACCGGCAGGTGCAGGACGCCATTCGCGGCGTCTTCCGGAAGTTCCGCGAACTGGGGAGCGTACGCCAGGTGCTGTTGTGGTATCGGCAGGAGAAGATCGATCTGCCGCACACTGTGAAGGGCACCAAGGCGCAGCAGATTGAGTGGAAACTTCCGGTTTATAATCGCATTCACAAGCTGGTGACCAATCCGGTCTATGCCGGAGCATTCGTATGGGGCCGGACCACCACACGGACGCGAATGGAGAACGGACGGGCCCGGAAGACTCGCGGACATCATCAGCCCATCGACGAGTGGGAAGTGCTGATTCGCGATCATCATCCGGGCTATATTACCTGGGAGGACTACATGCGGAACCGCGAGCAGATCGCTCAGAACAATGGCAGCAGTCGCGGTGCTCCGCGGGAAGGGGCCGGACTGCTGGCCGGTCTGTTGCGATGCCGCCGCTGCGGCCGCCAACTGCATGTCGCCTACAGTGGCACGAAAGGCAATGTCCCGAGATACCATTGTCGCGGTGGTCACGTGAATCATGGCACCGCCCGGTGTCTTTCGTTTGGTGGCATGCGCGTGGATGAAGCCATTTCACGTGCTGTCCTGGAAGCTGTTCAGCCGGCCGGCGTCGAAGCAGCTCTGCATGCTCAGCAGCGACTGAATGATCAGGTCGATGAAAAGCGTTCGGCTCTGGAGCGATCGCTCGAAAAGGCACGTTACGAGGCCGACCGCGTCCGCCGCCAGTACGAGGCGGCTGATCCGGAAAACCGTCTCGTCGCCGGAGAACTGGAATCCCGCTGGGAAGAAGCTTTGCAGCGCGTCACCGACCTTCAGCAGCGTCTCGACAGCGAATGCCGGGAGGCTGCTCCCGTCACGGCACCACAGCGTAATCGCTTAATGCAGCTCGGTCAGGATCTGGAAACGGCATGGCATCATTCGCAGGCCAGTGAATCGTTGAAGAAGAGGATTCTGCGAACCGTCCTCGAAGAGATTGTTGTGGATGTCAGTGACGATCCGCCGGAAGTGGTTATGACACTGCATTGGTCCGGCGGCGTGCATACTCAATTGCGAATGGCAAAGAACCGCACGGGACAGCATCGCTACCGCACTGATCGCAAGGTGACTGAGTTGCTGCCGGAACTGGCGCGTGTGTGCCGTGACAAAGACATCGCCGCGATTCTGAATCGGCTGGGCCTGAAGACCGGACGCGGGAAGACCTGGATTGCGTCCCGCGTGGCTTCGCTGCGGAACCGTCTGGGAGTGAAGCCGTATTCGGCTGACGAGAACTCTGAGTACGTGACGCTTCAGGAGGCGGCCCGAACACTCGGTGTCAGCGCCGCTTCCGTACGGCGTCTGATCGAACAGAACGTTCTTCCAGCCAGTCAGGTCATCGCCAGTGCACCGTGGCTGATTCGTCGTGAACATCTGCAGCTTGCGGAGGTTCAGTCCGCCGTTCAGGCCATCCGCTCCGGCCGAAAAGTCCCGCGTCGCGCGGCCGGCCAGACGCAATTCCCGTTTAAATAAACAACTATGTGAGGTGAGCATTATGTCTTTGGATTCGGCTGACCCAGCAGGCAGACGTTACGTCGCCCGGAAATCCATTCGCAGCGAGAAAGCTCCAGGACTTTCTGTTTGTTGACCGATGGCAACGCCGAGAAGTCGTAGGTGTCCAGGTCTTTCTGAACCGGAAACGAGGCCTGCTTGATACGTGAGTTCAACGCGTTGCTCGAACGCGCAGCCACTTCCAGTTCCGTCAGACGGAGCAGGTAATCCTGATACGTCTGATTTGATTCCGCCGCTTCCCGAGCCAGCTTGTCGAACTCCGCGTTCATCGTTGGCAGCCGCAACTGGCGGAGGTTCGACTTCACCAGCATCTGGTTCGCATCGTTGGTTTTCGGCGATAACTTTGGTTTCGGGTCGATCGGCTTCGACGGTGCTGCATCCGCTGCTGGCTGCGGGCTGTTCGTTTTCGGATTCACTTTCTTCTTCGCGGTCATCATCATCGCTTTCTTGTGTCGACGAACTGAGAAACTGGTTGAAATGATCGAGGCTCGGCATCGGAACCTTGATCGACAGCACGTCCGGCGAAACTCCTTCGTCATAAAGAGAGCTCGCTGAATGTGTTTCCGTTGAAGCGCCTGACGGTCGCCGCGAACGCGCCGCAGACTGTTCTACGCGACGAATGATTCGATCGGCGTCAGCGCCGTCCGGGCCTCGCAGCTGTTCGATGGCCGACTGCACTCGAGCCAGGGAATGAGACGCCAGTAACTGCAGTACGCGAACGTAATGACGGACTCCGGCCCGAACGCCGTGGCGTTCCTCCAGACGCTCCCTGAGCAGTGAAAACACTGATGGAAGGGTCCAGTTGCGGTACACGTTCGAATGATCAAGGGCTGCCGGGCGTCGTTCGAGCGTCGTCAGATAATGCAGAGGATCGAGCACCTGATCGCCGCTGCTGTAACTGCGAACATGCGTCGCCACGACCGCATTCTGACGAACGATCTCCACACGGTCGACGTAGGCCTTCATGGTCACCGACTGAAACGCACACTGTCGGGGCACGCTGTAACTCACGTTGTCGAAACGAGCGAACTGATACTTATCAACCTTCGCTTCCTGGCGAAGACAGGCGTCGAACGAATGGGCTGGCAGTGCAGCCGCCCGTGCTTTCTCTTCTTCGAAGCGAACACCGATTGTGTCTGTCTGGCGACTGCTGACGCGATCCAGTTCCGCGACACACCGCTGCCTCAGATACACGTTCAGTTCGTCGATGTCGTTGACCTGCGGCACCGGCGTCGACCAGCTGCGTTCCAGTGTCTTCACGCGATTTTCCACGACTGGCTTTTCGTTGCCGCTGCGTGGCATGCAATACAGCGGATCGAAAGCGAAGTGACTCGCCAGCGCCGCGTAACGTTCGTTGATCGTGCGTTCACGGCCTTTCAGAATCGCGGTTGCCACAGTCTTTGGGTTGTCCCACCAGACTTCCTTCGGCACACACCCAAAGAATTCGAACGCCTGCGACATCCCTTCCAGAATCGCTTCGGTCCGCTGAGTCGGCAGTGCGATCGCAAACGGCGCGTTCGAAAATGACCACACCAGAATCAGTACGCTGACTTTTCGTCGACCGTCCGGAAAGTCGACGGAGATTTCACCGAAGTCGGCTTCCACGCGCTGGCCGGCCGCATGGTCCAGTGGAATGAAGGTTTCCTGTTTCGACTCACGATGCTTCTTCACGAAACGTCGCACTGCGTCGTACTGACCGACGTAACCTTCTTCCTCGCGCAGCCGCTCAAAGATCCGCATCGCCGTGTGACGCTGCTTCGGCGGAGCCGATTCGTCCTCTTTCAGGATCTCCAGAATGCGATCATGAAACGCACCCAGTTTCGGAGCTGATTGACGTTCCCGCCGGGGATAATGCCCGGGTTCCGTCTGATCGCCGTGCAGAATTTTTCGAATTTTGTGTCGCGAATGATGAAACCGCCGAGCCATCTCGCGAATGCTCATGCCGTCCCGATGAGCTCGTCGAATCCGTCCGTAATCGTCCACCGTCAGCATCCCTGCCCCCGGAAACCGCTGGCAATACGCCAGATGGCTTCCGGAAACAACTACGGTGGGTCCATTTTACGCGCCGATCTGACCCCCGAAGTGGGTCCGTTTTGCACGCCGATCTCCAACAGACTGGCGACAACGGAATCTACTCCTGCCGCATGAAGCGCACGTTGAAGACTCATCTCTGTTTCGTGTTCGCGTCGTGTGCCTCTGGCCGTCTCGCAGGCGGACAACACCGCCAAATCACAGTCTGTCAGATCCAGGCCAAGCAACTCTTCGCCAGTGAGTAGACCGTCATCTGCCGTACCGCTGTCACGGCTACCGAAGACTTTTTCATTGACGTTGCTCAAGAGCAGTCCGACGGAAAGAAGTGGGTTGCGATCAGCTGCTGACTCCTGGCTGACGTTTCCAAAAACGGGCCGCTGATCGATTGGGGTATCCTTTGAGTCCAGGCCTCGGTCAATGAATACTCCGTGGCTTGCGATATGAAAATGACTACATTCCTGGAGTTTGGTCATTAAGTCGGATTCCGTTGCACTGGTACCGGTAAGCAATACGGGGGACAGCTCTCCAGCATCACGAGCCAATTGTTGTACCGCTTGGACCTCCGCAGCCGTTCCTGGCAGAGGGGTTATTGGATTTAGTTCGTCGGGACTACTGTCGCCGTAATCGAGCGCACCAAGGATTACTGAATTTTTGACTGCAATACCTGTGGTTTCAGAGTTCTGGCTCCTGCAGAGAACATGGGGCGAAGAACACACACTGATTCGATGGAGTTCCAGGAGATACTTGTCGTCGTGCAGAATGGCGCCCCAGGGGACAGCAGACAAGCCGGCTACCGGAACCACAACCAGGTGTTTGAATCCTGCCGTGATCGGAGCCAGTGGCGACCAGATTAAACGCGACGCCTTTCCCGCAGAATCAACAGTTTTTGCGTTGCCAGATTCATTCAAGCCGCTTGTCCAGGCAGAGACGTCTTTGTCAATGACGGAGGCCTCGCCGACATCAACATACTGTACGTCGACTTCATGTGCAGAATTTAATGAAACGACGAATGCTCCGTAGGAGTCCTTTGTCTGAAAACGACCAACAACAGCGCCTTCGTCTTTCTGCGATGGAACAGATGCAACTTCGATTGATAATGACTTAAGCGGTTTTATGAAACGACGGAAGCGGACGAATTCTACAATTGCCGTCGTCTTATCAAGAACGTCAGTCAATTGGCCGGGAACTGCATCTCGGTAGCGAATCGCAACCCGATGTTGATCACTGACGCCCGTCAGTGAATGCTCTATTTCGTCAATCTGCCGCAGCACGGCCTGCATTCGCGCCGAATAGACGCCTGGTTTCACGTAGTCACCTCGCGACCACGCAAGTGCCGCGAGACGACGCCTGGCAGATGACAGGTCGGTAAGCATCCTCCTGACATCGGGATCAGAGGAGTCAGCGGAAATACGCGGGCGCAATCTTATCAGCCGTTCTCGCAACGGCCATCGCGTAAAATAGGCATCACGAGGGTCGGCATCGTCGGTCGCGAGAAATGCCGACATCAAAAGATCTTCAAATCCATTTGACGAATCCAACCATCTTTGAGCTTCGCTCGCGGAGAGAGCAGGGATCACCGCTCGCCCGGCACGAGAGGCCGAGTCGATCGATTCCCTGGCCAGAAGTAATGCTTTGTCATAATCGCCGACTGCAAGGTAATCCTCCCCGAGATCTCTCGCGGTTTTGGCTGTGGAAATGTCGGCAGTCGTAAGTATCTCGCGACTCAGTTCGAGTTCTTCTTTTCGTGTCTGGATTGCGGAATGCCAGTCACCGCTCGCCTCCTGATATGCGGCAAGGCCCGATAAAGAGTACAGGTAGTAGTGATGCCGCTTACCATAGATCTCGCCAGCCGCGTCTACTCCGAAACGAAAGTTCTGACCGGCGGCATCTTCTTTGCCGGCCAATAGCTGGGACCATGCCAGCGTGACTCTGGCCATCCATGGGTAGTACGAAATCGGCTCGTAGTCTCGCTCGAAGATTCGGATGGCATTCCGAAGCAAGGCTTCCGCCTCATCAAAACGTTTGGCCGCAGTGTAGACTCTCGATAGTTGAACGTGTATGTCTGCCGCAGAAGTCGTGTCTGTTCCTGATAAGTCCAATGCCTGTTGATAGTACGATTCAGCCTTCGATGCGTCACCAAGAGACTGATATGTCATCGCCAGTGCTGTGGTCGCGTTGGACTGCAGTGAGGCATTGTTATTTTTTCTTCCGATATCCGTCGCACGGTCGTAGGCAGATATTGCCTTCTGATAGGATCGCTGGAGATAAAACTGAGTTCCATGAAGACAGACGGTCCAGCCAAGCTCAGAAGATTCTTCACCAAACACACTTGCGTTGAGTTCTATTGCCCTGGCGAACAGGTCTTCTGATTCTTCAAACTGACGCACGACGGCTTTGGACCATGCCTCATGACGCAGCAGATAAGCAAAGGCTGGATGCCGAGTCAGGTCATTTTCCTCGAGCGTCTTTCGGCCCATGCTATAACACTCGAACGCCTCATCGAAGAAGTGGAGCCGACTGCAATACTCACCTCGATTTATATCCTCAATGGCTCGCTCCACATCCCAGTCAGAACCAGCGGACGAAAAAACGCGGCGTCTGCCGTCCACCTGTGGGCAGAGGTCACCGTCAAGCGATTCAGCTGACGCGAGCCTCTTGAGAACGGTGTCGTGAGATGGTCGGCTGGGAGAATACTCAAGCCTCAAACCAGAAATGGTGCAAGATCCCTTTGCGCACCAAAGTCGCCATCCGGTAAGGGCGTAGCCCGGCGCGCGATATCCCTGGCAAATCACGTTCTGATCATTCAGGACTTGAATAAATCCGTAGCTGAATCGAAGCGTTAGCTTCTGCGCTGATACGGGACTTTCAAGCGCCTCTTGTGCAACGAACCACCATCGCCACTCTCCTGAGTTCTGCCTGTGGTGGCGGCGTATAATGACAGAGGTGATTTTGCCAGCGGCATTCAGGTCAATTTGTGCGCTCAGAGTGGTCCTGGCGTCGACATACAGCTGAACTATCAGTTGAGACGCTTCACGTTGGTTCGTTTCGTCCGCTTTGAGTGCCAGATTTAACTCAAATTGCGGGCCGGCTTTCGCTCGAGCTGCCAACGCGGCATCCGAGCTCATTTCGACGAAACCGTCGCGGAAGACACAGTCCCCTGTGACAGTGATGTCCGGATGCAGTCGTTCATTGTTCAGGTAGTCGACCGATTCCGCTTCAGAAGTCGCAAACACGAAGTTCGGCAGGAAACCGCTTGTGAAACAGGTCAGCAGAAAGACTACCGTAAAGTGAATCCATGGTCGCGACTTCATAAGAGTTCTCTTTCTTCGCTTAACAAACAAATGACTTACGGAGCCGAATACTGCATTGGTATTCGCACTACATGCACTTCGTCTACCTGATTTCTCATCTGTTCCATCAGTTGGAGAGTTGGATCGATGATCTTCTGCTTCTTCCCGGTAAAGGATCCCCGCAGATCATGCCCTTTTTTTGTGAGTAGACGAGGTGCTTCAGTACGAAGTGCTCTGTATCGCAAGACTTCTTCGAGTTGCGGATCATTTACCACTTCGACTCCAGATTCAGGTAGGGAGATATCGGGAATCGGACTCTCATTCACGAGGAGAAAGAGTGATTCACTGAAGCCTGCAGGGGGGGCATCCAGCGTCCATGTAACATCCGGCACGGCGGGGCTGCTGAACGTACGGACGGGTTCAGGCGGCTCACTCTCGTCTGTTTCGGGTTGCGGAGGATAGAATTCGACGACCGTACCTTTGGGGTCCACCCACAACAGCTTCGCGTAGGCGGGCTTACTCAATTCCACGAAGACGCGAAAGCCGTCCCCCATTTTCAGGGCATCGTATCGGTCCAACGGCAGCAGTTCGGAACGCTCGCGGCTTACCTGAACATCGAACTGCACAACCGAAAGCTCGTCCGCGTAAGTCGGAGCAATTTCACCGTCGGCCAACCAGATTCCAACGCCCGTCGTAATCAGAAGCAGCACAGCAATCACGATGGAACGAGTGCGGAGTCTGTTAGATGGATGGTCGGCAGCAACGGATGCTTTTCGTAGTTCAGACGCGAAGTCAGCGCCGGTGGAGTACCGTTCAGCAGGATCCTTGGTCGTCGCTTTCAGACAAACTTTTTCCAGAGCCTGAGGAATGCTGCCATCGATCTGGCGGGGGGGCTTGATCGAGATGGTTTGGATGCGTCGTAACAGCTCGTCTGAACTGTCGGCCCGAAACGGACGTCGCCCGGTCAGCATTTCGTACATGACCACACCCAGACCGTAGATGTCTGCTCGTCCGTCCACCAGATGTGAGTCGCCACGGGCCTGTTCGGGACTCATGTAGGCCAGCGAGCCCGCAACGGTCTGCTGTCCCTGCCCATAAGCATGATCGGGCAGAGCCAGACCGACGTCTGCCAGCTTGGGGCGTCCGTCTTTATCCAACAGAATGTTTTCCGGCTTCACATCCCGGTGCGTGACGCCGCTCAGATGAAGTTGATGCAAGCCTTCGGCAAGCACCGCCACGAATTCTGCGATCTCACGGTGTGATCGTGGTTCGCGCAGGCGTTCTTTCAGCGTTCCCCCGGGGATGTACTCAATCGCCAGAGCAAGCGTGCCGTCCTCCGTCACGAAACGATCAACAAAACCCACGATGGCTGGATGAGCGACTTCTTCCAACGCATCCGCTTCACGATTGAACTGTTCTCGCAGTTCCGGATTGCTGCTGGAGGCATCACGGAGGACCTTGATGGCAACCGCAGCTTCTTCGGGTCCCTTTCGCCCCAGATAAACTGACCCAAAGGCCCCCTGGCCGATCAGTTTCTCGATCGAATACGGACCCAGTGATGTCGGGATCACCTCGTTGTCGGCATCGCCGGGACCATGTTCACCCAGCTGCGTGGCGTCCAGCGTCCCGTCGACGGACGAGATGGACGTCTGGCCGTATGGATCGTCTGCCGGGGACTTCTGTATTTCAGCAAACGCCATTTCTATCGCGTCTGCAAATTTCGGGAAACGACGTTCGTAATCCGGCCTGAGCGGAGTTTCCTCTGTTTTTCTCAGGTAATCCAGTTCGAGACCGAGCAGGTCACCAAACAGCGAAGGCTGCTCATCTGCCGGGATTTTTTTCAGAAAATCCTCGATCAGCGGAACCTGACCTGATTTCCACTGTTGTTCGAAATGATCGCACAAAGCATCCAGTCGAGACTGCACAGACTCTTCGTCATTCGCACGTGTGTGATCGGGTTGCTTCATCTTTGATCCTGTCGTCCAGACACAGGCTGACCTGCTGTCAGTGCGCCTTCTGCGCCTCAAGCGGCCCTGAAAATCTGCAATTTTCTGAAATTCAGCGATTCTTGCCTGCAGCTGCCAGCGGAACCGCGGAGGAACGAGACTGTCAGGCGGGAGCTCAGACTCCAAAGCTGGCCTGAGAACCAACGAGAATACTCGATGACTGCGAAGATTTGTTGCCCCGAAAGACCTGGTTCTCAGGCCCAGTGATCATGCACGTCAGGATTGCAGGTATGCTCTCACCGACGGCCGCTGTCTCTGCCGGACACAAATTCCTGAACTTTCTGCGTATCCAGCATTTTTTCTGGGAATCCCTTGCTGAACCGTTGTGCCAGCCCTGCCGCGTTCCACTCAGAGAGGGCGTTTTCCCAGTGTGTCGGTGCTCGGAAATCGGCCGTCACGCCAACGCAGAAGAAGTGTCGATGCTGCCGAAGCAGCAGATCCCGGCGGCTTTATCCTCGCGTCGTAATAAAGACACGAGGCCTGCATGCGGACTGGGCGCGCAAAGTCAGGTTGCGATGCCTCAAGGGACGTCGAGACCCCCGAATGGGAACAGCTTCGCCGAAGAGGCTATCTCCAGTCGCCGGACAGCTGAAAGGCGGCCCAGTAGCGGGGATCGAGACGCTTTCCAGTCCGTGCTGGTTTTGGCGCTGGTTTGTCGGGATCAATCTCTTGTTTCTTACCTGTGAAGCTGCCGCGGAGTTCGCCGGCCTCACCGTCGTAGTGGTTGAGCTTGGACAGCTGAGCTTCTCGCAGCGCGTCGAGTTTGCTCATCTTCTTTTCCCACAGGTTGGTGTAGAATAGTTTCATCAGCTGCGTCGTGGAATTGTCTTCCACCTTCCACAAGCTGGCGACAACGGTTCGCGCTCCAGCAAGCTGAAAGGCCCGCTGTAGCCCGGTGAGTCCCTCACCACCGGCCGCTTTACCGAGTCCGGTTTCGCAGGCCGACAGGACTACCAGGTCGACTCCCTGCAGCGACGAGGCTTCGATTTCTGAAGCCCGCAGGATTCCGTCGCGGGGATCTTCAGAATCCGTAGAAGGACTGTTTGCTCCGGCCATGGCCAGACCGGACAACAGCCCCGGCATGTAGGTGTTGATGAATTGGTCCGGGCCTTTGTGGTCGGAGATTAATCCATCATCCCTAATTTCAGCCTGACTGATCGATTTCACGCTGGGATCGGCGAAATAGCCGTGAGTAATCACGTGCAGAATGCGAGCGTGCGCGGCCTGCCTAAGAAACTCAGATTCTGTTGCGTTGCTGCCGCAAAGTGTTCTCGCCGGCAGGTCAGTGAATTGATTTTGAAACAGATCATCAACCAGATTCAGTTCTCTGCGGAAGCCGGGCAGCGAGACAAAAGTCGGCGCGTTGCTGGAGCGCAGGCGGCCAACTTCGCGTTGTGCGGAAGCATCCGCCAGCAGCAGTGGTTCCGAGGCTCTAAGAGATTCATCGACAGCAGCACGATCATAATCGACATCACCGACGACGAGTAATCCGCTATCGTCGAGTGCTCGGAGCTTGTCTTCGAACAGGCTCCACGGTTGAGTGGCCATTGGCAGCATGGCAATTCGCCTCTCTAAGGAGCGGCTCAGCACGCGCGTAGTCGCCCGTCGTCGCGTACAGACGTCCGAGGTTATCCGCAACAGCTGCAAAATCCATGGGTTGTTCACTTACCAACGACTTCCTTCGCCCATTTGTTCCGGATGTTGCGCAGCTTTCGTTCAACTGACTTCACGCTGATATCTAAACGTGACGCGATTTCTTCATTGGAGTAACCCTCCATGCGCCAGACAGCGATGTTCCGATGAGTATCATCGCGGAGCTGAGACAGTAAACGACCTTGCTGCTCATCCAGTTGGGCTACGAAGTCCGGTGTCAATTCGTCTTCGATTACTTCTGCGAAATCTGATACAGGGTTATCTCCGGGTGTGCCGAACACTGAGTGGCCCCTGACGTTGCCACCGCCCCTCTTCTCTCGCTGATTGTGTTTGATCTGATCGGCCACTTTGCCGCGCGTAATCGTCAACAGCAACGCCCACAAGTCTTCGCGGTCCCGCAGCACCGGGAATCTGTCCTGCTGGATACCGTCGCAAAGCCGATGCAGCACGCTGACAGCGATATCCTCTTCATCAGCGACGCGGCGTGGCGCATCGCCCAGCCGCCGACGCGCCAACGCCGCCAGCCGCTCAAAGTACTGGCGCGAGATCCTGTCGGCGGCATCCGGATCGCCGCGGCGCATGTCCGCGATCCATTGCGTGACCGATCCGTCCTCGGAAAAGTTGTCTGTCATGAAGGATATCTGCCTGTCGCCACTTGTCCGGCCTGTTACGGCAGACCTGATGAATCACAAACGTTTGGCCGAGGTGATCACCGCCTGACCCCGTCTTGAGATTCCAATTTCAACATAACATGGTCCGGCTCTCAAGTACGGAGAGCTAATCCCCGAACGACAAACGTATACAGTGTGAACAAAGAAGCAGTTGGCCGCGTGGCGCGCGTGTTCCTCTGGCTCATGTCTGCTGACTTGTTCCCTTACTAAACTCCACCCCGCCTCCGTCAGCTTTGACCACAGCGGTTTCATTCGGTACGACTAACGTGGCACCAGTTAAAAACAGACGGAGGCGGCTTCAGATGGGGCGAATCCTGGCGATTGGAGATATTCATGGTTGCGATGTCGCTTTAATGACGTTGTTGGACGGCGTCGGGCTGACTCCGGAGGACACGGTGGTGGTGCTGGGTGATCTGATCGATCGCGGGCCAAATTCCAAAGGCGTGATTGATCGGCTGATGCTGTTGTCACAAGAGGTGAACTTCATCGGCATCTGCGGAAATCACGACGATCTGTTGCTGCAGTCACTGGAACGAGGTTCGCCCCGCCTGATGTGGATCGGGTCCGGGGCGCGGGCCACTCTGGATTCCTATGGCGGCAAGCTGTCTGACATTCCCCAGGATCACATCGAGTTCATGAAATCGCTGAGGGATTACTGGCAGACAGAGACCCATATCTTTGTGCATGCGAATGTCCAACCAGATGTTCCGCTGGAAGAGCAATCCACGGTGTGGCTCCGCTGGGACAAATTCACCGGCGATGAGGTCCGTCACTGTTCCGGCAAGACGGTGATCTGTGGTCATACCAGTCAATCGAGCGGCAGGCCCGCCGTGTGTGATGGTTTCATCTGCATCGATACCAAAGCCCACGGAAGCTTGTGGCTGACATGTCTGGACGTCGAAAACGACATTATTTGGCAGGCCAGTCAGGCGGGTGAATTTCGCGGACCGATCGGACTTGGAGGACCCACAACCCTCTGAGGTACGCTGATGACAAGCATGGTTTGATAGAGTCTGCAGCAGGCGAAGTGCATCACGAAGCTGATTGAATTCTTCGTGAATATCGGAGACCAGTGCAAGCTTCATTGCGAGTTCTTAATTTTTTTTTTCGGGCTACTCGTGTGCTGCCGGCCACGATCTGTGTTCGGCGACGGACACTCGCCCCAGGACATGCCGAAATGCTTTAAAGAATCTCGCCCTGAAGCAGGCGGATGATCTGCACGATCAGTATCAGCAGACAAAAGATCGGTGCGCCGATTGCCAGTCCCAGGACAGTCTGCCACAGAATTTCTTCAGGCGATTTACGAGGTTCACGAGGTTGATCGACGCTTCCCGTCGTCTTCCTGGCAACCGACCGGCCGGCGCGAAACACGGCCAGAATCATCATTTGCCGCACTCCGAAAATAAGCAGAATGACCGCGGCCAGCCAGAACCAGGTGCTGCTGCTGGCAATGACGGCCGCATAGGCACTAAGAACCCGTGGATCGAGTGTGCTGAGCGGAAACAACAGAACGCTGACACCGATCATCACGATACAGGCCAGAGCAGTGCTTGGTTGATTACGTCGAGCGTACTTGATCAGTCGCTCAAAGGTACTCACCGGCCGCGCCAGAATCGGTTCACCATTCATGAATCTTTCCAGTTCAGCAGACAGTTCGGCAGCCGATTCGTAACGGTGGTTCTGGTCTTTCTGCAGACACTTCAGGCAGATTGTATCCAGATCCTTCGGGATATCAGGGTTCAGATGTCGCGGAGCCACCACTTCTTTTTCCAGCACATGTCTGAGTGTCTCGACGGGGCCTGCTGCCTGAAACGGCGGGCGTCCCGTGATCAGACAGTAGAGAATGGCTCCCAGCGAATAGACATCAGCCAGCGGACCGATTTCATCTGACTGTCCTTCAGCCTGTTCCGGTGGCATGTAGGCTGGCGTTCCCAGAACCTGTCCCGTGCCCGTGAGGTTGGAGTCGCCATCCAGCCTTCGCGCCAGGCCGAAGTCCGTCACCTTCGGCTGCCCGCTCTGATCGATCAGCACGTTGGCCGGTTTCAGATCGCGATGGATCACACCGTTGTCGTGGGCGTACTGAATCGCCTCAGCTGTTTTCTGCACGACCTGAGCGGCTTTGCGCGGGGGCAGCGGACCGTCGGAAATCATCGACGACAATGACTCGCCTTCGACCAGGCCCATTGAGAAGTAGTGGTTGTTGTCATGTTCTCCCACTTCAAAGATCGGCACGATTCCGGGATGATCGAGGTTCGCCGCCGCTTCGGCCTCGACATGGAAACGTTCCACATCGGCTTCGTCAGCAAACTGCCCCGCGAGGATCATCTTCAGGGCGACCGTGCGATTGAGTCGAGTCTGTCTGGCTCTGAAAACGATACCCATCCCACCTCGAGCGATCTCAGCCAGCAGTTCATAGTCACCCAGGTATTTGACCTTTGTGCCAATCTCAGGGACGTCCGCCGGCCCGCTGGCATCCAGCTGCGTCTGCTCGACAGGTTCATCTGTTGCCGCAGAGTTCGGCTCAACGATAACGGTGCCTTCGATCGTCTCCGCTGCACTTTCTGACTGAGGGACTTCAAGCCCGACTTTCAGGAGACATTTGGGACACATTCCCGCAGGTGCGTCTGCTGCGACTGGCGAACCACATTCCGGACAGATTCTGTTTTTCACGATGTGACCTTTCTTTGGCTGAGACTTTTTCGAGGTCACTCATCTCTGAAGCATCCGGTCGCTGGCGCAACACAATTTCCAGCTCAATTCGAAAGAATCGCAAACATGTGCTGAATTTCATCATCCACGTCGTCGGGTGAGGCCACGGTCTGGGCAATTTCGTCTCTCAGCAGCTGTCGGTACCACTGCCGCATTCGACTCGCCGCCATGCGAGCGGCCGATTCGTTCATGCCAAGGTCGGCGGCGGCCTGGGCGTACGACTCGCCGCTCTGGCCGATGATGAAGTGTTTAAGCCGATGAAATTCTGCCCCACGTCCGGCCCGTTCCTGTTCACGCTGCAGCCTTTGAATGACGCGATCCAGCAGCGTCAGCGTCCACTGGCGTTCGTAAATCTGATCCGGAGTCTCGGAGTGCGCCGTTTCGATCCTGCCTGCGTGGCGATCGGAATCGAAATCCAGAGACAAGCGCCGAACTTTCCCGCCCCGTTTCAACGCAGTCTGCCTGTCCCATTCGTTCGCCAGAAAGTGTTTGAATGCCGTGATCAGAAAGGCGCGAAAACGCCCTCGCTCCGGAGTAGCATCTGCCAGATAGTTCTGCTCCAGCACCCGTTCAAAGAACGCCTGCGTCAGGTCCTGAGCTTCATGGATGCTGACGGCCCGGCGACGAGCGTAGGCATACAACGGAGGCCAGTATCCGCGGCACAGTTTTTCGAGTGCGCGACTCGACTTCTCGGTCCCTTGTTCGCCTGCTGCAAGAACCAGACTCCATTGGGTCGTCGCAAACTCAGCCTCTGAGCGTTTTAGTGACCTGGATGGTTCTCTGGAATCCACGATTGCAGCATCCGTCGTGATTGAAGGATAGAAACGTCCACTCGGCGAACAGCGAGGCTGAACCTGGAATTTAAGGGCGATCCAACCGAACTGAGTCAGAATCTTCCGCTCAGACAACAGCACAAATGCGCGGCCGTCTGCCCCACCGCCCGTTCGTGCGTCGCAGAATTCCTGCTGCAGGGCAAATGCACGCGCCTGTGCCCGGCCCCCTTTTCAGCGGCTTGTCCGACTGTGTGGCCGCACTAATTCAGCGACTCCGTCGTTAGCATTACGAGAATCGCTGCGAATGCAAGGCAGGATTTCAGGTGGGCCGCGGCGTTCATGTGTCGATGGCCCTGGCAACTTCAGAAGCCACAGGCGTCACGTTTACGGAGCGGCCGGAATGGTTCGAACCACGCGGAAGCCTGTTCCGTCATGGAGATAGATTCCCTGGGCCTGAGCAGAACGTACCCACCATTTTCCACCGTCGTAGCATCCGCCACCTCGGCTTATGTTTCCGTCGTGACACATCTCCCAGACGTTGCCCAACATGTCGAACAATCCCCAGGCATTCGGCTTCTTCAGACCGACCGGATGAGTTCTGTTT
The DNA here is from genome assembly GCA_040222735.1 of Fuerstiella sp. Classification (GTDB taxonomy): domain Bacteria; phylum Planctomycetota; class Planctomycetia; order Planctomycetales; family Planctomycetaceae; genus Fuerstiella. Next base: position 139,753 of record JAVKCM010000102.1, on the reverse strand, counting down.
TCGCTGTTCTCGGAAAACCATGCGTAGTGCGTCAGTAAATCGTCTGTGTGTCCAAAGTAGCGCCGGGTTGTCGTCCCTGCGCGACACGCATATTCCCATTCTGCCTGCAGCGGCAGACGATAACCATCACGGTCCTGAAAACCTTCTCGCGGCACAACACGCCAGCTGTCTGCCTCGATCGTGATCTCGTAGCACCACCGGTCCTGCGGGATGCCATTAATCCTGCTGAGCCAGTTGCAATAGACCGCTGCGTCCCACGGATAGATACCGGTGATCGGGGAATCTTCTGACAGCAGGACTCGCTCCGGATAGTGGAAGGTGGAATCACCCGGTTGCGGAAATTCCGGATGTTTTCCAGATAGCATCTCCTCAAAGAATTTCCGGAACCTGCCGAGGGTTACTGGCTTCGCTGCAATCGCAAAACGGCGTTGAATTGTGATTTCCTTCCGGGCTTCACCCATGCCACGGCTGTAGGGATCCCTTGAAGATTCTGACCCCATCAGGAATTTTCCGGGATGAACGACGACGTAGTCGTCACCGGACGGGTCGACGTACCACCGCGTCCGGGCTTCTGGCTGTTCAGCCGGCGTGATGGATTCGCCGGCGCGTCGCAGTCTGTCCGGCTGGCCCCAGACCTTAAGCAGCCACTCAGAGGCGGCATGAATTCCCGCATCCTGGTGTCGATACAGTTGCACAATCGTCGAGAGCACTGCCGGTTGCATCTCTTCCGCGAATTCGTCCAGCCGATACTGGCCCAGAGCCAAAATCAGGGTCTGCCGAGAAGAATCCTCGACTTTCGGATCATCAATTGCAGTAATTATCCACGCTGGCGGCACCTGATAGTCGCGGACCCAGTGAATAAAGTAGCTCCGCCAGCGCGGGTCGTCGGAGTGGCAGAGATGCGGCAGGACTGACTCGGCGTGTCCCGTCTGGATCAGAGCGATGGCCGCACGAGTCTGACGCTTCGCGTGTAACTCTTTTCGAGCTTCGTCCCATTCGCTGTTCTGCTGTTCATTGAATGTGGTGCGGAAAAAGGGGACGACTGTGTCCGGATCCCGTACCGATCTGAGGAGCAACCTGAATGCTTCTGCGTCAGCATCAATCACGAGGCGAGCACACCGTGCCGGGTCGTCCTCAAGATATTCCGCAAGGATTTCTGCAACGCGCAGGCGATGCGTCGGCGAAACGTCCGCAGCGGACCGGCGGAAGGCAGATTCCAGCGCCGGAACAAGGGTTGATCTAACGGGCTTCAGCAGGTCCGTCCACTGCTGAACGAACAGTGAATTGGATTCGACAAGGCACTGTGCCAGAGGCTCAGCGACGGTTGCCCAGTCTGCCCCCTCCGGATCAATCGTGGCAAGCAGTGAGGCAAACGCCAGCTGGCCGTTGCTGAGATTCGAATTCGTTGATGAATGCAGGTGCTCCCAGAGCAACCGGACAGGGATGGCATCCTGCCGATCTGCCATGATGCTCCGCAGCGTCCGCAGGTCGCTCGGCGTCGTTTCGTAGACTCCGGAACTCAACGCCTCCCATTCAGTCTGCCCCAGCGCAAACAAGGCAACATTCGCTCGAAAACGTGCTCGCGGATCTGAGAGGTCGGTGAGAAGTTCTTCTAACCGTTCACAGGCTACCTGCTCGTGGTTGCCCAGCTGTGTCATGAATGATGGCATGTACGTGATATCCGCTGCCACGATGGTGTCGACAGCAGACTCGACGCGTGCTTTTTCTGCCAGTTGTCGAGCGTTCAGGGCGTCTGTCTGCACTATGGCAACGTATGGCCCGCCAATCGCCAGAGTTGTCATGAGCAGCGTGGCGACGGCAATCATGCCCGCCGTCGCCGGCTGGCGTTTGCACCATCGATACAGGCGTTCCCCTCGGCCGACGGGCCGGGCGAAAATGGGCAGGCCGTGCGAGAAGCGGTCAAATTCCTGTACAAGTGCCTGCACGGATTCGTAGCGCCGATGAGCGTCCTTGCGCAAACACATCAAGCAGATGGTCTCCAGGTCCTTTGGAATCCCTGCATTCAGAGCCTGCGGCGATATTGGATCCTTCTCCAGAACCTGCAGCAGGAGATCCACAATAGTTGACGACTGAAACGGGGGGCGACCCGTCAGCAGACAGTACAAAACTGCTCCCAGCGAATAGACATCTGCGGACGGACCCACCTCATCATTTTGGCCTCTGGCCTGCTCGGGGGACATATAACTCGGTGTACCCATGACGGCACCGGTCTGAGTCAGCCCACTGTCGGCCTCCACATACTTCGCCAGCCCAAAGTCTGTGACCTTCGGTTCTCCATGTCGGTCCAGCAGAACGTTGGCTGGTTTCAAATCGCGGTGAATCACGCCTTTCTCGTGAGCATACGCGACAGCCTCCGCCACCTTCCTCACGATTTCGGCAGCCTCACGTGGCGGTAACGGCCCGCCTTTCACTCGATCGGCCAGACTCTGCCCCTCGACAAAACCCATCGAAAAGTAGTGCTGACCGTTGTGCTCGCCGATTTGGTAAATCGGTACGATTCCCGGATGATCCAGATTGGCGGCTGCTTCAGCCTCAATCTTGAATCGCTCGACTTCTTCGGCGTGTGCCAGTTCGCCGGAACGGATCATCTTAAGGGCGACGATGCGATTCAGTTTCACCTGGCGTGCTTTGAAGACCACACCCATGCCGCCGCGAGCAATCTCTTCGAGCAACTCGTATTCGCCGAAATAGCGGATTTTCGCCCCGCGTTCGGATGTTTCGCGGTTCTCGCGCGTTCCGATGACGGTGTCATCAAGCTCAGTGGACCGGATAGGTGTGTTCTGATGATCAGTGGCAGTGTCGAACGCCGAGGCGAGTTGTTCGCGGTATGTTGGGAACCGCTGGCCATACTGCTCAAGGTCGGCCGAGTCAATCTGCAATAAATCGACCTCAACCTGAACCAGAGCGACAAGCAGCTCCTGGCGAATCTTTTCATCGACCGTCACTAACAGATCTTCAATCTCAGGTGACTTTCCCGCCTTAAATTCCCGCTCAAATTCATCGCAGATTTCATCGATGCGAAGTTGGACGTTGAGAAAGTCAGGATCTGGAGATTCAGACATCGAAGAGCCCTGCACAACGCAACGAGACGTATTCTGGTTCATTCTGAGCAAGTTTGCGTCGCAATCAACCCAGACACCGCTCCGGCTCACGTACGATCCTGTTTTGTGGTATGACATAAATTTCTCGACCACTACGCTTCCCCGCGGAAAGCCGCCATGCGCTATCAACGATGTCCGAGTCCTGTGATACTCGCGGCCCTTGTGTGCTTTGCCACCAGAACCGGTTCGGCTCAGCCGCCCGGGGAATTGAACGCAACTCAGCTGGCGGAGCGATTCGGCGAAGAGCAGTTTGCGCCGGAGGGCGGCTTTGTGTTGCGAGTGGGCCAGCAGCTGCCGCGACTTGTCTGGAAGAATCCCGAGCTGGTGGCGAAGGTGATTGACGAACCTGCGATCCCCACGCGGTGGTTCAACGCTCGGTTCCAGCAGGTTGAAACGGCCGGCGAGCCAGGCCGGTATTATGCCTATGGCGAAGCACCTGTTCCCGCCGGCCCGGTATTGCGTCGGGCGATGACCTGCTGTTGCGTCGCTGGCGATCTGAACCTTTCCGATCTGGCGGCGGCCCGCGTGGCGGATTCTGATCATTCAGCCGGACTTGATCAGCAGCATCCCGACGCCAATGCCGTTGTGCGGCACTGGCACGATTCAGAGCAGGGGGCGATCGAACTGGCGGCGATTCTTGAGTATGGCCGAATGTCCCGTCCGCCGCGAAGAGGCCAGTGGCAGATGGAGGAAGCTACTCGCCATGTTCGCCTGAAACGCAGGTTGATGGGCTGGGAGGACAAGCCGATTCGGAAGGCGACGCCGAGGCGGCTGCCGGGTAAGCCGGCCAATGTGTTGCGTACCGGCCCGCTGGAAGAAGCCGGAATTTCCCGCGATCAGGTTCGCGAACTGGAGGTTCGGCTCGACCAATGGTACGCGGCGTCCGAAGAGCCGATGGCCGTGGTGGTCGCCCGGCGCGGTGTGATCGTGCTGGCCAAAAGCTACGGTGAAGCGGCCGGCCAGCCGGTCACGGTGGATACTCCGATGGCACTTGATTCGGCGATGAAGCCATTGATCGGTCTTCAGCTGGCGACGTTTGTCGATCGCGGAATACTGCGTCTGGACGAGCCGATCGGCAACTACCTGCCGGACTTCGACACTCCGGGCGATCAGAACCTGACGTTTCGAGCAGGCCACGTGCATGCGACCGGCATTCACTTTCCCTGGGACCTGGCCTTTTCACGTCTGTTCTATTTCCACACCTGGCACGAGAGCCTGATCGCGCACTGTCGGCGTGAGTGGCCACCCGGCGAGCGACAGCGATACGGTGTGGTGGGCGTGATCCTTTCTGTCCGCGCCCTGGAACTGGTGCGAGGACGCAACTACTGGGATGCGATGGAGCGGGACCTGTTTGAGCCGTTGGGAATCCGCAATGTACAGCCCCACAATGGTTTCTCTGCCGAGAGCCTGGCGCGAATTGGCGTCCTGCTGGATAACCGCGGCAGCTATGGCCCCTGGGAAGTCATCTCTCCCGAGACCCACGAGTCAATCCTGCCGACTTCGCTCCAGCCCTGGTTTCCGGACCTGAAGCTGCGATATGGCATCGGCCTTCAGGACGCTGTTCAGCATCTCGGCCAGGGAGCCTACGGCCACGGCGGTGGCTGCGGTACGCTGCTGGCGATCCAGCCACGGCATAATCTTGTTTTCGCGATGGTTCGCAATGCTCAGGGCAGAGACTTCAGCCATCATCGGGCGGAAGTGACCGGCGTGCTCAAAAAATGGTTCACCAGGTGAAGATCCTCGCGCGTTCCGTGATGCAGCCGTCGTCGATGGTGCCCGATCACATTCCTGCGGCCAGCACTTCAAACTGGCCGCTGTCGCTCTTCAATTGGATAACCACGGACTTTCGTTGAAATCACGATGAACATCGCCTGCGTGGGGAAGGCAGGCAAGCAGGATGCTTGCCCCACGGGTTGTCTGAACGTGATTCCACCCGAATTGGTGGTGGCTTGCGTGTTGCGTGAGGCAGGCAAGCAGGATGCCTGCCCCACGGGTTGTTCTTCCGGGCGGCTTGTTTCAGGCAAACAGTTCGTTGATGACTTTGCCGCGTTCGACCAGATACAGCGGCCGGCCGGTTTTTTCCTTCATTGCGGTTCGCTGCGCGTCGATGCCGAGGTGGTGGTAGACGGTGGCGGTCACATCTTCGGGATGCACCGGACGGTCCTTCACGTAAGCCCCATGTTCGTCTGATTCGCCGACCACGGTTCCTCCGGCGATGCCGCCACCGGCCATCATCACGCTGAAAGTGTGTCCCCAGTGATCGCGACCGCCGGCAGAATTCATTTTAGGAGTCCGCCCGAATTCGCCCATCGCCACCACCAGCGTCTTTTCGAACAGACCGCGGTCGATCAGATCTTTGATCAGACCGGCGATCGCTTTGTCGACCGGAGGAATCAGCAGCTTCGCTCCTTTTTCAGTGGGCAGGCGGTTGGCCGTGCCGTGATGGTCCCAGGGTTCAGTATTCACGGTGACAAACGTGACACCGCGTTCCACCAGACGCCGGGCCAGCAGGGCCGACTGACCGAACGTGTGCCGCCCGTAACTGTCCCGAGTTTCGTCTGATTCTGCTGAGATATCAAAGGCTTCTCGCACCGACTGGCTGGTGAGCAGACTGAAGGCCGATTGTTGATGGCCGCTCATGTCAATCATCTGCTGATCGCCCGCACGGCGGATTTCATCAACCGCCGTCAGCAACTGACGCCGGTGTTCAAGCCGATCCAGTGTGAGCCCCGGCTGCAGCATCAGGTTGTTCACGCGAAAACGGTCGGAATTCGGATCAGAATTCACCACAAACGGGTTGTGGACGCCGCCGATATAGGACGCATAGTGAAACAGATTGTCGGTACCGCCTCGAAGATGCGGCACGGCAACGTACGGCGGCATGCCCGGCACCGACGGGCCTCGCAGAGCTGCGGTGACGGATCCCAAACTGGGCCGCCGCTGGATTTTGTTGTCAGACGCATTGAAATCGGGGCCTTCAAACCCGGTCAGCATCCAGTGATTGCCCTTGGTGTGATCGCCGGTACCATGACGGACGGTCCGAATCACCGACAGGCGATCTGCGATCCGCGCCTGTTCCGGCAGCATTTCGCTGAACTGAATTCCCGAAGCGGTTGTGGAAATGGCCCCGAACGGCCCACGATACTCAGCCACCGCGCCGGGTTTGGGATCCCAGGTCTCGTGATGACCGGGCCCGCCGCTCATCCAGACCAGAATGACGCTTGTATCCGATTTTGAAGGATCGATCGAAACGTCGGAATCCGCGGCCGCCGCCGTCTTCAGTTGCAGAAAGTCGGCCAGCGTCAGCCCGCCGACTCCCAGCACACCGGCCTGCACAAAGCTGCGCCGAAACAGCATCTCGCGGTCTTGTGAAGGCGAACCGTAAACTCGGAACATCAGAGTTCTTTCTCAACGATGCGTTCGGTGGGGGCTGTACAAAGATGATTCTACCCGGCTGAACGGCCGGTGAGAATACAGCACCGCGGGTAGTTTTCTGCGGTGAGAAGGATTGCCATTTCGTTCTGCCGATTTGCCTCAGGTGCCCGGTCATGCAGCCGGCGGCTGAAAAAGATTGTCTGGTCAGTCTCGGGGCACGCCTTTCACTACGTCCCTCGGCACGTCGCGACGCACGCCCAGACAGATACGAAAGCCGTCGCGGGAATCCGAATAGGCGGGCCCCTGCAGTCCCAGTCGCACGGCACAGCGAGCATTGCCCGGGACGTCGAAGTAGTTCCCTCCGCGACACACAGGACGCGGGTTCTCTGTGACAAAATATGGTTCTTCGTGTCCGCCCTTCGGGTCAAAATCATCGAGCACGATTTCCCAGACTCCGCCGCACATATCGGCCAGACCAAAACCATTGCGGCCGTTGGCCCCGTAGTGATCCACCGGCGACACAAACGCGAATCCATCACTCCACGGCGCATTCGCGAGTGGCCAGATCTTGTTACGTCCAGGCAGAAAATCGACGGCCGAGATATTCAGGCGTCCTTCCCCGTCCTTCAGGTCGTTGCCCCACCAGAAGTAGGTACTCTCGCGACCGCCGCGACAGGCATAGGCCCATTCGGCTTCCGTCGGCAGTCGATATTCCAGTCCGTCCGGCAGTCGGCCCGCCTCGCGTTCCCGATTCGTCAGCCACCGGCAGAAAGCGCGTCCGTCATTCCAGCTGACGCACACCACCGGATAGCAGCTGCGGAGCGGAAATCCGAAGTTCGGATCACGCCAGCTTTTGCCTTCCATCGGTATCCAGGGATGGGGCGGTGCCTTCGCGGTGATCGTCCAGTCCGGATCAAACACCTGTGTATGTCCGCCCGGCTGTTCGGCGTCGGTGACATAACCGCTGTCTTCGACAAAGCGGCGGAACTGCCCCACGCTGACTTCCGTACGTCCCATCCAGAAGCCGTTGCTGACTCGCATCAATCGCGGCTGTTCACCTTCGTAAGATTCGCGTTCGGTGCCGGGTGTTGCGCCACCTTCAATGCCGGTTGCCCAGGCCCGTTCTTCGGACGTGCTGCCCATCTTGAATTCGCCCGCCGGAATGTAGACGACTTCCAGAGCCACATCCTGGCCCAGATCCACCTGAACGGCCGTTCCCTGAGCCGGATCCTCAGCAGGTGCCGCAGCCGCGTTTCCGCTGTTCGGCAGGCAGACCGTGAGACAGGCAAGGGATGTGGCGGCAGCGCACAGGACATGTGGAATTCGCATAACGAACTGACCTTTCAGACGGCGGGAGGAAGTCAGGCAGATAAACGGTGAGTGCAACGGCGGCGAGGGCAACAGCGGCGAGGACTGCCAAAGCAGTCGATGCCGGCTCGCCATTTCCTCGGCGGGGAATCGCGACACAAGGCGTTAGCTTATCGATGGGGAATTCCTGAGTCACGCCAGTCGCCGCCAATCCGACGGCAACGATACACGGTGCCGTTCGCGCAACAAAAAAAGGGAGGCCAGCCGGTTTCGGCTCACCACCCTTCCTGCATTGATTGCGTCAGAAATCAGCTGCGACGTGCGTCTGTGCTGAGTTCTGTCAGCAGCGGCTTAGTAGCGACCGCCGCCGCCACCACCGTAGCCGCCTCGACCGCCGCCACGGTCTTCCCGAGGACGAGCTTCATTCACAACAATCTGACGTCCATCCATGTCCGCACCGTTGAGAGCAGAGATTGCTTCGTCTCCGCCGGATTCCATTTCCACGAAACCGAATCCCTTGGAGCGACCAGTCTCGCGGTCACTGATTACCTTGGCCGAAGTGACAACGCCATACTGAGCAAATGCCTGCTCGAGTCCTTCAGACGTGGTGGCCCATGCAAGACTACCGACAAAAATGTTCTTACTCATTCACAAAACCCCTGAGCTTTTCAGCTGCCAAAACATCTCGAACGCTGCCACGCGGCAGCCCCTGGTACGCTGAATTTGAAGATCAAAAAGATGTATGCTGCAGCAAAACTCAAGAGCGAACAAAGTCGATTTCCGGAATACTTGTGCCCCACACGCTTCGTGTTTGAACGACTGAACCAGCCAAATTCAAACTCAGATTTCAAAACGCTATCCGCACCGGATCAGAATGGCAACACTTTCTGGCACTTTGCGCCGGAATCACTGCGAGAAAATCCGCACATCCCCCCGATTTCGCTCGAAAAGTGGCGAAAAACAGCGCCAACTGCCCTGCTTGCCGGATTAATGCGAGTTCCGGCACATTTGGGTATCGACAAGGCTGGAAGCCCCAGGTGCGGGTGTTTGTGCTGCGGCTGGAAGCCCCAGCGACGGTAACAACCCGGGCCGGCCATTGGTCATCCGTTCGTGAGCCGCGACGCGTCAGCGGCCGGGCCCCGGTGCGACGATTCCATGAATTTCAAAGTCACACCGGGAAGCCACCCCGGTGAACGGCCCGGTGCCTTGCGGCACTCGGCTCACTCTTGAGTTCTCTGATATCGACCGGTGTTGCCCCCCCGAATTTGTGGGTAGCGACAAGGGCGACCCCCGTCGAAACGGCTGCCAGCCGCTGACCGCACGAATCGGCCGCCGCATTATTCGACCGACTTGCCGTTACGCCGATCAAACACGAACGGAGCCGTCGGATGGTCGGTGACCGTCACCCGTAACGGCGGTGCCGTTCCGCCCTGATCGACCTGAACGCGCAGAATATTCTGGGCTGCGAACGGACGATCGTGGATCCAGCGGTGCCCGTCGCCGTGCAGATACAGAATGGGTTTATCAAACTGCTCGGCCACCTCGCTGAACGAATCAAAGAAATCCTTGTGCGACGCAGCCGGTTTGGCGTGCCCGAACACGACAAGGCTGCTGACCTGTTCACCAAACTGAATCAGGTTGCGCCGCACCCAGTTCAGGCACAGTGAGTGTCGCTGCTTCCACTCGGCGGCATCATGAACGCGACCGCCGACAATGTTCAGGCCGACAAACAGCACGCGGCCTCTGACAAAGGAAAAGTTCTCTTCACGATTCAGCTGCCGAAACACGGGCAGGTCATGCTGCCAGCGCTGGTCAAGCCGCATCATGTGTTTCTTCCAGTACTGCCATGCCTGATCCGGTTCCGGGCTGACGCAGTCATTCCACTCGTTGTCACCCGGAATGATGAAGACGGGCCGCGCGGCTGCGCTCAGCATGCCCGATACCTTCACGTAAATCGATTCCTCACAGGGAGCTGCGCCGCTCTTGATGTCACCGACATGGACTGCAAAGTCGATGTCTGGTGGCAGCTCAGCAATCTGTCGAGGCAGCAGAACATCTTCGGCCGGAACGTACGGGACATCACCCATGGCACAGAATGTTACCGGACGATCCGGTTCTCCGGAGACCGCGTCGCCGCGGCCCGGTTCAGCGGCTTGTGATGCCGGATGTGAAATCAGTATCGACAGTAGAAGGCCCAGACAGCCGGCCACCAGCATCCACGATCGAGGGGCATGATTCTTCTTCGTATACATCAATTGTCTTCAGAAAAAGGCGCATTGCAGATTCACGATCGCCGTATCATCATGTTTCGGACGATGCCGTTCCACCACACCGATACTTAGTTCTCAACAATGAATCCGACTGACCGTTTTACTGACCGTTTACTGATTTGTTTCCGAGCATCGTTTGTTGCAGCTGCATGGCTCACCTGTAGTCCGGCTCTGATAATGTTTTCCGGTGCCCGTGTGACCCAGGCAGACGACACATCACCTGAAATCAGTGTGGACCGAACCTTCATCTCTGAACACGACGGCACAGAACAGAAGTATGTCGTCGTGATGCCGCGGGGCTTCCGGGCGGATCAGCCGGTTTCAATCCTGATGGCTCTGCACGGACATGGTTCGGACCGCTGGCAGTTTGTCCGACAGTCGCGAGACGAATGTCGGGCCGTGCGCGATGTCGCGGCGGAACACGGCATGCTGCTGGTTTCTCCGGACTATCGAGCGAAGACGTCATGGATGGGGCCTGCGGCCGAAGCAGACGTCGTGCAGATTCTGACCGCGACCAAAAAAGCGTTTAACATACGTCGAGTCATTCTGTGCGGCGGTTCGATGGGCGGAACCGCTGCCCTGACGTTTGCCGCGCTGCATCCGGAACTGATTGACGGTGTGGTCTCGCTGAACGGAACCGCCAACCTTGTGGAATACGAACGGTTTCAGGATGCGATCGCGGCGTCCTTCGGCGGATCAAAGCAGCAGGTCCCGGAAGAATATCGCAAACGCAGTGCAGAGTTCTTTCCGGAAAGGTTCCAGATGCCGCTGGCGGCTGCCACCGGCGGACAGGACGACGTGGTCCCCGCAAACAGCGTACTGCGTCTGCTTCAGCAGGTCCGCCGACACAATTCCAGCGTGCTTAGCATTCACCGGCCGGAGACCGGGCACCGGACAAATTATCAGGATACCCAGGAAGCACTGGAATTCGTGATCAACGCCATTGAGGCAGCAGATCGGCAGCCCGATGAGGCGGAACCACGCTGAACAAAGGTTTGCCGTTGCCGGGTGGACGTTCGTGTCAGAAGAGACTCAGCAGCCTGTCCGGATACTTCCGTATGACGGACGGATGACGGATGTAGACGGACGGATGACGGACTTCCAGGTCCGTCACAAGCGAAACCGCCCACATCATCAACGCGTCTGGCCGGCCAGCGTAAAAAACACTTCCGTTATCCGAACAGGCTCTCAGGCAAAGATCTCGTGGACGACCTGTCCGCCTTCCGGTCCGGTCAAGCGGTGATCGCGTCCTTCGTGCCAGAAAGTGAGATCGTTGGCCGGCAACCCGAGGGCATGCAGCATGGTGGCATGCAGGTCTCGAAAATGAACTTTACCCTCGACCGCCCGGTCGCCCGTATCACTGGTTTTGCCATGCACGCAGCCGCCTTTGACACCACCACCGGCCAGCCAGAACGTAAACCCACGGGCGTTGTGCCCGGTTTCGTCCTTGCCATCCTCCGGTGTCAGGCCCGGTCGCCCGAATTCTCCGCCCCAGACCACCAGCGTGTCGTCCAGTAATCCGCGTTGGTGCAGATCGTGCAACAGTGCGGCAATCGGGGCGTCAACCGTCTCACAGTTGGCCGCCAGGTCTCGGCGATGGTTCTTGTGCTGGTCCCAGCCACCATGATTTACTTCAATAAACCGGACCCCGGCTTCCGCGAAACGCCGTGCCAGCAGACACTGTCGACCGAAGTCTGTCGGTCGGCAGGTGCCGACACGAAGCTTTTTGCCGACGCGGTATCGGTCCAGGGTTTCCTGAGTTTCATCGGACAGATCCAGCAGACCAGGGGCCGAGGACTGCATGCGGAACCCGAGTTCCATGGACTGAATTACGCTTTCCAGTCGATCATCGCCGGGCCGCTGTTGACGGTGTTGTCGGTTCAGCGACTGTACGAAGTCCAGTTGTCGGCGTTTGGCAGCCAGCGGCAGATGATCGCTGACCACGTTACTGATCGTCGCGGCAGACATGTCTTCTCCATTCACGCCAATCGGTGTGCCGTTACAGATCGACGGCAGAAAGGCACTGGAATAAATGGAGCTCTTCGACGTATTCAGACTGATAAAACCCGGAAGGTTCTGATTTTCCGTTCCCAGCCCGTAGTTGATCCACGAACCAAGGCTGGGACGCTGACGCAGACGTTCTCCGGTATGGAGCTGCAGAAACGACTGAGCGTGGATGCCGGTGTCGGCGTACATGCCGTTGATGACGCAAAGTTTGTCCGCGTGCTTCGCCGTCTCCGGCATCAACTCAGAAATCCAAAGCCCGCTGTCTCCGTGCTGCCGAAATCGAAACACAGAGCCGGGGTGTTTTTTTTCCCCGGTCTGAGGCTTGTAGTCAAACGTATCCATCTGTGCCGGACCGCCGCTCATGCACAGAAAGATGACACGTCGTGCCCGCGCCGGAAGCGGCGGTGTCTGCGTTTCAAGACTGACAGACCGCCCTCTGGAAGTCTCAGCGGTGCACAGCCCCTGCAAAGCCAGATAGCCGAATCCACAGGACGCGGTCTGCAACATGTGCCGTCGTGAATGATTCATCATCAACCTTCAATCCACATAGCGGAATTCACTGGTTATCAGCAGGGCCTGAGCCAGACTGGCCCACGTCTGTTCTTCTGATGAAATTTCCTGTCGGGTAGTGCGCAGAAACTTCATCGCATTTGTGGTTTCTTCCGACGATATCGGACGCCCGAACGCCCGCTGCCACATCAGCTGCAGCCTGCCGTCGTCGTCTGCTGTCTTCTTCGTCACGGCAGCCGCCAGATGTTCAGCCTGCTCAATCACAAACGGGCTGTTGTAAAGGTGCAGGGCCTGATTGGGGACCGTGCTGACATCGCGCTGCCCCAGGACACTGGTGAATTCCGGCAGATCAAACGGAGCCAGTTCCGGCGGAGGTGAACTGCGCAGATAGCACAGATACACGCTGCGATGATTACTCGGCTGATGCAGATTACCGGCCAGATTGACCAGAATATCACGGTGCCGGATGATCGAACCCTCGGCCGGAGCTGTGTCCAGCTGACCACTGACCTTCAGCATGCTGTCACGCAGCGCTTCCGCGTCCAGGCGTCGTCGAAGATGACGTGTCAGCAGCGCGTTGGCCGGATCGGCGTTCCGCAGCGCGTCATCCGCCTCACTGCTGAGCTGATAAGTGCGGCTCAGCACGATGCTGCGGATCATCCGTTTCAGCGACCACCGTTCATCGATCAGTCGCAACGCCAGATAATCCAGCAGTTTCGGATGCGAGGGCCGTGCTCCATAAACACCGAAGTCATCGGGCGTCCGGACAATGCCCGTGCCGAACAGATGCTGCCAGAGTCGATTGACCATCACACGGGCGGTCAGTGGATGGTCACTTCGCGTCAGCCATTGAGCCAGTTCCAGGCGACCGCTGCCGGCCGGATCGATGGCCGGCAGATCGTCTGAATCAAGTCGGCAGGCGGACAAGAATCCGCGGGGAACCGCTTCGCCCAGCTTCTTTGCATCGCCCTTGATGTTCACTTTGCAGTCAGCCGGCTTGCCGGCGTCACGGACGCCCATGGCCAGCGGTGTCCCGGCCGGCCAGCGAGACGCCGGCACGGGTTTCGGTTTTCCGGTGTTCGATTCCAGCACCAAAACCGTCTCGACGAAGTCGGCCGGTGGCGGCACGTGAGCGGCCGACTTCAGGACATGCAGGTCCGTCTTCGGAGCCGTAAGGCCCTCATGAGCAGCCGTTCCCCACAGAGTTTCAGTGCTGGTGAAGATGCCCGCCAGCGCGTAGTAGTCGCGGGTCGGAATCGGGTCGAATTTGTGGTCATGGCAACGGGCACAGGCGACGCTGATTCCCATCACTCCGCGACCGATGACATCAATCTGGTCGGCCACCACGTCCATGGCGAAGTTGGTGTTCATCGCTTTTGCCGGCTTCGCGGTCAGCGCCAGAAAACCAGTGGCGACCAGCTGTCGATCCCGCTGCTCGTCTGTTTCAGCGGGAAGCAGGTCACCGGCAATCTGTTCCGTCAGGAAGCGATCATAGGGCACGTCCGCATTGAAGGCGGCAATTACATAGTCGCGGTACCGCCAGGCATGAGGAAACGTGGGATTGCGACCAAGACCGTCGTTGCCATTGGATTCACCATAGCGGGCCACATCCAGCCAGTGCCGTCCCCACCGTTCGCCGAACTGTGGGCTGGCCAGCAGTTCATCCACCAGCTGCTCAACCGCCATGTAGCCGTTGTTACTGTGAGCCGTGATGAACTGCTGAGTCTGCCTGAATGTCGGTGGCAGGCCCGTCAGGTCGAAGTACAGCCGGCGAACCAGAGTTCGCGAGCCGGCATCATCGGTCGGGTGCAGCCCGGCCGCTTCGATCTTCGACAGCACAAAGTTGTCAATCGGATCCTGTGGCCACGCTGCGTTCTTAACCTTCGGTACGGACACAGCCTGTGGCGGTCGAAATGCCCACAGGGCTTCCGGGTCGGAGTGCTCGCTTGCCGACGCCGTCGGTGCCCCTGTGCGAGGATCCGGTGCACCGCGCTTCACCCATGCGACAAAATCATTGACCACGTTTTCCGGCAGAGGCTTTTCCGGAGGCATTTCAAGGCCGTCATAGTGCAGAGCCTGAATCAGCGGGCTGGCATCCGGATCGCCGGCCACGATCGCTGGTCCGCTTTCGCCGCCCTTCAGCACCGCCGCGCGACTGTCCAGGAGCAGGCGACCCCCGATATCCTGCGCCTTCTGCGAATGACACTGGTAACAGTGTGCTACAAGTACAGGCCGGATCTTCGTTTCGAAAAACTGAAGGTCGTCCGACGACAGGACAGGCTGGTCGCCGAGGCACTCTGTGATCGCACAGAGCAGAATAAACACATACGAAATTGTTGAGGGCAGGTTGGGCATGTGGCGGCAGGAACTGCTGAGGTAACAGGCGGGGCGGGCCTGAAATTATCGCCGAATGAGACACCGAAAGTAAAGCCTATAACCATTCCACCGGGTGTCACATCACGCTCGCCAGCACGTCACGCCGGATTTGGCCGAACAACGAACTGAGTGCCGAACTCTGGCTGACCAACGACTGCAGCGCTGAACTTCGGGTGGACAACGGCCGCGGCACGTGGTTCTGTCAGAACAGCCGCGTCGCTGGCCGGGGCGATCTGCTGGAGGTGAATCAGCGGTCCCCCTGCCGCAGGATCGGCATCCGGGACAAGTCGCGTTTTCGGCCCGGAGCTAGGAATATCCGGTCAATTATTGCCGCCTTTCGCGGCGCGAAAGGCGACCAACCAGTCAGTGATTGATCGACCGTTTCTTAATTAACAAGCCACTTCGGACGGCATCGGCGAGCTGGACTGGTGGTCGGGAGTCCCACCGGGTGCTGTCCCTGTGGTGACAGTAGGATCTGCTTGCAGTCGTCAAGAACTCCCTGGGGGGGCTCCGTCCCGCTGGAACCCCGTCATTCGGCATCTGTCGCTTGCCGTAAACTATTCGGAGTGCGAAAGTTACAGAAGCTGGGGTGCCCGGATCGTGTATTCCGGTCGCTGCGTTGCGCCAGCGTCATCGGTCGGAATCTGTTGATTTCGTGTCAAGAAGTGCTGGCTGTTCAGCAAAAAGCGTGTAAAGTCGGGGCCGTCGCAAAATTGCCTGTTGGTATCGACGCGTCAGAACACCTTCCTGCCACCGCCGAACACGGCTGAGCCGGGCTTCTATGTCTCCCGACAGCCACCCTGCCTGCTTGAAACCCCGGTCCCCTTTTTCTTCTTGAATCTTTCGGCACGCGCTCAGCGTATGTCGGTTTCCTGTGGAACCTGGTTGCTGGGAATGAATTCGGTGGCTTTGCGAAGAGCTGATGCGAATGATGTCAGAGCAATATATTTTTCGGAGTCTTTTTGGAGTCGATGAAACATGATCACGGCTGATGCGGAGTGTCCTCGCCTGCTTCCGTCCATCCCTGTTCCTGAATACGCTTTTTTTCCCGGGTCCGGTCTGCCACATCCGATTCGGGATCCCAAGGGTCACAGCTACGGTCGGAAACATGCTCCCGGACAGGGGCCAAAAGCCCTGAGCCCGGATAACTGGGTTGAAAATCGCAACTACCTGCTTGCCATTGACTTCTTCAATCTGGGTTTCTACTGGGAAGCTCATGAAGAATGGGAACGGTTGTGGCGGGTTTCGGGAGCAGATACCACATCAGGCCGCTTTCTGAAGGGACTGATCAAGCTGTCGGCCGCGGGCGTCAAAGTCCGCGAACGCAGTATCCACGGCGTTCGTCGTCACGCGGCGTCTGCTGGTGAGATGTTTGCCGATGTGGCAGCGGAAGCGGATGCCGACAGTTACTGCGGGCTTGATTTTACGCGGCTGCAGTTCGCCGCGGACCGGGCCGCTCAGCTGGCTTATAAGAAGGAGCACCCGGCGGGAAACCCGGTTCGGGTGTTTCCGTTTCTGCTGCAGCCGGATATGACCCCGACATCCAGCGGCGGTTGATAGAAAACTCGGAAGTCAACCTCATTCTTTGCCTTTCGTGGCAAGATCCTGGTCCGACGTCAGGGCATTCTCATTCAAAGCAATGCCGCGGCCGGAATCGAAACTCAGGAAAGCTCACGGTATTCTGCCGTGAGCTTTCTTTTTGTTTCTGGTTATCGAGCAGCACGCATCATGAAGATCCTGGTAGTCGGTCAGGGCGGCCGCGAACACGCACTGGTCTGGAAACTGGCTCAGTGCGACGGAGTCGAAAAGGTCTATTGCGCTCCGGGCAACGCGGGTACGGCGATCGATGGTGAAAACGTCCGCATTGCCGCGACTGACGTCGGGCGACTGATGTCGTTTGCCAAACATAACCAGATCGACCTGACCGTGGTGGGGCCTGAGGCACCGCTGGTTGCCGGAATCGTGGATGAGTTCCGGGCTCAGGGACTGAAGATTTTCGGTCCCGGCAAGTCGGCGGCCCGCCTGGAAGGCAGCAAGGCATTCAGTAAAGAGATCATGAAAAAGGCCGGTGTTCCGACCGCCTACTTCAAGACCTTTACTCGTCTGGAAGAAGCCATCACCTATCTGGACGCGCTGGATGAAGGGCCGGTCGTGGTCAAGGCCGATGGTCTGGCCGCGGGAAAAGGCGTCAGTGTCTGCCGCAGTATAGAAGAAGCGAAGTCCGCTGCTGCCGAGATGCTGCAGAAGGATGCCTTCGGCGCCGCCGGACGCAAAATCGTGATCGAAGAATGCCTGCAGGGCCAGGAAGTCAGCATTCTGGCCATCGTGGATGGCGACACGATTATTCCTCTGGAAACCTCGCAGGATCACAAGCGGGCTCATGACGGAGACCAGGGACCAAACACCGGCGGGATGGGCGCCTACAGCCCGGCTACGCTGGTGACGGATGAAATTATGGACGACATTATCCGGCGCATTCTGGTGCCGGTGGTCCACACCATGCGAGTCGAAGATAATCCGTTTGCCGGTGTCCTGTATGCCGGGCTGATGCTGACGGATCAGGGACCGAAGGTGCTGGAATTCAACGTGCGTTTCGGGGATCCCGAGGCGCAACCTGTCCTGATGCGGCTGAAGACCGACCTCGCTCAGATTCTGTCGCTGGCCGCATCCGGTCGGCTGGCGGAAGTGGAGGGGCTGGAGTGGGATGATCGTCCCGCGGTCTGTGTCGTGATGGCTTCGGAAGGCTATCCGGGCAGCTATTCCAAAGGAAAACCGATCGAAGGAATTGATCAGGCCGATCAACTGGCGGATACGAAAGTGTTTCATGCCGGCACGACGGCCAAAGACATGCAGGTTCTGACAGACGGTGGCCGCGTGCTCGGCGTCACCGCGCTGGGCCACGATATCGCCGATGCTAAAGCCGCGGCCTACCGCGCGGTGGACAAAATCCACTGGGAAGGCGGCTGGAACCGCACGGATATTTCCGACAAGGCGTGACGGCAGCCACGTGTCGGACACGTTGTCCCGGCTGCCCCGCACATGCTGAATTCTGAAGCCCCCGTACGTTTTCTTTGTGGAGAACGAAGGCAGGCTTCCATACACAATTGCTTTCAGGAATTTGTGATGAGTCGTTCGTTTGCTTTATTACCTCTGCTGCAGTCTGCCGAGCGGCAGTCTGCGGACTCCGAATCTGACTGCCCGTCAGATTCAGCCGCCAGCTCTTCCCGCCGTAAGGCAAAGAAGACACCGCGCCGAAAGTCCATGGCCGAACTGGAACACCTGATGGAAGGTTCTCACGCACTGGCCGCCGCCGAACTGGCTCGGCGACCACGTCTGAGAAAACTGGCCGTCCCCGGCCCGCTGTTCCACTACGGCAAGAATTAGTCGGTCCCGACCGACCCGGCCGGGTTCTCTTCTGCGTCCGGCCGGTCCTCGGAAACGCGATCCGCACCGACGAATTTTCCCGAGACATGAAAACGCTGCCCGTTCTTCGTGGCAGCCACACCGCACCGTCATCAGAATGTCGTGAGCTGGTCGAAGCAGCAGCTTGTCCACTCTGACGGAAAGACTTTGATGACCGAACGGAACTCGCTGCCCCGCGAAGAGTACATCGAGCAGGAATACTTCTTTCGGGTCTATCGAGAACGCCTGCAGCAGAATATTCCGTCGCAGGAGATTCTCAAGACGGTGCACGAGGAAATACTCAGCACCACGCGTCTGCCGATGGCCATCGACTTCATGTGCACCGAGATCCTGCACTGCGGTCGGATCAGTGACGCCATGGCCCGTCTGCCGCATTATTTTACTCCGTTCCAGACCTTCGTGATCGCCCGCGCCGAAGACGACGTGTCCAGGTTTGAGCAGATCACGGCGCTGGAAATTCTGGAACGTGAAGCTGGATTTCTGGCCGGCGAATCCAGCCGACCGGGGCTGTTTGTCTACCAGTTCGAATGCATCACACGCAATCGACTGGGGTTCATCGACGGCCTGAGGGCCATGTCAGGTGACCGCTGCTATGACGAACAATGGCAGAAGTGGATTCGCAGTCTGGGACACCAGCTCGGGGCCGCCGAACTTTCTGAACTGGTGTATCGGGCCTCAGAACATTACCGCACCCGCCGCACGTCCCGAACGTCTCCCGAACAGCAGGGCAGAGGGGATTCGCCGATCAACGCGACCGCCGAATCACTAACGCTGTTTGGCGAACAGGATGGTCGAATCGCGAAAGCCAACATCGGACGTGATCCGCTGTACTTTTTCGCCGCGCTGCAGCGACAGCTGAACTATCCCAAAGTTCCCCTGTCTCGAAAAATTGTCGACGACAAGCTGCCGCCGTTTCTGGAAGCGCGGCTCAACCGCATTGAACAGCGGCTGAAGATCGCAGAAATGGAATTGAAAGGCGGCATCGATCTGAGCCGGTTCTACAAGAAGGATACCGGAATCGGACCCCCAAAGTTCAGCGATGATCCCGGGCTGATTGACTGACCGACCCGCCGCCCGAAGGCACTCGCGCCGGGGCCACGGCATATGACCGTGGCACAACCGACATTCCTGTCCGTCGCCCCCCCCACAGCCTCCCGTACAACGGACATTCCTGTCCGTTGATAACCCGCTGCACGAACCCGTTCGGACAGGAATCATGGCCCCGACACAGCGCCGGCGCTGGCGGGTCGATCTATCGTGCAACATGAGCGGATGTCACTGAACCACCGGACGGCCCAAGCGGGACTGGATCTGTCGAGTCAATCACCCGCCAGCAATGTCGACCACGTGCAGGCCGAAACAAAATCGCCAGGCCTGATTCCAAAGAGCTCTCAGTCCCCTGTATATTCCCGCTGAAGAATCATGAAGGCGTACTCGATATCGCACGCGGCGGCATCGTTGGTGCCCCTGGACTGATCGAAGTGCTCAAAACGGCGAACGTCCGGGCAGGATCGAAACAGAACAGGAATAGCTTGAGGCAGCCATCGTCGACTTCGATACCTGCGCCAGGCTCGCGAAGTTGCAACACAAATCAAAGATGCCAGAAATGATGTTCATGCCACAACTGCGTGCCCTTGTGTATCTGGCAACCATTCCGCTGTGGATGGTTTCTGTGCCAGCCGTCGACGTGGATGAGCGCCCAACGCCCGCCACTTCACCGAGCGTTTTCTTCCGTTGGCAATACCACAAGCCCGACCTCAGTTTTTGCAACTCACAGATCTGCGTGGATTTCGACGGTGACGGGCGGCGGGAGTTGCTGTTTGCCTCGCGGAAGACAATGGAGCTGCAAATGTTGCGAGGCCTTGACGGATCGGTCGTCTGGAGCAGGAAACTGGTTGGCGTCCAGCAAAGTCTGTCGGCTTATGATCTGGATGGCGATGGTGACTTCGAAATCCTTTATTCCGTCTCCGCACCCGGACGACTGTACGTTCTTGATCACACCGGCGAAGTAATTGGACAGTGGGATTCCGGTGACCACAAGCTGGGCAACTCGGCCGTGATTGCCGACGTGGACGGTGATGGGCAACTTGATGGGCTGTTTGGATCGCGCTCGAAGTATCTTCTGCGGCTGAATATGGCGAACCTGAGCCTCACCCGGCGGCGCGATGGATGGATGCAGTGTGGCTGCCAGACGACCGCGATGGACGTGGACCTCGACGGTCGTTGGGACTTCTTTGCCGGCTCAGGCGACGACTCCAGCGGCAAAGGAGTGTTGCACCGCTACGATCCGGTCACGTTGAAGAGCGTCTGGTCGTACAGGACCAATGACAACGCGTCGAGTGCCGATCCGGTGCTCGCTGACATTGACGGGGATGGATACGTCGAGGTCATCAAGTCGGTGGACAACTACGCCGGAGATGATGCTCACGACGCGATCTACGCCTTCGAGACCGATGGAACTCTGCTTTGGAAGACGAGGACGTTCTCAGGTGAGGATTCACCCAATGTCGCCGATCTGGACGGCGATGGCCGCGTGGAAGTGGTCGGGATGACGTTCGGCGGTGAAGTCTACTGCCTCGACCCGGAAGGCCGCGTCAGGTGGCGCAAAGACCTGCGCCCGATACTCAGTGACAGCGATGCGCACGCTTATCTGACACCCATCATCTGTGATGTCAACGGTGACCATGAACTGGAGATCGTGGCATTCACCAACGGTGGCTATTTCGATGCGGCGGGCAAGAACGCCAAAAATAGTAACGCGGCCCCAGGGATCGTGTTTGCTCTGTCTGCCGACGGCGAGATCCTCGATCGGTTCGATGTTGGCGGTTCTCGCTATTGGGGCAGTGCGTTCGTTTGCAACGTGGATGACGATCCCTTTTTGGAATTGGTCGTCAGCGGCAGCGGCGGACTGGATGTCATTGAAACTCAAGGCTTCGGCGCGAACACAGAACATTTTCAGCGACGCCGCAATTATCAGCGGCTGAACGTCGTCCCGTGGGCCTACAAGGACTCGTACTTCATCCACCGCGGCAGGAAATCCGGCGTCGTCAACCTCACTGACAATCTGGTGCTGGCCGGAAAAGACGGTAGCTATCGCTCGTCGGGCACATTTACCACCGAGTTGCTGACGCTGCCACCGGAAACACAATTCGATCGCTTCACTTTCAAAGCCCGCACACCGGGGCGTACGACAATTCGTGTCGACATTCTCGATGCGTCCGGCAGGGATGTTCGGAAAAACGTAGAGAGCGGCGCGGAACTCGGTATTGCCCAACCAGTCCGGATCCAGTTTCACCTTTCCACAACCGATTCGACAAGATCTCCGATCCTGGACGAGTATCACATTTCGTTTCGGCGGACCCCGAAAGACAGGGAGCTGATTCCGGAGGTGGCGCCCGGCAGAAAGGATCGCGACCGAGTACCTGTGCCCATGCATTGACCATGCAGTGTACAGATAGGGTTTCTTCAGGCTCGTTCCCTGGCCCTTGGCCATCCGGATTGCTCCCACGTCCGATACCATGCCGGGCACGTACGGCAATCGCCAAATACATCACGCCAGCTCGTGCGACACACGTGTTCCAGTGACTGCGGATTCTTGCCGCTCGTCGGGCACTAACGCCCCGCCGCTGCTGACTCGGGGGGGGCCACTGTTGTGGGCAAGTCCTGGCCGTCGGCGGTCCACCGTTGTGGGCGGGTCTCCTGCCGCGTCCACACAGAACGGCGACAACCAGGAATTTTTAAACGCCTGCCTGCCTGCGTGCGCAGAGGCTGCGCGCCCGAGTGCATGGTGGCCGTGACAGCGACGTCAGAACCGATCACGGAGTCGGACATGCGTGGCATGTCGACGCCGGAAGCAGACTGTCTGGTGTTCCGGAACGCAGATGCTCCCGAGCATCTGCAGCAAACAGAACCATCAGGCGGCGGGTCGCAATGCCGGCCGTCGATCCCCGGGACGATGAAAAGCCCATACCGGAAAAACACCGCTCATGGAACGCGGCACCGTCAGTCCGGGCTTCCTGAACAAAGGCCTGTGAGCTTTGGCTGAGCACGTTCTGACGCCGACCATCGCCGCACGAGTCACCTCGGTTCCACATCACACTCATTTCGTGCGTCAGGCGAAGTCAAAGCCTATGGTTCGCCAGTTTCCGTCACTTCGTCGAGTGTACGGGATTCTACTAATCGGTCGTCCGCAGCAAGCTGATTTGAGTCCTGTCGCGCCCCCCTGCTACTAGTGCGGCCGAGTGGGGCGTGGCGGTTCAGTCAGATTCGCGTGTTTCTTGATACGTGCGCACTACGAGGACTGACCCGAACACAAAGAAGACGAGGCCAACCGAAAACAGTGCCGTACGGAATGGGTGGGCCATCGCCGACGCAGCAAACAGCGATGCGCCAGTTGCAAAGTATCCGGCGGCCGTAATCGTACGCCAATGTTTACCCGATCCCGATTTTCTATTAGCAGTGACGTTGTCTGTTGCGTTCATGGGAAGCTCTTTTGAGGTGGACGATTATGTTGTTGTACCGCTGTCAAGTTTACGGGCGAACGACTATGGTCAGCCGGTTGCGGAGGTTGACGTCGACTTCTGATTCCGGTCCGGCGGCAACTCGGCTGCACCATTTTGGTACGTCTGGCATGGCGTGTGATTTATGGGCTGCAAGTCCCCTGTACGAGAACGAAGGTCTTAAGGAAGGCAGAATACCAACTGTGACTCCGATCGATCAAGTACCAGACGAAGACAACTGCGGTGAAGTAACGACCCGTGGGGAGGAAGCCTGCGAATGCGCCGTCAAGCTGACACTCACGAGTCGTCGTCAGCCGCATTCTCGTCAAAGCTGCAAGGTTACGGACAGAAACTCGATACAAGGCCGGTGCGAACAGGCGAGTGGGCCAAACCTCACGAAGCCCGCCCCACGAGAGAACACCGTGTTCATTCGCATTGGTAAATCGAGAGCTTGTGCAGCGAAAGCCATACGCCTTATCCTGGGAGATTCGCCTCACCTATCTGCACGCCCGACTTGTCGGCAGGCAGAGCTGTCATCGGTTAACGATGGCGGTGTGCGGCGGAAGTCAGCCGAGGTCATTGTACTGCTTCGTCGCACTCCACCGACGACAGGAAGGACCGAACCATGAAGAACAGGGAATAGCGATCGACGGATTCGGATCGAGGTGCCACGCGGCGAACGTTCGACTTTGGGAACGAAGAAGACTCGACGCTGCCCGCTGGCTCAACAGTTTGATTTATTCGACAAACTGAACGGGTGGGTCCGCCGCCGGATTCGGATGTGCTTCTGGAAACAGTGACGACGTCCACGCACGAAGGTTCGGAACCTTGTGTGTCTGGGGGTGAGCCTCGACTTCGCGATCAAGCACGCGATGAGTCTCAAAAGTTACTGGCGTCTCTCGAGAACGCCGGCGATGCGATTTGCCATGCCCAACAAATGGCTGCACGAACAGTCAGGACTTCTTTCGCTCAAACAACTCTGGTGCGACCTTGCTCCGCTTTGAGGAACGGCCTACTGCGGACCCGCATGGTAGGTGGTGTGGGGAGGGTCATCCGCGAGGATGGCCCTTACCCTCGCTGATCTTGAGTTCGCTTACCAGCAATGAATGATCGGATCCGGTAGGGGCGATGACCTGTGAGGTGAGTGTTTGAAACTCAACGGAGTGAAAAATGTAGTCAACGCGCATTCTTAACGGTATTGGTCGCGTTGGCCAGTGCCAGGTGGGATGGGCATCAGGCTTGTCATGGACAGATGCAAAGCTGTCCATGTACCCCGCTGATGCCATCGCCTGTGGCGCGCAGAAAGTGGACATACTGTTGAAATCGCCGACGACGAGAACTGGCATGTCATCAGGTAGTGACTGAATGATCCTGGCAATCTCGTTTTGATGGCATGCTTCCGTGGCCGCGACAGACGCCATGATTCCAGTCACACCAGAATCCCGGTTCAGCATAAATGGCTTCAGGTGCACGTTCACAATGCGGATGTCGCGTTGAGCAGTCGTGAACGTCGCACACCAGAAGCCGAACAATCCATCTTTGGGTGGATGGAAATCAAGGTCCTTCGGAGGCTGGCGAGATACGAACGCAAAACGTTCAGCGTAGTACCTGTCCTGATGCCCGATCACATTGAATTCAGGGTACTCCACCTTCAGGTGACGCCTCAGGAATTCTTCTGATTGCAGCGTCGTCTCTTGAAGGCAGATCACATCAGCGTTGGCCGTGGCAATAGCGCGAAGCACAAGGTCGCCTCGCCGATTGGCGTAGTTCACATTGAACGTGGCGACGCGCAGTTCATCTGCGTTTGTCGTACCGATTGATGCGACAGTAACGAATGCAAGAATGAGGATTCGGGGTAGCGCCATGTGGCTCAGCGAACGACCCGCATCACGGGGTGGCAGGAGTTGACATTGATTTCAAAAACCGACTGGCCACCGCCACTCCCGTGCATGCGAGGGATCCCGCCTGCCGTCAGCGGGTTGACCGTTGCGACACCCAGATCATTGTACCGTTCCTGACTGTCCGTGGCGATAGTCAGATCCGAGTGACGCAAGATACGAGGAGACAATCCGATACGACAATTTCGCTTCCGGTTCCGCAACGAAATTGACCAGCCTGAATTCATGATTGATCAGGTAGTCGTAAAACGGAAACAGTTCGTCGTCAGGATCTGGTTCATCAGGTATTGGCAGTGGCGAATACTTTTCAAGTTTGGAATCCGAGTCACCACTTAAATCGTTCTGTTGTTCTGATGTTAGCGATTCCCACCACGTTTCAACCGCGGCGAAATCCTCCTCTGCGAGCGACTCACGTAAGTCATCGGGAAGGGTCATCTGGAACTCCGATTGCGGAGTAGTACCGCGGCGATGTCACTTTCTGTCGGCGAACGTCACGCGTCACCGGGAGCGCGCGGAAAGGTTTCTAACGGCCAACACGCTCGGCTCGCGTTCTCCGGTGCACGCGATTGTTATTCGGCATTTCACGCCACTGCCTTCTGTAGATTGACAGCATACTAACAAATGTATAGATTTAGTGTAAAGGGGTTAGATTTAGCATTCCCGTATAATCTTGAGGATATCGAAGATGGCAAAGCAAGGAACGTTTTCCGCGGAAATTGACGCGTTGGCGTCGGTTCTTGGCGCGCTTGAAGGGCTGGAGCCAGAACAACAGGCGTTCGTATACAAGACGGCCGGTGAGCGACTAGGGCTTAATGTCCCGTTGCAGAAGCATCGATCGAATCGGACGGAATCACGCATCGAAGACGATGTCGACGACGATCATGTAGACCGAGATGATTCGTTGACAGTGAAGCAATTCATGCGAGAGAAGCAACCGAAAACGGATGCGGAACGCGTCACGTGTTTAGCGTACTATTTGACCCATCATCGAGACGAACCAAAGTTCAAGACAAAGTCGATCACGCTGCTGAATACGGAGGCGGCGCAACCGAAGATGACAAACCCTTCGCAGACGATGAAGAACGCGACGATTCAGAACCACTATCTCGCGGCAGCGGGGACCGGGCACAAGCAGATTACCGCATTAGGCGAAGACGTTGTCGAAGCGCTCCCAGATAAAGAGGCTGTCAAAGCAGTTCTCGAGAACAGCCATCGGCGCAAGCCACGGAAGAAGCGAGCGACATCGAAAAAGAGATCGGCAACCAAGAAGTGAGCAAAATCATCGGCACCCTAGCCGAAGGATAGAATTACATGTTGAAAGAAGAGAGCCTTCGCGACCTAATTACAACGGACGAGATCGGGAACCTTGACAAGGTTCTCTTGTGCCTGTCTGTTCAACATGACGACCCAAAGCAGGTAAAGGAGGTAAGCGCGCTCGCGTTCAACAACGGTTTTCGACGTATCAAGAAGCTGAACGTTTCCGATTTGTTGCGTCGTTCAAAAGGTTTGGCAGTTCGAGTGGATACGGGATGGACGTTATCGAGCGAGGGAATCAAACACGTCCAGCAGATTGCCGGTCCGTTAATGAATTCACCAATACCCAAGGTCGCATCAAGCTTGAGAACTTTGTTGCCAAACATTGCGAGGCAACAAACCGCTGATTTCGTTGAGGAAGCGATCAGCTGCTTCGAGACCCGGCAGTATCGTGCAGCCATCGTTTTATCGTGGGTGGGGGCAGTTGCGGTACTGTACGATCACGTCGTTAACAATCATCTGGCACAATTCAACGCTGACGCGACGACTAGGTTCGCAGCGTCAAGGTTTCCTTGGGTGCCGGCGAAAAACGCGGATGGTCTGTCGCGAATGAAGGAGGCAGATTTCTTGATTGTTTTGGAGAAGACCAACGTGATCGGAAAGAACGTTAAGCAGCAATTGGAGAACGCATTGAAGTTGCGAAACAGTTGTGGCCACCCAAATAGCTACAAACTCGGAGAGCACAAAGTGTCTGCGCATATCGAAGATTTGATTCTGAACGTGTACGCGCGATTTGCGTAGCACGTGCGCTTTCTCCGAATAACGTAGCTAATTCATCCGGCAGCTTCCCGGAATAAGATGATATTCCCGGGCTTATGCCGGGGTAGCTGAATTTTATTCAGGACAGACGTTTTCGCAAGTACGATCTGCGAAGAGTTGCTCACAAGGTGACGATTCCCTAAGGTGCTTAGGGACACATATTCATGGGTGGAGCTGGAGCAGCAATCATGAGTCTCGTGGAATTCGAACAACTTCTCGCTCGGGACAAGGTCTCCAGGCAGGATCGCACCTGGTTTCCAAAGTGGTACGCCCGGTTCGAAGAGTTCCTGAGGGAAACCGGACGCACCGGGGAGCAGGTGCATCGTGGCGTGGTGATCGAATTTTCGCAAACGTTGCTCCGGTCCGGCACCAGAGCTGCATTTCGACTACAGGCCTTCCGGGCGGTCGCCTCATATCATCGCCTTGTGCGACAACACATTATTCCTGATCTGGCAGACGTGATGTAGACGCTGCGACGACTGGCAGCACAGGAACAGCAGTTCACTGCTGAGAGCCGGCCCGGCGTCGCTGACGAACCACAGTTGCAGGGCATCATTGACACCTCGAATGCCGACGCCTGAGGGTCAAGGATATCTGTTTCGATGAGGGGCATATTGTGGTCCGCAATGGAAAGGGAGACAAGGACCGCATCACTGTTCTTCCCGATCGCTGCCGGGAGGTACTCCGCGACCAGATTCTCCGTGTCGGCCAACTGCATGAAGAGGACCGGAATCACGGACAGGGACGCGTGTATTTGCCTCACGCACTCGAGCGCAAATACCCGAGTGCCAGTGCAGAACTCGGCTGGCAGTGGGTCTTTCCCGCGCGTCGACTATCGACGGATCCACGCAGTGGCGAGCGACGGCGACACCATGTCGGTGAGGACTTCTTCACCGATGAATTCAAACGGCAGTTGAAGCGAAGTGGCATCACCAAAAACGCTGTGCCACATTCTCTGCGCCACAGTTTTGCGACTCACTTGCTCGAAGACGGAGCGGACATTCGCACGGTGCAGGAACTGCTCGGTCACAAGGATGTCCGCACGACGATGATCCACCTGCATGTGATGAATAAGGACCGAGCGGAAAATAAGTGGCGTAAGCTTCCAGCCTGCGATGCAGAAAAACGCAGGCTGGAAGCTTACGCCACGTTGCGACACCACAGTGATTTTCCGTTTGATGCTAAGCGTTTGTCTTGTTCAGACCGAGCCGTGTTTCCTGAAGAATGCAGCATTCCCACTGTCCTCAGGATTTGACAATGTCTGTTGACGCACGTTAGTAAGGAGCCGCCATGCAGTGCCCGAAAGACTCTGAAAACCCCTACAAAGCCGCCTCGTGGGTAAACCACAGAATCGGCGGTGTTGTGCGGAGCTTTCGTGTTGGTGTTGATGAAATCAACACGGTTTTCGTCGAGTCGTCTCTGTGGTCGGGGCTCAGGACTCACTTTGTCGATGCCACAGGCATGCCAGGAACAGTCTACCGGGGGCCATGTCGGTTTGAGACTGGGCAGCGCGAGCGGCATCAGGTGGCGATTGAAGTTGATGGACTGGGACGCGTCAATGCGTATGTCGATGGCGTGCTGGCAGAAGAGAATCTTTTCGCCTCAGTACGCAGCCGCATTGTCCTTTCCACGACTGGAATCGTCGTCGCGGTCGCCCTTGCGGTTGTGGTGTTTCTGTATTTCTGGATCCGGTACGCACCCGACAGAATAATCGACCGGTGGATCGAATCGCTCATGTAAACTGCGGTCAATCGCCGGTGGATTCTGTATCTTCGGTCGGACTATCTTCCAGCAGGCGTCGGGACAGCAGATTCAGAAACAGGCCGACATCCGTCACAATTCCTGTCGATTCGACGCTGCCTCGATCAGCGAGCTTGGTGACGACGGCGGGAGAAATGTCGACGCAGACCAGTCGCACTCCCGCGCGCGTCATGTTGCCGGTACCGATGGCATGCAGCATGGACGCCAGCATCACAATCATATCAGCCTGTTCGATCGCCTTTGCATAGGCGGCCTGCGCTTCGAACAGATTCATCAGCGTATCAGGCAGTGGGCCATCGTCTCGGATCGAACCGGCCAGAATGTATTCGACGTCGTTTTTCACGCACGCGTACATGACGCCGTCCGTCACGATTCCCTGTTCAACCGCCGCCCGGATGCTGCCGGCGGATCGAATTCGGTTGATCGCCTTGATGTGATGCTGATGTCCTCCGTGCACACCGACACCGCGGGACAGATCGACTCCCAGCGACGTACCGAACAGATTCATTTCAATGTCGTGTGTGGGCAGGGCGTTTCCGGTCAGCAGTGCGTCCACGTAACCGTGGTTGATCAGGCTGGCCATGTGCGGCCCGCCTCCCGTATGAATCACGACCGGCCCGGCGACAAAGACAATCTTCCCGTGGCGAGCCCGGATGCGGCGCATTTCCCAGGCAAGTTCCTCAACCGCCGTTTCAACTCGCCGTTCGCTTGAAACCCCGGCGCTCATGAAGGCAAACTCATCGCCGCCGGCGACACCTGCCGGACGCCTGATCCGGACACCCTCAACACCGCACACCACCTGATCCCCTTTCTGCAGATCGCGAATCAGTGTGCAGCGAGCGGTTGCCGAGTGGTCATTCCGGTCGACGACGATCACTGCGTCCATCCGCTGGCTGGTGGCACGAATCCAGCGTTCACGTATCCGCAGCTCAGTGGGATAGATTGTCGTCGAATAAAACGACTGCGGTGCGACACCGGCCTGAGTGACCACTTCGGTCCGCGCGTCGATATGTTCCGTGACCGCGACGGCGCCCAGAGGCTGCAGTGTATTCAGAATCAGCTCCAGCCGTTCCTCGTTTGGAGCGGTCACTCGCACACGCGCCGTTGACGGCAGATCGTTGCGCTGCCCGACGATGAACTGTTCGACACGAAAGGCGCCTCCGCCATCCGAAATGATGTCAAACAGCCGGCTCATCAACCCGCTGTCAAGCAGATGCCCCTTCAACTGAATCTCTGTATGGCGGATCGGAGATTCGAAGCGACCTTCTGCAGACGGTCGCACATCCTGCCGGCTGTACAGACAGAGGCACTTGGCCGCTCCGCCCGCCAGCATAAATTCGTCAAGCGGTGTGGTTTGCACATCGCAGCCCCACGTGTTCAGGCGGCGACGCAGTTCGCTTGAGGCATGATTTGTGATAATGGTGTCGTTGATCCGGACCGCATTGCAGGCAAAGCGCTGCGCATCGGATTCACTGACCTCGAAGCGTCTGTCGCCCGGCACGCGGCGACGGATCTCGCTAAGAGAAATTTCGTCGAACGCCGGCGGATAGTACACCACCCGTCCACCCGGCAGTGGAAGAAAACAGGTGTCCAGGTGATAGAATCTTTCGTCAACCAGACGCAGCGAAACGACTTCGACACCAAGTCGTTCAGACAGTGACTGGTGCGATTCGAGAGAACTTCTCATGCCGTAACCGGCCCAGATTAACTCAGCCCTGTCGTCTGCGAGCAGCGCGTCGCCTTCGCCTTCAAACTTATCGTCGCCGCCCAGCGGAGCGAGTTCGTAGCCTGCGTTTTCGAACCAGCTGCTGAACAACGGGGATTCCGGTTCCCGCTGCAGAAACCGAAACACAGCGGGAATGAACCGATCTCCCACCAGCAGCCCTGCATTGGCAACAAAACACATGTCCGGCAGTGCCGGTGCCCCCTCAAGCACTGCGACATTGGCCAGCCCGGCGACAAGATCATGCAGTCGATTCCATTGATCGACAGCGACATCGTTTCGCGCCCGTCCGATCTGTCCCTGCATCCAGGGGTTGATGACGTAATGCACGCCGAAGTGCGTGGGGCGGCACATCACAATTTCCGGTCGATCGCTGGTCATCACGCTTCCCCCCTGCCTTCAAACAAATCTTTCGGGACGCATGAACGCCGCCGAAATACGCGTCAGACTGGATGGCGTCAGCATTATGGATTCTGCCTGTGCTGCAGGGCAGCCGTCGCATCAGAGTCTGGTTGCCGCGCCACGCGAACATGCAGGCGGGCCGTTGAGGTCACTCCGTCAGCCCGGCTTCGCTGTACGCTGACAAGATAATGACCGGGCTGCTGATAGGTGTGCTCGGTTACTGCGTACCCGTTGGCGGCCTGCGGGTCAGCGTTGCCGTCTGACCGGACCGTGACGGGCGGACTGCCGTCCCCGAAGTCCCAGACTTCCTGTCCCTGCTGAGTGCCGAACGATCGAACCTTGAAGGTAACGGGTTCGTTCACACGGTTGTCGAAGGTTGGCCACCAGGCGGCGTGAATTCGCGGCACGTACCGGTCCGGTTGATCGGGATCGAGCACATGTACTTCGGCAAAATCGTAGTCGACGTTTCCCGCGGCATCAGTTACCTTCAGGATTTCGCTGAAGAAGCCTGGTTTGTCGTAGCGACGAGTGATTCGAGGTCCGGTCGCCGTGGCGCCGTCGCTGAACGTCCATTCGTAACTTTGAATACTGTCTGTGGCACTCCACGACTTCGAACCGTCCAGAACCGCGTCGTCGCCGGCCCTCAGGAAGCTTTTGCGGCGAGTATTTGCCACCAGTTTCGGCTGGTACTGAGAACGGTAAGCCTCCCACAGAAAGGCGTAACCCGCCTGCGTGCCCCATTTTCCTGACGGCTGGCGACTCTTGATTTCAAAATGCAGGTGCGACCATCCGCCGCTGGCTCCCTTTTTGCCCAGCAGCCCGATTTCTGTCCCCTGATCGACGACGCGCCCGGGCCGGATGGCGTCGTTGATTTCGTGCAGATGACTGTAACGGTAATACCATCCTCGACTGTCCAGCAGATAGACGACGTCGTAACGCGGTGCGACAGGAGTATCCTGGCGATGGCCTTCCAGCACGACATCGCCGACTGAGACCACCAGGGCGTCCGTGGCAGCCAGCACCGTGACCTGCTGCTCGGAACCGCCGATGTCGAGCCCGCTGTGATAGTAGATTTTCGGCAGTATCCTGTCACCGCCGTCGACCGGTTCGTTGTCAAACCAGGTGCGGGTGGCAAACCATCGCTGGTTGACAGGATAGATCAGTGAATCAGGCCGCAGCAGAGGAGAATTTTTCGGCCACAGACGCAGCCGAGCGGTTTTGTCCAGCCCCCAGAAGGCGGGCGTACCATTCGAGTTGTAGCCGGCGGTCACGGGACAGTCGATCTGGACCCGCCCGATGCGGAGCGGCAGATTGTACATTCCGGATTCAAGAGTGATCTGTTCTTCGTCCACTGCCACCGTGACCTTCGCACTGCGTACGGCCTGACGGATGGGGTCGCGAGTCTCGCGCAGTTCCAGCAGCTTCACCTCAACCGTTGTTCCGTCATACAGCTCCACGGAAGCTGTTTCGCCGAGGTCCAGATCGACCACTCGTACCAGCGGCTCTGTCCGTGCTGCGTGAGCAACGCCACTGGTGAGGCCGGCGACAAAAAGAACGGACAGAAAGGTGCGTTGCATTGATGATTCTCGTCACGTAGCTGGTGTTCAAACTCACAGATTCTTTGGGCAGCGAAAGGACACAGATCTGCCCGGCTGCGGTTCGGTATGATGCACCAGATCCACACTCAGTGTCCAGCGACGGTCAATGTCCTGATGTGGAACGAACCATGCTGACACTTCGTTGTGGGGCGGTCTCCCGACCGCCCCACACATTGGCGTGATACGCACCGGGAGACCTGCGGTCGATCTGGTGGTCGGGTCGGGAGACCCGACCACAACCGGTGTGTGTGTGTGTGTGTGTGTGTGTTAAATCAACAAGCCTGAAGCGGAATCTACCGGGCGTTTCGCTTTTTTGAGCAGAAGTTTTCGTTATGGGGCAGTCTCCCGACGGCCCCACGCATTGGTGTGACACGCACCGGGAGACCTGCGGTCGAATTTGTGATCGGGTCGGGAGACCCGACCACAACCGGGGCAAACACAGTGGCAGTTAATTGACGTCAGAGCCGACTTTCCACGGGATATTTCATCTGGCGCCTTACGAGAGTTGTTTCGGTCAGCTACAAACCGACGGCTGGCCGAGCAGGCCGTTATTGTCGGTTGTACATTCAGAACAGTCTCCGGAATTTCGGGCGTCGCTCGGCATCGAGGACGGCTGCGGCCGGAAGCTCCGGCGGCCAAACGTTCTGACGCTGTCCGCTGGATCCGATACTGGTTCAAGGACATGAATCGCCTGAAATTTATCTGTCTGAAATCCGGTCGCGTCGTTTTGTGGACCTTGCCGTGGACGTGCACGCTGCTGTTCTTTGGATGGTCTGCCGGAGCGATCTACTGCCTGGAATTTCTGCCTCGCCTGGTCAGCGTTCCGCTGGCGTTGATCTATTCGGTCGCGGGCTTCGGGATGCTGGTTCGAATGCAGAATCGGAAAATCTGGCTCCGCGTGGCGTGGGCCGCGGTCCTTGTGATCTACGCGTTCCACCTGCTGCAGCGGCCGTCCAACGATCGCCCCTGGGCGGAAGACAACGCCAGACTGGTTGAAGTCGACATCCGTGACGGCCACGTCCATATCGATGCGCTGCGGCATTCAGTCTACCGCACCGAGACGGATTACGATGTACACTATCGGAACTACGACTTCTCTCTTGAGCAGCTGGACAAAGTGTGGTTTGTTGTGCAGCGATTCACGGCGCTGGAGGGGATTGCTCATAACTTTCTGACGTTTCGTGTTCAGACAGACACCGGCCCCGAATATTTCAGCGTGTCTGCAGAAATCCGCCGGGAACACGGCGAGACGTTTTCGCCGCTCAAAGGGCTTTACCGACAGTACGAGCTGATTTACATCCTGGCCGATGAACGTGATGAAATTGGTGCACGCACTGTCGTGCGACCGGATGACCGGGTCTTCATGTATCCCGTCAACGCATCGCCCGCACAGGTGCAGCAGCTGTTCCGGGAAATCGCGGTCCGGCTGACTCAGTTGCGGACAAGGCCCGAGTTCTATCATTCGCTGCTGAACAACTGCACCAACAATATTGTGCTGCATACGTATCCGTTGACGCCGGAGCCGATCAACTGGCTGGATCCGCGGATCGTGGCCCCCGGGTTTGCGGACAGATTCGCTTTCGCCACCGGTTTGATCGGAGAGCCCGGACAGCGGTTTACGGAACTGCGACAGAAGTGCCGTATCGACGCGATTGCGCGACAAGTGGGGTTCGCCGATGATTTTTCGGCCAGAATCAGGTCAGCGCAGAGCAGCTTCTGACTCATGTCACAGGACCGCAGATCCACGTCCTGCAGAAGTCAGTGGCGTCAATTGACGGAACGAATTTACTGGCAGAGGGACCGTCGGATGGACGCGATGTTTCGCAAAGTTTCCGGGGGAGGGGGCCAAATATTTCGGTCGACGTCCGGTACCAGCCGTCTTCTTCAGTGTTGCCGATCCGCCGAGAAAAAGTTTCGGCCGGACGCGACAGTCAACCGAGTTGAAACGTCTGGATCAATTGTCAGTGTACAATCGATTCGGCCCCAATGGCGGATTGATCCGGCGATGAGCCGGCGACAACGGTCGGCGTCTGAGTGCAATCCCCCAGCTCGAATGGAGAAACGGCACCGACGGGGAGATCCAGCCACCATATTGCAGGCTGTTTCGCTTCCCGCTGCTCCGATCTGCCCAGGTGTGCAGATATGCAGATCCGCACACCGATGCACCGCGGCAGGCGACCCGACGCTATTCCTGTCATAGTGCCACCAACTGGTTTCCACAGCATTCCATCCACGTGCTAACTTTTTGGCACAGACGGGAAGAAGTACTGATTTCCTCGATTGCAGAGAAAAGAGGGTGTGATGATTCTGGACATCGACGACGTTGTGCTTGTGTCTAATCGAAGAATGTTCCCACAGGACGAAGCACGACACTTCCTGGGCAGAATTATCGCCCGTGATGGCGAACTGGTCAAAGTGCAGGGGTATTCGTACGTTCGTGATCTGTCCACGGGACACGTTGTGAAGAAGACAGAGAAACGGATCAAAGTACTCTCACTGGCATCGGCCGGTTTCATCGTGTACCAGCTTCCGGCAGAACTGAACCCGGAAACGGCCAGTATCGAAAGTGGCAACGGCGACGCCATTCTGGTTGATGGAAGGCGTCAGATCATGAATCTGTCAGAACGCACTCACTGCGGTCATTTCTGATGCGCTGAGAAGGCCAGCTGTGGCAGTTGAACCCGGTATTGTGCAGGACGGATACAACAAGGCTGTGTCGCGTCCGCGAACGAAGACTTCAGCACAATCTGTCGATCCGTCCTGTCGGCACATGTCAGGAACGACGTGTCCTGACGCATTCCCTGCAGAATCTGCCGGGCCGCCATCAAGTCATGGTTGTCTCGGCAGCCATGCGGATGGCGGATTCGGGAAAACATGTCGAATCGTAACAAGCCTCACACCCTGAAGCGGCTTGCCGATCGATAAACAAATCCAGAGGGACACGGATCGTTCTGAGGAAATGAATAATCATGAAGATGAAGCAATTCTGGATTTCACTTTTCGCTGCCGTCATGACCGTAGTCGTGATCCATGAGCCAACCCGGGCGGCTCAGGTGAACTGGTCGACCGACGTGGAAGCGGCTCTGCAGCAGGCGAATCAGTCCGGTTCGCTGGTGTTTATGAAGTTCACCGCCGACTGGTGCGGCTACTGTAAGAAGATGGAACGCGAGACGTTCTCAAAGCCGGCGGTGGCGGAACTGGTGAACCAGAACTTCGTTCCGGTACTGGTGAATGCCGACCAGCACAAGCCGCTGGTTGAGCACCTGCAGATCCGGGGCCTTCCAGCCATGCTGGTCGTGTCCCCCGAAATGGTGATTCTGGAAAAAATCTCGGGCTACCAGACGGAAGCAAAGCTGCTGCCCGTGTTGCAGAAGATTGTTGCGAAACATCCACGCTCACAGGCACCCGCCATTGCCGGTAAGACAACTGCGGCAGCCCCTCCGACTCGACCGGTGTCTCAACAGCAGCTGCTCGGACCGACTCGCGCCACCGGCGCCGCCGGAACGGCGAAGAAGCCGTCTCACCCGGCCGTCTATGACGAACCGGCATTCGGAGGCCTGTGCCTGCCGGCTGTCAACGAAACACGCAGCCTGGTGTCTGGCATGCCTCAGCTGGCATTCCGGTATCATGGAAAGACATTGTACTTCAGCAGTCCGGAACACCTTGCGAAGTTCAAGGCTACGCCGGAGAAATACTGGCCTCAGAAAGACGGCAACTGTCCTGTCACACTGGCCGGCACCGGCGAAGTGGTGGAAGGCCAGTTGGAGTATGCCGCCGTCTTCCGAGGCAAACTGTGGGTCATGCGGGACGCCGAAGCCATGGCCAGTTTTGTCGCCAGCCCGGCTCGTTATGTTGACGCCGTCACGGCTGAGTAAAGCGACGGTGCAGCCTTCCATTGATCCGACACGGGACGTCCCGGAAGAAGTTCTCTGGCCGGCAGAACGCGACTTTGCGTTTTCTGAGCTGTCTGCTCTGCAGTCGCTGCGGAGCGCATGGGAGTTTTCTCGGCAACGGATTCATCAGCTGCGAAACAGCGTACGGGCCAGCCCGCTGCCGGAACCGGTAGCGGGCCTGGCTGTTTCGGGTTCACTGAGCCGGATGGAAGCCCATGCGGATTCTGACCTGGACCTGCTGATAGTGATCGACGATCGACAGCGTCAGCTGTCGGAGCACGAGCTGGGGCAGATCTATTCTGACACCTGGCAACGTCTGCAGCAGGCAGTGCGCAGCAGTGAGTTACACCCGCCCAGACCCGGCGGCGTGTTTTCACAATGCGTCTCGTGGGCGGCGCTGACAGATCCGTCTGTGCGGGGCATCGTGAACGAAGAGCCGGTATTCTTTGGCCAGCGAATGCAGTTACTGCTGGATGCTCAGCCGCTGTGTAACAACACGGCTTTTCACGAAATCCAACAGGACATTCTGAACTGGTATCAGGAAACCCGCGTGGCGTGCCTGTTCAGCGAAGCGGGTCCGTTTCACTGGCTTTGGCAGGACGTGCAGCGATATTGGCGCAGTATTCGTTCCCGAGCCTGCTGGCTGCACCACGACGAGCCGACAAAGTCACTGGAGGTGAACCTGAAACTGCGTTCCAGCAGACTTGTTCTGATCGCCGCATTTCTGCTGTCACTGATGACGGCGCAGGCCGGGAAAGAAACCACCGACACCATCATCGCCGACCTGCAGAACCAGCTTCGTCGCACGCCGCTGGAACGACTGGCGGATCTGGCCCGCGATCCGAATGAACGGCATCAGTTGCTGAGCAGCTATCAGCAGCTGTGGGAACGCGTTCGGTCGGGTCCTGACAGGGCATCCGCCCCGACGGACACAGACCTGCAGTCGATGGCGCACATCCGAGACTATGTGTGTCGCCGCTGTGCGGCACAGTCTTCTGACTGGGTCTGCTGATCGGGAATTCGCACGAGTTTTCAATCGGCCCTGACGAAATGTTGCATTTGCGAAACGTGGTTCTTCGGCAACAAAGCTTTCGAATCGTCAACTTCTCAGGCCGGTTGGACGCGAAGTGCGAGCAGCTTGTGAATGTCGGTTGGCAGCCCGGCACCAGCGGGAATACTCACAATATCAAGTCTGTGCAGGTGGTTCTCTGCACGGTATTCGGTGTTGAGATTTCCCTGGGAGAGATGAACAATGTCACGTCTGTTTGCTCTGCTCGCGGTGGCGAGCGTCGCTGCTTTTGCTGTTCCTGAATCCGCGGAAGCCGGGCTGTTCTGTCAGGCCGCGTCCAGCTGCTGCCAGCCCGTCAGTTGCCCTCAGCCCTGCTGTGCACCGGCTCCGGTGTGCAGCATTGAGCCCTGTTGTGCAGCCCGGCCCTGCCTGCTGAAACGAATGTTTTCGTGCGGCCGCCCGGCCTGCAAACCCGCCTGCTGCCCGCCGCCGGTCTGTGCTCCGGCCCCGTGCTGCGGTGCGATTGGCTGCGGTGCGATTGGCTGCGGTGCAGGAGGCTGCGGCTGTGCGGGCTACAGTTATGGCGTTCCCACCGGCGGCCCGCACTGGTTCTGATCATCGCAGAATCGCTGACGTTCAGACGCTGGCAAAAAAGAAACGGTAGCAGGCCGAGTCTTCTATGACGACTCGGCCTGTTGAATGCGCCCCGCGGTTCAATATCGAACCAGCCGTCGGCCCATCCAGCAGCAGCTGGTAGAATCGGAGCACCTGGTCTAAACACCCGGCCAGACGATTCGGGGGCTGTCTGACATTGTGCACCCAGAAAACGACGTGCGACGGACAGACTTCCATCGAATTGAATTTCGCAACCATCGGCCCTTCCCTGCAGCAGACTGGTTCCCTTCTTCCAGTCGTCAAACAGATGAAGTCGTCCGGTGAGGCCCAGGGACTCAAGACTGACGGTTTCATGAAAGACAAGCCGCAGTCGGACGGCAGCGGCTTCCAAAGCAACGTAACCACGGCTGGTAGTCGCAACAAGCAATACCAGGTCGTTGCGGGCGTCCCCAAATAGATCTGACGCCGACTGCCCGGGGGCAACAATGCGTCGCCTGCGAAGCGGCAGTTGTTTGCGGGAAAGGCGACACCAGCTGCGACAATACTGCCGGAGCGTCCATCCCGAGCCGATTTACGGCTCATCCACAATTCTTCAGGTCATCGGGCCTGTCGCTTGTGTATACTGAGCTACCGATCGGATGACTTTGTTCTTTGTATCACCCCATCAGCCTCACAGGGTGTTCATGACCGCATCTTCAGAACCATGCCGTCGCCGAAGGGCGTTCCTGAATTCAGCTGGAATCGGTTTCGGCGGTATCGCTCTAAGTTCCATGCTGCAGACGAACCTGGCGGCTGCGGTTCAAGCGCCTCACTTTGCCCCTCAGGCGAAACGTGTCATCTACCTGCACATGGTGGGAGCACCGTCGCATCTGGATCTGTTTGACGAAAAACCCGAACTTGTCCGACGGCACAATCAACCGTGTCCTCCCGAGGTCACCAAAGGCCGGGACTTTGCTTTTATCGGAAAGACATCCACGCTGGCCGGATCACCATGGAAGTTTTCCAGGCACGGCCAGAGCGGCCAGGTGATGTCTGAGTTGCTGCCTCACCTGAGCGAGGTAGCGGACGAACTGGCCGTGATCCGTTCGTTGCACAGTGAAGAAATCAATCACGCTCCGGCGCAGATGTTTCTGCACTCGGGATTTGGTCGCGGAGGGCGTCCGAGTTTCGGGTCGTGGGTAACCTATGGTCTGGGGTCAGAAAACGAAGATCTGCCCGGCTATGTGGTTCTGCTGAGCGGACCGGCCGGTGGCGCCGGAACCAGCCTGTGGTCCAGCGGTTTTTTACCGAGCATTTATCAGGGCATTCAGTTTCGATCACAGGGCGATCCGGTGTTATTTCTGTCCAGCCCGGAAGGACACGATCGAACGGATCGACGGCAGGTTCTGGATACGCTGGCCCTGCTGAATCAGCAGCAACAGCAGCTGACCGGCGACCCGGAAATCGAAACTCGAATTCAGCAGTACGAAATGGCGTTTCGCATGCAGGCCTCAGTGCCCGAGCTGATGAATATTGACGGCGAATCAAAGGATACGCTGGCCATGTACGGAGCCGAACCCGGCAAGGCGTCGTTCGCCAACAACTGCCTGCTGGCACGACGTCTGGTAGAACGCGGCGTCCGGCTGATTGAACTCTACGATTCTGACTGGGACCACCACGGTGGACTGGAAACCCGTCTTCCGGCCAAGTGCCGGGAAACAGATCAACCGATTGCCGCTCTGATCAAGGACCTGAAGCAGCGCGGGCTGCTGAAGGATACGCTGATTATCTGGGGCTCAGAGTTCGGTCGGACGCCTTTACGTCAGGGCGGCAGTGCGACCGACAGCAAAGTGTCCGGTCGGGATCATCACAAAGACGCCTTTACCATGTGGCTGGCCGGCGGCGGTGTCCGTGGTGGCGTCAGCTATGGCAGCTCAGACGACTTTGGCATGGACATCGCTGAAAACGGCGTCCACGTCCACGATCTGAATGCCACTGTGCTGCACCTGCTGGGGCTGGATCACGAACGGCTGACGTACCGCTACCAGGGCCGCGAATTCCGCCTGACCGATGTGCACGGTCACGTCGTGCAGGATATTCTGGCGTAGATGGCAACTGCGACGTCTGAGTCCCGAAACAACCGGTGCAGACAACCAGCAAAAACAGCCACGCCCGAATCGTGCGCCGCAGCAAGTGAGCCGCGGGCCGTCAGACACCGGCCCCTGACTCCCCAGGCAGTCCCAGAAGGGGACCGGGTTTGCACACACACACTCGTTGTGCGGCGGTCGATCTCGTTGTGCGGCGGTCTATCTCGTTGTGGGCCGGTCGATCTCGTTGTGCGGCGGTCGATCTCGTTGTGGGGCGGTCTCCTGACCACCTCGTTGTGGGGCGGTCTCCTGACCGCCCCACGCATAGGCGTGATGCGCGCGGGGAGACCTTCGGTCGATCTCGTGGTCGGGTCAGGAGACCCGACCACAACATGAGTCGATCTCGTGGTCGGGTCAGGAGACCCGACCACAACCTGAGCGGGTTTCCATTAAACTGAGCGGGCTTCCATTAAACTGTGTGGGCTTCCATTAAACTGAGCGGGCTTCCATTAACCTGAGCGGGCTTCCATTAAACTGACAAGCCGTCAGGCACCGGGCCCTGACTCTTCAGTCAATCCACAACGGGGCAGCGGTTACCTGCACAGGACGTTCACACGACGGGCCGCTGACACGTCGCGGATCGTCAACCCTGTACCGCGATCATCTGGCACGTTCGACACAAGGCGGCGTGTGATCGACTATTCGATCTGCAGCGTATTGTCCGCCACGATTCCCGCTGCACCATCCAGTCTGACAACCTTCGAGTTACCGTCGTGAGACGTCGCTCTGTTGCCGTGGATGTGCGCAGGTTTCTGGCTGTCCTTTACAATGATGGCGGCCGACTGGAATCGCTGAATTGTATTGCCGGTGACCCGAACAACCGCCCTGTCGGCAATCACTGCCGCGCGGTAGCCGTCAAAGCTGTTGTCCGAAACCGTGGCGGTGGAATTCTTCCAGATCCAGACGGCCGTCCCCTGATCGGGTTCGGAGCCGGTGAAGGTATTTGCCAGGAGCATCACGTTGCCCTGAACAAGAATAGCCGCCACTCCTCCACCGGTGATACGATTATCACGGATTGTGGCGTTTGAATTGTCCTTCACCGCAATGATGGGCGGTTGTCCGCCGTCGCGCGACAGGACATTGTCAAGAATCGTGGCCACTGATTCTTCGGTGACACCGACAGCCACCAGCCGGTTGTCCACGCACGTGTTGTTCTGAATCAGCGCCGTGGCCTGTTGTCGGAGCCCGATGCCCGCCATTTGATTCTGCCGGCATTCGTTGCCCACAATCAGCGGCCGGGCTTTGTTCTGACAGCCGATTCCCGCCATTTTGTTGTGGTGGCAGACATTGTTTCTCAGGATGGGACAAGCACCGTCACGGCAGCCGATTCCTGCCATTTCGTTCTCAGAGCACTGATTGGCTTCCACAATGGGAGCGGAATCTTCCATCCGGATACCAATGCCGGCCCGGCGGTTGCTGCGGCATCTGTTGCCCCGAATAACGGGGCGAGCGCCTTCGCGACAGCCGATGCCGGCCCTGATATTTCCGAAACAGTCATTGTCTGTGATAATCGGAGCGGCGTTCCGACAACCGATACCGGCTCGCAGATTTTCACGGCAGACATTTCCACGAATGATCGGCTCAGCCTCATCCGCGATCCCGATACCACCGCCCATATTCTGAAAGACAACGTTGTCGCGGACCACAGAGGCCCGGTGGTGTGCCGGCCCGGGGCCGGAAATTCCGATTCCGACGTCCCCATTGTGGCGGACGATGCAGTGAATAACGGTACCGCTGATGTTACGCAGACTGACGGCCGGGATCGTGCCTTCCGCCCGCATTGAGCCTTCGTCGTCACCCAGTTCTTCGCCATGTGACTTGAAGTGTTTGTCCCAGAGCATCTGGTCATAACGACCGACATTGGTGATCGTGAACCCGTCCAGAATACAATCCTGTGCCATGACCACACCGGGGTGTGCTGCTCCGGCGCCGCCACCGTCAATAATCGTCGCCTCTGCCCGTCTCAGGCCGGTGGTGCCTTTCGTCTGATCACCGTCGCTTTGCACGACAATTCCCGGCTTCAGCGTCAGACGTTCGCGATACGTGCCGGGGCTCACAACAACTGTGTCTCCGGCCGTGGCCGCGTCGATCGCGTCCTGGATCGTCTGATGGTCTGCCGGTAC
This sequence comes from Fuerstiella sp., assembly GCA_040222735.1. Taxonomy (GTDB): domain Bacteria; phylum Planctomycetota; class Planctomycetia; order Planctomycetales; family Planctomycetaceae; genus Fuerstiella. The sequence goes on along the minus strand of JAVKCM010000102.1, from coordinate 97,642 downwards.
CCGCACCGTGGCCGCAAACGCCGTCTGTGTCACGATTACGGCAACAGTTGTCAGAAACAGAATACGCATCAAAATCCCCTTCATTTCAGAGGTGACTGCTGTTTGGTATACCGTTTTTCAATCAGTTCAGAAACATGTTCAAACTCGGCGGCATTTGTCTCGGGGACACGCACCATACGCTGCAACTCGGCGCGCTGGGAACCGTCGTCCGGAAACATGGCCGCCAGCTGCAGAGCCTCCTGAGTGAGATCCTGAATCAGACCGTGAAAAATGACTGAGACCAGTGGCCGCGGCATCTGAATCGCGTGGCAGTTCTCAGCGATCAGCTGGGCATAGGCAATGATCGAAAAGCAGCGTCCCAGCGTCACCCGCTGTCCGGCGTCGACAACCGGATTCAGGGCCGCCGTGGTGACTCTGGCAAACCGGCGAAAGACTGACACCTGCTGCACAAACAGGCTGACGTTTTTCAGTTCGGAAAAGGCATCGTACGACTTCAGGCAGTCAACAAAGCGGACGGTACCGAAGTTGCGATAGCGGGCCTCCATCCAGTACAGGTTTTCTCCTGCGTCGGCCGCGATCGGCGGAACAGGCGGTGTGTCGGTATCCGCAGCATGAAAATAGGGTTCGACAAATCGCGCCGTGAGTTCGAAGTTGATGTGTGTGCTGCTTTCCAGAGCCGGAATCAGCTGCGTGTCCCGCAGCGCCGATTCGAAGAAGTTCTCGGCCTGGAATCCCCATGCTCCGACACACTCGGACAGCAATGCCATGACCTTCACACCCTCGGTACTGACCCGCGCCTTCTGGACGGCGTTGAACAGCAGATAGCGGCGATCACCGGCACAGGATGCCTGCAGGTAGTCGAGCGCTCGGCAGGCATACATTTTCATCGCCGTCAACCGGGCAAAGGCCGAGGCGGTGGCCATTCGCAGATGCGGAATCTCGGTGACTCGTTTTCCGTACAGCACCCGGCCGTGCATATGAGCATGAGCTTCCGCAAAGGCATGAGAACAGCTGCCGATGGCGCCAAACCCCAGAAAGAACTTGCCCAGGTTCACCGTGGCGAACACGGCGTCCCAGGCACTGCGTCCGCGTGAGATCACGTCTGCCTCGGCGACCGGATGATCCCTGACTTCGAACTCGCCGACGAATGCCGCACGAATGCCAAGAGTTCGGATCTTCTGAATGTTCTGAAAACCAGGAGCCTGATCGGGCCGCAGTGCGAAGAAGACAAAGGCCGAACGTCTTGTCGGGCCGGTTTCCGAGCCGTCGACCATTCTGGCAAGCACGGAAATCAGACCGGCGGCATTGCTGTTGCCGATGTAATATTTTTCGCCGTCGGCCAGCATGCCATCTGAACCCGCAGTCCGGACCGAGAATTCGTTGGCCATCAGATCGGCCCCGTGAGCTTTCTCAGACACGGCCAGCGCAAACAGCTCACCGGCCTCCACACGCGCGATGGCTTCGCGTTTCAATGGCTCATTGTCGCTCATCAGAACAACGGCCAGGCCCAGAAACGACACGTGCAGGCTGTAGGCATGCGCGGGACTGAAGTAGGCAAACACTTCCAGAAATCGCGTGAACCTGCGGAGATCAAACTGATGTCCGCGGGTTGAATAGCACTTCGGAGACAGCAGGCTGGCGTACAGTCCGTGCTGAGCCTGCCAGGCAATCCAGTCCTGATACCAGTCTTCCTGACCGTCCTGCTGCTTCAGCGCTTCCAGCCCGAGATTGCCAAAGAAATCGACCAGCAGCTGAATGGCCGGGTCCTGCAGATATTCAGATGCCCCGGCTGTCGGCGAAACGCCATCAAATGAGAGCGGGTAGAAGGCGGCGTTCGAAATACACATCGCTCCCTTTTGTGGACCGGCCGCGGTATGCACCCCGGACAAAGGATGCTGACCGACGCCTGAGTTGCCACGGCACCATCAGAGTGTCAGGCCATTTCGCACACGATTCTTGGCTGTGTCTGCCGTCAACTTCGGTTACTGAAGTGGAAAAGCCCCTTCAGAACCCATTTGGAGACCAGCTGGCCACCGTCATCTGTTTTGTGTGCTGTACTGAACAACTGTACTCGGGCAGACGACGCCGCACAACTGGATCCGGTGCTTTGTTCCATCCCGATACCGGAGCCTTTCTGCGACAGGAAACCCCTCCGATGTATTCACGTCGCCGTTTTTTTGGTGTCAGCGGACTGGGAATGCTGGCCCTGTCCACAGACAGTTCCATCTTCCCCGGCAGCCAGCCGGTCTACGGTGACAACCGGGCCGACGGTATCCTGCGACAACGGGCAAAGCTGAAGGCGCTCAAACATCGCCTGGTGGGCTACCCGATCAACATGAACGATCCGCCTCCGGAATTCTTCGGTCAGCTCATTGATTGCTGCAGGGCCATCCGACGTTCGTCTGTAAGCGGCCGTTTCAGGACGGCGACGACGAACTTTGTACTGCCTTTAACGCGATTGGTGTCGAACACATTGACCAGTTCCCATCCATCCCAGCCCAGGCGGTTCAGTTCGCGATTGAATTTCCGGGAATTGAACAAACCTCCCTGAGACAGAAAAGCTTCGCTGCTGAAGTCGAACGAAACAGTTTGATATTCCCAGCCCATGACCTGTTCCTTTCCGAACCAGTTGAACGGTTCTTTCTGAACAATTGCTGACGGGTCAGTAAGTTTGTTTCCGCGACCGCCTGCTTTCACCATACCGATCCGTTCAGAAAATGCGACGGCCCATGACGGAATCAGCGCCGAGGACCGGCGCTGACGAACGAAAAACCGACCACTGAGGATCACGGCAAACATGGACGTTTTTGTGCGGCATGGCGGCTCCGGACGTACCGGGCAGCTGACGACGTGCCGCACGCCCCAGGCACTTGAAGACAACGGCCGCGCTGTGTCGTTTGATGGAAGCTTCTTCGTACCGTTATCATGGCCGCTTTGAAAATCCGCGGACCTGACCGGTTTTCTGCTCGCAGCTCGAAGCCGGATGTTGAGGAACCTGTTGACTTGGCTGAAACCGAACGAATTCTGATCACCGGTGGTTACGGCTGTATTGGCGTGCAGGCGGTGAAATGGCTTTTAAAGCACACTGATGCGCTGGTTGTCGTGGGCAGTCGTGACGTCAATGACCAGCGAACGCAACGTCTGTTTCACGACGTCGACGGCTCAAGGTTGACGTGTGTCAGCCTGGACGTCCGGGAGCAGCGGCAGCTTCAGGACGTGCTGACGGAAAAGAGAATCACTCGCGTCATTCATCTGGCTGCCCTGCAGACGCCGGACTGCAACACTTATCGGGATCGGGGGCTGCAGATCAATCTGGCGGGCACTCAGAATCTGATTGAGGCGATGAAGGCGTGTCCGCATCCGATGCAGCGTTTTGTGTTTGCGAGTTCCATTGCGATCTACGGGCCTCGAAGTTTTTATTCGGGGCCGCAGGTTCCGATGCTGGCCGAGCCGAATCCGGTCAATGTCTATGGTGTATGGAAGAATTCAAAAGGCAGCGACAACTCGGCTGGCTGCAGCATTGAAAATCAGCGTCCCCGCACGGCGGCCGATTGAACAAGGCAGACGACAATCCATGACACGTGAAGATAACCTGAAGCTGCTGCACGAATACACAAGTTCTGAAAGTCTGATTCGGCACATGCTGGCGGTGGAAGCAGCGGTCCGCGCGTATGCCCGCAGGTTCGGCGAAGATGAAGAAAAGTGGGCCACGGTCGGACTGCTGCACGATTTCGATTATGAACGATGGCCGGATCCTCCGGATCATCCGCTGAAAGGCGCCGAGATTCTGCGTGAGCGGGGATATCCGGACGACGTCATTTACGCCATCAAGTCGCATGCCGACTACCTGCCGGACTGTCCGCGCGTCTCGCTGCTGGACAAGACGCTCTACGCCTGCGACGAACTGTGTGGCTTCATGACAGCGTGTGCTCTGATGCGCCCGTCGCGTCTGGAAGGTATGAAGGCGAAGAGCGTGCGAAAGAAAATGAAGCAGGCTTCGTTCGCCGCCGCCGTCAATCGTGATGATATCGTCAGCGGTGCCGCCGACCTGGGTGTGGAGCTGAACGAACACATCGACTTCTGCATCGCCGCGATGCAGAGCATCGCCGCGGAACTGGACCTGGTGGCGGAGTCCTGACCGGCGTCAGATGCCGCTGTCTTTGTGCCGACACCAGGCTTCAGACGGTCTCTGCCCTGCCAATCGGTCGAGGTGGCTGACAGTGGACAATGATCCTGTCAAGACGCGATTCTGAAACTTCACCGATCTTAATGGAACTCTGAGTGCCGAGTCCATGGTGGTCGGTGACACAGTGGATAGACTATCACCGCAGCGCGGCTGTCGTTCGGTCGATGACCGCTCGCCGCTGGCGAGCGCTGTTCGTGTTCCGTCGCCAATGAACCTGTCACAAGGGCCACCGATTCTCAACGCCGGTCGGTCCATGGAGAACAAGAGGAAATGACCAGTTCTGCCGTCCCCATCATGACTGTGCAACAACACATCCTGCAGGAACAACAGCGTTTTCCCGGCTCGTCGGGCGAATTTTCGTGGCTGTTGTCCGGCATTACGATGGCGACAAAGCTGATTCAGGCCAAAGTACGTCGAGCCGGGCTGACGGATATTCTTGGCGAACATGGTGACATCAATGTGCAGGGAGAGGTTCAGCAGAAGCTGGATGTGTATGCGAATGAAGTGCTGATTCACTGTCTGCGGGCGCGTGAGAGTATCGGTGTGCTGGCGTCCGAAGAAGACGAGCAGCCGTTGCTGGTGCATCAGGGTTCAGAGAACGCCGGGTATGCCGTCGTGTTCGATCCGCTCGACGGTTCCTCTAACATTGACGTCAACGTCAGTGTGGGAACCACATTTTCGATTCTCAGACGACCGGAAGGCGTCAGTCTGAACGAACCGGAGCGGTGGGTGCTGCAGCCCGGAACGAAACAGATTGCGGCCGGTTATGTTGTTTACGGTTCCTCGACGATTCTGGTCTACAGTGTCGGCAACGGTGTCCATGGCTTCACGCTTGATCCTGCGGTCGGCGCCTACGTCCTGAGTCATCCGGACATCCGCATGCCGGAACAGGGCAAATATTATTCGGTCAACGAGGCCTACCGCGAGACCTTTCCGGACCACTACGGCACGTACATTGACCGGCTGCGAAGCGGCATGCTCGGGCACAGGTATTCTTCTCGCTATATCGGGTCCATGGTGGCCGATTTTCATCGGACACTGCTGAAGGGCGGCGTCTTTCTGTATCCCCCGACTGAATCCAATACAGAAGGAAAGCTGCGACTGCTGTACGAAGCCAATCCGGTAGCCTTTCTGGCCGAGCAGGCCGGCGGGGCCGCACTGGACGGAACAAAGCGCGTGATGGAAATTCAGCCGGAAAGCATCCACCAGCGCACACCGCTGGTCGTCGGCAGCCGGACGGAACTGGACGAATTCAGGCGGGTTGCCGGGCTGACAACCGCTGAGTGAAAGTACTCTGCGGCCTGAAACGACGGTCGGACGATGTGTTTCGGCGACCGTCACCGCTTCGCTCCTGCTGCAATGGAGAATGATACCCGTGACCGCCGAAAGAAATCTGACTCATCCCCGCGACGAGATCATGCAGGCGATGCAGAGGATTTATCGCTATCGCATGACCACCACGTCCGGCGGTAATCTGTCAATCCGTGAGGACAGCGGAGACATCTGGATCACACCCGCTCGGGTGGACAAAGGCAATCTGACTCGCGACGACATTGTCTGCGTCAGACCGGACGGCAGCGTGCTGGGACGACATCCGGCTTCCTCTGAGTTCCCTTTTCACAAGGCGATCTACGAAGCTCGTCCGGACATCCGCGCCATCGTGCACGCTCACCCCGTCGCTCTGGTGGCGTTCAGCATCTGCCGACAGGTACCGGACACCCGTCTGTTTCACCAGGCTCATTCAGTCTGCGGTAAGACAGGTTTTGCTCCGTACGCGCTGCCGGGCAGCCAGCAGCTGGGAAATAACATCGCCGATAGTTTCACAGCCGGCTGCGACAGCGTCATTCTTGAAAATCACGGCGTGGTGGTTGGCGGCCTCTGTCTGTCACACGCGTTTCAGCGATTTGAAGCCTTCGAATTCGCTGCCAAAACGATTATCAAGGGACGACAGCTGGCAGAAGTCCGGTATCTGTCTGAATCACAGCTCGACAAGGTTCATTCCCGCAGCGTGGCGCTGAATTCGTTTCTGCCGGGGTCTGTCCCGGCAGAAGAACGCGAACTGCGCCGCCAGTTGTGTGAGTTCATTCAGCGCGGATGCCGACAACGGCTGCTGATCAGCACCGAGGGCAGTTTTTCAGCCCGACTTGCCGCAGACTCCTTTCTGATCACGCCCACTCAGCAGGATCGCGAAACGCTGAGTGTTGCGGACCTTGTTCTTGTTCAGGGGGATCAGCGTGAGTCCGGCAAAAAAGCCAGCCGCGCCGTGCTCGCTCATCAGGCGATCTATCGCCGCCATCCGCATGTGCAGGCGATCGCCTTCGCACATCCGGTCAACGCCACGGCGTTCAGTGTGACCGACACCGCATTTGATGCCCGGACCATTCCCGAAAGTTATGTCTTTCTTCGAGACGTGGCTCGCGTGCCGTACGGGGTGCAGTATCAGAACGATGGCAGCATTGCCGATTTCGTGTCTGCAGCGTCGCCAGCCGCCATTCTTGAAAACGACGGCGTGCTGGTGACGGGAGCCAGCGTGTTTGACACCTTTGATCGCCTGGAAGTGCTGGAATCGACGGCCGAGGCTGTCATCAACGCTCGCGCGATCGGCGATGTGTCTGTGATGCCCGACGCCGTCATTGAAGAACTGCGGGAAGCGTTCTCGTTGGACCAGGCCGGTTGACATTCCCGGATGCAGGCTCGATGGCCGAACCGATGACTGCTATCGGACCGTAACCAGGACAGCGACGTCTGAATATTGGATCGTGAATCGGGTCCCGTCCGCGGCCGTGACGGCGTTTTCCGGGTTGGCAAATCTGCCGGTGATCTGTGAAGCGCTCAGGATGATGTAAGACTCACCCGGCACGGGAAGGAATCCATCGCCGATGTCGATGCTAAGAACGCCATCAAGAACGGCGTCACTCTCAACCTGAAGAGCCGTGTGCTTTGGCCCGTTGATCAGCGTGTGCAGTCCAGCGCCGGGATCCTGATGGTAGTCGCCGCGAATACTCAGGATCGTCGCACCGGGACCGGATAACGTCACAGCACCCTGGTTGTAGATCGTGCCGACAATGGAACCGCGCCCGGTCAGTTCGGCTCCCGGATGTATGTCGATCCACCGTAGAGTGAAAACAGTTCCGTTGTTGATACTCAGGGTGGCGTGTCCGACTGAAAAATCACCAGCGTGTTGTCAGCCACCGAGTCAGCTGTGTCACCGTCGTTGTCGGGGGCTTCCAGGGCCGCAAGGATATTGCCGAAATGGGCGTCGATGCGAGTGACCATGGCCGCCCACTGCTGCGTCTGTGCCGCCAGTGAGGCAAAGTACGGATCTTCGGCGTAGGCAACGTCCCAGTCCGGCAGGGCCGTGATCTCGGCAAACGGGGCGTGGGGAATCTGCACGGCCAGCAGGCCGAAGAAGGGCTGCCCCGTATCGTTGTAGCTCTTCCCCTGAGCACGCACAAAGTCCAGAGCCGCGAAGGCGTAGGCATCGTCACTGGAAGTACAGAATATTGCGACGTTCGGCTTCGGCAGCACAAAGTATGGTGACGGGCATCACGGCCACGATCAGGGTCAGAATTCGGCATGCGTTGTTCATGGCTGACGGCCCTGATGACTGGGTAGCTGACTTGCGGACCATACTTCGTGCCTGCATCCTGATAAGTTTCTGCGTCGTTTCAAAGCCTCCGGCAAAGAATTGAGTGGCGTAAGCTTCCAGCCTGCGAGTGGGCCGCGCCGCCTGAGTTCAAACGTCATGCTGCGGCGACACACATGCTAACTGACCGCAGGCAGGATGCTGACGCCACTTTCTTCCGGCCGGGCAGCACTTGCGGGAAGTTTCAAGGTCTGTCGCGGTTTCCGTCTGGTACCACGGTCGGGTGTTATCCGGTACTTCCTTGCGTCTCGACCCACAGGGCGGAAATCATGGTGATACGAGTGCTTATTACGTGTCTTGCCATCAGTCTGCGACCGACCGCATTTTTCGGTTCTGAGATTCCGGGCATCGTCAGGGTCAAACCGGTCGAAGGGCGATTTGTCGCAGTCTTCAGAACGGAACATCGCCCGGGTACCAGTCGTCGTACGCGTTTTCTTTTTGCAGGGCTGTAAAGGTTCGCACCAGGTGTCGGAGTTCCTTTCCGCCGTGCAGCAACCTCTGCCAATGGAACTTTCGCTGTAATACATCACCAGAGTCGACATCACCCGAGTCCTCTTCACCGGTGTCCTCTTCTGATTCGTCGTCTTCAGAAACGCCCAGGCACCGTGCCAGATGAGTGGTAAGTCGGTCCACGACATCCAGCAGCCGACCGACGTTCGCTTCAATGTCCCGGGACAATTCTCGATCGGTCGAATCTTCGCACGCCCGCCGCAGCTGAGTATACCCGAGCTGAAGTGACTCGATGTACTCCGCAACCGCGAAGCCGATATCGTGTGTCGAGGCGATGCGGAGTCTGACGGTAAGAAACACGGCGGCGTGTGCGACCCTGTTCAGTCGACGGCCCAATGGAATCTCACCCGCTGCCGTCCTGACGACCAGTCGCCAGACATCGTCAGCGTCCGGCGGCGGTTCAGAGTACTCAGGCGGCAGGCACCATTCCCTGGCAAGACGGTGCTGCTGTTCCATCTGTTCGCTGAACTCTCGGAAATCAGCCTGTTCCTGTTTCCACGATTCGATCGTTTCATGATCATAGGCGAACGCAAACAGATCATCCATGTTGCAGCCGTCCATGTGCCAGAATCCAATGCCTGGCATTTCCGCCAGCGCCTGACAACAGGGACAATCCGGATCGATGGGGTGAAACTGTCCGCCGTCCGGCTGTCGTCTTCGTTCAAGGTTGATGATGCCTCGCGGCGTCCGTGCCGGATCGTCATCCCACGGCGCGTCCATCCACTGCTCGCCGACCTCCCGAAGTCGAATCACTTCGTCGCGAACGAAGACATCGAGCTCGTGCTGCGACGCCTGCAGTGTCTTGAATTCAGCGTCGGATATCATCCGCAAACGATCCCAGCAGGCCCACGCAACTTCACGAACATAGTCGTAATACATCACGATTTCGTTGGTATTGAAGCCGCTGAACTGAAATGCATGTGACTCCGGACTGATGCCGGGCGGACATCGGTTCACTGTGTTCCACTGGCGTTCGCGGTCCGTCATATCATTGCTCAGCCGCCGGTGATCCTGCAGCATCACGGCGCGAGGCAGCTGGCCATTCAGTTCTGCACAGGGCGTCATCAGCCAGTCGGCGTGAATGTCGCGAATGGTGTCATAGTAAATGCGGTATTCGATGTCTTCTGTCGGATCCTCCACGCGAGCCAGTTCGTGCATCGTCATTGTTTCGGGGGCCGGTTGAGGCTCCTGGGCGTAGCATTCGTTCCAGTGGCGTCGGCTCTTTATCCATTTTCTGCGAACCCGTTCGAAGATTTCATCTCTGTGCGAAAACTGCCGCATACAGCCATCAATGATGAATCGCAGCATCGGGGCACCGTAAAAGATCTCACGCAGATCCGTGACCGGCTGCTCGATTCGCTGTTGCCGACGCACACAGGCAGTCTTTTCCCAGTCTGTCGCGTCGTACAGAAACAGCCAGTCGTCGGCAAGGTGGTAATACAAACAGACGCTTTCATCTTCGACTGATCGAACACCGTGCCGATTGATGACTCCCTCGTGCCCGAGAGCAGAATACGACGAATCGATGACCACCAGCCGCGCAGCCATGTCAATTACGATCAATCCCGCGTCCCATGGTTCAGCATTGAGGGTGCGACAGAAGAAAGACAAATGTCCCTGCTCGGGCGATTCCAGCGCAAACCGATCGACAGCCGCGTCCAGTTCTGAAATCGAAACCGGATCCGCACTCAGCGCCGCGATGAACCAATCGGCCTCCGCTCCATGTATCGTCCCGGAGCGATCTTCGTTCGCATCACGAATCACGAGTCTGACTTCCGACATCTGATGTCCTCGCTGTAGGTTCGATCTGGATTTTTCGCTTCGGCGGCTCAACTTCGCCACGGTGTATATCGTCAGCGTTTTTTCTCGGCTGTCAACAGAAAAACGGGTGACCATTAAAGGAAGAGGAGGTATTAGTCTATTTTGTCCTGCAGTACAGCGTTGCATAAAATCTTACAGGCGACGTCCAGAGGCGTCGGATGATGTCCGCTCGAATACGAGCTTTTCACGGGATGGGCCGGCGCACGTCGCCCGACCGGGTTCCACCGTCGGAGCACATATTTCGATTTCCGGGTATCTTCGACGAAATGGCCGCAGCAGCAGTGAGATGTTTTGCGGCCTGCGAGCGGCCCGGTTCCGCTGATCGTTGAGAACCTGAGTCTGTCCGCTCCGATTTATACCCGGGGTACCGTGACGGTCACGATTCTTCAGGCAGGTCCAGAGCCTGTCGCAGGATGCGGCGTTCCGGCTGGATCAGTTCGACAAATTCGGATTCCTTGCCACTGATCAGGTAGCGGATGCCGTAGCGGAACAGTCGCAGCGGAATGTTGAATTCTGAAAGGTCGGCCACACGTTGTTCGACGGCGGCGACATAGCTTTCCAGCACAGCAGGCGTGATGCGGCCAGCGTCAATCTTTGCCAGCGACCTCACCAGACCGTCGCCGAGGTGTGACAGCGGATTCACCGTTGGGCGGACTGAACGCTGCGCTGTTTCGTATTCATTCGATTCGGCTATTCTGTCGGCGGCGTTTCGCTTGCCGAATCGGCGTCGCTCTGCCGATTCCTCCGGCGTGCGGAAACCATGCTCTGCAGCGGCGAACTGGTAGAGATCGACCAGCGTGCGGATTCGCGATTGCAGTCGGGCATCGTCTTCGCTGCTTCGAAAAATCAGGGAGAACATCGAAGCGGTATCTCCGAGGTAGTACAGTCGCGATTGCGCGAAGGCGTCGCCAATCGACCTGAAACCGTCTTCCCATCGATGCATCGCAAAAATCGCTTCACTGCGGTTGAATCGCGGATGAGCGAACTTCGGGGCGAGTTCGATTGCCCTGTCGTAGCAGTCAAGTGCGTTGGCGTACTTTTGGTTGATCGTTTCAAAACAGAAGCCCGCACTGAACCAATCGCCCGCCGTATTCGATGCGGCCGCCTTTTCCTGCCACAGTGTTGCCAGTTCATGGCTGCGGCCTTCGGCCTGAGCTTTTTCGAGTTCCTGCTGCAACAGCTTCAATCGTGGATCCGGAGTTGTCTGCGATCGCTCCCACGCCGCGTCCACGTAAGCCAGCGAGATCTGGTTCAAGCCTGCGGTTCGCAGTGTCTGTATTTCGTCAGGCCTGTACCAGACGCGCAGAAATTCGATCAGCATCTGCAGCAGGCTTTGGTCCTTGACTTCATACGCCAGCCGCATCAACGGTTCGCTGAGTTCGTAGAACGTCTCACGGCCGCGTCTGGTGGACGTCAGATAGCCAAGCTCTTCCAGAACACGAACCTGCTTGCCAATGCTTCGCTGATCCACCAGCAGACGCCGAGCGATCTCTTTCGGGTTCACCGTGCCGTATTCGCGACACAGCAGTTCCACAATCTGCCGCTGCAGCGGAGAAATCCAGCACAGGCGTTCCCGGTAATACGGCGTCAGATCGTCCGCCATTTTCTGAAACGGAACCACCAGTTGATCCAGCGACTCCCGAGTCACAAAACCACTCAGCACGACATACACACGATGGTTGCCCCCCGCCAGGTCGTGAATGGCCCGCACTCGACCTCGCCCGTCCGGCGTGTTCAGAAACTGAACCAGATCGGCCTGCCCCCTGGATGCGGCAATTTTCACCAACAGATGCTCAGCATCCGGCAGCGTTAATGGTTTAAGCGGAATCTGCTGAAAGAAGCCGAAAAACGGTTCGCTGCGGTCCGTCACTGCTTTGAACAACTGCTGGCTGGTAGCGATCAGGCAGGCAAACGGATGCTCCTGCAGCAGAGTCCGCAGCTGGTGCTGGCCCTCGGTGCCGAGATTCTCGAACAGCAGGTTCAGATTCTCGACCAGAATCACCAGTCTGCGTTTTTCGAACCGCGCAACCAGTCGACGGGTCAGCACACCGATGATTTCTTCAGCAGACTGGTCGAGCAGTTCGTCCAGCCACTTTGCTGAATATTCGTCCGGATACCACTTACACAGCGACCGATAAATCCTCACCAGCAGCTGCGCCATCGACGTGGTGGTTTCAACTTCGTTCAGCCACGCGATATGCATGGCGTCGCTGAGTCCGGGGTCGTTGACCAGGCGGTGATGCAGCAGCGAAAAGAAGTGTGACTTGCCGATTCCTCGCGGACCGTAAAGCAGCACGTGATGCGTGGCCCCGCTGGTGGCACTGTCGGCGACTTTATCCAGCACGTTCTGCAGCAACGGCTCGCGACCGACGGAGATCGATTCCAGCAGTTCCGGATCGGTCTGATTGGGGGAAAAACGCCAGATGAACTGCTCGTCGGTGAAACGCAGCTGATCGGAAGCTAAAGGCTTTTTGTATGAATCACTCATAGTCCGCGATCCAGTTTCCACCATCGCCGAATCAGCGGGAACCGAAAGCGATAGCCACCATCAGTGTCTCGCGACAGATAGTGATCCGCATCCATCAGTCGCAACAGCCGCAGCAGATCGTCGCGATCGTTGACGATGGCCCCGCGGCCCCTTGCCTGTTCAAAGGTCTCATCAACCGAAAGTGAGTCTGCCGGGTCGTCGGTGAGAGCAAGCACGTCCAGAATGATGGCCGCATTTCTGGCATCGTCGCTGTCCGGGTAATAGCCGGACAGCCGACTTCGGTAATGAGCCAGCTGCCACGGATCGGAGGCGTCGACGAGCTGCCGGGCAACAAAGTCCCTGACGTTGCTTTCGGCGGCTGACAACTGCTCAACCCGAAGCCCGGCCACGACGTGGTGGACGTAAAAGGGAAAGTAGTCGACTTCTTCCGCGATCGTGGCGGCCGCGCCGGTCAGATCGTCGCACGTGATGTTCTCACCCGTCAGCAGATCGGCCGCCAGCCGTTCCGCGTCAGGTGGCGCCAACGGAGTGACGGTCACGGGGTACATGTCGTTCGCAGAATGAACCTTTTCAACATTTCGATAAATGGGCTTCCAGTCGGTTTGTGGCTCCAACAGCATCTTGCGAAGAATCTGTGTCTTGCCGATTCACCGTTCTGCATTCATCAGAATGCTCTGATTTTCCAGGCGATTCCAAAGCAGAGCGATAAGCTGGTCTCGCCCGTAAACCTTGTCTGGATCGAGGTTTCCGCCGGGATTTGCTTTCATTTTCTTGTTCCTTTGAATGCATCTGCCGCTAAACATGTCAATGTCGTACGTCATTTTAGACGTACGTCAATAGTGACGTGTGTTGGTTTTTGTTCTGCCAGGCCAATGGTCGGGGCGATTGTGACTGCCTGGCGGACCTGCGGCACGGCGAACCCGCGGCGAACCGAAAGGTGTGACCGAGGAAATCGTGTTCTCGCATTTCCTGGCGATAAACTGTCGGAATCCCGACCGGGCCGGCTGGTTGCCACACCGCCAACGAATCTACTCTGAGGGTCTGCGGATTCTGCACTTCTCAAAACGTGGGCGAAGTGCCATCCAGAATCCGGTGATCCACCCGAAAATCCAGTGGCAAATGAAGCAGACAGCCTCATGAATCCGGTGGCGTCTGGTGCGATCCGCGGCAGCTTTGATTTCATCAGCATTTTTCCGGGGATCGATGCAGACACGATCGGCAGTCTGTCCGAGAATAAACGGCAGGGCAACCGCGTGGCTGATCGTCTGAAGACATTGAATCCGGACAGCAACTGGCGGTCACTCACCGGCAAACCGAAAGCGGGTGCTCCACTTTTGTTCAGCAGCAATGAAAGTGCCGCAGACGGCGGCGGTTATTGCGGGCGCGGCCTGGAAACGCGTCACGAACGCCCCGTCGTTCGGAGCTGGCGGAGTGATGTTGACCGAAGCCGGATGCTCTGCTCAAGCTTTGATTCCGTACTTCCGGATGAGGCAGACGAAAGCAGGCGCCGATCCGGTGTGTGATGATTTCAGGGCCAACTGCAATCGGGGCAGACGCAGGACATGAATGACCGTACTCGCTGGATCGGCCTTGCCGTCTTCGTTGCCCTTTGCTTCGGCGCAGCGGGGCTCGGAGCGATGGCGACAACCCCTGAGATCGACGGCTGGTACAGGACGATCCGGAAACCATCCTGGAATCCTCCGGCTGGCGTGTTTGGCCCGGTCTGGTCAATGCTCTACGCGCTGATGGGGTTGGCGGCGTGGCGCGTGTGGACGCCGGCCGGATTCCGGGCCGCCAGAGTACCGCTGACGCTGTTCGCGGTACAACTGATGCTGAATGTCGCCTGGTCGTGGATCTTCTTTCACTTTCACCAACCGGGCTGGGCGTTCGTTGAGATCATCGTTTTGTGGATCGCGATTCTGATCACGACGATCGAGTTCTTCAGAAGTGCGAAGATCGCAGGCTGGCTGATGCTGCCGTATCTATTCTGGGTCAGTTTCGCCAGCGTGCTGAACTTCGCGATCTGGCAGTTGAACTGAGAAAGTGATGTGGAAAGCGGAAAAGGGGTCGGGTTTCTTTTTTTCCGCGTGGGGCGAATTTCTGACGGACCCTGATCAAAAAAAGAAACCCGACCCCTTTTCCTGACGACGGCGTGACTACCTTACTGCCGACAGCTTCCGCAGTTCCTGGCGATCGACTTCTTCGTTGCCGTCCACATCCAGGGCCGTGAAGACGGGCAGCAGTTTCCGGGGGACTTCCTGTTTCTGAATCCGTCCGTCGCCGTTCTTGTCGAACTTCGCCAAAACCTCGTCCGTCTCAGCCAATCCATTTTCCAGAGTGCGACGGGGCACGGCGACGTCGTAGTATCCGATCATCATTTCATTCCACGTCTGATCGCCCCAGCCGACCGTGGCGGACGGGTTCGGGTTATTCAGATTGCGTTCTGAATTGTCGAAGTACGCCACACAGTGCATCCGAGAACCGGTCGGAAAGGCGAGCGGCGTTTCCAGACGATATGCCGTCTGCCAGTTAAAGTCGTAGGCGGGTACATCCAGCAGTGTGGTCCTTTGCCCATCGGGAAGCACGGCTTCGTAGCGGAACGACTTGCCTCGGAGGTGCATATGCGGCATCAGCGCCAGTACTTCCACCGTCATCGGTGCCCGGGACGAGGTGGCTTCGACCTGAAATTCCGGATCACCGGGAGGAATCGAAAACCGCCGGTTCAGCGTTTCCTGAGTCACCACCACCTTGTCCACATCAGCCTCGTCAGCGAAGTACAGGCCGATCGAACTCCGGTCCGTGCGTTGCTCGCCGACCGGGGTGTAATGCATCTGAAACACCAGCTTTGAACCGGCCGGCACCCGTTTGGCCATTCCCGGAGGCAGTTCGGCCGCCCTGAGTCCCGGCACATAGGCTGCCAGAAACGATCCGCCTCCGGCTCCCGGATCGCTCCGGCGAGATCCGGCGGCCCGGGCAAACACCAGAATGTGATGCACAACATCGCGGCTGCCTGGTACGACCTCCGCGGCCCGAATCCACTTGTCTTCCTTAAAGCCCGGATCAACCTGGAAGTACTTGTATTTGACGGTTCCTTCGGCCGGAACCGTAAACGTTTCATCCATCGACACCACCTGATCCGGTGCCGTCGCCAGTTGCCAGCCGTCGGCTTTGGCGGGTGGTTCCGGCAGTGAAGAAAGATTACCGGCTGGTGCGCCGGCCAGCGCCCAGTCGTTCAGCAGCTGCTTCTCAGCCGTGCTTAATCCTCGTGAGTTGGCAAACCGGCCGTGTGCCGGGTCGGCATGCCAAGGAGGCATGCGGTTGTCGCGGGTGACTTCGCGAATCATGTCCGCCCAGCCCACGACCTCGTCAAAGCGGGTCAGGGCAAACGGTGCAATTTCGCCATCGCGATGGCACTCGACGCAGTGAGCATTCAGAATCGGAGCAATGTGTTCTCCGTAGGTGACGTCGCTGTCGTGCTGAACCTCGCGAACGCGACCGATCAGACAGCCTTCCGTCGCCACGTGCCGCACAGCGGGGCGACGATCCTGCAGCACCGCCTGCAGCGCATCTGTCAGCCATGTATGCTGTGGCTGATCGCGCGAATAACCGACACCATACTGATCGTCGATGCGGCCTCGGTACAGCACCGGTCTTTGCGGTGATTGTGAATCGGCGCCGCGGACTTCCGGGCCCAGCACCACCACTTCCGGTGTCCGTTCCGCACCAACCGCGTCGGCCAGTCGGTTCTGCACATCTTTCAAAATGGGAAACTGAACGCCATGTCGGCGGGCAAAGGCCGCGATGTCCGTGAGTGAGTCCTGACGGTTGGAATTAACACCCAGGAACACCACCTGTTCAGATGAAAATCGGTCGGCGACATCCTGGAGTCGAGGCCCGTAGAGTCGGACCAGCGGGCATTCCGTCCCCAGAAAGGCCAACACCACCACTTTAGCTTCGCCGTATTCAGACAGGTGATGTTCACGGCCTCGGTAATCCTGCAGCGCAAACTCACGGACCGTCATATCGGAAGAAGGGGTGGTCGCCCTGGCGCCCGATGCCGCCGCGGATGAGCCTTCGTCAGCCACGGCCGGTCCGAGGCACAGAACAGCCAGCATTACTCCACGGAAGACGACCAGCGGGGTCGGAACGACAAACTGGCGGCGGTGGCAGCCCCAGATCTGTGGTCGGCAACTCACTGGCTGTGGTGATATGTGTGGGCGGCTGGAAACAGGCAGTGAATTCATAGTCAGAAAAGCTCGATGCCGAACGAAAAAGAACCCGGGCGGACAGAACGAAGAAACACCGGCCCGGAGGATTAGTATCGCGGTTCGTTGTTGCCGTGGAAATATTGTTTCGGGAAACTCATGCGTTTTCGTTTTCGGTCAACTCGTCCGTGGTAACAACGCAGCTGGCTGCCCGCAGTGAGCCGCTGAACCACAGGTTGTGCGGGGGACAATCCGTTGTGCCGAAGGATTCCCAAGTGCGCGGATTTGTGATTCTGTGTGATTTCTATACAACACGGGGCAGATTCCTTTCCTTTATCCGGAAATCATCGGGACTGGCACATGACTTCACTTCTTCAATACCGCCCGGCCGCCGCTCTGGAATACCTTCAGGACGGCCGTCTTGACAGTCTGAAAGTGGCCATCGATGCCGCTCGGGAAGAAACACTTAGCGACGTGGAACTCTGGCAAAGTGGCGATGCCGTACCGGCGGAAAAAGAACCGCTGGACGCCGGCTTTATTCAGTGGCCCGAAGAACTGCTGCTGGACCTGCAGGAGAACGGCGACCAGAGCCTGGTGGCCCGCATC
This sequence comes from Fuerstiella sp., assembly GCA_040222735.1. GTDB lineage: Bacteria > Planctomycetota > Planctomycetia > Planctomycetales > Planctomycetaceae > Fuerstiella. Next base: position 80,180 of record JAVKCM010000102.1, on the reverse strand, counting down.
GAAGCCTGTGCGGCCCGGATTCGTGAAACGGCCGACTCGGTCGTCGTGCTGGGTATCGGCGGATCCTACATGGGGATGCGTGCCATGTTTGAGGCACTCGGCAGCCCCTGCCACAACGAACTTTCCAGAGCGGACCGAAACGGCGTTCCGCGTATTTATTACGAAGGCTGTAACATTGATTCTGACAGCCAGGCGGCTCTGCTGGACCTGTTGCAGCAGCGGGCGGACCGCAGTAACGACAAGTCTGCGCCCGCAGGACGCACGGCGTTGATCGTCATCAGCAAATCCGGGGGAACGCTGGAGACCGCCGTCGCATTTCGCAACTTTCGAGCGTTGGTGGAGCGTAACTTCGGGGACGACGCCAGACAGCTGATTGTTCCCGTGACCGGTGAATCCGGCAAACTGCGGGATCTGTCGAATGCCGCCGGATTCAAAGATATTTTTTCCATCCCGGACGGCATCGGTGGTCGGTTTTCCGTTCTGACACCGGTTGGTCTGCTGCCAGCGGCCGTGGCCGGCCTGAACATTCGGCAACTGCTGCAGGGCGCCGCAGACATGACAGAACATTTTCGTTCGGCCGACTACCGCAGCAATGCGGTGCTGGAATACACGGCCGTGTCTCATGCGTTTGAAGCGGACCATGGCATGACCACTCGAATTCTGTCAACGTGGGGCAGCCGGCTGGAAGCGGTCGGCCTGTGGTATGACCAGCTGCTTTCAGAAAGTCTGGGCAAACACGAAAAAGGGGCTACGCCGCTGACCGTGGTGAACACGCGCGACCTGCACAGTCGCGGCCAGCAGCATCAGGAAGGTCGTCGCGACAAGCTGATCACCAACCTGCTGCCGGGCACCACGACCCGTTCTCCACTGGCGGTGCCGGAGCGATCAGACGATTTCGATCAGCTGAACCGCTTCGCCGGATACGAACTGCCGCGACTGCTGCAGGCAGCCATCGACGGCACCAACAAGGCCTACGCCGACGACAACCGCCCGACAACAGATATTGTGCTTTCGACGATTAACGAACATACCATCGGGCAGATCTTCCAGATGCTGATGCTGGCCACCGTGGTGGAAGGCCGACTGGTCGGAACGAATCCCTACGGCCAGCCGGGCGTGGAAGCCTACAAGCAGAACATGAATGCCATTCTGTCCGGGCAGTAACAGCGCATTGGAACTCAACGACGGAAAGATTTCATGACAACCAGACTTACATGGCTGGGACACGCCACCTTTCAGATTGAAACCGCAGGAAAGACGATTCTGCTGGATCCCTTCTTCACCGGCAATCCCGTGGCCACACGATCGGCCGACGATGTTCAGGCAGACGTGATTCTGGTCACGCACGGACACGGCGACCACATCGGAGATACGGTGGCCATTGCCGGGCGGACGGGGGCTCTGGTGATTGCAAACTTCGAAATCATCACCTGGCTGCAGGGGCAGGGCGTGCAGAACGTACATCCCATGCATCTGGGCGGCTGTCATCAGTTTGATTTTGGCATTGTCCGCATGACGGTCGCTCATCACGGCTCCGCCCTGCCGGACAACAGCTACGGCGGCAACCCGGCGGGATTTGTGCTGAAGACGGCGGATGGCAACCTGTACTTTGCCGGCGACACCGCACTGTTCTCCGACATGCAGCTGATCGGCGACGAGGATCTGGCGGTCGCAACAGTGCCGATTGGTGACAACTTCACGATGGGGCCGGAAGATGCGGTCAAAGCCACTCGTTTTCTGTCGCCGAAAGTCGTGATTCCTCAGCACTACAACACCTGGCCGGTGATCGAACAGGATGCGGCCGCGTGGGCGGAACGCGTGGCCGCCGAAACATCTGCCCGACCGGTGGTGCTGGCTGTCGACGAAACATACGTCGTGGGTGCCGACAAATAATCATCCTGTTGTTACATTCCGGCCACTGTCCTCCGGCCGCTGCATCCCGCCTGTCCTGCCCATCTGTATCCTCTCTCCTGATTTTCACTGAAGCTGCCATGTCTGTCAGAACCTGCCTTATTCTGGCGTCTGTGTTCGGTTTTCTGGCCGTATTGCTCGGAGCCTTCGGCGCTCACGGACTGGCGGACAGCGGCTTCCTTGAAAAGAAGTACGCGGATCTTGATGCCAAAAACGCAGCAGGAATGAAGCTGCCGGCATCGTACAAGTACCTGCAGGATTACCAGACGGCCGTGCGTTATCACATGTGGCATGCGCTGGCACTTTTCGGTATCGGTCTGCTGCAGCTGCGGCAGCCTTCCCGTGCCGGCAGTGTGGCGGCGTGGAGCTTCACCGGAGGCATGCTGCTGTTTTCCGGAGCCCTGTACGTGCTGGTGATCGGCGGACCGAAGTTCGCCGGAGTTCCGTGGGGCCTGGTGGCTCCCATCGGCGGCACTCTGCTGCTGGCGGGCTGGGCGGCGCTGATCGTCGCCGTGGCTCGTCTGAAACCCTCCTCCTGATTTCTGACCTCTGACCCCTGAAGATTCACCTCAATGCTGACTTTTGACGCTCATCTGGACCTCGCCTGGAACGCCCTCGAATGGAATCGGGATCTGCTGCAGCCCGTCTCGGCCATCCGCGCTTTTGAATCTCAGTTTCCGGGCTGTGTGCCCGGCGACGCCACCACTACTCTGCCGGCACTGCGCGAGGGACAGATTGGAATGGTGATTGCGACACTGTTGCCACGATTTGAGCGCAAACACGCTCCTCGCACATTTTATCAGTCACGGCTGGCCGCCTTCGCCGCCATGCAGGGACAGCTGGCATGGTATCGAATCATGGTTCAGGAAGGCCACATGGCCGAACTGTCCGACCTTGCTGCTCTGGAAGAACATCTGGCACTCTGGCAGTGCGACGATACTTCACAGGCTCCGATCGGATTTATCCTGAGCATGGAAGGCAGCTGGGCGGTTCCGGATCCGTCCTATATCGAACGCTGGTACGACATGGGGCTGCGGATTCTTGGCCCGGCCCACTATGGACCGGATGACTACGGTCATGGAACCGGCAGTCAGGGCGGCCTGAAAGAAAAGGGGCCGGAGCTGCTGCGTGAGATGGATCGCGTGGGCATGCTGCTGGACGTGACTCATCTGTCCGACGACTGTTTCTGGCAGTCGCTGGACATCTACACCGGCCCGGTCCTGGCCAGTCATCACAACTGCCGTGCCCTGGTCCCGGGTGACCGACAGCTGGCGGACGAACAGATCCGGGCTCTGGTGGAGAGAAAGGCGGTGATCGGACTGGCGCTGGATTCCTGGATGATCGGACCGGGCTGGGTACGTGGCAGGACAGACCCCGCCACGGTCACTCTTGCGGACGCGGTGAACCACATTGATCATATTTGCCAGCTTGCCGGCACCAGTCGGCACTGCGGCATCGGTTCGGATCTGGACGGGGGCTTCGGCAAAGAGCAGAGTCCGCACGACCTGGAAACGATTGCGGACCTGCAGAAGATTGCGGACCTGCTGAGTCAGCGGAACTATTCGGATGGAGACATTGCCGGCATCATGCACGGCAACTGGGTGGATTTCTTTCGGCGGGCCTGGGGACAGAACGGCCGGTGACGCTGGTCGTCCGATTTGCCGACGCCACAATGCACAGGGGCCGACTGAAAACAGTCGGCCCCTGAGACTCTATCGTGGCGGAGAACAGCTGTGGGATCAGGTCTGTTTAGGATCCGAGCTGTCCATTTCCCGTTTAATGGCGTCGTAGATTTCCTGCCGATGGACGGTGACGTCCCGAGGAGCATCGATTCCGATGCGGACTTTGTCTCCGCGGACTTCCACGATCGTGATTCGAATCGAATCACCAATCACAATTGTTTCGTCGCGTTGTCGCGAAAGTACCAGCATTGATCTCTCCTCCGTGTATTCCTTCGGCTCTTGAAAACCGTTTCTTAATGTTGCAGTGCAGCGGCGACACAATAGGCGTGACTGGAACGAGCGGTGGTCCCGGCACGACCGATCGTGCGGCAGCAGACACCTGTTGAAAGCAGAGATCGATCCGATGGCAGATTTCAGTGAGATAAAAGACGAAGAACCCGGACGGTTCGGCTGAGTGCATGTGAGTGCAGCGAATGTGCCGGTCCTGCTGCCGTCTGAACTGATCCAGATCGTCCATTCGCTAAAGTAGTTATTCGAAGCCCGCGACCACCGCCCAACCATTGCCCGAGGTGCCGACGGCAGGTAGTCTTTACGAATGTCAGGCGCCGGTTTTCAGCAGATCGGTCGCCGCTGTTGATCCCGTGTCCGGTTCCTTCCTTCAGGCCATCGTTTCATGTTGACGCTGCTGGTTGCGGTTCTGTCGTTCGTCGGTTTTATTCTGGCTTACAACACGTATGGGCGCTGGCTGGCCCGGCGCATTTTTCAGATCGATGAGCAGGCCATTGTGCCGGCTCACGAACTGCGGGATGATATCGACTTCGTGCCGACACAAAGACAGGTACTGGCCGGTCACCATTTTACCAGCATTGCGGGCACAGGGCCGATTGTCGGTCCGGCCATCGCCGTCTTCTGGGGCTGGCTGCCGGCGCTGCTGTGGGTGGTTCTGGGTTCCATCTTTGTCGGAGCCGTCCACGATTTCGGCGCCTTGTTCGTGTCGCTGCGGAACCGCGGACAGACGATTGGCGAAGTGGCCGGGCGTCTGATCAACCCTCGCGCCCGGCTGCTGTTTCTGCTGATTCTGTTCTTCGCGCTGACGATTGTACTGGCCATTTTTGGACTGGTGATCGCCATCATCTTTTCGATTTACCCGGAATCCGTCCTGTCGGTCTGGGTGGCCATGCCGCTGGCGATCGCCATCGGAATCTACGTCCACCGGCGGCAGCACGTCTCGCTGCTGATACCCTCGCTGGCAGCGCTGGGCGTGCTGTATGTTTCTGTCTATCTGGGTGTCTACCACCTTCCGATATCGCTGCCGCCGTCCGTTCTGATTCTGGACTCACCGGTCGTCACGTGGACCGTGCTGCTGATGGTGTACTGTTTCTTTGCCTCCGTGCTTCCGGTGTGGCTGCTGTTGCAGCCCCGCGACTACATCAACAGCCATCAGCTGATCGTTGCCCTGTGCCTGCTGGTGGCCGGACTGGCAGTGGCCGGTCTGAACGGTACCGCCGACCTGACCGCAAGTGCTCCGGCGATTGTCGCGGCGGAAGACATTCCCGTCGACGCACCGCCCATCATGCCGTTTCTGTTCATCACGATCGCCTGCGGTGCCTGCAGCGGATTCCACTGTCTGGTCAGCAGCGGCACCAGCAGCAAACAGATTGCCAATGAAAACGACGCCCAGTACGTGGCCTACGGCTCCATGCTGATGGAAGGTGCGCTGGCCGTGCTGGTCATACTGGCCTGCTGTGCAGGCGTGGGGATGGGACGCTTCGAACTGAATGAGGCGGGTGTCCGCGTGCCGATCCTGAATGCCGAAGGAGCACCGCTGGTGGGCGCCGCGGCATGGCGTTCACGCTATTCCGTCGCCGACGGCTGGAACAGTTTCAAACTGCCGCAGACGGTCGGCGCCTTTGTGGAAGGCGGCGCCAATTTTGTGAACGCTCTGGGCATTCCTCTGGAACTGGCGATTGGCATCATTGCCGTGCTGGTGGCCTGTTTCGCGGCCACCACACTGGATACCGCCACGCGACTGCAGCGTTATGTCATTCAGGAACTTGGTGCGTCGTTTCGAATGGCGCCCCTGGCCAACAAGTACGGAGCCACGCTGCTGGCCGTCGTGCTGGGCTCCGTGGTGGCGATGATTCCCAACGCCGCCGGCGAGTACGGCAAGGGCGGCCTGATTCTGTGGCCCCTGTTCGGGGCCACCAACCAGCTGCTGGCCGGGCTGGCCTTTATGGTCGTCATCTTTTTTCTGGTTCGCCGCGGACGGAGCATCTGGTTTGCCGTGGTGCCGGCCGTGATGATGACCATTCTTCCGGCTTATGCCCTGCTGTGGAATATGTTTCACGAAGGTGGCTGGCTGAATTCAGAACAGCCGGATTACCTGCTGGCCGGATTCGGGCTGGCGATTCTGGGTCTGCAGGCATGGATGGTGATCGAGGCCCTGATTCTGTTTCCGCGGGTGAAGGGAGTTCTGGAAGAGGGGCTGCCGCCACTGGTACGGTCTTCAGAACCAGTCGGCGGCCCCAACTGCTGATCCACAGAATCCGCTTATTCCCTAAAAACACAAACGAGCCGGCAGAAACCTGAGGATCTGCCGAATCTGTTCTTATCGATTTTGCTCTCACGCAATCTCGGCCCGAAGCTTACCTTCCGACAGCCAGGCAACCCGATTCGGGTCGGTATGTCATCAATTTCTTCTGCAACGAAGCGTATTGGGAACCATTCATGCGACTGTTGATTACGGGCGGAGCAGGTTTTATCGGCAGCCATCTGGCGGACCGGGCACTGGCCAGGGGCTGGACAGTGGCAGTCATCGATGACCTGAGTTCCGGACGTCGTGACAACGTGCCGGCGGCGGCAGAATTTCTTCAGATTGATATTCGCGACAGCGATGCCGTCAACCACGCATTTGCCGCCTTTCGCCCCACAGCCGTCGCTCATCAGGCTGCACAGGCCAGCGTAGCGGTCAGTGTTCGTGAGCCACAACATGACGCGGCCATCAATATTACGGGGTCCCTGAACATTCTCACCGCCGCGGTTGCTCACGATGTCTCACGCATCGTCTTTGCCAGCACCGGCGGAGCGATCTATGGCGAGGTCCCGGACGGGACGCGGGCCGGCGTCAGCTTCAACCCGGTGCCCATCAGCCCTTACGCCTGCAGTAAATTCGCCGTCGAGAAATATCTGGAATGCTTTCGCGTGGAACATGGACTGAACTACACCGTCCTGCGATATGCCAACGTCTACGGTCCACGCCAGGACCCGCATGGGGAAGCAGGCGTGGTGGCGATTTTCTGCAATCGAATTCTGGCCGGCGAGTCCATTCAGATCAATGCTCGACGCTCGGCAGGAGATGACGGCTGCGTCCGCGACTATGTGTATATTGAAGACGTGGTCAAAGCCAATATCGCGGCTCTGGAAGGAAACGTGCCGGAACCGATCCTGAATGTCGGTACCGGACAGGAAACCACCACACGGCAGCTGGCCGATATCCTGCAGCAGAAACTCGACCGCAACGTGGAGGTTCGTCCGAGCGACCGTCGGCCCGGCGACATCGAACGTTCGCTGCTCGACGCTGATCGCCTTGAGGAACTGTTGGGGCCCGTGACCACCATCGGTGACGGACTGGCCGCCACGGCCAGCTGGTTTCAGCAGCGACTTGGCTCACCCGCTTCCTGAACCGGAGACTTCTTCGTCTGCTGTTCCGAAGGTGGTTCCGCCGACATTCGACGGCGATACGGTAGAGGCACTGGTCCGCGTCGGGTATGGATTCACATCGAGGACCACTTCACATCGGGCACCACTTCACACTTCCGGCGCGGCTGCACTTCCGGCACCGATCTGCGTTTCGTTCGCTGCATCCTGGCGTGCCGCGAAGTTGCCATCTATAACTCGTGTGGCCGCGTCTGAAAAGATGCCGGCGGCTGAATTTTCCGGGCCGCCGCTGACGTAGCGCAACCGCCGCGAATCGTTTCGCTGGCGACCGCTGCCCGGATGTTTTCACCAACCAGATCTCAATACCACGGAGTAAATCGATGTCGCGTTCTGCCGGAATTATCATGGCCGACTCACTGCAACTGGGACTGGGCTACGCCAGACGAATGCTGACCAATGTCGAATCGGCGCAGTTCGGGCGTTTTGCGAGCCCCGGCGGACAGATCATTGAATCCAACCATCCGGCCTTTGTGTACGGTCATCTGAGTCTGTACGGGCCCCGGATTCTGTCAGAGCTGAAAATGGACGCCCCGGCCGTTCCCGCGGGATTTCAGGACGCTTTTTCCAGGAATGCCACCTGCGTGGACGATCCCGACGGGACTCGTTACCCGCCCATGAACGAGGTCACAGACTTCATGTTCAGCGGCTACCAGGCTGTGCTGGATGTTCTGCCGTCTGTTCCGGACGAGGTTTTTCAGCAGCCAAATCCGAATGAAGCCATGGCGGAAAAATTTCCGACCATGGGATCAATGCACAACTTCTACGTGGGCGGTCACTTCATGATTCACATGGGGCAGATCAGTGCCTGGCGGCGGATGCAGGGACTGGGGCCTGCGTAACCCGCGCGTCGTCAGATAAACATCTGAAATACGACGGTCAACAGGCCGGCCAGCATACCCAGCCCCAGCAGCAGCAACAGATTTCGGCGGAACTTCTGTTCTTTTTCCTGTGCCGAATCACTGATCAGTTCAAAGCCCGTGCCATCAGCGAAGGTGACTTTGGACCCATGCCGCAGTTCTGAGTGGCTGGCGGCCCGGCCGTTGACAAACGTCGGCTGAGAGCGGGATTCCTGACGCAGAATCCACGACGAACCGGTGTACTCGATATAACACTGACGCTCATCCACGACCGAACCGGGCATGTGGATTTCGCATTCCGGCGAGGTGCCGATGCGCGTCCGGACCCGGGTGATCGCAAACACCTGCTTTGACTTCAACCGCCGGACAGACCAGCCGCGCGGAACATTGATGCGAGACTGCAGCTGCGCCCGTGAGGACGGTTCGGCCACACTTTCGCGGCGTTCAGGAACCCGGGGAGGCGCAGGCTGGCGAATGGCGGGTGTGTCGTCTCCGGCAAAGGTATCCAGTTCTGCCTGGAAATGATGGCTCGGATTATTCAGCCAGCCTGACGCCGACGTGATCGAAGAGCGCGGCCCGGTGGCCCGGCGCACCTTCTGAGACTGACTTTCCTTTTCGCGAGCCTGCTTGGCCCGCAGTGTGACCAGCTGTCGGAATTCGAACTTCACCGGACGGCGGCGGGCAAACGGCTTCAGAGCCGCCGCCACCTGCCCGGCGGTCGCAAAGCGCTCACCGGGCTTCTTTGCCATCATTTTTTCGACGATCGCAATCACTTCCTGAGGAACATCGCGACGGATCTGATCGATGGGCTTCGGCGTCTTGCGACGATGGGCTTCTATCTTGGCGGGATTCGATTTTTCCGGAAACGGTACGCGGCCCGTCAGAGCCACATACATGGTACAGCCGAGGCCGTAGATGTCTGCCGCGGGACCGACGCTGTTGCTGTCTTCCGCCTGTTCCGGTGCGATATAGTCAGGCGTGCCCAGACAGTCGTGCCCGAAGATCATGGCCAGTGAGAATTCCTCACCCGCATGACCTTCAATTTTTGCGAGTCCGAAGTCCAGCAACTTGGCGACACCATCGCAATCGATCAGTACATTGGCCGGCTTGATGTCCCGGTGAATAATTCCCTTTGAATGAGCCGCCTGCAGACCTTTGGCGACCTGACGGAACATGTCACAGGCCATCTGCCATTTCACCGGCCCGTGCAGCGCTACCAGCTCGTGAAGGCTGATCCCCCGCATCAGCTCCATTACCATGTAGTTGACCGCTCCGGTGCTGTCGATCCGATAGGTTTCGATGACATTCGGATGCTTGATCTGCATCCCCGCCAGAGCTTCAAGCTTCAGCCGGGCCAGCATGCCGGCGTCCAGCGAGTGCTGGCTTGAGAGCACCTTCAGTGCCACCTTGCGGTCGTTTTCATGATCCTCGGCGATATAAACGCAGCCCATGCCGCCGACACCCAGCACTTCGCGGACGCGGTAGCCGTCAATCACGAATCCTCGATACCGGCCTTCCAGCAGCCGTTCGGCCTGAAACGGCGTCAGAACGCGTCTCTGCACCAGCGTCCGCGCGATCGTTTCCGGCGGCATGTCTTCGGACAGTTGAAATTTTTCGACGGCCCGGCGCACCTGGCTGGCAGAAAGCAGCTCGCTTTTCTGCAGCAGTTCGAACAATTCGGTCGCGACTGTGGGGGCCTGCATGGGCAGAAACCAGTGAGGTTTGGTCAGAAGTCGAAGATCAGTTCGGGTTGCTCACTCCATCCGTGGAAGAACTTTCTAAAACCTATCATATCGCGTCGTGGTCCCGGGCTGCCGGAACCGCGGAACACGGACACCATCTGTAGCCGGAAATCAACATGCCTGCCTAAACGATTACAATGCGCCCGATCAGGCTGTATTTAACATTTCAAAGGCCGGTTTGTACAGTTCCTGATCTGATGAATTTTAGCCCACCGTCACACCGGGAGCAGGTCAGGCAGGCCACGAAAGGGGTGACGGCGCTGAAAAGCCCTGCTGCCCCGGCGCACCGTCGAGGCTCCGATGGCTCCACTCGCGGCAGCTGCCGCGACCACTGCGGGGCGGAAAATAAAGATAACTGCTGAGTTCCAGCCGACGGATCAGACGAAGTTCCTCGGTCCGCAGCAAATTCGCCTCGCTTTCCCGGGTCACAAAAATGTACACTTCCAGCGTTTTAACGTCAGCACAGTACGCACTGGTTTCGCGCCGCCCCGCAAGGCATGGCGCAGCTGACGAGCTTCAAAGGATCGACCGGTGGCAAAGAATAAACAGCAGAAGAAAAAGGATCGAGAAAAACGCGTGGCCAAACAAAAGCTGGCCGATGCCGCTCGGCGACGCGAGGTCCAGAAGAAGGCGGATGACACACCCGCCGGTGAGCCTCGGGCCAAAAAGGTAATCACCGCCGGAGTGAAGCAGAGCACGAAACCTCAGGCTCAGGTCCAGAATGTCAAACCTGCCGTCGTCAACCGGCGCAGCGGCGGCTGACAGAAATCGTTGAACGGCTGAATGACACCGGCCGCACCAGGTCGAATTCTGTTATTCAGCACGGGAATAAGTCGGCACTGGCAGCGTCAGTTGCTCGGAAGGAACCGGCGCAGGCTGGTTTTCACAGCCTGCCACGACACGACATTCGGAACAGCTGGCGTCATCGATGAAGGCGTCGTCTGTCCGGCCCCCGAACTTCACGGAGGAAGACATGCACATCAAGGACAAGGTTGTCGTTGTAACTGGCGGCGGAAACGGAATCGGAGCGGCGATGTGTCGCCGGTTCGCCAAAGAAGGAGCCGCTGATGTCATTGTCTCAGATCTTGACCCCGCCGCGGCGGATCGAGTGGCTGCGGAAATCAGCGGGCGGGCCATTGCGTGCGACGTTTCCAGCGAACCTGAAGTGCAGGCGCTGGTCGATCAGACGATTCAACAGTGCGGCCGCATCGATGTCTTCTGTTCCAATGCCGGCATCACCGTGAAAGGTGGTCTGGAATGCCCCAATGAAGACTGGACCCGCATGTGGGACGTCAATGTGATGTCCCGGCTGTACGCCGCCCGAGCCGTGGTCCCGAAGATGCTTGAGCAGGGCAACGGCTACCTGGTGCACACCGCCTCAGCTGCAGGCGTCCTGACGGAAATCGGCTCAGCGTCCTATTCCGTGACCAAACACGCCGATGTCGCGCTGGCGGAATGGCTGTCTGTGTGTTATGGACGGCAGGGCATCGATGTTTCCTGCGTCTGCCCTCTGGGTGTCACCACCGACTTTCTGGACAACGACGACCCGATTCACCGCTATCTGCACCTGCATGCCATTACCGCGGATGACGTCGCGACATCTGTCGTGGAAGGCATGGCCGAAAAGCGATTTCTGATTCTGCCACATCCGGAAGTGGCAGAGTTCTTTTCTATGAAGACGGACGATCACGATCGCTGGATCAGCGGCATGCAGCGTCTTCGCCAGAAGCTGACACGGCTGGCCAGTCGAGACAAAAAGGCGGCGTGATCGGCCGACGTTGATACAAGGCCATGCGCTGTTCTTCGTTTCACGTCCAGAACGGTACGCCCCGTTCAGGACGTACCGAACGGACACGCAAACGCACAGAACCGTGCCGCGCCAGCCTGTTGTTACGCCAGCCTGTTGCCGCGTCAGCCTGTCGCTACGCCGTCGCCAGCTCCATGCGCTGGGCCAGAAAGGCTCGCAGCTTATCCAGGTCTGCAGCAAATCCCCGAATGCCCTCAGCCAGTTTTTCAGTGGCCATGGCATCTTCGTTCAGCATCCAGCGGAATACGTTTTCATCCATTTCCAACTTGTCGATGTCCATCGCCTGAGCAGCGTCCGCGTCCAGACGTCGGGCCACGTCAGCGTCGGATTCAGAAAGTTCGCTCAGCAGTTTGGGCGAAATCGTCAGCAGGTCACTGCCGCACAGCGCCATGACCTGTTCTTTGGTGCGGAAACTGGCGCCCATCACCTCGGTCTGGTAGCCATGCTTCTTGTAGTAGTTGAAAATCTGAGTGACGGACGCGACGCCGGGATCGTCTTCCACGGCGATACTGTCAACCCCCTGAGCCGCCTTGTACCAGTCATAAATTCGCCCGACAAACGGACTGATCAGCGTGACTCCGGCTTCGGCACACGCAACCGCCTGGCCGAATCCGAACAGCAGTGTCAGATTGCAGTGAATTCCCTGCTGCTCCAGCGTTGCGGCCGCCTGAATCCCTTCCCACGTGCTGGCAATCTTGATCAGAACACGGTCCGATGCCACACCCGCGTCCCGATACAGTCGAATCAAATCCTGAGCCTTCGCAACGGTCCCTGCCGTATCAAAGCTCAACCGCGCATCCACTTCGGTGGACACGCGTCCCGGAATGATCTCCAGAATCCGGCAGCCGAAGTTGACGCTCAGCTTGTCCACGATCGCATCGATCAGTTCAGCTTCGTCATGAGCCCCCTGCTGACCGTAGGCGATGGCGTCATCGACCAGCTGCTGATACTGCGACATCTGAGCGGCCTTGAACAGCAGCGACGGATTGGTCGTGGCGTCCTGTGGCTTGTGTTCGTCAATGGCTTCGATGTCACCGGTATCCGCAACCACTGTGGTATGACGCTTCAGCTGATCCAGAGCAGACATGGGCAGGTTCCTTGCAGGTCGTTTGTGATTTGAGTGATTGAAGTCAGGTTATCAGGAATGCTTCGCAGTTGCAGGATCGGCACAGGGCGCGGTCGTGGGAATGTACGGTGGTTCCGGTTTCGTCACGACAGCCAGCGTCAAAGCCGGCCGGCCGCACGATTACCCGACCCCTGCCGGTTGCTGTCACCAAGTTCCGCCCGCATCCTGTCGCCAAGCTGCTGCAGACGACGGACAACGTCCGGGTGCTGATCGGCCACGTCGTGCTGCTCGCCGATGTCCGAGCTCAGGTCGAACAACGCCAACCCGATCCTGTCCTGTTCGTAATTCGAGGGAATTCCTCCGGACCCGCCAGGCTTTCCGGCCAGGGTGCGGTAACCGTGAGGAAAGTGGAGCTTCCATCGGCCGCTGCGGACGGCCTGCAGCTGCTTTCCGTAGTAGAAGTAATAGGCCTCGTGCGGCGACTCAGCTCCCTCGGTCCCTGCCATGAGCGGCCAGATGTTCTTTCCATCAATCGTGTGATCAGGCAGGTCGGCGCCGATCAGGTGAGCAATCGTCGGCAGAATGTCGATCGTCATCGCCGGAACGCTGCATGTTGTTCCGGCCGGAATCTTTCCGGGCCACCACATCACGCAGCTTTCGCGACAGCCGCCGTCAAACATCGTGCCCTTTCCTTCCCTGAGCGGCCCGGCGCTGCCGGCATGGTCTCCGTAACTGAGCCACGGACCGTTGTCCGATGTGAAGATCACCAGCGTGTTGTCCTGCAGGTCGTGTTTCCGCAGCGTGTCCAGGATCTGCCCCACCGACCAGTCCACTTCCATCATCACGTCGCCAAACAATCCCCGCTCGCTCTTCCCCCGGAATTTATCGGACACATAAAGAGGAACATGGACCATGCTGTGCGGCAGATAAACCAGAAACGGTTCATCCCGGTGTTCTTCGATAAACTGCACGGCCCGCTCGGTGTACCGGGTCGTCAGCTGTTCCTGGTCTTCCGGCTGTACCTCAGCGTTCACAATGTCGTTGCCGTCGATCAGCGGAAGGTGAGGCCAGCGTTTCAGCCGTTCCTTTTCGGGAAGATGCCTCACCCCCGGATGAAAGGGCCACATGTCATTGCTGTAGGGCAGCCCGAAGTAGTCGTCGAAGCCGTGCTGCATGGGCAGAAATTTCTGGTGATGGCCCAGATGCCATTTGCCGTAACAGGCCGTGGCATAGCCCTTCTGCTTTGCGAGTTCACCAATCGTCACTTCGTCTTCATGAATTCCGTGCTTCGCCTGAGGACCCAGGGCTCCCAGAATCCCCACTCGGACGTTGTAGCATCCCGTGACCAGCCCGGCCCGGGAAGCCGAACACACGGCCTGCGTCACGTAGAAATCCGTGAAAATTCGGCCTTCGGCCGCCATCCGGTCCAGATTCGGCGTCTCATAACCCTCGGCCCCGAAAGGTCCGATGTCTGCATAACCCATATCATCCATGAAGATGATGACCACGTTGGGCGTCTGCTCTGCCACACCTGACACAGTGCTCAGACAGCTTGTCAGCAGAGCCAACATCAGAGCGTACGAGCGGAAACGATACGTCATTCTGCTATTGTCCAAACGGAAACGTCAAAGAATAAATTCCAGCGACATACGTAAACGGCGGCCGGACAACACGGTACTGGACGACCACTGATCCAGTCGGAGGCACTGCCTGCCGGGACGGACCGCAGACGACGGTACTCCGACGGAGTGTTGTCGATTCACTGCAGGTATTGCATACCGAATGTCGCTCAGGGTCAACCGACGCAGAAAACCGCCACCGCCAGGAAGCTGACAACGGGGCGTCAGGCAGCGACATTCCGGTTACTGCATGCGGAGAATCGTCTGGCGTTCCATGAACACGATCATCTGCCCTCGGTTATCCGGATTGGGCTCGACCGCCACAATCTTCCAGCCACGGCGCCCGAAGTCGGCCAGGCTGCTGCCCAGAAACAGGTCCTTCTTCGGATCCTTTTCCAGGTAAATCGTGCGATATTCCATCTGCGGCGGAATCATTGCGTCAAACAGCACGCGCGTGAACAATTCGGCTGACCAGATTGTCAGGATCAATAGAAACAGTTGCTTGTAGCTCATCGCTTTCTGTCCCTGCATGACACGACCATTCCGGAATCGCGAACCAGCGAAAGGGGCAGATTCGGTCGCCGCGTCCCGCCGTGCGGATGGAAATGACCCGGGTGCACGGGGCGTTTTTAGGACAATTTGGCTGTTCTGAAAATACGACTCCGCCGATCCGCCGCAGTTGCGGCCCGATTTCTCGACGCTGCCGCCAGAGCACTCTGAGTATTCCGCGTGCCTTTTCCAGATTAACAGCACAACGGTGCAGCGACGGAGGACAGGGCCGGTGCCAGAACGTCAATTGCCGATCGCTTCCGCGGTCGAACCCTGTTCGCTCCCCCCCCGGCCTCCCCGGTACAACGGACATTCCTGTCCGTTGTACCCCCCGCAAGAACCACGGCTCGGACAGGAATGTCCGAGCTACAGCGCTACACCTTTTGCTCCGCGGCGGGCGCCGCTGATCCTGTTTGGTCCAGGAATACCGCTACAGACGCACCGGCTGACAGTCGTTCTGAGCGGACTGCAGAGCAGCGTCGAGTACCTGTTGCGTCTTCAGAGCGATTTCCGGCCAGTGCGAGTCCAGTTTCCCCTGCAGCACCAGATCGGCAAAGTTGCGGAACAGTTTCGTTTCCTGGGCACTGGCGTGATTGTTGCTGTATTCCGGCACCTTGACGGTACGCAGATGTTTTTCCATGTTGAAGCGGCAACCGTCCGCCACGAAGTCATGGTTCGCAACGTCAAAGGACACCGTGTTTCCGAAGTACGGCAGAACAAAATCCTTCCATTCCACATACCCTTTGGTGCCGCTGATGTTGACCCACTGCTGATGATTGCCACGGAAGGAATTGTAGAACGTCGCCGACACGCCGCTGGCGAAGTGAAGCTCTCCCTGAAATTCCATCGGAACGTCGTGAGGACTGTCCGGGCGTTTGGCGCCGTGCAGAATGCGGCCTCGCACTTCCACCGGCATTTCAAAATTCATTGCCCACAGCGTGATACGGATGGTGTACCAGCCGAGATCTCCCAGGCACCCCGCCGGTTCCAGACTGCTGCTGGCCCGAATATTACTCGCCACCCACTGTTCGTCGGCACAGAAGCTGAACTGTGTGGCGATTCGGCGGATCTGTCCCACGCTGTCGCCATCGTCCAGCACCTTGCGGATTTCCGGAAGGCGGGCGCTGTGCATGAACATTACACCGTCCATGAACTGCACATTATTGGCGACGCACGCATCGATCATGGTCTGAACATCGGCCGCTGACACACCGCACGGCTTTTCCACCATGACATGTTTGCCGGCGTTCGCCGCCTTCACCACCCACTCGGCCCGGATCCCGGTGGGAAGAGGAACGTAGACGGCATCAATGTCGCTGCGGGCCAGCAGGTCGTCATACGATCCAAGCGCCTCAACCTGCTGAGGCACCGGCACTGACAGCTGGCAGGCGTCGATAAACGCCTGTGCCTTTTCTACAGACCGGCTGGCAACAGCGACCACCTGGCCGTTGCCGGACGCGGCAATCGAATGCCAGTTCTTCGAGGCAATACCAGCCGTGCTCAGGATTCCCCAACGGCACATTTTTTCGCTCATGAATTCAATTCCCGGGAAATGTCCAATAACCAAACGCGACACAGAAAACAGCAGGACGGAGTCAGAAGCGACGCCACAATTCGTTGCTGAGCGGGCCAGACACTCAGCAGACGATTGACGCAATCGACGCGCCCAGGCGGTTCCTGAACTCAGAAACAAACGCCATCACCACAGCGTTCGGATCGTCTTAAACTGCTGCCGGTATCTCAAGCCCGGCTCATCCGCCTCTGCAGATTTGAGACAAACGACTGGTCTCCCGGTCCGCTTGTGCCGACCGCCACGTTGGCTTGCAGATTCGCAGACACAGTGGCGTGAACTGGAAGAAAGCGGCTGACCCGGCGTCCGCCGACGCAAGAAACCGTTCTGCAGCAGCAATTACCGCGGCGTCGATTCCGGGAACCGGGTAGTACGAATCCTGGCGAGTCATCTCGGGACAAATAGCGAATTCACCGAGTCAAATCCCGGTTTCCGTGACAGATTCCGAAAGTGGAAAATCATCGCCAATCTGTGGTCTGCGGAATCGAATTCTTTCTGTCATTCATAGACGTTCGCACTACAAAAAGTAAGGAGTGAAGCGTTTGTTTCGTCCTTTCAGCAAGACTTTGTGTTCAAAATCAAAAGTCGAGCTGCTCTGGTCGCGGCGAAGGAGAATAGAATCATGAATAAGTCTTACCGAATCGGCACGGCAGCAGGAATTCCCCTGTTTCTGCACTGGAGTTTCCTGCTGATTCCGGCCTATATCCTGTTCAGCGGGCTGGCCATGGGGCGTCCCCCATTCGGAATGCTGGCCGACTCGCTGCTGGTTACTGTGATCTTTACGTGTGTGGTGCTGCACGAACTCGGACATGCCCTGGCGGCTCGTCGGTTTGGTGTGCGGACCAAAGACATCGTACTGATGCCCATTGGTGGTGTGGCTCGACTGGAACGAATGCCGAAGCGTCCCGTGGAAGAACTGCTGGTGGCGCTGGCCGGCCCGGCCGTCAACGTGGTGATCGCCGCGATCCTGCTGGCGATTACCGTTCCCGTCATTGGCGTCGATGGCCTGTTGAATCCGTCATCGCTGGCGGCAAACCTGGCTGGCCGGACAATCCTTGTGAACCTGGCGATGATTGTCTTCAATATGCTGCCGGCATTTCCGCTGGACGGCGGTCGCGTGCTGCGGTCGTTGCTGGCCATGAACATGGATCATCTGAAGGCGACACGCATTGCGGCGAAAGCCGGCCAGACGATGGCCGTGTTGCTGGGGCTGGCAGGACTGTTTGTTGTTAACAACCCGATGCTGGTGTTCATCGCCGGCTTTGTATTTCTGGGAGCCGCCCAGGAAGCAGGCTCGGCCGAGACAGAAGCGTCGCTGACCGGATTGAAAGTCCGCGACGCCATGATGACACGGTTCGACGCCGTTCCCGTACAGGCCTCGGCAGCGTGGGCTCTGCGATTTGCGATGGCGACCAACAAGAGCGAACTGCCGGTGACCTCCAGCGGTCAGTTTCGTGGAATGTTAAGAACAGAAGATGCCGGGGCCGCCGTTGCTGATGGCCAGCCAGGCCTCTCAGTCGGCTTCCTGTGCCACACCGATGTCGGTGTCCTGCGGCCCGAAGATCCTCTGACCGAAGCGCTGCCGCTGCTGCAGCAGGGTTTCTTCTCTGCCGTTCCCGTGGTTGATGAAGACGGTCACCTGGAAGGCATGGTCACCAGAAACTGCATTCTGGCGGCCCGACGCTTCGGGCCGCTCATGACTGAAGCGTCTTCTGAGATCTGGCGTGAAGGACCGGACGAACTGGTACAGCACCTGGCACGCATGCAGGTCGGTTAGGAGTTTCCGGTCAATTATTGTCGCCTTTCGCTCCGCGCAAGAGCGTCCTTTCGCGGAGCGAAACGCGACCAACCAGTCAGTTATTGATCGAACGTTTCTAAGTGGTCACGGCGAGTAATACGTCACGGTCGCAGTCATAACAGGAGTCGGGTCCGGCGTGAATATGACCTTTCGAACCTCGCTGGTTTGCTGCTGGCCCTGTACAATCAGCCCCCGTGTCTGAGTTCCGTCCCTGTCGGCAGTGCGAATCTGGGTCTTCAGAGCCCCCAGGTTCTTTGGTTGTTCCGACGGCTGAGTCCCTCGCAGCATGGCCGCCAGATCTTCTTCGTCTTCATCCAGCAGTGAAGGCGGCAGATCATTGGCACTGCTCAGGTCTTCTTCCCGGAACACGGTCACCTGAATCTGCCCCACGTGGCGGCCGTAGTTGACGGCCCGACTGGCCGATTCCCGCGTTGACAGCACGGTGAACTCTTCTGCTGTGTTGCTGTTCGGCATCTGGTACCCCTTCACGACCGTCCGTGTGTGTTCCTCAGATAAAATCCATTTTGAACAGTCGATGTCGCGAATTGTCTGGCGGTACAGCGTGTTTTCTCCGTTCACCTTCAAGACCACGCCCAGACGTCCCGTGGCCTGATCAGTCCGCACCAGCGCCAGTTCGACTCGCTGGTCTTCCTGAGGTTCTGCCACAAACGCCCGGCCGTCGCGCGTCTCGACCGTGACGGGCTGGCCGTCGTAGAAAATTTCCAGCCTGACCGGAGCGGACGCGTCCTTCAGGGGAAAGGCGGTCAGCTGCTGTTTTACCTCTGCCGCCTGTTTCAGTACCTGCTGCTGCTTCAGCCGATCTTGTTCGGCCGCCGTCTGTATGGTGGTGCCACCGTCGAAGGCTCCCCGCAGGACGAAGCTTTCTCCGATTTCGCCCAGCGACGCAGCATCCAGCTCCGCTTCAAACACCTCACATGCCTTTTCAAGCGTTCCGCCGGCTTTGTCGAAGCACAGAATTCCGACTGTCACGTGGCGGTTGTCATCGTGAACCTGGACAACGCCGGTCAGAAAGGCGTCAGCCGTGACTCGTTCGTCGCCCCAGGCGAGTTTGAATTTCGGCCCGAAGAACGTGGCTCTCCCGGCAGAGCTTACGTGATTCGCCCCCGGAATCCGGGCCGCCTGAGCGCTGGCGTCGCGAATGATCTTCAGCTGATGGTCCGGATCAAACGGATTCGCCAGAATCAGCCCCACCTCAAGCCGATCAGCCATCAGAGAATTCAGCGGGCCCACGCTGTCGCTGGTTTTCTGTCCCGGCTTCCGGACACGAAATTTCAGCACGCCCACCGTTTTCAGATCGCGACTGTTCAGGTAGTCGACAATCGCCGGCACGTGCCTCTGCAGCTGCCGATGGATGGTGGCCCCCGGTGATTCGCTGGGCACCAGGCCGGCCGCCAGCAGAATGACGGCTGTGAGGCGTGAGCAGGAACGAACAGAGAAATGCATGGTGATCATCCTTCTCAGATAAATTTCCGGACGCGACGGCCGCAACCTGGTTGTTTCGGCCGCAGGTTGTCGAAATGCCGGACCGGTAGTCCGGACGGACAACGATCATCGCGTTTCAATCTTCAGCGTTTTTTTGATCAGTTTCACCGGGTTGTCGTCAACTCGCGTTTCGTCAGGATTGTAATGATAGAAGCCGTGGACAAAACGATCCGGGCTATCCTCGCCGCGCAGCAGTGTGCCGGGTGAAAATCTGTCTGGACTGGCGAAGACCGTGATGAATTCTGTTCCCAGCCGCGGCTGAATCGTGATGCTGCCCGTTTCCGGAAAGCGAAAAGTCTGGCCGTTTTTCAGCGACAGCACATCCGCGGTCAGCACCACCATGTCACCGCGGGCGCTGGAACCGACCAGTTCGATGAACAGGTCGACTCCCGAGTCATTCTTCACTGTGATGAACATTTCTTCGTTCGGCGAAAAGATATTGCTGCGTTTGTTGGTGCTGATCTTCAGTCCCACGGCCAGGCCGTCGGACAGATGATCCGGGCGTGTCAGTCCGTCCACGGCCGCGATCGGAACGCCGATTCCAAGCTGCCGCACAACGCGATCGAAATAGTCTTCCCATGTGTCGCGGCGGATCACGCCGCCGGAAGCCAGTCCGGCAAGGCCCAGCTGAGTGAACTGTGGCAGCTGAAACACCGTCTGCAGACCGGCAGAATCCTTCAACCCCAGTTCGGCGGCAGCCTGTCGCAGCGTGAGTGGTGCATCCAGGAATTTTCGAGATGTCGGAATCAGCGGTTCACCCTGCGGCGGATCACCCAATGCCTTCTCCAGAGCCGCCAGAAACCGTTCCTGATCCCTGTCCAGCAGTTCATCCATCTTTTTCTTCGGGGGGTACAGTTTCAGCACTTCGGCCCGGCGCACACCTGAGCGATCCGGGAGTGATGCGAAGGCCGGCCGAATGTTGTCGGCAAAACGTT
The DNA here is from genome assembly GCA_040222735.1 of Fuerstiella sp. Classification (GTDB taxonomy): domain Bacteria; phylum Planctomycetota; class Planctomycetia; order Planctomycetales; family Planctomycetaceae; genus Fuerstiella. The sequence goes on along the minus strand of JAVKCM010000102.1, from coordinate 59,424 downwards.
TCATGCCGCGGTCGTGGCACCGCATACAGGCCAGACCATTCCGCACCACCTTGTCTTCCGCAAACTTGTCCGTCACGATCGACGTCGGTGCTTCCAGAATCCGATTACCGGCGGTATCCGTCACCAGGTAGCCCTGCAGCCCGTTCGGCAGATTCCAGATCATTTCGCCACCCGCGTAGTGAAAATCAATCGGGTCGGCAAACATATTCTGCAGCCCCCTGCTGGACTGAAAATCATAGCTCTTCCAGTATGCGCCGTACCGAGCCGGGTGGCGTTCCACCACACGATTGTTCCGCGAGACGCCGGACAAGGTCATGCCTGCTCGTCGAGCCACAAAGGATTCCAGATTGCTCGCACTGTCCACACCCAGATCGGCTTCCAGTTCGGCAAGGTCGTGCGGCAACTGCAGCATGTCCTCGTACAAGGGTGACTGTGTCGCCACACTGACAAACCAGTCTATCCGCACGCAGGGTACCGGACGAACAAGCTGAGCGGGCTTCAGATAGACGTCAAACAGTCGCTGATAGGTTGCAGAACTTTCAAAGGCCATGCCATACGGATATTCCAGCAACACCTGATCGTACAGATTGAAGTGGTCCGCCAGCTCTGACGTGTCATTGCCGGCCGAGGTAAACGGCGTCTCATGCCAGCCGAGCTCACGGATATCGACGGCAAACAAGGTGCCCGTACCTTCATCCACGATCGTCGGCTGTACGATATCCGGCTGCCACGACAAATGATTGACAGCCTTGGCCAGAGCGTGCCGATGTTCAGTGAGTTCGGCGGCAGTCGCCCCGGCGGTCAGCAGATGATTGCTGCTGAAGAAACGCAGAAACCGACGGTCATCACGGGGCGTCGCTTCCACATGCTGCAGAATTCTGCTGAGCACATATTCCGCTCCGATCACGTGCGTGAGGGCCGCATCATGATGATCATCGGCCGGCTGGTCCACGTCTTCGGGAAACGCCGGTGCGCCGGATTCGATCCATTTTTTGATCAGTTCGATTTCCCCCGCCGACAGGGGAGGTCGCGGCGCTTCCGGCATCCGGAAGTCTTCATCGTCAGAGGCGACGTAGTCGAACAGCACAGAAGCCCCCAGATCGCCGGGCACCACGGTCCCGTCGGCGCCAACGTAGGATTCGTGCTCCAGAATGTTGATGTCAGCCTCGCGGCGCGTGTCTCCGTGACATTCAAAACAGCGGGTGCGAAAGATCCGTTTCACTTCAGCTGCGAAGTCCGGTTCTTCAGCAGACGCAACAGCCGGAGCGACAACGGACGCGATCAGAATCATCGCGGCACAGACACCGCGGCAATGAATCACTCTACACATGGTTTCCTCGCCAGTCGTGGATCGGGACCCGTATCTTAAACCGTTCACGGCACGGACGCACCTTTTTCAGAAACATACAACCACGGTGCACCAATTCCAGCAACAGATATTGCAGAAAAGTCAGTCCTGGCTCCAGAAAGGAAACCAGCGGTGTCACCGTCCTGTGCCGGCGTTGCAGCCCGATCGGACAGCAGCATGCCGGACAACGAATCGATCCGGTCGATCTTCCCGGCAAATCACCAGGAATTGTTCGAAAAAAGCGAGCATGCGCTGAACGGTTCCGGCTCTGCCGGCAAAGTTCTGTCCGGACTCTGAAACCGGTGCTCAGGCGCATGCCATCCCTGCCGCGGACGCCAGGATGAGGCAGGGGGCCGGGATGAGCGCATGGCCGGAACAGCGGCACAACGGCGTCCCAATGCTCAAACCGCCTGCAGGCAGACAGAAACCGCGGGGCTGCCGTTGTGCCGGAACAGGCAGAAAAGGGGTGAGTCCCGACCGTCGGTGTGTGCCGGTCTGCACGCAATCAGGATCTTTCTGAATCTGTGCGGAAGACCTGTCCTGGCGGTCCGTTGTCCTGTTGAATCGAGCGAAACCATCCGCTCACCGACTTTCGATCGCTCATGAACATTTCTCAGGAGAACAGAAATCATGTCACGCACCCTGAAGGCAATCGTACTTGCTGGAATTCTGTCAACCGGCATCGCCGCGTCCGGCTCGGCTCAGGCTTCCGGCTGTCACCTGCCTCCCCGACACCAGAAGATCGTGACTGTGTACGAAACAGTTCGTCGACCGGTTGTGTCGTGGGTCGTGAAATACGACCACTGCGGTCAGCCTTACCGCACGCGGGTCATCTCGTGGCAGACTGTCCGCATTCCGGTCCGGAAAACGGTCCCTGCAGGCTGGTAGCGATGCCGAGCCGCGAGTGGATTCGGCACGGCAATCATCGGCAAGTCCTCATTCTGCAGCTGTCTGAGCCACTGTCAGGACGGGCGGCTGGGGCTGGGACCGTCTCGGCGCCCTGAAAACCGACGTGACGCCCGCCGCCTATCTGGACAGCCTTGCCGACTCGGCACAGGAATGGTTTGGCAAACGCCCGGACACCGCTCGGGCCGTGGCCACACGAATCGCGCAGTTCCGGCAGGGCTGCTCAACTCTGATTCTGGCCGACCACGCGCCGCTGTCCGCGGAGGACCGCACATGGCTGGTAGGTAAGTGCCGGGCGCGGGCAACAAAACTGGACGGTCATCTGGCGGCGGTGGAAGCCGGCCAGGATGCGGCCACGGTGCTGACCGCTGCCGACGATACCGTTAACAAGCTGATCACCGCACTGCGCGGCCGAGCGGCCGAACTCAAAGCTTGATCCGACAGCCTCAGCCGACGTCAGACAGGCTGCCGTCGGCATCAAACGGAAAATCGTACGGTTCGCCGATGAAATCCAGGTTCGGAGCCTGTTCCACCAGCGGGAAATACGCTTCGGACACACGCGTGTGCGTCAGGTGCAGCGTGTCTGAAATCTGAATCACGCGGGCGTGCTGAGGTTCCACCATGCCGATTGTCTGCAGTGCAGCGGACACGGCGTCCCGATCCGTGGGCAGCGTGATCGGAATCATGCCGACTTCCACATGGTTGCTGGTGATGCAGTTGACGTTGGTCTTCTGATGGTCGATCTGACGAACACATCGCTGCGTGGTGAATTCCGCCATGCCGATTCCGGTCGCATTTCCGTGCGTCTGTTCGGTCAGCGACCGGACAATGATTCTCAGGCAGCTGGCAATATCGTCCCTGGTCGCGGCGTGGTCGTTGAACTTTCTTCCCACGACATTGGCGTCCATTCCGACACCGCTGATGTTCTTGCCGATCCGATCAACGATCAGCAGGTCGGTCGAATCGAACGGCAGTGTCGGCAGCCACTGGCACGCCAGCTTCAGCAGTTCCGGCTCACGGGCGGCAAAGTTCTCGGGCCGCACCGCTTCGATCAGAGCGGTTTCGTCCTTTGCATTTTCCAGAATCGCCAGTCCGCCCACGATGCTGCATTCCTGCAATACCCGAGCGGCAATCGAATCAATCATCTCTGAGAAGCTGTGCGTCAGAATGCCGGCATGATACACTTTCGCCCCGTGGTGCTTGCCGAGTCCGATCAGCATCATCTTATGCAGTCCGGATTCAATCGGACCGACAAAGCGGGTATGCGGTTTGACTCGGTTCACGATCAGCACATGATCTGCTTCGTGGGCATAACGATCAAAATGAACGGGGATTCCGGCTGCCGTTTCTGCCACGACAACGGTATCCATGGTGGCTTTGATCGGCGCTTCTACGCTCTCGTCCGTCACGCCCAGACCGCGCAGGACTTCCAGCTGTCCTTCAACGGTGCCGCCCCCGTGGCTGCCCATGGCGGGCACCACAAACGGTTTGGCCTGCAGCGAACGCAGATACCGGATGCTTTCTCGAAGAATCAGACTGATATTTGCAATGCCCCGGCTTCCCGCCGTGACGGCAACCGACTGCCCGGGACGAATGATCTGATCCAGAGACAGCTGTCGCAGTTGTTCATGCACGGCCGCCGCGACGTCTTTCACCACAGGCGTATCAAACGTCTGACGCACATCGCACATTCGAGGAAAGTGTTGCTCAGGCACGGTCGGGTCCGGTTGCTTTTTGTTGCAGGTTCACGTGCCGACGAGCATAGCAGATCCGGATCGGGGCAGCGAGAGTTCAGCGTGCGCCGACATCAGTCCTTCAGTTTGATCGGCAGATCATCAATCTTCGCAGCCAGAATAAAATCATTCAGCGACAGACCATTGATTGCATGCGTCCAGATGTCGATGGTGACATTCCGATAGCCCACCAGATGCAGATCCGGATGATGGCCTTCCTCTTCGGCAAGGTCGCAGACACGCTGAAAAAACTGCAGACCCGCCACGAAGTTCCTGACGGTCCAGGATTTGGTGATGCGATCCGGGTCGGACAAAATTGTCCAGCCCTGAATTTCCTGATTCTGACGTTCCGCTTCCTCGGCCGTCAGCTTTGGCACGCCACCCTCGCAGGGTACACATTTTGTCGTTTTCAGTTTATCCGTCGTACAGACTTCACTCATGATTTTGTCTCCTTTTCTGCTGTTTGAAATGCAGCGACAACAGGACCGGCCTGTTGAATTCGCCGCCACCAGGTTGACCAGGCTGTCGGTTTAGTGATTTCTGGTCGACAGATGGTCACCTTCTGCTCTGCGAAAGAGCGCCCTTTCGCAGAGCGAAAGGCGACCAACCAGTCAGTTATGGATCGGACGTTTCTCAGGGAGCAGTTTCGCTTCCATTTCTGCCGCCCCTCCCCGACCGCTGGCACGTCCGCCCCCTCCCATTGGAAGGGTTCAACTTAAACTCACAACCTCAGAGCGAAAGACGACGTGCACTAAATCGACCTCCGGTTTACCTCGGTGAGGTGGGATGTTCGATGAAATCAACAAATCGGGAAACATCACGGCTGAGGCGTTAAAACTGAACTCAGAGCTGTTTCGCAGCTTCACCCACCAGACATTTCCGCGCCCCTGATTACTAATGGTAGCTGTCGCCTGATTTCATTCCAGTCGTGAAACGACACGATCCGTAATTCCTGATCGCCGCCGCCGCTCTGCAGAAAATTGAATTCATTCAGACCGGACATTCGGCCGTAAACTGCTACGATGCCGCTCTTCATCCTTTTTACGCGGAGTTTCAATGAAACATCACCTGATGGTCTGTTCGATGCTTGCGCTGGTCTGCCTGATCGGCTGCGGCCAGACGCGTTCCCCTCAACAGCAGCTCAACCTGTACGTCGAGGCAGAACAGAAGAACCTTCCCAGAGTCGTGGATGAACTGACGACACTGGTCGACCTGCAGGCCAAACCGCTGGAGATCGTATACGTCTATGAAATCACTTCACTGAGCGACGAAGACATTAAAGCCAGCACTGATTCCATTAAGCAGTCTGTACGGGAAGGTCTGGTGCGTGAGAAAGACAAGCTGCAAGACCTGACAAAAGGCCGGATAAAGATGACCTACGTGTATCGCGGGCAGACGGATGCTGACCTGATCCGGTTTTCCATGAATCCCTGGGAGTTGTAACCCCCCGGCCGCCCTCGCGGAACATTCGAATCGTACAGTCGTGTGCGATCTCCGGAAACCGTTGTTCACGGCGGACGCACTTTCAAGGTTTCAAATCAGTAAACGCCATGAGCTCCTCTGACAGGCAGTTCTGGATCGATGTCGGCGGGACATTCACGGACTGTATTGGTGTGTCTCCGGACGGACAGATCAGCCAGTTCAAAACGCTCAGTTCCGGCGTCTGCAAAGGGATCGCCGCCGATTTTGACGGCGCCACCATCACCGATGAACTGCGGACGCACGACCCGCCGGATTTTTGGATTGGTGCCGATTGCCGTCTGCTGTCCGCGGACGGAACGGTGCTGGGTACGACTCGCATCGCCGCCTTCGACGCCTCCACCGGAAAAATGGCGTTGTCCACCGCCAACCTGGTCTCCGCCGAACCGCCAGTCAGTGATGTGCCGATCAGTGATGTGCCGATCAGCCGCGTCGTCGGCTATGAGCTGGATGCCCGCCTGCCAGCACCCGTTCTGGCAATTCGCTGGCTGCTGAGGCTGCAGCCGGGCGCAGTGTGCCCGGCAGTTCGAGTCCGCTTCGGGACAACTCGCGGCACCAACGCGCTGCTGACCCGCACTGGAGCCCGGACCGCGCTGCTGACGACTCGCGGGTTCGCCGATGTCCCGCAGATTGGAAATCAGGACCGTCCCGATTTATTTCAGCTGAATATCCAGAAGCCCGAGCCGCTGTTTTCCCGGGTCTTTGAAATCAGCGAACGTATCGCGCCAAGTGGCGAGATTCTGCAGCCGCTGGACACGGTGGGTGAGGCAGAGCGTCTGGTCGCGGCGGGGCTGACACCGGACCGGTTTGATTCTGTCGCCATCTGCCTGCTGCACGCATGGCGTCAGCCGGCTCATGAGATCGCTCTGGCAGACCTTGTCGCTGAGCTGGGCTTCTCAGAAATCAGCCGCTCGTCAGAAGTGTCACCTCTGATTCGCTTTGTCCCCCGATGTGACACCACGGTGCTGGACGCTTATCTGAATCCGGTGCTCCGGCTGTATCTGGACCGGATTCGGGCACAGCTGCCGGGCAGCGACGTTCAGGTCATGACGTCTGTCGGCGGGCTGGTTGACAGCCATGCATTTCGCGGACGTGACTGCATTCTGTCCGGACCGGCAGGAGGCATCGTCGGGTTTTCTAAAGTGGCCGCGGCTGAAGACTGCCACCGGGCCATCGGCTTCGACATGGGAGGCACCAGCACCGACGTGGCCCGCTTCGATGGTCAGTTCGAATTCGAAAACGAAACAACCCGGGCCGGCGTTCGCATCATGACACCGGTGCTGGCGATTGAAACGGTGGCGGCAGGTGGAGGCAGCATCTGTAGTTTTGACGGCGTGCGGCTGGCGGTCGGGCCGGACAGTGCCGGCGCCGATCCCGGTCCCGCCTGCTACGGATCCGGAGGCCCGCTTACCGTCACCGATCTGAATGTGTATCTGGGCCGGGTGCTGCCGGCACATTTTCCATTTCCGCTGAACACGGACGCCGTACATCATCGCCTGCAGGAACTTCGTGACGACATGGCGAAGGCGGGCATTGCTGCAGCCGACGCAGACCTGAAGCAACTGGCTGAGGGCCTGCTGCAGATCGCCAACGACAGTATGGTTCAGGCAATTCGCCGAGTATCCGTGGCAAAAGGTTATCATCCGGCGGACTATGCGCTGGTCAGTTTTGGCGGGGCGGGTGGACAGCACGCGTGCAGCATCGCCCGCAGCCTGGGAATTCGCACGGTCCTGATTCACCCGATGGCAGGCATTCTGAGTGCCTACGGAATGGGGCACGCCGATGTGCGGGCCATCCGCCAGACCAGCGTGCTGCAGCCGCTGTCCGAGGCAACGCTGTCGTCTCTGACTTCTCTGCGACGTCAATTGGAACACGAAACAAACCAGGAACTGCTGGCCCAGCACGTGACGCCGGAACAGATCAGTGCCCCGGTTATGAGCCTGGAGCTCCGCTACCGTGGCACCGATTCTTCTCTGATGGTTGTCGAATCGTCCGAATTGTCGTTCCGTGCCGCCTTTGAACAGCAGCATCGACGGCTGTTCGGATTCGTTCGCCCGGACAAGGACATCGAAATTGCCGCCCTGCGTGTCGAGACCGTGGGCACGGCTCATGTCAGCCAAAAGGACTCAGACGAATCCCGCGAAGCGGCGTCTGCAGCACAGACGCAGCCTGAGATGAAGGATGACTCGCAGGTGTCACCCGATGTTCCGTCAGAATCCGCGGTCTGGGTTCACGGACAGACCTGCACGGCCACAGTGCTGCAGCGCGATGCGCTGACTCCCGGCCGGCAGATCTCAGGCCCCTGTGTTATCTGCGAACCTACCTCAACCGTATTTGTCGAACCCGAATGCAGGGCCGTCATTTCAAAGACCGGCACCATCTGCATCACAGTCGACACAACACCGGAACATCCCGCGTTGCCGGATGTCGCTGCCGACAGCACGAACGCCGGGCCGGAAGCCGATCCCGTGCTGCTGGAGGTCTTCAACAATCAGTTTGTGTCGATTGCAGAACAGATGGGGGAAACGCTGCGCCGGACGTCGACCTCCACCAACGTTCGCGAGCGGCTGGACTACAGCTGCGCGCTGTTCGACTCCGCCGGACGACTGGTTGTGAATGCTCCACACGTTCCCGTTCATCTGGGGGCCATGGGGGAAACCGTTCGCGCGGTCATCGCGGACCATCCCCGCATGCAGCCGGGTGATGTCTACGTCACCAACGATCCGTACCGAGGCGGGTCTCACCTGCCCGACATCACCGTGGTGACACCGGTGTTCTGCGATGACGATGCTGCCTCGACGTCGACGCCCGCGTTCTACGTGGCCAACCGTGCTCATCATGCCGAGATCGGCGGAATCGCCCCCGGCAGCATGCCGCCTTTTTCGAAGAACCTGGCTCAGGAAGGCGTTCTGATCACCAGTCGAAAACTGGTCGATGGTGGAGTTTCCTGTGAACAGCAGCTGCACGAAATTCTGACGTCCGGCCCGTTTCCCAGTCGAGCCGTCAACGACAATCTGGCCGACCTGGCCGCTCAGACCGCAGCCAACGAATGCGGCCTGCGTCTGCTGATCCAGCTGTCTGAGCGGCACACCAGACATATGGTGCAGCAGTACATGCAGCATATTCAGACCGCGGCCGCGCGCAAGATGAGACTCTGCCTGAGCCGGTTGCCGGACCGAACTTACCGTTTCAGAGATCAGCTGGACGACGGATCAGCGATCTGTGTTCACATCAATGTTCAGGCAGATCATGCCACGGTGGATTTCACAGGCACGGCCGGTGTGCATCCTCAGAATCTGAATGCCAATCGCGCCATCACCACTGCCGCCGTGCTGTACAGTTTTCGCTGCCTGCTGAACGAAGACGTGCCGCTGAATGCCGGTGTGCTGGAACCACTGCACATTGTCATTCCGGAAGGCCTGCTGAATCCGCCTCCCGGACAGACACCGGAATCCTCGCCCGCCATGGTCGGCGGCAATGTGGAAACGTCGCAGCGAATTGTGGATGTTTTGCTGGGGGCGCTGCAGCTGGCCGCGGCCAGCCAGGGCACCATGAACAACCTGACCTTTGGCGATGGTTCATTCGGTTACTACGAAACCATCTGCGGCGGCGCCGGCGCGACGGCCACCTCGGATGGTGCAGACGCCGTCCACACACATATGACAAACACGCGTCTGACGGACCCGGAGGTTCTGGAGCAACGTTATCCTGTCCGGCTGCGGGAATTCCGGATCCGGAAGGGTTCCGGCGGCGCCGGTCAGTTTCGAGGCGGCGACGGCATCGTCCGGGATCTTGAGTTTCTGCGGCCGCTGACCGTGTCGATGTTGTCTCAGCGACGTCGAACCGCCGCGCCCTATGGCCTGCACGGCGGGACATCGGGAGCCTTCGGAAACAATTGCCTGAGTCGCGTCTCAGCAGACACTCCGCAGATACTCGACGGCAGCTTCAGCGTGGACGTGGTCGCCGGAGACCAGTTGATCATCAAGACACCTGGCGGCGGAGGCTTTGGTTCAGCGGCGGAGTGCGGGTGAGCACAACGGCAAGGTGGAAACTTGTTTGGCGTGGTGGCGAAGTGTGGCCTGGCAAGCTGGAAGCCAACACTGCTCGGCACATCGCCGGCCCGGCCAGCTGGAGCCTGTGCAAACGAACAGCTTTTCCGAAGCCGCCCTGCTGCGTTTCCGTAGCTGGGGCTTCCAGCCTTGTCGTTACCCACAAATTCGGGGGGGCAACACCGGTCCTTATCAGAGAACTCAAGAGTGAGCCGAGTGCCGTAAGGCACCGGGCCGTTCACGGGTGGCTTCCCGGTGTGACGTTGAAATCCACGGAATCGTCGCGCCCGGGGCCCGGCCGCTGACGCGTCGCGGCTCACGGAAGGATGACCAATGGCCGGCCGCGCCGCCGGATTGAAACACCCCGTAGCTGGGGCTTCCAGCCGCAGCAACAACCGATACCGGGCGGGACTCGACCCCCGCATGAACTGCGGCTGGAAGCCCCAGTTACGTTTGGGCACGAACGTATCGTGCCGGTTCCGGTTCACTGGCCTCGGTGAGCACGACGGCACGGTGAAGGCTTGTTGGGCGTGATAGCGAAGGGCCTGGCAAGCTGGAAGCTTGCTCCACGTTGATTCTGTTTTCGGTGGCTGAGGGTTGTTGTTGGTTCTGGTTCAGAATAGAACCCGACGAAATTCAAGAATGGCTGGAATTGTTTTCGGCCGATTCAGTCCCGACGTGGCGACGGTTCCGTCGCCTGTTCGACCGCAGAAATCCATCTTTTGTCTGCCTCCATCGAAAATCACAGCGTCAGCCTTTCCCAGTGGCTGCTGGCCATCGCGGTCGGGCTGGGGCTGTCCGTCGGCGTCTGGCACGGGCTGGCGACCGGTGGCGGTCTGGTGGGCGGTGATACGTATCCCTATTTCATGCCGCAGAAGCTTGTGCTGGCGGAAGGCTTCAGCCAGGGTGAAATACCGCTCTGGCATCCTCTGACCGGGCTGGGCTATCCGCTGCACGCGGAAAGTCAGGCCGGCGTTTTTTATCCGACCAATCAGATTCTGTACCGGATCCTGAGCATCAATCAGGCGTACAACGTCAGCATCCTGCTGCACTACTGGCTGGCCTTTGTCTTTGCCTGGCGTTTTGCCAGGTGTCAGCGAATTTCCACGTGGCCCGCACTGCTGTCAGCGCTGGTCTACGTGTACGGCTGGTTTCCGGCGAGGATTTCTCTCGAATGGAGCATCATTGGCGGATTGTGGCTGCCGCTGACCTTGTGGCTCACAGATCGGCTGATCGACTTTCCATCACGACGGCGTATTGCCGTTCTTGCGCTTTGCCTGGGAATTCATCTGCTGGCCGGACACTTCACGCTTGCTTTCATCAATCAGCTGACCGTGATTGCCTATGCGGTGCTGAAGCTGTGGTTTACGCAGAACCATGCAGAACCGCGGCGTGTGCTCGTGCGGCACGCAGGGCTGGTGGTGGCCGCCGTCGCCTGTGGCCTGACGGTCGCCGCCGTTCAGCTGATTCCAACCTTTGAGCTCAGGCAGGTCAGCCAGCGAGAAGAAGCTGGCAAGGATTTTGACCCGGCCTATGGACATATGCCACCATTGTACGGAACTCAGCTGCTTGCCTCGTGGTGGTACTGGCACACGCCGGAAGTCCGTACATCGCGACAGATGCTCAGGACGCCCGGTGCCATCTCGGCAGATACCAATGCGGTTGAAGCTCATTTGTACTGGGGACTGCTTCCGCTGGCTCTTGTCTGCGGAAGTCTGAGCCCTCGTCTGCGCCGGCGGATGGACCGTCGTGTGCTGAAGATCTGGCTGGTGCTGTCGCTTTCGGGTTTTGTGTATGCCACGGGCTGGCTGATGCCCGTCACGCGTCACCTGCCGGGATTCAGTTTCTTCATGGGGCCGGCGCGTTACACGATTCTGTGTGCGCTGGGAGGCGGACTGATCGCCGGCCTGACCCTGGACCAGCTGCTGCGACAGAAAACCACCCTCGTCACAGCCCTGCTGACGGTAATCATCGGCGGACTGACACTGCCCGACATGCTGTGGTCCTCACACGTCATCGCCGACGCCGTGGTTGTCGCAGAGCCGCCGATTGTGAAACTGAACGCAAGCTGGCTGAAACAGACGCTGCAGTCCGAAGCCCCGTCGTGGCAGCGGCTGCTGGCTCCCGGCCCCAATGTGTGCAACCTGTTCGGCGTCAGCTGCATTCCGCAGTATCTGGGGCTCGGGCCATCCATTTACTACACGGATCAGCTGCGGCCCGCGGCGTCGGCCGCGGCACCGTCGGACGTCTTTCCGGATGCGCAGGCCGCCGCTCATATTGAATCACTGGGGATCACGCACATTCTGACGCTCGAACCGATCCGGAATCCCTCAGACGCATTGACCCCCTTCAATCCGTTTCCGGATTCGTTTCTGAACTCGGTGTGGGCTCGCGGCGGCGAATCCTGTTATCTGTATGAACTGAATTCGAAGCCACAACGAATCATTGCTGCCCCCGAAGCCGCGATGACGTCCTGTCGCCTGCGGGCCCACACGACGCGTCGTGTCGAATTTGAAGTGAATCTGCAAAACCAGGCTGTTGTCACGCTGCGTGAACTGAACTATCCTGGCTGGACGGTGCGCGTGGACGGAAAAACAGTTCAGCCATCACGGTCGGAAACAGTGATGAGATCCGTCACCGTGCCAGCCGGACAGCACCTGATCGAATGGTATTACGCCCCGACCAGCTTTGTTGTCGGGATACTGATCTCGGGAATTGCCCTGTTGTTGCTGATTCTGTCCGCCTGCCGGCCGTCTGCGGCTGCCACGCGGGCAGGCTGAAAGACAGAAAGAAACTGACGATCATGAAAGCTGCCTTTATTGAATCCACCGGACCGGCTTCCTGCATCCAGTACGGCGAAGTACCGACACCGACGCCGGACGTCGGTCAGGTTCTTGTGCGGACCGGTGCGGTTGCCGTGAATCCGATCGACACCTACATCCGCAGCGGCAATGTGAAAGCGGAGCTGCCGACACCGTATATCGTGGGCTGCGATATTGCCGGGACAGTGGCCGCCGTCGGTGACGGCGTGACGGAATTCCAGCCTGGAGACCGCGTCTGGGGCAGCAATCAGGGGCTGGCCGGGCGGCAGGGGACGTTTGCCGAATTCGCGGCCATCGATCAGTCCTGGCTGTATCCGACTCCACCGGAAGTCTCAGACGAGGTGGCCGCGGCGATTTCGCTGACCGGCATCACAGCTCATCTCGGCCTTCATCTGCATGGCGGGCTGCAGCAGAAAGATGTCGTCTTTGTCAATGGCGGCACCGGCGGCGTGGGTTCTGCCGTGGTGCAGATTGCCAAAGCGTCCGGCGCCACTGTGCTGACGACAGCAGGCAGTGCCGAAAAAGTGGAACAGGCACGCACGCTGGGAGCTGACGTTGTCATCAACTATCGCGACACCGATGTCGTCAGCGCCCTGGAACGGACAATTGGTGAGACAGGCCCGATCAATCTGTGGTTTGAAACGCTGCGAACTCCCACTCCGGAAACCACATTTCCCCTGCTTGCCAAACGGGGACGATATGTGCTGATGGCAGGCCGTGACGCGAGACCGGAATTCCCCATCGGCCCTTTTTATGTGAAAGATCTGCGGGCGATCGGTTTTGCCATGTTCAATGCCTCGGCAGCAGAACAGCGGGAAGCCGCCACACAGTTGAATCAGCTGCTGGCGGCCCGGCAGCTGCAGCCACTGATCGGCGCCCGCTTTCCGCTTTCAGAGGCCGCTGCGGCCCATCAGCTGCAGGAAGACAACACGCTGCAGGGCGCCGGCACGCTGAGCGGCAAGATTGTGCTGAATCCCTGAATGCCCATTGTCGCAGCGATCTCATCGCGGGACAGACTGGCAATCCGTCCCACAGACTGCCCCTCGGTTCGTCCTGGTAAACGATCACACGGAATCACCGCGCCGGACGCCTCAGAATAATTCCGACAAACGAACGAATACTCTGCAAGGCAGGCCGCTGATGAACCGTCACCCGAAGCGACGCAGACGTCAAAAAGCTGACGCCTGCGGAAGACAACGCGAATCTGCGGAAACCGCGAGCGTGCCTGCGGCATGCCGCAATGCTCATGTGTTCGACACAGGCAACGACCAGCACATCACTCGGCCTCGACGCATGGGGCCCGGTGACTTCAACCGTGGAAATCACAGCGTAATCGAACTTCAGCGGGATAAACCGGGCAGACACACCAACAACACCCTGGTTACTACATTTACAAAGTAACTAATACACACCTGATGTTTTTAGTAAGAGCGTACGGCACAGCCGTCGTTGTGGGGAATGACCCGCTCTGAACGGTGAATCGAAAGATCAGGGCGTTCCGTTTCAGGGCTTTGGGTCTAAAACTTTGTGAGTCTCACGAAACTTATTCGTCGTCTTCGCGTTTTGTCAGATATTTCCAAGCTGAAAGTTCTTTCGGCGTCATCTGAGTCAGCCGTCCCCGGCAACGGGCGACATCATCAGCAGTCGAGCCACAAGAAATGAAACCTACTGAAAACAACTCAGCACCGACGATCCCCTACCTGATCGAACATTCGCACGGGACGTGTGAACTGTGGGTCCGGCAGCAGCAGACCGAAGAGCTGACCATGTTTGAACCGGTCAGACTGGTTCCGATCTCGGGTCGCGGCACGGTGTTGCTGAAAGCCGAAGTCATTGCTCAGGCGATCGGGCTTGAGGAATGGATGTCCGAGCACATGGAAGTCTTCGAAGAAGGACGCACATCCTACGACAAGTAGGAGAGTCGGATCTTGCTCGCAAGATCAATCGCGTCGTCCAGCACCGGCAGCGGCTCATTAATTTCGGGCGTTTCCGGTACCAGCGTGTTACTGATCCAGGACAGCACTTCTGCGACACCCGTCCCGTTGACCACCGAGACCGGCAGCAGGATTACATCGGTCGGCGGGGCGGGGCGCGTGGAAGGCAGATCCGTCTTGTTCCACAGCACCAGACAAGGACAGTGTTTCGGAACTGCCGCGAGCAGCCCGCTGACTTCCTGAGTCCATCCGTCCGACGAATCCACTACCAGCAGACATGCATCACACCGGGTCATGACCTGTCGTGCGGCCGCGATCCCGGTGGCTTCAATATCGTCATCCGCCGCGTCACGAATTCCGGCGGTGTCTGTCAGTCGCACGGGCCAGCCATCGATCACGATCTCGGTTTCCACGGCGTCCCGCGTGGTGCCTGGCTGAGCAAATACGATCGAACGTTCGTACCCGACAACGGCGTTCAACAGACTGGATTTGCCGGCGTTGGGTCGACCGATGACGGCCACGTCCCACGGTTGCGTCAGATGACCGGCGAATCGTTCCCAACTCAGAAACCGTTCAATCTGCCGATTCAGTTCTGACGTCCCCGGCGTCTCAACTTCTTTGCCGTCAGAATCCACTGCCTGCTGCAGACGATCCAGAAATTCTGCCATAACTCCCTGCTGCTGAGACAGCAGATAGGCAGCGGTGCGTCGTGTCCGGCACTTCAGCAGTTTCAGCCCGAGCTGTCCTTCCAGATCGCCCGGCTGCACCGGCATCGAGAGTGCGTCAGGGTCTGCGTTCAGATCGGCGGCGATGCGGGTGATGGCGGCCTCTCCGCCATGGCAGTGAATTTCCCACTGCTGTTCAGCCGTGCGGACAATCACCACATCTTCGGCATCCCAGTGACCATACAGAATTCTCCCCGTGCTCGCGGTCAGCACATCCGTCCCGCTTAGCGCGTTGAAAT
Source organism: Fuerstiella sp. (assembly GCA_040222735.1). Lineage (GTDB taxonomy): Bacteria > Planctomycetota > Planctomycetia > Planctomycetales > Planctomycetaceae > Fuerstiella. The sequence continues at coordinate 44,189 of JAVKCM010000102.1, read as the reverse complement.
GACGTTGCAGTGCCACGGCATCAGCAGGTCGTCGAGCCCGCAGGCGCAGAACGGCTACCGCTCCGCGCCCCGGAGCTGTCAGTCGTGTCACCTGGAGAGCACTCGACATCATTGTGGTTCTGCGGGACAGGCAACAAACGCGCTCAAGAACGGCAGCAGATGCGGTGTCGTATTCCGAACCGGGGCAGGCGTCGGCCTGCGTAGAACGGTGCTCGTGCTGAGACGATGCAGCAACAGAACGACATGCGGGACGTACCATGGATACGCGTTCGCGGCCAACCGCCTGGTCGGATGTGGATCGGAATCAGCAGGTGCGACAAACTGAGGCATGGGCCCGGATGACGGTGGAGAACTTCGCGACATGAAGACAGGCGGCCGACATGATGGCGAGTGGCGGCTCCAGGTTCAATGCCGCTGCGGAAGCCGCCGAAAAGTCGGAATGATTCCTGAAGAAAAGCCGAGGACCTGCATGCTTTTTTATTCGCTGTGGCGCCGATCGGCGAACCCTTTTCAGGCTGGTTTTCTGTCGTCGAAAAAGCAGATCTGTCTTTTCTGAGTAAGAATCCGCACTCGTTCAGGATTCCGCCCGAGCGCCCCCGGTCCCGGCAGAACCTGCCGCTGGCGGCCGAAACCGTCCACCTTCCGCTGCGATATCACCGTCGACAGGCGGGCGAACCGTCTCGTTGCTCTGGCGTTTTGCGACTTCTCGAAAATTGTCACGCCTGCATCGACCTGATCGGTCGAATTGGTTAGAGCGCTGGTGATGATGGAGGGAGCACTGATGAGAAAAGCGATGCAAGAACATCTGAAGAAGGCAGGAACGCCCCGCGAACATATTCGCGTCCTGGCGCTTGGTGACTGCAACACCAGAACCATTGACCCGAAACAGGGAACAGCGGCTGACGGTCTGATGGAAGCCCTGCAGAGCCGCGGCTTTGAGACTTCGCTGGTCAATATCAGCGGTGGCATGGCGTCCAGCCGCGAGGGACTGGCACAGATCTGCCACTTTGACGTCGCCGCCGACCTGGCCATCATCAACTATGGGCTTGTGGATTCGTGGATCACCACCATTCCGCAGTTTTATGTTCCGTATTTTCCGGACTCCCCCGCGCGTCGGCGAGCCCGGAAGTTTCTGAAGTTTGTGAAACGTCGCCTGCGGCACAACATTCTGCGACGACTGGTGCCCACCGGTCCGGTCGTTCCAGAGACTGAGTTTGAGCAGAACGTCCGGTCCATGGTCAGCGTTCTGCGACGGCGAAACCCGGCCACAGCCGTGTTTCTATGGGCAACGCTGCCGGTCGACGACAACGCACCGCGGAATTTTCAGCTGGCCAGGTACAACGGGCTGCTGAACAGGGTTGCCGACACGGAACAGGCCGTCTTTATTGACACTGAAAAAGCGCTTGCCGACCAGCCGCGTCAGAAGCGTTTTATTGACGGCGTGCACCTCTCACCGGATTCCGCCAGTCGCCTCGGAGCACACATTCTCAACGTCTATCTGGCCAGTCGGGCACAGACTGCGACCATTCGGTCGAAGGCCGCCTGACGTCTCCGGTCCGGCCTGCAACGGCCAATTCCGCCGTGACGCCCTGACGCCCCCTGAGTCAACGCACGCAAAAGTGCAGAGCAGCGTCTGGGCGCCCGCACCATTGACGCGTTTCTGCATCGCCCGCAACTGGAACTCTATGACCTGCAGCATGTTCCGTGGGAAGTCCGCAATCTGGCAGAAACCCCTGCGGCCGGAAAAATCCGCGATCGCATGGTGGCCGAACTGGTGCGACGACTGGAGGCTCAGCAGGATTCGTGGCTCAGAACCTATCATCCACTGAAGCCCGGTCAGTAGTCAGGACCGCCCGCGTCACGCCAGGATTTCCCGAATCACGCGGCCCCGAGGCACAACTTCGTGAGGACGCCCCAGTGAATCGACAATCTGCGTGGCCGGATCGATCCCCAGCAGGTGATACATGGTGGCGATCACGTCGCCCGGTGTGACAGGCGACACGGCCGGCGTGGCGCCGTGGCGGTCACTGACGCCGTAGACAAATCCCTGTCTGATTCCGGCACCGGCCAGCATCACGGTGTAGCACGAATTCCAGTGATCCCGACCGGCGTTGGCATTGATCTTCGGCGTTCGCCCGAAGTCACCCAGCACGGCTACCAGCGTGCGGTCCAGCAGGCCGCGTTCGGCCAGGTCCTGCAGCAGACTGCTGCAGGCTGCGTCAAATTCAGGTAGCAGCGTCTTCTTCAGGGTGGAGAAGTTGTTGCCGTGCGTGTCCCATGTCGCGTTCGCATCCGGCGCCCAGGAAAGGGTGACGAAACGCGTCCCGGCCTCAATCAGTCGTCTCGCCAGCAGCGTGCTCTGACCGTAGATATTGCGGCCATAGCGAGCTCTTGTTTCAGCCGGCTCGTCGTCGAGATCAAAGGCCTGCTGTGCCGCGTTGGAGGTGAGCAGTTCGAACGCACGATTCTGAAAATCATCGATGGCCGACGCTGACCGTTCATGGACGAGGGAAACACCCCGCCCGAGTCCGGCCAGCAGCTGAGTACGGTTCCTCATGCGTTCGGCACTGACCGACGCGGGCAGCTGCAGATTCTCGACGTGGAAGTCAGGTGCGTCGGGGTTGTTCAGGACCCAGAACGGATCGAAGGTCTGCCCCATCAGCCCGGCAAGAAAGCCGGGTTGCAATGGTCCCGCCGCTCCTTCTTTCGTTTTATAGGGCAGAGCCACATACGGCAGTGTACGGTTGGCCGGAGGCCGCAGTGACGCCAGGACCGAACCGGGTGATGGTCGATCGGTGGGTCTTGCTCCGCCGCCGAGTTCGCCACGGTCGTGCCCCGTGAGGGCCGCATACACGGCTGCTGCATGCGAATTGTTCACGCTGTGGTTCATGGACCGGATCAGCGTGGTGTGGTGCATCTGCTGCGCCAGCCGCGGCAAATGCTCGCTCAGCAGCACACCCGGCAACGACGATTCGATCGGCTGAAACTCGCCCCGGATCTCACGCGGCGCATCGGGCTTCAGGTCCCACATGTCAAGATGACTGGGCCCGCCGTTCAGAAACAACACGATGCAGTTGTCCGCATGCGGCGTCAGAAAGGGCGCTGACGTCGCCGATTGCAGGGATCTCAGGCTGACCGCAGACATGCCCAGAGCGCTCAGCTGCAGCACGTGACGACGATTCGGAAACAAACCGGGCGGAGGTCGCAGCACGATCAGTTACTCCTTCAGACGGGCGTGGCATCGGAATCTGTCCCAGCCGGCAGTATGACCTCTGTCAGCACCGCTGTCACCGGTTCTTCAGGAATCAGTCGGCACGAAGTTCGTTCTCGCCGGTCCGGACATCCACGCTGCGGCAGCTGGTTTGCAATTTCTGACGTCGCTGACGAGACTCACAACCACGCGGCCATCCGGGTCCTGCCCGACCGCGAAGAACCATCTGCAGTTCACGAAAATCTATCAGGAGCAGCGGGAAGATGTTTCGGAACCTTGTCTGACAGGCAGCCGGAGAATTCGTACCCGGCAAAGATTCCCGCGGCTTTCTTCGGCTCATTATCCAGGAACAAAAAATGTCATCGACTGAAGTTCGGACACAGTGGACCTGCCGGGTCCTTGTTGCCGCAGCCATATTCGTCAACCTTCCCGGTGTGCAACAGGCACAGGCTCAGAATCCCGGCTTCGCAAAGGAACCGGTGATTGTTGAGTACGATGTTGACCCCACATGGCCAAAGTACCCGGAAAACATCAGCAGCAAAGGCTGGACATCCGGCATCGCCATCGACAGCAAGGAACAGATCTGGTTTTTCAAGAAGGGCGAAGATCCCGTTCAGGTCTATACGACCGACGGCACGTTCGTGCGTACCTGGGGACAGGGAATGTTCAGCAACCCTCATCACATCCGCATCGATCACGAAGACAACGTGTGGGTCGCGGACTTCGGGCTGCACGTGGTGCAGAAGTTCACGCCGGAAGGTAGACTGCTGATGACGCTCGGTACCAAAGGTGAATCGGGTGAAGATGAAACTCATTTCTTCCGCCCCACCGACATGGTCATCACACCTGCCGGAGACATCTTTGTGACCGACGGCTACGGCAACCGACGCATTGTCCACTTCGACAGCAGCGGGAAATTTGTCCAGGCGTGGGGCACCTATGGTTCGGGCCCGGGAAGCTTTGTGCTGCCACACGCCATCGCGCTGGATTCCAAAGGTCTGCTGTACGTTGCCGATCGCAACAGCGGACGCATTCAGAGATTCAGTCAGCAGGGAGAATTCATCGACCAGTGGACCAACCTGATCATGCCCTGGGGCCTGTCGATCAATGCGAAGGATGAAGTCTGGGTCTGCGGTTCTTCTCCGCACTGGTGGCTGCGAAACGGCAGATATCCGGAATACAAGGACCAGATCTTCATGCGGTTTGATACCGACGGTCGTGTCCAGCAGGTGTGGACCATTCCGCTCGGCGACATTGGCGAAGACAAGAACAATCCGGACACGTCAAAGCTGGCTCCGGGTGAAGCCGTCGGAGTCCACTGCATCGTTCAGGATTCGAAGGGCAATCTGTACGTCGGCGACATTTATGGCGAACGAGCTCAGAAGTTCGTCCCTGTCACCAGCCGCCCCGAACAGGCAGCGGAATGATCTGCATGTCACCGTCTGCCGCTCGAAACCGGACGCTGCGAGCCGCAGTCCGGTGCGTTGTGTTCGCCGGGCTGGCCACCGGGGCAGCTCGTTGGTGACGAAATCATTCGCATCTTCGGCGCCTCCGACACGGAAATGTCTGCATCGCCGGGTTTCCCTGCGAGCCAACATTGCGATAATGTGGGGGAACCTGAAGAAACGTTGATCAGTCACCATTTGCGGCCCTGCCCACTGCCTTGCCATGCAGAAACGCTTTTTACTCACGACCGATGCTTCCTGCGCTGCCGGGCTGGTGGTGTCGATTGAGTCGGTGGTCAGAGCCGTCAATCGCGCCCTGCGTGTGGCGCTGGTTGGTCTGGTGCTGGTGCCGCCGTCCGTGGTCTGCGGGCAGTCAGACTCTGCTTCTCACCGACGGCTTGAATTGCCTGACGGCGGATCTTCAGATCTGCAGCGGCAGATGTTGTTGCTGCAGCAGCTGCAGTCGCTGGTTTCAAACGGACAGTCACAGCAATCGCCTCCGACAACGCCGCCGAATGCCGCGTCCGGACCTGCGGTGACCCCGGATCAGCTGCAGGCTCTGCAGCAGTTGATGAAATCCTTCGGCGGCCGGATCCCTCCGGGCATGTTGCCGGACCCGAAGGATATTCCGCCGGAACTGATCTCCGGCATCATGTCCGACCCCAATGCTCGTCAGCAGATCCAGGACATGCTGAAACAGTATGCTCAGGATCGCCAGCTGCCACAGGGCAGCGACGGACGCGGGCCGGACATTCTGCCTCCTCGGACAGACGGTGAAAATTCCGGCCGCCGCAATGACATCAACGCGGCCCCTCAAAACGGCAGCCCCGGCCGGAACACAGAATCGGCATCAGAGAATCCAGCCCGGGGTTCCGAGCCGTCCGATGCCAGGACGGATGACAGTTCCGAGCAGCAATTGCCGTCGATGAATGAACTGATGAACAAGCTGAAAGACCTGCAGCAGAAATATCTTCCGGAAGACGGCGCAGACGGCCCCGGATCTGACACCAGTGACTCAGGCTATCGGCAACAGGATACAACCCCGAACTCGTCTGCGTCGCCACTGCAAAATTCGCCTGCATCCACACCCGGACAATCCCCCCGTCGACGTCCGGCTTCTCCGCAGACTTCACCACAGACCGATGACGACTGGGCAAGGTTGCTGGAACAGCTGGCTGAGCGGCAGCGTCAGTCCGGCCGTCCATCGGATCAGCAGCCCGCTGCCGGAAGCCGCAATGGCATTGGCGGGCAGGATCGTCCCGGCGCTGGTACACCTGATCAGTCTCGTGACAGCGACATATCGTCCGTTCAGGACTTTCTGAAGAAGTTTCAGGACGTGCCGCTGCAGCCATCCGCCCCTCTGGCTGACGCTTCGTCGACGCAGCCCGGTGCGTCGGCCGGCCTCAGCAGACAATCGCGGAACGGGTCGCCTGAGCCGTCCCCGAAGATCGAGCCATCTTTGGATACTGGACCATCGCCGGAAGAACTTCGGCGAACCCAGCAGCAGATCAAATCAGAACTCGATCGCAACGGTTTTCAGCAGGCACTAAGACGCATTGCCCGAGAAGCGCAGCAGCAGGCTCAGTCGGCCGCAAATTCCGGCAGCAGCGGACTGCCGGCTGCTGGCAACGCACCAGCGGTTCGCGATGCCGGCGTCGAAGCAGCTTTGTTTCGGGCTCTGGACGGAGTCCGCGAGGACCTTCTGGAAATCGCAAAGGAGGCGAAGTTCAAACCAGGCAATTCAGACACATCTATGGGCAATCGGGCCAACGGGTCTGGTTCAGCGGCGGTTCGATCAGCTGGCTCCGACAACGATCGTCCTTCGGCAATGCGTGAATTTCGCAGTTCTGCCAAAGACTTTCTTTCGGGCCTGATTCAGGGGCCAGCGGCGGCTCCGAGCCGACCGGCCACGCCTTCCGCTCTGCCGGGCAGCTCGATGCCGGGCACCGGCAACAGCTCATTTGGCTACGTGCTGCTGCTGACCCTGGCTGCGATCGCGGCCATTCTATTCTGGAAGCTGAGCAGGCCCGGCTTGCTGGCTCATGAACATGCGGCCGGTGGGACTCGGATGAAGGCGATGCATATTCGGACAAAGGCCGACGTGATTCGCGCCTTTCATCAGATGGCACTGACGCCGGGGCGTGACACCGAACCCTGGTGGACCCATCATCAGGTGGTGGACGACCTGATTCAGCGATCGCCGAAAACGTTTGATGAGGCACGCCTGCTGGCACAGCTCTACGAACAGGCCCGCTATCTGCCCGCAGATACCGAATTCACGGCTGAACAGATTCAGCAGGCCAGAGACGCGCTGCAGTGGTGCAGACAATGAGTTGTGCACAGGCCTCCGGACGCGCACGATGGCGGTCGGGAATGATTGCTGTACTGACGTGGCTGCTGCTGCTTCCGGTCTGCTCGGCTCAGTCTGCTGACGTCACCGCAGACGCCGACTGGCACTTTCGCTATGAACTGTTTCAGATGCTGCTGGAACAGAGTGGTGTGCGGCCCGTCAGCTCCGTCCGGGACGTCCTGAACGACCCGGCGCGGTCGGTCATCGTGTTGCTGGGAAGACTGGACGGCGTCCTTCCGCCGCGCAGCATTGAATCGTTCTGCGACCAGGGCGGCGCGGCAATTCTGGCCACGGACCAGACGTATTCGGCAGGCCGTATCTGCGAATTCCGCAACGGCCCGGCCGAAGCACTGCAGACCGCAGATCGCTACCAGAACTATACCGATTGCATCCGTATCACCGACATTGACGGTGATCACCCGCTGATGCGGGGCGTCTCGTCACTGGTGGTGAATCGGGCTGGCTGGCTCAGCAAGCCCCGGTGGTTTCTGCGCGACTGGAAGGTGGCAGCCAGGCTGCCGCGTCAGAGTCGACCGCCGGGCGCGGCCGGTCAGCCGGTACTGGCCTCGCTGCCACTCGATTCTGACCGTGAGTCAGCCGGACGGCTGCTGGTTGCTTCAGACCCAAGCCTGTTGACCAATGGCATGCTGTGGCACGGCGACAACGCGATTCTGGCGATCAATGCCGGTCGCCTGCTGGCAGAAGGTGATCGGGATCAGATGCTGTTCATTGTCGATGGCAGCATACTGGGAAGTTACCGAAACAGTCCGTTGCTGAATTCCGACCCCTCGTCGATGCCACCGTTGCCGGAAGACCTGCCCGAACCCGAAACTCAGACAATGCTGCGGGCCGCCAATTTATTCATCCGCAACGCGGAAGAATCGAACCTGCTGAATGAAGCCATTGCGAACCAGCCTCGTCACATAAGTGAACCGTCCTACCGCCGCGCACTGCTGTTTACGGTACTGATTCTTGCCCTGCTGATTGTGATCTGGAAGCTGGCAGCCACCGGCCCGACGCCACATCCCGCGATGCCGGTGCGGGAAATGAAATCGGCGCTGGCGCTCACTTCGGGGCAGCAGATTCGGGCCACAGAGTTCGGACTGGCAGCCAGCATGCTGGCTCGGGAACTGTGTCGAGAACTGACGGGCCTGCCCGACCCGGCGGAATGGCAGCGACTGTTGTCCGGGAACGCGGCATCGGGCACGGCGGTGGCTCTGAAAAAGTCGCATCAGAATCAGCTGGCGACGGTGCTGAACCTTGCTGTGAACACTCGCACGGTCCATATTTCACGCCGTCGGTTCGAAACCATCGGGCGAACCATTCAGCAGCTGCGGCAGCTGCATCGTGAAGGTCGCCTGCTGGCGTCTTCTGAACGGCCCACTCAACCCTGACATTGTCAAAGACTTCTTTCTGTGTCCACATTAAATTCGAATGCACTGGCGGAACAGGTCCAACGGCTCAGAACGCGGTCTCTGGAAGCCATCGGCCAGGTGGTGGTCGGGCTGGATCTCGTCACCGACCAGATGCTGATGGCCTTGCTGGCGGGCGGGCACGTCCTGCTGGAAGGAGTGCCGGGAACCGCCAAGACAACTCTGTGCCGCACCTTCTCAACGGTTCTGGGAATCGATTTTGAACGCGTTCAGTTTACGCCCGATCTGCTGCCGTCTGACGTCACGGGAACTCAGGTGCTGGACCGGCAGACCAGCGACTTTGTCCTGCGGCAGGGACCCATCTTCACGCAGCTGCTGCTGGCGGACGAACTGAACCGAGCACCGGCCCGCACGCAGTCGGCCCTGCTGGAAGCCATGCAGGAACGCCAGGTGACGATTGAAGGCACCACACTGCCGCTGCCCATGCCCTTCATGGTACTGGCCACGCAGAACCCGATTGAACAGGAAGGGGTGTATCGGCTGCCCGAAGCACAACTGGACCGGTTTCTGTTTCGGATCGACGTGGGTTACCCGCAGCGTGATCAGGAGGTCAGTATGCTGGACCTGCACAGTCATGAGACGGTCACCCCGGCTGCGGTGACCAATGCGGAAGAAATCATCAGCATCCGGCAGCAGCTGGATACCGTGTACGGCACCCGGGAACTTCAGGAATATATTGTCGACCTGGCCCGGGAAAGTCGTCAGCACCCGGATCTGGTGCTGGGTGCCAGTCCCCGAGCAGCCATCAACCTGATGAAGGCTGGCCGTGCCCACGCGCTGATGAATGGTCGAAACTACCTGACTCATGCGGATATTCAGTCCGTGTGCCTGCCGGTGCTGGGGCATCGGCTGATCATGAGACCCGAAGCTGAGATGGACGGCAGGTCCGTGGCGGACGTCGTTCGGCAGCTGATTGAGGCGGTTCCGGTGCTGCAGCGCTGATGTCCATATTTTCTCTGAACAGCAGGTTCTGGTTGAGTCACGTCGGACAACCGGCCGCACTCAGAAGGCAGACTTCATGACAGGCCGCAGTCGCTGGCTGGTATTGATGGGAATGGCGGGATTCGGTCTCGGCGTTCTGCGCAACCAGCACACACTTGCCGGGCTGTCGCTGACCGTTCTGGTCTGGCTGTTTGTCGAATGGGTAATGTTTTACTCACGTGTCTGGTTCGAACTTCCCCGGCTGCAGCTGACCCGGTCCGTTAATGGCCGGACGGAAGGCACCGGGTTTCTGTGGTCCGGTCGCCGGGTCAGAGTTGTGGTGACCTTCAGCACGACGTCGGGCACCATCGGACCGCTGCTGACCATTCGCGACTGCCTGCCCGAGAACCTGATGGTGCGATCCGGCGTCTGCGAGCATACAAAGCTGACCAGAAATAAGGGCGGCCGCTTTTCCTATGAAGCAGAGATCGGCGGCGCCGGTCGAGCACTGCTGCCCGGCTTTCGAATCAGAATGCAGGACCCGCAGGGCTTTTTTACGATCGAACGATTCATTCCGGTCGAACAGAACTTCCGGGTACTGCCCGCGTATGCCGACCTGAGCGAAACACAGCCGCTGGTCAAACGCATCAATTCGCTGCCGCAGCACGGCATCCACCGCCTGCAGCGTGCGGGCATGGGGTCTGAACTGCTGGAACTGCGGGAATATGTTCCCGGCGATCCGCCCAAATCCATCGCATGGAAAGTCTCAGCACGGCGCCAGACATTGATGACGCGACAGTACGAATCTGAAGTGCCGGTGCGCGTGTACCTGTTTGTCGACGGTTCCATCAGCACTCGCGTTGGCGGTTTCGGCCAGCGCCTGCTGGACCAGATGATGTACGTCGCGGGCACCGTCGCCCGATCTGCGATTTCTGCCGGCGACCCGGTCGGCGCGGTGTTGTTTGACGAACGTGCGAGATTCAGGATTGCTCCGGCCGGAGGCGACCGGGGATTTTATCGGTTGCTGGAAACGCTGTCCGACTTCGCCGTCAATCCGCCTCCGCCGCAGCAGCGTCTGTCGAACGCACTGATCAATGCCGCCATGCGTCTGGCAGGGGAACGGCACCCCGAGCTGCTGGACCCGAAGGTCAACCAGGTGCCTTTTACGTTTCTGCCGATCCTTCCATGGAAGCGACGCGATCGTTATCGCCGCACGCTGCTGGCCGGCGTGCTGGCACAGCGTTACCGGCTGTCGCCCACGCAGCTGCTGGAACTGGTTCACGACGACCGGAAGATGGCCTCGGCCGCGCAACAGTTTCTGGCGGACGCGGGCGTGGCCTGGATGGACCCGCTGCTGGCCACCCGCAGTCGCGGGTTCCACGACGGCATGGCAACGATGGAACTGTGCAGCAAGGCAATCACGGAAGCCGTGCGACACGCCCGCGACAACGAAGTCTACGTGGTGATGGCCAATCTGCTGGAATGTGCGACAAACATCAGTCACGTGATGCCCGCGGTGAAGATGGCACTGGCCAGACATCACCGCGTGATTTTTGTCTGCCCGACTCCTGGTTTCCGACGGCCGGGGAACCTGCCGGAACCTGACGAAGATCCAACCGCCGAAGCACTGCTGGCCCGAGCTGAGGATCTGAGAACGCATGAACTGGCAGCCCGCCTGCAGCGGGCGCTCCGCCGCGTGGGCGCATCCGTCACGCTGTCCGGCGAGCAGCAGGCGGTCCGTCTGATTCTGGCGGAAACCGAACTGGCTCGCAGCGGACGCATTGCCTTTACGGGAGGCCCATAGCATGACTGTTGAATCCCGCCGACGTGCGGCCCCATTTTCGCCTCGACCCCGTGTCTGGCAGTTCTGCTACCTGCTGATCGCCGCCTTCGTCGCGGCCGCATTTGTTCTGACAGTCTACGCAGGCGACAATATCAACGCCTCACTGAAGCTGATTTTTCTGGCGGTGATGGTACTGACCCTGAAACGATGGACCGGTGCTTTGTTGCTGGGCATGATTCAGGTTCAGCTGTTCTATCTGGAGACGCCGTCGGCCGGATCGGGGCCTGAACTCACCAATGTGCTCTGGGTGCTGCTGACGGTAACGCTGCTGATGGCCGTCAGCCGGTATCGAACACTGCAGGATCTGGATCAGCGACCCGTGCTGCCGGCCCTCCGCCGATTTCTGAGAACGGTATCGGCCGGTGAGTCGACTGACACGGAAACGTCGGTGTCAGGCAATGTGCGTGCCGTGTTAATGAACTGTGTACGCACGCTGTTGGTGGCGACGGCGTGTGCGGCCATGGCGATCGTGCTGATGCGACTGGTCCCGCTGACGGATATGCGGGAATTCAATCCGATTCGTGAATTCCGCCTGAAACCGACCGGCTACCGGACGCTGATGAGCGGCCTGCTGCTGTTTCTGCTCTGGCTGCCCGTCTGGCTGGTCGTGAATGAAGTCATGTGGCGGAAGCTGCTGCCGTCACAGGCTGACGTCTATCTGCGCAGCGTTTTTCTGAAATGGATTCATCGTGACCTGCGGATGACAGTTCTGAAGCGGGTCAAGATGCGACGTGCGGAAGTCCGCGGCATCAGGCCGGTGGAACCCGCCGCTGACGCCGGATCAACAAAGAAAGGCTGAACATGTTATTCTGGATTCGCGAAGCCGCCGGCTGGTTGCTGGTGGTGGTGTCTTTGTTTCTGGTACGTCTGGGCGTGGAGTTTGTTTCCGACCCAAGTGCTCCCCGGGTCGTCGAGGCCGGCGTGATCATGTTCACGGCCATGGGCATCATGCGGATGGGAATCCTGCTGATCCGTGTCTCCACCGCCGCTCGCATCTGCCAAAAAGAACAGACGCCGTCACCGCAACCGTAGCGTGGGTGTAGCGCAGGAGTCGCCCTTGTCGTTACCCACATTGTCGTCGCGACTTTACAGAGAACATTGAGTATTTTGGCTGCGTGAGCCGCGACGCGTCAGCGGCCGGGCCCCGGTGCGATGCTCGCATAGATCGCACGTCACACACGCAAGCCGCGTCGTGAACGGCCCGGTGCCTTACGGCACTCGGCTCACTCTTGAGTTCTCTGATAACGATCGGTGTTGACCCCCGAATTTGTGGGTAACGACAAGGAGTCGCCTGGCCGTGGCTTCCCGCGCCGTTTTCGCGCGCCAGCTTCTGCAAAGCCCGGCTACCACGAGACATGTCTCCCGACCAGCGGGCGGCATGCCTTTGCAGAGCCTGAGCCACCCGCCGACTGTCGGCTCCGCTATTCCAGCTGCGACAGCTCGTATCGGAATCCACCGGACAGAATCGGAAACCGGCACCAGGTGCGAGGGTCCAGATTCTTGTCGTCCACGTGAAACGAAGGAGCGTACCGTTCACGTTTCCACTGATTGCGCGACCACAGACGGAAGAACCGTTTCAGCCATTCGATCAGCTGTTCGCGACTGTACTCGGGATGTGTTTCCGTCAGATGCACCAGCACTTCCGCCGGAGCCAGCCGGTCACCGATGGCGTAGCCTTCGATTTCGTCCAGCAGTGGATAGGGCATCAGATCATTCTCATCCGTCTGATCAAACTCGGAAGGACGAAGTTCCGCCGTCGGCTGCTGCTCGTTGACCAGCGACAAAGCGGGAATCGCCGCACATCCGGCGGAACCTTGTGCTTGCATCCCCTTCAGCCACTCGCGCAGAAAGGCCTTGTCAATTCCGGCGATGGGGCTCAGCCCGCCTGAGGTATCACCGTCCATGGTCGCGTAGCCGACGGCGGCTTCAGAACGATTGCTGGTTGACAGCAACAAAGCGTTTTTCAGATTGGCAAACATCCAGACCGACGGTGCACGAGACCGTGCCTGGATATTCTGCAGCGTCACATCATCCGTATTCCAGGAAAGGTCTCGGCCAATGGCTGTTTCCACGGCGCTGGTATAAAGGCCGACAATCCGGTCGACATCCAGATGGTGGAATGTTCCACCGACACCTGTGGTCACGGCTTCGGCAGCGGCCCGAGTGGTTTCAGAGCTGTTCTGCGTGGCCTGATAAACTCCGGTGAACAGGGCCTCCATTACCGCATTCGCATCGTCGGCATCGGCAAGCGATTTCAGATAGCTCAGCTTCTTCTGAAACCCGGTCATTCCGAGATCAGCCACGGCACGTTCGACCATGCAGCGAATCAGACAGGCCGTGGCTGATGAATCGGCTCCACCACTCATGCTGACGACAAAGCCGCTGGAATAGCTTTTTCGCATGTAGTCAAACAGAGCCAGCGCAATCGCCTGAGTGAATTCTTCCGATTCAGGTTCCGCTGCCGGCCATTCCACCGCAGTTGTGCGGCCCGTCACGGGACGGTGGGGCGTCGGCAGTGTTCCGGGGATATGAGCAATTCGTTCCTGCACGTCGATGGTGACATCTGTGGGCATGGAATGAATACTGGCCCGCCGGGTCCGGGAAAGTTCAACATCCACGTCGGCGACCGTGACGTGCACGTCGTGAAAGCCGAATCGAGGCCCGGCGGCCACCAGATCGCCTGCCGAGGCAATCAGTGCGCCGCCGTCGTAAATCGCTCGACCGGCTTCATTGCCGATCAGATTGGCGTAGATGTAGCTGACGCCAAAGGCCCGCGACCCCTCCAGCACGAAGCGTTTTCGGATCTCGTGTTTGCCGAAGGCAAAATGGCTGGCACTCGGGTTCAGGATAATATCGACGCCGCATTCCGCCATCCGGTTGCCCGGCCGTCCGGCCACCCAGGCGTCCTCGCAGATTTCAAAACCCAGCCGCACACCGTCGCATTCGAAGATCAGGTCACCGATCGGCCAGGTGCCGCCGTCGCGGGTGAATTCACTGATCGTTTCAGCCGGCCAGGGCCGAAACCAGCGAGGTTCATAGTGCAGCCCATCGCCGGCCAGATGCTGCTTCGGCACAAATCCGGCAATCTGCTGATCGGCGACAATGCAGACCGTGTTATAGACGCCGTTGGTCACGTACAACGGCATTCCAATGGTCACCAACATGTCTCTGGTGGCCGGAATGATCCGGTTCAGCCGGTCCCACGCCATTCGCCAGGTGTGAGACGACAGAAACATGTCTTCACAGCCGTACCCTGTCAGGCACAGTTCCGGCAGACACAACACACTGACATCCTGCCTGGCGGCCTCGGTGATGGCTGCCAGAACACGCTCTGTATTGCCTTCCCAGTCCAGCGGCGTCTGATTCAGGACAGCGGCCCCAAGGCGGATGCGTTTCATATCTTCGTTCGACGTCGCTTGTGTCAGAAATTCAGGATCACAGTCGGCAGAGCGGCTGCCGAGCAGACGATGCGGTTTATCGGTCAGGCCGCGGCAGGACGAGACCCGCCGGGGGACATTGAGTCTGCTGAGCGGGATCGGTCGGTGGTTCTTTGAATTCGTCTGCCGCTTTGCAGTCGCCCTGATTCAGCAGATCCACCGCGGCGGACGGCCAATTCCCTCGGCGGCAGACTCAGGACGCATAAAACGCCACCTCATGTTACGCTTTTACCTGGCTTTTTTCCTGTTCTTTTCGGCTCCCCAGGAAACCACTGTCCAGATCTGCCAGCGTTCGGCGAAACGTTCGCGTCTGTTCGTACAGCGACGTCAGCTTCTGACTGTCCGTCGTGACATGCCGGCAGGTGTCTTCCAGATTCGGAAACAACCCGTGCAGCAGGCGGGCTTCCGCCATCGACTGAGCGAAACGTTCTACTCGGCGGGTCAGGCCGCGACGCAGCCGCATGGTGAACATCGTCACCAGAATGCCGGACCAGATCACCAGAAACAACAACGCGGGGATGTAAAAGTCGACCGTAAACAACTCTTCCCGCTCGCTGACCCCGGTGGCCGGCCCCAGAAATGAGCTCCAGAAGAAATTGTATCCGATTCGGCCCAGCAGAAAGGCCACGTACGCCAGAAACAGCAGTTCATATCGCATCCGGGTGAACCAGTCGGTACTGGCGGTCGCCAGCTGCTCAATCACATCATCGATCACCCGGGTGGCATCGCCCAGAAACTCATCCTCCATTGACGCGGCCCGGCGTCTCAGGTCGGTCAGGTCGCGTCGGTCTTCGGCCGTGGCGTATTCGATGCCCGCGCTGTGCAGATGACCGGAAATCACCATCCGACATTCCTGCAGCAGCTGGTCACTGATGCCGAACGTGGACAGCCGGTCCAGCGTCGATTCTGCTTCCTGTTGCTTTGCCCGCGACTTCACCCAGCGGGCTCCCTGAACCGCACCGATCAGCGCCATTTGAGCCGACGTGCGGGCTCGGAAAAACGTAAAGGAAGCAATGAAGGCCCCGATGCCGTTATAAAATCGAAGCACCGCAGAAAACGGACTGAAGCCCCATTTATCCGTGACCGAACTCAGCAGTCGAGTTTCCCAGAGATTGCGATTCACCAGCAGTTCATCACACAGCTGACGCGTGAGCGTATCCCTGAGCGTTGTGCGCTGCGTGTCCAGCGTTTCCACCAGCTGCTCCACCTGAGGCAGATGACTGTCGTATTCCCGACGACACGCGCCCAGCGCTTCTTCCAGCAGATCAATCAGATTGGCCCGCCGGATGGCCACGCGTTTGGCGACGCCCAGTTCGCCTTCCAGCAGTTCCAACAGTTTCCCGAATTCTCCGGTCGGACGGTGCCCTGCTGCCTGCTCCTTCATCGCCCTGACGGAATCGACAAAGAACATGTCCGGCACTTCGTAGCCGGACGACAGAAAATTCTTCCAGTCGGCACGAATGTCGGAATCAAGATCCGCATGCGTCTGCACAAAGACCAGACGACAGCCGCTGGCGACGTCCGCCAGTTCGTCAATGATCCGGGCGTTCTTGTACTTCTGCTGAGTGGAGGTATAGATCAGGACATCGCAGTGCGGAATGATTTCCCGCAGGATCGCCAGGTTACTGTCGGCCGTTGCCGCTTCGCTGGTATCCGGGTCGGGACAGTCAATCAGCACAATGTCGCGCAGCACGGGCGCGTCAATCCGCTTCAGGTCGAACTGGTTCGGATCCAGTCCCAGCAGATCAGGTTCCAGTTCCGGATGCACCAGCAGGACGGGTGTCCGGGTCGTCGGCCGCTGACGGCCGACCGTGGTGACATCTTCTCCGACCAGCGCATTGACCAGTGAGCTCTTGCCGGTGCCCGTCCCGCCGAAGGTCGCCACCACCAGCGGCGTCTCAAGCCGAATTCTCAGTGTTTCGACGCGGGCCAGCAGACGTGTCAGCAGAGCCCGGCAGCGGCGCGCTGTTTCCCAGTCCGGGCAGTCCTGAATCCAGCGATTCAGACGACCGGTCAGGTCATCCACTTCCGCCAGCAGAGCGATATGTTCCAGCTCTTCGTGTGCTGTCATGTCTGAGATCGCTCCTCATTGTTCGGCGCGTCGACGTTCGGCGCGTCGACCGCCGCGTTCCGTTTGTTCGATGACGCGGTGGCTTCTGCGGAAGCACTTTGTGAAGCACCCTGACCTTCATCGTTGGAATCGTGCTGGTCCTCAAGACAATCGACCAGCTGACGCAGCCTGATCAGATCCGCCTGAACAGCCTCAAATTCCGGACAGTGATTCAGTTCCGCGGCCATCTGGATTTCTTCAGGCAGAGTTCCCAGCAGTTTGGCCCGAATCAGTTCTGTCAGCCAGTCGACACGACGCTGAGTAAACACACTGTGCAGGCGATGAAACCACGCCTGCAGCATTCCTGCACTCGTTCCGGCCGCGCTGGCCAGGGCCTGGTCACCCGCCACCGCCGCCGCCGTTCCGCCGGCAACGTCCGAAACCACGTGAATGACCATATTGGTGGCCGTGTTGGCGACCAGCGGCGCCACGGTTTCTCCGGCGGGCCCCATGCCGAGACTGAACAGGACCACACTGGTCATCGGACGGACCGCCGCCGATACGTTGTGCAGCTGCCGATAGAACCGGAACAGTTCCGGGCTGTCCTGACTGAAGGATTCCATTTCCTGAGACACCGTGTCACGCAGTTCCTCACCGAAGTCCACCTGCGCATGATGCCGTCGCAGAGTTTCAATCAGCTGCGATCGCGACGACGCGTTCAGAATTGCTTCGATTCTTGGTTTGACCATCCGGTTGCCGGAATCGGCCATCCATTGCAGCTTGTCAAACAGTTCTTCCACCGTGGTCAGCACGGCAGACCATTCTGCTTCGCGATACTTCTCAAGTGGCGGAACCGGCTCGCCCTGAATCGCATTCCGGGCCACACGAAACGGCCACGTCACTCCGGTACCAAGCGTGTCATAAAACGAATTCACGCGTTTGGCCCAGCCTTCCTGTCGAGCCTTCCACCACTGACGTATTTCGTCCACGTACAGACTGTTCGGAGGCGATGGCCAGTCGCGGATCTTCAGCACGGCTTCCGAAGACAGCCGTGCTGAGGCCGTCGCCAGTTCCTCGCTGGCCGCCGACAGGGCCGACACGTGCCGGGGAATGCCTGTCCGGCGATCCAGAATACTCTGCAGCGATCCGCGAAGCGTGCGAATCCGGATTTCCCGAAACTTCAGATTCGACAGGTCGCGACACAGATCACGGGGCTGATCGTTATCTGCAACGCTGTCCGGGCCCCAGTCGTCCGGCACCGGCCATGGTCGTTCATAAAACGGCAACGACAGATCTTCCGCCGCCCGACGGTCCGCCGGAGCCAGATAGACGGCGTCCGGAGTGATCTTCGTTTCCTCACAGAATGTCTGCAGCCATGTGGGCCAGTATGCTTCGTCCTCAGGCAACAGACACTGATTGAACACCACCAGCACGGCTTTGTCTTCGGCCCCGGCCTTGCGAAAAAATTCCTTGACCGCCGCATCGTTGTATTTCTGCTGTGTCAGTACAGCAATCAGCACGTCCGCCGCACGACGCACTGCATCAGCCCGGATCCAGTTCACACGAGCGTCACTGTCGATATCCGGAGTATCCAGCACCAGCAGCGTGGACGGCAGTTCCGGTGCCGTCCGCCAGTACAGCTCATGCTGTTCTGAATCTTCCAGCGCCAGAGCCGCTTCCGTCCATTCGTGCAGACGAAAGTCCGGAAATACGGCCTGCAGATCATGCCGATCGGCGAATCCGTCCGGTACCAGACAGACCGGGTGCCTGGTCCCGGAAGCAAGCGGACTGGTGGCACTGGCACGGCAGCGGGCCAGATGGTTGAACGTGACGCTCTTGCCGATATTTGTGCCGCCCACCACAGCCGCCACCAGCCACGGATCAGCACCCAGCTGCGGCATCAGCTTCTGCCTGAGCAACTCATACCATTCCTGCTGCTCAAGCGCCTCCGGCTGCAGAAAGGCCGCTTTCTGCTGCAGACCGCGCAGATCCGCATACAAACGCTGAATGGTCTCAGCGATGGTCTGAAAGGCTGATTGAAGGTCGATGTCGGAGGGCATGCCTGTCCGAAGCGTTAAGTGTCATCTGTCCGTGTCCGCAAAACCAGAGTTCTGCAGGCTGAGCTGTCCGTCCATTCCTTTCGGGAGGCGAATTCTTAGAGGATCAGTTCGGAAATACCAGTCAGACGCAGCCAACAAACATGCTCCGACTGTCAATGTCCAGCTGACATTGACAGTTACAGGCCGCGGAACCGATCAAAGCTGCGGCTTCCGTCGCCTGAATGGACCTGTCGCAGGCACGGCTGCCGTCCATTCCCGCTCGACAGACGGTTCTGTCGCGACCGCATTTCCTGACCGCGTTTTCCTGACCGCGCTTCCTGCTGACCGCGATTCAATATTTTCCTGTGCCGATCGTGCACAGTTAGGACCGAGCGGAAAATAAGTGGCGTAAGCTTCCAGCCTGCGATGCGGAAAAACGCAAGATGGAAGCTTACGCCACGTTTCGACACGACAGTAATTTTCCGTTTGATCCTTAAGGAGTGCACCGTCAATTATTGTCGCCCTTTCGCGGAGCAAAAGGCGACCAACCAGTCAGCTATTGATCGACCGTTTCCAAGTCAGTCCGGCTGTTGCTGAGCCCGAACCTCAACACCGGCTGCACGCAGGCTCCGGATGTGAATCGCCGACTGTTCCGACAACGGATTTCCGTCCAGCACAAGTCGCCAGAACGGTGCGAACTCTTTGCTGGTGTCGTCGCCGGCCATGGCGGCCAGAGGCGACAGATCCGTGATGCTGTTGCCGGACAGAAATATCCAGCGCAGCCGCCGCAGGCCTTTCAGAGCTGACACATCCACGATCTCATTGCCGCTCAGGTCGACTGTTTCCAGCCGGCTCACGCTGCTTAGCGGTGTTATGTCGGCAATACGATTGTCGGCCAGAAACAAAGAATGCAGATGGGAGTGACGAGCAACACTCTGGATATCACTGATCCGGTTGCGTGAGGCAAACAACACCTTAAGTTCCGTCTGGCCGGACACGCAGCCAATATCTTCAATCTGGTTGTCCTCCACATTCAGTTGTCGCAGCTCGGTCAGCGCTTTCAGGGCATCAATATTCTGAAGCCCGTTGTGTGACAGACTCAGCGAACGTAATCCCACGCAGGCGGCCAGTGGCTGGATATCCTGAATCGTGTTGTGATCCAGATAAAGTTGCTTCAGTTCCGTACAGTGTTCCAGTCCGGACAGATCCTTGATGCCGCGATGGCGGCCATCCAGAAATCGGATGGCTTCCAGATCCTCCACGTCCGGGATTTCTTTGGCGATCCCTTTTCGTTCCAGAATCTGTTTGATGACGCTGGCCAGTTCCGGATCTGAAATGGTGACCGGATCAGCGACCGCCGAGCCGGAGGTCGCCACGACGCCCGCGAACGCGAACGAGGCCAGTACAGACAGATATCGCAGCATGGGCAGCAGGACCATCAAAAGTGCCGTAACAGAAACCACAGGGTTGCCGGAGCGTTGACACACCATGGTGCAATTCGCCGGAATTCCTGTGTTGAGCAACAAAACACGGACAATTCCCGCGAATTCCACAGTGGCGACATACGCCCCGGATTGCTCAGCAGAATAGTATACGAGACTTTTTGTGGGAATTCGCTAAGGATTGTCCGGTCAATTATTGTCGCCTTTCGCTCCTCGAAAGAGCGCCCTTTCGCGGAGCGAAAGGCGACCAACCAGTCAGTTATTGATCGAACGTTTCTAAGGAATGAGCATTGCCGGAATCACTGCCTCAGCTGCCAGCCGTCGACGATTACCTGCCGGACTGGACGGCACACAGATTCGTGATCATCGATCCGACCGCACGCTGGGCGTCAGCCATCAGTGCCGAGATTACTCAGAGACTGCAGCATCCGTCCGCCGTTGCCGCGGAGCCGCTGCCAAAGCATTCGGCGTCGTCTGATCGAGCATCTCAGATCACGGTCAGTGGACAGGAATCCGGGCGTCGCAGGCAGCCACCGATGCTGGAATCGTGCCGTTCTACCCGAGACGCGCTGCATTTCTGCGAACTTGAAAACACGGTCGGAATCGTGCTGTTTCTGAACGGACTGGAAAGAGACAGCCTTGGCCTGCTCGGTCGCCTGGCCCGCCTGCCTCGACAGCTGCCGTTGCTGGTGGTTGCGCCGGAACATCATTCGGCCCTGCTGCCGCTGCTGATGGAAGCCGGCGCCGACGGGGTATTGTTTGATGTTCGCCATGACATCCCCGTTGCCGACTGGTGCCTGCGCATCCTGCAGCGACATCGGTCGTGAAGCCACCCTTTCATCTTACAGAACGGTGCGGCGCGGCACGTCGATTGCTCCTGTCCGAACGGATCGCTTGACGCCCCGGTGAACCGGCACCACGATGGAAGGTGCCGCCGAACCCCGGCAGATGACGCTCAGAATATGTCATTTTCGGAACATGGTCAGATGAACCAGACAACAGAATCGGAGCAACCCGGGTCTGATCCGTTTGCAGAACAGCGGCAACAGATGGTCATGAATCACCTGCGTGGTCGCGGCCTCAGGAACAAGCGCGTGCTGGCCGCCATGGCTCAGGTCCCGCGGGAGGAGTTTGTCCTGCCATCCTGCCGCAGCAGAGCCTACTCAGACTGTGCACTGCCGATTGAATACCAGCAGACGATCTCGCAGCCGTTCACCGTGGCCTTCATGTGCGAAATGGTCAGCCCGCAGCCGGACGAACGTGTCCTGGAAATCGGGACAGGGTCAGGTTACGGCGCCGCCGTGCTGTCTCGACTGGCCGCACATGTGCACACCGTAGAACAGATCCCGGAACTCGCTGACAGTGCCCGCGCCCGTCTGCAGCGTCTCGGTTTTAAAAACGTCACGGTCCATTGCGCTGACGGCAGCGCCGGCCTGCCGGAAGAAGGGCCCTTTGACGTCATCGTGGTCACAGCCGCGGCAGCCCACCTTCCCGCTCCCTATGAAGGGCAGCTGACAGATGGTGGTCGGATCATCATTCCGCTCGAACACGGAGCATCAGGACAGTCGCTCGTCCGCTTCAACCAGACCGATTCGGGTCTGGTTGAAACCGACCTGGGAGCGTTTACCTTTGTTCCGCTGATCGGGCGGTTCGCCCGTTAGTGGCCATGGCCGCACACCCGACCGTCAGTCCGAAAACAGAAAGCGGTGATTGACCAGCTGATGGACGTCCGGACGAGCATGTTCCCGGGCCGTCTCGTCAATCTGCTGTGACTCGTAGGCGTTCATGGCCCGCAGAATGTCTCGCCGACTGACGATGCCCAGCAGTGTTTTGTCGTCTGTGACCGGCAGGTGCCGAAAGCCGTGATTCACCATGATCGATGCCAGGGCAAATAGTTCCGTATCCGGCGACACACAGACCGGATGCCGGCGCATAATCGTTGCAGCTGACTGCCGCGGAGCCGGACTGCCGAAAAAAGCTTCACGTGACAACGCCGCCAGACAATCCCGTTCCGAGAGAAACCCCACCAGAGACGACTTACCGTCCACGTCATCGACGACCGGTGCGTTTGAAAGTTCATGCAGCAACAGGAACTCAATAATTTCATTTAAAGTCATGTCAGGTCGCACGGTTCGCACGTTGCGCCTCATGAACTGCTCAGCAGTTGGTGGTTTGGAAATCTGTGTCATGATGTTCTCCCGTGACTCAATGCGGCAAACGCGGTACTGGTGAGTATGAGACGCACCGGCAGGGACGCATGTGCAATGATTATACCGAAGTCAGTCAGTCACGAAACTAAAAGCATACAGCACGGTCACCAGCGCGCCACCGACGCCAGAATGCGTGCTCACCTGTGACGACCTGTCACGGCAGAACACCACGGCACGGGTGAATCGGCAGAATCAGGTATTGGCATACTCTTTGCCTCACGTTGCCCCCACTATGTCACAGGGGATCAACACACGTTTGCGAATTGTAGCGGCCGATGACGAACCGGAGATGCTGGCGTACTACCAGCGTCTGATTCCCGTGTTCGGTCATCAGGTCGACGGACTTGTCGGTACCGGCCATGAACTGGTCGATATGTGCCGCCACAAATCTCCGGACCTGGTGATTAGTGACATCCGGATGCCCGGGATGTCCGGTCTGGATGCGGTGAGGCAAATCCAGTCGCCGTTTGTTCTGGTCTCGGCAGAAGACGAGCCGCCCGGGATTCGCCAGCAGTTCAGCGAACGTCTGATTACCTATCTGACCAAACCCATCAACCGTATGGTGCTGAAAGACCTGTTCGATCTGCTCCAGCGTCTGTATACGCTGGGGCAATTCCAGATCAGTCCTCCAGTGATTCCGGCACCGATAATTCCACCGACTCCGACTGACTAACCAGACACATCGGTCTGACACATCGGTCTGACACATAAGGTCAGACATGTTGTCTGCTGTTACGGCCGCTGTGTCCGCATCGGGACAACGTCGATGACCATCGAACTGGAAGTCTGGGTCAGGCCAGCCCTCGCCCTCGCCCACGCTCCCGGAGAACGCTGCTGTGTGACCGAAGCTACCTTCACCTTCGTGGCCATTGACGATGAGAGAAAACCGCGACGCGTTCCTCGTCCTGACACAGAATAACAGCGGAATGGCGGCATGATGAAAAGGAATTCAGCACGCTGCCCCCGCTTTCGGACCGTCACACGGCAGTCGTCGTGCGAAGCCGGAGGTCCCCGGCGATGCCCTGATCTTTCGTGAGCCCCCAAAAAGACGCCTCCGGTTGACGTTGCATTGCTCACGTGCAAACTCTTGATATAAGAAGATCACGGCGCTGATCACACCTAACCACCGGCGGACAGACACATGGCCAAACTCCAGCAGGAACTCAGGAAGGTGCACCCGTTCGAAGCGCCGGAACAGGAAGCCGTGCTGAACATCCTGCGCACCAGCGATCAGTTTCAGAATCGCATGGGCAGGCTGTTTCGCGAATATGGTCTGACGCCGTCGCAGTACAACGTGCTGCGTATTCTGCGCGGTGAAGGCAAACCGATGCCCAGCCTGGAGGTCGCCGAGCGAATGATTCAGGTCGTACCGGCCATCACCGGGCTCGTGGACCGCCTTGAGAAACAGGACCTGGTACTGCGACAGCGATGCACTCAGGATCGCCGTGTCGTGTACATCGAACTCACCGCGAAAGCCGCGAGGCTGTTGAAACAGATGGACAGTCCGGTTCGGAAACTGGAGAAAAAACTGATCGGACACCTGAACCAGAAGGAACTGAAGCAGCTGAACCGCCTGCTTGAAAAGGCCCGGGAATCGCTGGCCACCGAAAAATAATGGTCAAAGACGAACCGGGATCGAATGTCCCCGGATTTTGCCTGTCCCTTTATGAATCAGGCCTCTGCCTTCAGCGAACGTGGGTGTGCCGTGTGGCGTGACGTTGGCTGGCGTCTGAGGAATCGAGGACCACGGAGAATCCGGCCGGCAGCCGCGTGGGGGTTTTCGTGTTGTCGATCCGCAGCAGACACCGGAACGTATCACTGGCGGAATCGATGATCGGTGACGCCGAAACTACCGTCGCGCTGACCGGTCCGGCAATCGGTGTTCCGGCTTTCAGGCGGATCTGGTCGCCGCGTCGAAACGAACCGAACATGTCTGAAGGCAGATGCATTTCCACTTCCAGCTGTTCGAAACTGGCTACGGTGATCACCTTCTGCGACGGATCGACGGCACCGGCCTTCCGGTGAATCTGGGTCACGAGTCCGTCAAACGGGGCGGCGATCGTGTACTGGTGCAGTTGAGCTTCAACCAGCTGTCGGTTTGCTTCGGCGGCTCGCAGAATGTCCCGCTGCTGAGCCACTGCCGCCTCGGCCTGATCGCGGGCCCCCGTCGCTTCCAGCAGTTCAAATTCCGCTCCCGCTCCCTTGCTGACGGCCTTCTGCACACGGCTGAGGCGACTTTCCGCCAGCTGCAGCTGTACTTCAGCTCGGCGCAGTGCGCCGGTCAGGTTCGCTTCCACCGTGGCCGCCATCAGACGAGCCCGGGGAACACGGTCGTCCAGCGTGACCAGCGGTGTTCCTTTCGTGACGTACTGGCCTTCCTGAACGTGAACGGTCGCGATGGTCCCTGGCACCAGCGACGGCAGTTCGGCCATCTGTGCCGGCTTGACAACACCGTGAAACTGATCGGATTCCGACCTTGAAAAATCGTCCACTCCGGCAGAGGAAACAAGTCGGACCGCAGACGGCCGCAGGCGAGACGGCCGCAGGCGAGGCGGCAACAGGTCATCGCCGTCTGCGATTGGGGCCGAGACAGTGGCAACAGCGAGCATGGACGCCGCAAGCAGCCCGGGCAGAAGCAATCTGGTTTTTATCATTGGATATTCCATTCGATTTATCATTCAGCTGTTCTCAACAAAAGCTGTCGCGTTTTTCAGGCCACCAGCAGCTGCTGGATGAATCTCATGCATTTACGAACTGACCAGCCGGCCACGCTTTCGTATCGCCGTGGCAGATTCAGCATCACCCGGGCACCATGCTCGGTCAGTTTCAGAACATCTTCCACCGGTTCGATGTCAATTTGAAACACTGGTTTGAAGGGGCGTTGAGTGTCCGGATTGATCAGGATTTCGCCTCCCGCAAGGTAGGTCAGCGCGAGTTCCGGAAAGACGTCTTCAGCAGCCGGTTCGATGCGGACAACCCGACCGCGAAACGTGGTCGTGGAACGGCCGGGAATACGAAAACGGACGGTGGAATCACCTGTTTGCCGGATGCTGCCCAGCTGATCTTCGTTGACCCAGGTTCGAAGCAGAGGTTTGCCGTCGGCGACCACTGCCAGTGGTGTGCCTTCGTCCAGAAATCGACCACGTTCGGTCTGCGCCAGCAGCCGGACAACGCGTCCGCTGGCGGGAGCGGTGACGACAAGCTTACCCACACGTCTGCTGATTTCTCTGACCTGCTGCCGCAGTTCGCGGACCGTCGCCTGCTGCCGAGCCGCCTCTGTCAGATTACTCGCCTGCAGCACATTCCATCTGAGTTCTGCTTCCCGCAGCGCGGCTTCGGCAATTGTCAGATCTTCCTGCAGACGTTGATTGGTGAGCTGCAGAAGCGGCGTGTCGGCCTGCACCAACTGCCCGGAGGCAACAAGAGCGTGCTCAAACCTTCCCGGCGAGTCGACGTTCACGTAGTGTTCTGTTTCGGCACTGACCAGCCCGTGTACGACCACGCCAAACGGAACCGGCACCAGACAGAGAGCGATCGGCAGCCCCAGCAGCACGATCGCCGCGACCGTTCGGGCGCGGCCGCGTACGGGCGCTGTTTCCTTGCCGGTCAGCAAAAACTTAGCCATCCTGTGTACTCCCATCCCCACGGTTGTTGTCACATGAAACGCGGCCAGTCCCAGTCCGATCATGGGGAACCGAATCGCCACCACCATCGCAATGCTGATGACGACAAAGAACTTGTAAATCACGGCGGCCACGCCATAGGTGACCAGCATCAGCCGGGTCCAGGCAGAATCCGGCGAGGGTGCCGGTCTGAGGCCCAGCGTGGCTGAGACCAGCAGGCGCTTAATCTGAGCATCCGCGCGAGGCCGCAGATTGGGCATCCCGATCAGTTCGCTCAGGATGAAATAGCCGTCGAATTTCATCAGTGGATTGGCGTTGAACAGAAGCGTGACCAGACTGGCCATAATCACCAGCTGATAAGCACACGACGACCACATCGGACTGCTTGAAAACGCCCACACAAAAACGGCGGGAATGAAAACCAGCGACTCAAAGTACATGCCGCCGCACATCACCACCAGTCGCTTGTAACGTTCCGGAAAACTCCACGCTGACGAGGCGTCTACGAACGCAGCCGGCGTGCCCGCAATCAGCACGGTTCCCATTTCGGGAACGAAGCCGCCAAACACCTTGCAGGCGTAGCCGTGCCCCAGTTCATGCCAGATCTTCAGCAGTACAAAGGCCAACCACAAAAAGGGAAGATTTTTCGTCGCCAGAATTCCGTTCAGCGGCTGAATCAGGTCGTCAAAACGACTCACGATCACTGTTCCGGCCGCCACCATTCCCAGCAGCCAGACCGCCAGAAATGTCTTTGTGAACAGCCACGACATGCGACCGATGGTTCGGGTCAGAAAGTGATCGGGATTTACCAGTGGAATCTGCAGAAACAGAATTCCCAGAATACGCCCCCTGCGTCGCATCGCCCGCAGCTTCTGATGCTGCTCAAAAAGTCGGGCACCGCTCGCGCCCGGCAGCATCACCAGACTCAGACGGGCAAAGGAAGAAACCAGATCAAGGAAGACCTTTTCCTCGTCAGCGTCGAACTCCTGCTTTGCCACCAGTGTCTGAAAGTTTTCCGCCAGCGTCTGGTCGGGGTTCAGCACTGCCAGAATCCGGTACTGCTGTACCGACAAACGGTGTGTGCGAAACGCGACCGGATCGTGAACAACGTAGACCGGATCTCCCTGATACAACTGGCGACTGACCTGCAGATCCGTACGCAGCGTTACCCTGGCACCTCGGGCCTGAGCCAGAGGGTCCTGAGCCGGACGGGTTGTTGATGCAGAAACAGTCACGGGGTTCCGGGTTGCCATTCACCTGAAAAAATGTCGTACAGGAAATCACCTGGAGCACAGACGTCGGTCGGTTTGTCCTGGACGGCTCAGAGCCAGAAGTTTGTTCGGGCCCAGTCGACCGCTCGATGCATGGCCACCCACCAGACGGGACGATCCACGGTCTGCACCTGAGCTGTTCCCTGCATGCCCGTCTTCATCCAGTCAGGATGTGATGCCAGCGGCGCGCGGGCGATAAAGATGTTCCGGTCGTTCATAACCGCCGCCGCACCGTCGATGTCCTGAATCGTGAAGTTCAGCTTTTCCGTCGGTAGCGCCGCAGCAGCAAACGTGCCGGTCTGATTCGCAGCGACGTAGCTGACGATGTCATCCGGAACTTCAATTTCCAGCAGCCAGTTGCCGTCCGCCGCAAACTGCAGAATCTCTTCCCCGTGTGAAAACACCTGTCCGATCCGCTGTTCCAGATCGGACAGGACCACCGTGCCGTCACCGGGAGCCGTGATCCGGGCATCCTGAATGCGTCGGCTGATCGAAGCAACGCGAGATTCCAGCACTTGGATGCGGGACCGGGTCAGGGCCGCGGCAGACATGTCGTTGTCGCTGATGGCCTGACGCAGCTCAACCTGAGCCGACGCGATTTCGCGTTCCAGCGTGTTCAGTTCCAGCTGCAGCTCTGACGTATCAAATTCGACCAGCAGGTCTCCCTGCTTAACTTTCTGACCGGGCCGCACGTGAACCTGCCGCAGTTTCCCGTCAAACGGGGCGGAAAAATGCCGCAGCTCGGCAGCCGTGACACGCGACTGACACAACGGGCGATAGGTCATTGCTCCGAAGCAGAACCACAGCAGTGTCACGGCACACAAGCCCATCAGGACTTTGCGCCCCACTGAACCGGCCGCCAGGTTGCGACGAACACTACCTGACACGGCGGCCTGCAACTGAGCCTTCACCGAACGGTTTGCCTTTTCGACAACTCGCAGGGCAGCACCATAAGGTTTCAGTGACCGTTCGAATTTTTCCAGCTCTTCCCCGGTAAAGGGTCTGTTCGAAGGTCGACGGACGCTGATGATTCCCGCGATCTCGTCACCATGCGGCAGAGGAATGCTGCAGACACACGCATGATTGTTGTCGGCAGACCATTTCTGGTGAATCGGCAGGGACGTCATGTTCTCCGGTGGCTGCGGCTGAGAAACAATCACGTTCTGATGATCAAGAGCCTCTTCCATCGCCTGGCGAACCAGAGCCACACCGGGACTGCTGGCCTTGAAGTCAGCGACTCCGGAAGCCGCTTCAACCTGAATTCGTTGATTGGCCGCCACACCAAAGAATACCTGTTCAGCCTGCATCTGCGTGCACAGTGAATTGACGAGCGAAAACCCGAGCTCCCTGGTCGATCGAAAATCCGCACTCTTTGCCAGCGCCGCTGCTTCTGCGATTTTCTGAGCAGGATCTGTGGTCCGGGCTGCCGCCGGCACAACCGGCTTCGAAGCATCCCTGTGTTCAGGGGAAGTCGAATTCGCTGACGCCGGCCGCGCCGACTGCAGTGAGTTGTGCGTCAGGGTGCCGGCTTTGGCAACGAGAGCTGTTGACACAACCGCCGCCAGACCATCCAGTCGTGCCAGCACCACATCTGACTTCCAGTTGCCTCCGCCCAGCATCAGCGTGATTGCTCCCGCTGTTCGGTTTCTGGCGATGTCCAGTACCGGTGCTGAGATCAGAGTCATCTTCTGATCACCGCGTTCATATCTTTTCAGCCGCGGTTCCGGATTCGCCAGCTTCTGAACTTCCTGCGACAGTGGGGCCAGGTACTCCGTACTGAAGCGATCAGCCAGGTTCCTGGCCAGTCGTGAGTCATGCACAATCCGACTCTGAGGCGCATCTCCGACGTGAAAATCGACTCGTCCCACCGTCGCCGAAAATTGGCGCGCGCAGACCTGCAGCACCTTTTCATAGAACTGCTGCTGTGAGGGGCATTCCAGCAGCAGCGATCGAATCTGTGAGTTCAGGCTTCGGGCGTGACCGGGCGACGCGGGCACGACGTCCGGTTCTGCTGGTCTGGCGGCACTGGCTTCCGATTGAGTCATATCTTCAATGGTTCGTTATCTGACACGCGTTAACGGGACATTTGCGTTCTGACCGCTGTAACCGGCACCGCCGTCCGTCCCGTGTCCACACAAGCGGGTGCAGTCGGACGAAGGCAGACTGTCCTGAGTGAAGTTCGGAACATCGGACAGACCGGCATGAGTCGCCACCAGCACAATCTGCCGAACAGGGCGACAGCAAGGCGGATGCAGCCGCAAGGCCGTCGTCGTAAGGTGAATAACTGATACGGCAAGATATCCCGGAAAACTCAAGCTAACCGGCATGGTCAGTCGATTGACGTTGCAGAGGAACTGTTTGCGCTCATCAAAGCACTGGAAGCATTTGTGACCTGCGATGTCTCACATCCGTCTGCCTCGGGCCTTCCGATAAAGCCGATCGTTGTGGCAGGTCTGTTGCTCGCAGCATGCGGCTACGTTGTGGTCTGTGTGTCGGGATTGAAGGCCGCCGTGATGGGACGTGACTCGGTCGTAAATCAGACACAGCCGCCTCGTGATCAACAAGCCGTCATCGCCCCGACTCCACAGCCCGGTAATGCCGCAGATTCTGCTTCGACGCAACAGTCTGCCGGGCATGCCGGAACTCGGTCCAATGCCGCTCGATCCACCGGTGCCACCTCTGACCTCTCAGCCGGCGTGTCGCCGAGCGAATCCACCTATCGGGCGATGCCAGCCGGCGTGCAGCCGGTGACTGCTCACTATTCCGTCCTGGATCATCAAAAACGGCCGCTGTTCGAGCCCGTCACCAGCGGCCACACCAGCGAGCTGCGCGAAATCTCAGTGTTGCCGGTAGCGATTCGTCAATCGTCACAGACTGCCGAAGATTCCGGCCCCGGACCGGCATGGAGCGTCCTGCCGTCTGAAATGTACTCAGACGTCTCGGCGTCGCAGCCGGAGCCGAACACAGAGGGCCTCACAACCGGACGCAGACAGACTGCTCAGGTGACATCCACTGCGATGAATTCGTCAGGGATGCATTCAACGAACCGGAACTCTGGCCCACCCGGTGACCATTCAAAAACTGAGCTGACGCCGCAGACAGGCGGGTCCGGATACGCCTTTTCGCAGACGCCATCGAACGGTGCAGATCAGCCCGCAGATCCGCCGACGATGGTTTCCGGTCATTCGTTCTTGATGACCGACACGCTGCCCCCCGACAGGTCAGAACGTCGAAGCGGACATCAGTTCGAAATTCAGGTTCCGCCGGCCTCTGCTGTACAACTCCCCACGCAGCCACCCACTCAGCCACTCACTCAGCCACTCACCAACAGCCGGCCGCCGTCTTTCAGCCAGCCTCCATTCCACCGCCAGCCCGGAATTTCGGCCGCTGCCTCATCCGACCTGATGTGGTGGGAAACAGAGTTGACGGCTCCGATACTGGAAAAACGCCCGTCGTTTCCGCTCACGCTGGAACAGACGCTGGGGCTGGCCCTGATGGAGGCTCCGGAGCTACAGGTTCTGCACGCCGACTGGTATATCCGTCAGGCAGAAGTAGACCGCGTGGACGCCGCCTTTGACTGGACCACCTTTGTTGAATCGATCTGGAATCGTGACAGCACTCCCGTCGGCTCGGATCTTGACGGAGCAGCGCAGCGACTCCGCAGCCGGGCGCTGGCATCGAGCGGAGGAATTCGTCGCCGCACACGCAGTGGTGCTGAGCTGGAGCTTTCGCAGTCGTTCGGACTGCAAAGCAGCAATTCCCGATTCATCAATCCGAATCATCAGGGCAATTCCCGGCTGGCTTTCGAACTTGAACAGCCACTGTTGCAGGGCAGTGGCGAAGAATTCAATACCAGCCCGGTGCGGCTGGCCGAACTGGAGAAGGATTCCGCTTTCGACCGGTTTCAGATCGGAGTTCAGGACCACCTGCTGGAAGTGGCATCGGCTTACTGGCGTCTGGTGCTTGTTCGAGGACAATATTGCCAGGCCGTTCGGTCATCCGAACGCGTCAGCAGCATTGCCGATGAAATGGCCACGCGTGTTGAAATCGACGTCACTCCGAACATGCTGGATCGGGCCAGATCTGAAGTCGCCAGTCAGCTGGCCCAGGCGATCGACGCAGAACATGAAATCATTCGTGCACAGGATTCACTGCTGAGACTGATTTACGGATCTCGATTCACCGATTACGCCGATCACGAAATCCTGACACAGACGCTGCCGATGAAGCGTGTCGGCGAGCTGGAGCCGGAAGCTCAGATCGAACGCGCACTTGTGGAACGCTCAGAGATTCATCAGGCCATTCGGGAAATCAAGTCGGCATCGATCCAGATGGATGTGGCGGCCAGCCAGGTGCTTCCCGTGCTGAACATGGTGCTGACCGGATACGTCGCCGGCCTGCGGGGGAACAATGACATCGGCGGATCGTTTGTCAATCAGTTCCGTCAGGGCGAACCCGGCGTGGGCATCGGCTTCAATTTCGAAATCCCTTATCGTAACCGGGCCGCTCAGGCCGCTGCTGAACAGGCTCAAATTGCCATTCGACGAATGCAGGCACAGTTTGAGGCGACCGTCAGTCTGGTCACGGAAGACGTACGCAGTCAGGTCATACAGCGAAACAAATACGGAGCAGTGCTGGATCAGCAGCGCGACGCCCTGGAACGGACGCGACGCATTCTGGACCATACCGCGACACGTCGTGCCGTGCTGGCCGATGGTGCGGACGTGGCGGATCTGTATCTGGAGAACCTGTTGCAGATGCAGCGCCGACTGGCAGATGCCGAGTTCACGGTGCTGCAGTCGCAGGTACGATACTCGCTGGCCGACAATGCGTTGCTGCGTGCCGTCTCTCAGCTGGATACGCTGGCGCCCACGACCGACATCGCCACAATGGAAACAACCACGCTGTCGGAAGCCACCCTGTCGGACACAGAGTTGACGTCGACAGCCGCGCCGCCGGAAGTATGGCACCTACCCGGCCATGACTACAGCGGTGGACACTCGCTGGGCAAAAGCAGTCGGGATTCTTTCGCCGGGTCACTCAGCGAACAGTCGCTTCCCACGCGATGACAGGAATCCGGCCTGCATTTTCCGCACGGCACAGTTGTCAGAACAGATGGCGGCACACCGGGCAGTCAAGGCGTCTGGATACCGGCAGTTTTCGGAAGTCCATCGTCCGCAGGTTGGCCCAGAGCATCTGCCCGATCAGCGGAGCCCCGATGCCCGTCACCAGTTTGATGACCTCCACCGCCGCCATTGACGCAATCGTCCCGGAGACGGCGCCAAATACCGGAAATTCACGTTTCCAGTCCGGAGGATCGGTCGGATAAAGGCAGCTGAGACAGGGGGAACGGCCCGGAATGATGGTGGTCAGCTGAGCATCGAGATCGTACATCGCACATTCGATCAGGGGCTTGCCCTGATTCACCGCGGCTTCATTCATGGCAAATCGCTCGCTGAACAGCGGTGCTGCGTCCACCACGATATCCACTTCGCCAACCAGAGCAGCCGCGTTGCCCGGTGAAAGATTTTCCTCAGCAGTGTGAATTTCAACGTTCGGATTCAGCTGCTTCAATCGCTGTTCAGCCGACACGATCCTCGGCTTTCCCAGCCATTCGGTGCTCATCAGCAGCTGCCGATTCAGATCACTGGGTTTGACGTTACCCGCATGAGCCAGCACCAGCTTGCCGATTCCGGCAGCGGCCAGATAATACGCCACCGTGCCGCCGACGCCGCCGAGCCTTGAAATCAGTACGCTGGCTTTTTTCAGCCGCCGCTGACCTTCTTCACCCACGTCCGGTGTCCACATCTGCCATTCATAGCGGTCACGTTCGGCAGAAGAGAGACGGGGAAGCTGATCTGTCATGGTACCATCCTGGTAAGTCTCTGGTTTCTGCAGAGGTTTCGCGGTCAACGCTACATGGCGATGTCTGCAGCTTCGTCCGACGAGAAATTCGAACGACGGTACGATTTTAAGCGACAGACTCGGGCATTGAAAGCGCTCAGACGATCAGCGCCGCACACAACTTCGGTGATCCGTTTGTGCCGTTAAACTCAGGCACAACGCGGCCCGGCAGACAGCCCCGGCGTCACCCTTTTTCGACTCCGTTCCGCAGAAGTCAGGGCGCTGCCACTTCAGGCGCTGCCGACATCTGGCGACCTGCTCGCTTGACACATGGACGGCGGTTTATTTGAATGGTGATTCATTTGAATATCTGTTCATGCGTTGGTGCTGCCATGGGAAACGAACTGACCTTGCCTGATTCCAGTTCCGGCAATCAGGTATCGTGTGCCAGCGTATTGAAGGTGCTGGCCGACGAAACGCGTCTGGCGGTAGTGGAACGTCTGCTGCAGGGCCCGAAGCATGTGGCTGAGATCAACGAGACGCTGCAAGTCGAGCAGAGTCTGCTGTCCCATCATCTGAAGGTGCTGCGGGATGCGGGTCTGGTCACGGCAGAACGAGATGGCAAACAGATGAGGTACTCGCTGGCGAAGGCTGTCCGCGGCAACCGCCGCGGTCGGGCGATCAATCTGGGCTGCTGCCTGATTTCGTTTGATTAACTGTGAACAGCCCGATTGCGGACCTGAATCCGGAAACGCTGCCGAGAAAGAACTGGATTTAGTGCCGTTCCTCTTCCACCGAAGTCCGGTTCTGACAGAAACACCAAACCCACAACGGGACGCACAACAGGACACAATAAAGGAACTGACAATGCGGTGGAAAACCGTACTGACACTCGGCATGCTGACGGCGATGATTGCGTCCGGCTGTCGGGAAGACAGTTCTGCGGCTGCAAAGGCGACTGATCAAAGCGGAGCAAAAAACCAGCTCACGGGCCGACTGACGCTGACGGGGTCCAGTACCATTGCCCCGCTGGCCGCCGAGATCGCTCGCCGGTTTGAGCAACAGCACCCCGGTGTGCGAATCGACGTGCAGTCGGGAGGATCGGGAAAAGGAATCGCCGACGTGCGCGCCGGAACGGCCGACATCGGCATGGCCAGTCGAGCTCTGAAGGCCGGCGAACAGGACCTGGAGGCTTATCCGATTGCTGCCGACGGTGTCTGTCTGATTGTGCACGCCAGGAATGAAATCAGTCAGCTTGATAACGACCAGGTGATCTCTGTCTACACCGACAGAATCAACAACTGGAAGCAGCTCGGCGGAGCGGATCTGCCGATCACCGTGGTGCACAAGGCCGAAGGGCGAGCGACGCTGGAGGTCTTTCTTAGCTATCTCGGGATGGAAAACCCGGCTATTCATCCGGACGTCATTGTGGGAGACAACGAACACGGAATCAAGACGGTGGCGGGAGCCCCCGGCGCTGTCGGCTACGTGTCGATCGGAACGGCTGAGGCCAACATCAGCGCCGGCGTGCCGATCAGAATGCTGCCGATGCAGGGAGTTCCTGCCACGACAGAGAATGTGGCGACGGGTCGGTTTCCAATGAGTCGTCCGCTGAACCTGGTGACGTCCGCGTCACCTGCTCCGTTGTCTCGGGCCTTCATCGACTATTGCCAGTCAGAGGAAGTACATGACCTCATTGTGGCGCAATATTTTGTCCCCACGCAGCGGTGACTGGTGGTTGCGGACCGTGACCCGAACGTGCGCCGTCGTTTCCGCGGTTGTGGTGTTGCTGGTGCTTGTCTTTCTGACGACTGAGGCGCTGCCGGCCTTGCGAAGAATCGGCATCAGCCGATTTGTGACCGACGAAGGCTGGTACCCGCTGTCAGATCGTTACAACATGCTGCCGATGATCGTCGGCACTCTGTTGACAACGACCGGCGCAATCCTGGTCGCGGGACCGCTGGGGATCTGTTCAGCCATCTTCGCACAATTCTATGCTCCACCGTCGGTGGCCCGCTGGTACCGTCGGCTGATTGAACTGCTGGCCGGCATCCCGTCCGTTGTTTTCGGGCTCTGGGGACTGGTCGTCCTGGTGCCGCTGCTGGCCTCGGTCGGCGGAAGTGGTCAGAGTCTGATGGCGGCGTCGCTGATTCTGGGACTGATGATTCTACCGATGGTCGCGCTCACTGCCGGTTCGGCGTTCGCGGCCGTTCCGCCGGAACTGATTCGCGGCGGGGCGGCACTGGGTTTCAGTCGCTTTGCCATCGTGTGGCATATCGCCCTGCCGGCGGCCGGAAGCGGTATTGCGGCCGGCGTGCTGCTGGCCGTATCCCGGGCGATGGGCGAGACCATGGCCGTGGTGATGGTGGCCGGAAACGTCGTGCAGATTCCGGATTCGCTGACCGCGCCCGTTCGGACGCTCACCGGCAACATGGCGCTCGAACTCGGATACGCGGCGGCTGATCACCGATCCATTTTGTTCATCAGTGGCCTGGGACTGCTGGTAGCGGTCAGCTGTACCATGCTGCTGATCAACCGAATTGCCGGAGCTGCATCATGACTGATGCCCGGATCAGACAGCGGATCAGAGACGCTTCCGCCACCGTTCTGATGTGGACCACGGCCACGCTGATTGTCTGTGTACTGACGTGCATCCTGAGTGATATTCTGGTGCGGGGCCTTTCACAGCTGTCGTGGACTTTTCTGACGGCAGAACTGCAGGATGCCGGTCGCAGCGGCGGTATCGGATCAATCATCGTTTCCACCGGGCTGCTGCTGATGGTCACGCTTGTTGTCGCCGTGCCGCTATCGCTGGCGACAGCCGTCGCACTGGCCGAACAAACGCGTACTCGCTCACGCTTTACGCGAATGGTACAACATAGCCTGGATGCACTGGCGGCAGTTCCATCCATTGTTTTCGGACTCTTCGGCAACGCGTTCTTCTGCGTGCTGCTGGGCATGGGGTACTCGATCCTGTCCGGTGGTCTGACGCTCGCGTGCATGGTGCTGCCGATTCTGGTTCGCACCACCGAACAGGCGTTGCGCGCGGTTCCGATTGAATATCGTCATGCGGCCGCGGCGCTCGGTCTGAGCCGGGCCACCATCCTGAGGCAGATCGAACTGCCGGTGGCCGCCCCGGCCATCGCGGCCGGCCTGATTCTGGGGCTGGGACGAGCCATGGCCGAAACGGCGGCGCTGATCTTCACGTCCGGCTATGTCACCCGCATGCCGGCATCGCTGCTGGATTCAGGTCGCGCCATGAGTGTCCACATCTACGATCTGGCGATGAATGTGCCCGGCGGAAACGCCAGGGCCTATACCACCGCAGCCGTCCTGATTGTCCTGCTGGTGATGATCAACGCCGTCACCACCCTGCTGACCCGACGCATGGCCGGCCGCATTCGGGACGCGGTTGTGCCCGAGGGCAGCCGATGATCAGCACTAAAGAACTGTGTGTTCATTACGGAACGGCACTGGCCCTTCGCAACGCTTCAATCACGGTTCCCACAGGAGAAATCCTGGCAATCGTCGGCCCCTCCGGCTGCGGCAAGAGTACTTTTCTGGCGGCGCTGAACCGCATGACGGATCTGATTCCGGGAGCCCGCGTATCGGGACGCGTGCAGGTTGGCGGCCAGGATATTCACCACGTGACTCAGGATGCCAGCCAGTTGCGTCGCCGGATGGGAATGATCTTTCAGAAGCCCAATCCGTTTCCAATGTCCATCCGTCGCAATATCCAGCTGGCGCTGCGAGAACACGGAGAACGCCGCCGGAACGAACTTGAAGCGATCACGGAACGCGTCCTGACTGATGTGGGACTGTGGGACGAGGTTCATGACCGGCTGGAAATGTCGGCCCTGCAGTTGTCCGGCGGACAGCAACAGCGACTCTGCATCGCCCGGGCTCTGGCGCTGCAGCCGCAACTGCTGCTGATGGACGAACCATGCAGCGCGCTGGACCCGCTGTCTGCCGCACGGGTCGAAAGCCTGATAGCGGGATTGCGAGGGCGATATACCGTGGTGATTGTCACGCACAATCTGGCTCAGGCGCGACGGCTGGCAGACCGGGTGGCCGTCTTCTGGCTGCGTGATGGTGCCGGCGAAATCATTGAACAGGGTTCGACCGAACACATCTTCGAATCTCCTCACCATGCCATCGTCGCAGAGTACGTGGCCGGTGCACGCGGCTGAGACGGCGAAAAGCCTGCCAAAGGCCCCGCCACCGAATTCACAGGCCCGTCGATTGACCGCCGCTGAAACAAGTGTGCTGCCCGCGTATTGTTGGTGGCAACCGTGGCGAAGTGATGTTCGGGAGTTGACAAGCGAACGTGTCGGTGGCACTATCCCGCCGGGACGCTGATCGAATCCGCCGGCACGCTGATCGAATCCGCCGGTCCCTGTTTGTCCGGCTCCTGTTTGTCCGGAAACGTTCCTGTCGTCTCGGCGGCGAAGTCGGCAGTGCATTTATTCCGCCAAAGCCGGGCCGCCGGGTCGCCGAGGGCTCGGGGCAGGCGGCGTCTGTGATTCATCTTTTTTCTTCCAAATCGGACTGCACGTGTCCCTGCCAGCTGACTGTTACGACGCACCTCAATACTGGGATCTTGGCTTCGGAGAAGACACGATGCTGGAAGCGGACTTCATTGTGGCCGCGGCTCAGCGGTACTGCGACTTTGAAGTCCGCCGTCTGCTGGAACCGGGATGCGGTGGTGGTCGACTGGTGGTCGAACTGGCGCGCCGTGGCTTTCAGGTCACCGGTTGGGATCTGTCCGGGCCGGCGGTCTCCTTTGCTCAACAGCGTCTGGCCGAAGCAGGCCTGACGGCAGACGTCCGTCAGGCAGACATGCGAATCGAGAAACTGCAGCCTCCCGCCGACGTTGCTTACTGTCTGGTCAATACATTTCGGCATCTGCTGACCGAAACAGAAGCTCGGGATCATCTGCGAAATATCGCGGCATCATTGCGTCCGGGCGGTCTGTATATCATTGGTCTGCATCTGCTGCCACCGGATGCGGACGAGGAAGACGACGAGGAATGGACCGTATCGGAGAATGACATCACGGTGAAAATTCGGCTGGACGTAACCGGTTGCAGCCGGATCAGTCGTCAGGAAACGCTGCGTTTCTGTATGACGGTGAAGGATCCTGCTCAGGAAAATACTCAGCAGCTGGTGACTTCCTACCCAATGCGAATTTATCAGGCAGACCAGATCACGCAGTTGTTCCGCAGTGTCCCTGAATTTCAGCTGCTGGACGTCTACGACTTCTGGTATGACATTGAGGAGCCTCAGCCGCTTTCCGACGAACTGGGCGATGCGGTCTTTGTGCTGCAGAAGCGTCTGACCACCTGATTTGATGGGCCGGGTGAATTGCCGGACCCGGTGCATGGTCAACCGGCTTCAATCGGGATATTCTGTGCCGGTCCGTCCCGTCCCACCTGAACGCTGCCCGTTGAAATTCCCGCCCCGGTTCGATGCACCGACTGCTCGCTTTTCACAGATCCCGCATGCTTGATCGCCAGTTTCTGCTGGCGGACGATGCAGAATATCATCTTGGACGGGCGTCGGAGAACGAAATCGTGGCCGACTGGGATCACCGCGTTTCGCGTCACCACGCCGTACTGCTGACGGAATCCGGCGGGGTTCGCCTGAAGCATCTGCAGTCCGGAGCCAACCCTGTTTTTGTGGATGGCCGTCAGGTAACGGACATGGTCCTGAAGTCCGGGCAGTCGTTTGTGATCGGCGAGACGCGATTTGAACTGCAACAGGTGACTCAGTCGGATTCACCTCGGAGCAATTCCGTCACGCAAATGTCGATTGACCGCAAGCAACTGCAGCAGGTGCGTTATGACGATGCGGACAAGCGTATCGAAGTGCTGGCCAGTCTGCCGGCCGTGATCCGTGAGTCCGGAGTCGAGCGCGATCTGTTTGTTCAGCTGGCGAACCTGCTGCTGGCCGGAATCAATCAGGCTGAAGGAGTGGCCGTGGTGTGCATGGACGCGTCTCGTGACCGGGCCGTTGTGCTGCACCAGGAACGTCGTTTCGAAGCAGATGGCTCGATGCAGCCCAGCGCCCGCCTGATCCGGAATGCGCTGCAGCAGGGACGCACGATTCTGCATGTCTGGGACGAAACAGACACAAACGACAGTCACTACACTCAGCATGCCGGCTTCAACTGGGCGTATTGCACCCCGCTTTCTGAAGGAGTCGTCACGGGGCGGCCCGACCATGAATCACTGCACGCTGCACGGCCCGACCACAGCGGACCGCGGGCTCTGTATGTTGCCGGACGCAGTCCCGGTGAAGGGGCCCGGGCTAATCAGCAGCGGATTCATGCTGATGTGAAGTTCACGGAATTTCTGGCAGAAATTGTAAGCTCGCTGCAGCGACAGCGGGAACTTGAACGCCAGCAGTCAGGGCTGCGGCAGTTCTTTTCGCCCCCTGTGCTGGAAGCACTTGGTCATGATCTGGACACGTCGCTGCTGGAACCACGGGAGTGCGACGTCACGGTCTTGTTCTGCGACCTGAGAGGCTTCAGCCAGCAGGCGGAAGAGCAGGCAGACAACCTGACCGGGCTGCTGGAACGGGTGAGTCTGGCCCTGGAAGTGATGACCAGTCAGATTCTGAGATTCGGCGGCGTCACCGGCGACTTCCAGGGCGATGCCGCTCTGGGGTTCTGGGGCTGGCCGATCAGCTCAAAGGAAGCTCCGCTGAACGCGTGTCGCGCCGCGCTGGCGATACGTGAAGAATTCGCCCGGGCTCACGCCGATCCGGACCACCCGCTGACGGATTTCGAAACCAGCATCGGTATCGCCCATGGCCGAGCCGTGGCCGGCAAGATCGGCACCCGGGAACAGGTCAAAGTCACGGTCTTCGGCCCGGTCGTGAATCTTGCCAGCCGACTGGAAGGGATGACGCGGCAGCTGCACGTGCCGATTCTGATCGACGACAAACTGGACGCCCTGATCCGGGCCAGTGCAGACGATTTTGACGGACGCGTGCGGCGTCTGCTGCATGTGCTGCCGTACGGGATGGACAATTCATTGATTGTGAGCGAACTGGTTCCGTCCGAATCGCAGCTTCCTCAGCTGACGAATCAGCACCTGGCAGATTTCGAAGAAGGCGTCCGGCGGTTCATGGAAGGCAACTGGGCAGAGGCCTGGCGTTATCTGCACAACATGCCCGCCGAGGACCGTGCTCAGGACTTTCTGGCGCTGCAGATCACTCAACATGACCGCACGGCACCGGCCGACTGGGACGGGATTGTCCGGATGAAAAAGAAGACATAACGCGGCCTCCCCGGCCAGCCGCCACGCAGGCAGGCCTGACTTCAAAGGCAGCCCGTGACGCGTCACAGTGCCGCTGTCACAGTGCCGCTGTCACAATGCTGCTGTCACAATGCTGCTGTCACGGTTCCGCTGACACAGTGCCGCTCACCTTAGCAATGACTGCGAGGCGTCACTCTCATGGCCGGTCGGAGCCCTGCTCCTGAGAATCCAGCGGGGCCGCTGAATCTGCCGCTGCGTCCGACGATGAATCCGGCGACGAATCCGGCGACGAATCTGCTGATGAATCTGCTGATGAATCTGCTGATGACGATTCAATATGAGCGGATCGGGCGGCACGCCGCAGGTCGCTGACCGTTTGCCTCAGCAGATCACTGGCTGCTTTCAGCCGTCGCAGCACCTCTGTCAGTTCTCCGGAATCCGACTCGGGAATCAAATCCGGCAGCAGATCGACACAGCCACCGATCACGGTGGACACGGTGACCAGCGCATCGTGCCAGAGAGCAGCTTCTTCGGGTTCCAAAGTTGATGCGGGTTGCAGTGAGTCCGTAGTGTCCGCGGTGACGGCAGTCGATTCTGCCGGCGGGACCGCGTCGGTAATATCAAGACCGGAAACCAGCAGTCCGGCAAACGTTCCGTCCGTATTGTAGCCGGGCTCAGCACGCAGCATAAAGCGGCGAAGGGCGCGGTCAAAACGCTGTAGCCGGAAGCAACCCTCAAGGGGCGTCTGACGAAGACAGGCGTCGGTCAAAAGCTGCTGCCACTTCGGAAGGTCGGATATTTCCAGCAGATCGTTCCACGCCGTCAGGTCTCCGGCGGCCAGAAAACGCCGCCCGGTCAGGTTGACGGCAACCGGCTGCCCTTCCGCGCTGGCCAGAATCAGCAGCGCGGGGCTGCGGTCCGATCGAACCTGTTCGGCGACGGAATTCAGTAGCTCTGGATCAGTCGGTTGCAAATCCATCGTGGCGGGCGGCGAAAACGAATGTCAGCAGAATATGACTTCCCAGAGTCTAGTATCTGGAGTGACTACCGGATAATCGAACCGGGCAGGAATCGGCGACGATTGCAGATCAGCGGGGGGTTGTGCCGACTGAATCACGACGCAGTGCCGTCTTCGCCGCGTTTTCCCGGACGAAAATAGCGTTTCGATTCGTTCACCGCCGTGCGACGCGTGGCGATTCGCACCAGCAGACTGACCAGATAATCCTTCCAGCCGGGAATCACATATTGCCGTCGCTTTTCCAGCGCCGTCAACGCCTTCTTGACGACTCGCTGAGGCGTCTGAGCGGAATGTTTGCTGAGCCAGCCGGGCGCACCGGCTGCGTGAAAGAACTCTGTGGCGGTCACGCCCGGACACAGGCCCAGGACTGTGACGCCGCGGCTGCGAGCTTCCGCCCACAGTCCTTCGCTGAAATGCAGCACATACGATTTGCTGGCCGCGTAGGCTGCCATGAACGCCACCGGCTGAAAGGCGGCCACCGACGAAACATTGATGATGGCCCCGTGGCCACGCTGCAGCATGCCCGGCAGAACGCGGTACGTCAGATCGGTGAGCGTGCGAATATTCAGATTCAGCATGCTGTTGACCGTGGCCGGTTCGGTGGTTTCTATTTCGCCGATCAAGCCGACGCCGGCGTTGTTCACCAGCAGTTCCAGATCGACGCCCAGACGCTCGATCTCCTGCCACAGCTTCTCGCCAGCGTCCGCTTCAGACAGGTCAATGGTGACGATGTGGCACTTGGTTCCGTGCTTCGTGAGCAGGTCTTCAGCCAGTTCACTCATCCGGTCCGTGCGCCGGGCGGCCAGAATCAGGTGCATGCCGCGGCCGGCCAGCCGCGCAGCGAACTCAGCCCCGATGCCTGAGGAAGCACCGGTGACCAGAGCCCAGCGATCGTTAAACGAATCCAGCAAGTTGCAGTTACTTTCACGATGTCAGACACTCAAGAAACCGGCATCCCGGTCCGGCACATATCCTAGCAGGTTCGCAGCAACCGTCATGGCAGTTCTCGCCTTTCCTTGCCGCCTTCTTGCAGGAAACCCGTCGGCCGCCCCAGGGTTCGGTCGAAATCGTTATACTTCATCTGATCGGCACCGCCGTCAGAATGCGAATCAGGAACCGCAGGAGTCAATTAATGCAATTGTCTGTTCAGGAAGTCAGAAAACTGGACAAGGCCGCGGTCGACGAACTGGGGCTGACCGGCCCGATTCTGATGGAAAATGCGGCACGCGGGGTCTGTGACGCCATTCTGCGGCTGCCGCATCACCTGAAG
The DNA here is from genome assembly GCA_040222735.1 of Fuerstiella sp. GTDB lineage: Bacteria > Planctomycetota > Planctomycetia > Planctomycetales > Planctomycetaceae > Fuerstiella. The sequence continues at coordinate 1,520 of JAVKCM010000102.1, read as the reverse complement.
TCCATCGTCCTGTTGTGCGGTCCCGGAAACAACGGCGGCGATGGTTTCGCTCTGGCTCGACAACTAAGCGCTCACGGAATCTGCCCTCAGGTGATTCTGCTGGCTGCCGGGAAAGACCTCACACCGGACGCCGGTTTCAATCGTCAGGTCTGGCAGGCTGCGGGTGGCGACGTGGCCGACGAACTGACGCCGGAAGAAATCGGTCAGCGACTCACTGCACTCAACAACCAGGACCTGATCGTGGATTGTCTGCTGGGCACAGGGATTCGCGGAGCCGTCCGCGATCCGTTCCGCACCGTGATCGCCGCGGCCAATTCATCGGAAGCACCAATCCTGGCCGTCGATTTACCGTCCGGCATGGACGCTGATTCAGGAACCGCCGACGGCGAATGCATCCGGGCCGTCCAGACCGTCACGTTCGTCGCTCCCAAGACCGGATTCGCCGCAGCCGGAGCCGACGCCTTTACCGGTGACGTGCACGTTGCCCATATCGGGCTGCCGCTGCACTGGGTCACGCGGTGGGTCGACGACCTGCGTGGGAAGGCCTGAGCCCCGACGGTCATTCCGGCTTCAGGCTGGTGTCGGTCGGCCTGCTGAGCAGTGCTTCCAGCTGAACTCGACCGACATGCCACATGTAATTCGGGCCGAACCCGTTGCCGCGAGGCCATTGCCGTGAAACGGCCCGCGACAGATATTTTTTTGCCTGCTCGGGCTTCTTCTGCACAACCATGTGCATGCCGATATACAGCTCTGTGTAGAACAGGCGTTTGTCACGTTCTGAAGCGGGCAACTGATCCGAAATACCGGCCAGCGCCGCTTCCGCTGTCAGGCTGCCATCAAACAGTCGGTAGACCGCCGGAAAAGGTTCGCGGTCATCCTTTTCGTACCGCAGCAGTTCCTTCTGAGCCGTCGTACCGTCGGTGGCACGATATTGTGAAAGATAACGCCAGATTCCGTTCTCTCGGTCCACGTCGTCGAAGGAATGGTATTTTTCAAACTGCTGCACGGCCTGTTGCGGCTGCTCGGCGAAGAACAAAGCAATTCCAAGTCGCCAGTGTGAGGCGTCCAGAGATTTGTCCAGCGTGACCATCGCCTGATAGGCCCGTACCGCTTCCGGAAACCTGCTCAGAAAAAACAGAGCATCTCCGCGGCGCGAATGGACTGAGATGGCGTCGGCGTCACCGGCTTTCGGAGCCGGCAGCCGATCCAGAAGCGTCTGGTATTTCTGCGTGAGTGCCGTCCGCTCTGCGGCATTGAGCGGATGTGAACGGGCATCCGCGGCACTGTCGTCCGCAGATGAAATCGGCGGTGGCAGCAACAGCAGCAGGAAAAGAGGCAGGTTCGTCCAGACGGATACGGCAGCAGTGTTCACCCGGTATGGCATCAGCGATTCTCCTTCAGACAGCGCAGCAGGCCGGGGCGATGAGCCGTCGCGGCCGTCGCCCCAGCGTCAGAGTAACATCGAGGCGGCTATCTTGCAGTCGAGAGACGAAGTCTGCTGTGACTGCTGCTTTGATTTG